>CAVUAG010000011.1:0-23277 GCA_963739365.1 uncultured Chloroflexia bacterium | reverse complement strand
GACCGGAGGGGAAGCTCAATTCGACCGTTCGGAGCCATGGCGGTCTGTTGGCGGGCGCCCGCTTCTGGAAGAAGAACTCGCCGGCCGCGCCGTTCGGGTAGCGCTTGAGGGCCATCGGCCGGCCGCCCGCGCCGCGCAGAGCCCCATCTGCGACCGCGATGTAGTAGCGGACGAGCTCCAGCTTCGTGATGGGGCCGCCGGCGGCGTCCGGGAAGTAGACCTTGTCCGGGTTCGTGACGGTCACGTCGTGTCCGGCGACGGTGACGATCTCGGGTCGAGGCGCCATGGCCCCGAGGATACGAGGCCGTGTCGAGGGGGCTTCCAGAGGCGGCCCTTGACAGGTCAGCGATCGTGTCCGGCAGCGGGGCGCGACGCTTCCTGTCGATTTGGGCGGTGGCCGTTCGTCGCTGGAGTGACGGGGCGGGCCGGCCGTCCCGAGGGTGGACGCCAGGGAGGCGATCGATGCAGTACATGCTCCTCATCTACGGTCCCGAGCAGGCGTCCGGCGTGGACCAGGCCATGCCGGACATGGCGCCCTGGAACGCCTACACGGACTGGCTCCGGGACAAGGGCATCTACCGGGCCGGTGATCCCCTCGCGCCCTCGACGGCGGCCACGACGATCCGCGTTCGCGACGGGCAGCGGCTGACCACCGACGGCCCATTTGCCGAGACGAAGGAAGTCCTCGGCGGCTATTACCTCATCGAGACGGACGACTTCGACCTGGCCCTCGAAGCCGCCGCGCGCTGCCCGGGTGCGCTGTACGGTTCGCTCGAGGTCCGCCCCGTCGTCGACATGTGACGGATTCGAAGGCTCCCCCGGAGCCGACGAACGTCGTCCGCTCGCGCGTGGAGCGGACGTTCCGCGAAGAATCCGGGCGTGCCCTGGCGACGCTGATCCGCCTCCTCGGTGGCGACTTCGACGCCGCTGAGGAGGCCGTGGCCGACGCCTTCGTGGCCGCCCTGGAGACGTGGCCCCGGGACGGCGTACCCGCCAACCCGGGGGCCTGGATCACGACGACGGCCCGCAACCGGGCGCTCGACCGGCTGCGCCGCGCCCGGCGCCACGCTGACAAGCTGGTCGAGCTCGAGCGTGGCCTCGTCGCCGCGGGAACGGAGTCGACCGTGCGCCTGGGAAGCGAGAGCCGCCTTGCCGACGATCGCCTGCGGCTCGTGTTCACGTGCTGCCACCCGGCGCTCGCGCTCGACGCGCGCGTCGCCCTGACGCTGCGCACGCTGGGCGGCCTCACGACGCTCGAGATCGCCCGGGCCTTCCTGGTCCCGGAAGCCACGCTGGCCCAGCGGATCGTGCGGGCGAAGCGGAAGATCCGCGACGCCGGCATCCCCTACCGGGTACCGCCGGATGACCTCCTCGCCGAGCGGCTCGATGGGGTCCTCGCCGTCCTCTACCTCATCTTCAACGAGGGCTACAGCGCCACCAGCGGCGAATCGCTGGTCCGACGGGAGCTCTCCGCCGAGGCCGTCCGCCTGGCCAGGCTCCTGGTCGCGCTGCTGCCCGACGCCCCCGAGGCCCGCGCCCTCCTCGCGCTCCTCCTGCTCCAGGATTCCCGCCGCGAAGCCCGGACGGGGCCGACCGGCGACCTCATCCTCCTCGAGGACCAGGACCGGTCCCGCTGGGATCGCGCCGAGATCGCGGAGGGGATCATCCTGGTCGATGCTGCGTTCGGGGCGCTGCCGAGCGGCGCTCCGCCCGGGCCCTACCTCTTGCAGGCCGCCATCGCCGCCTGCCACGCCCGGACCGCCGATCCGACGGACACCCCGTGGGGCGAGATCGCGGACCTCTACCGGGTGCTGGCGGCCGTTGCGCCGGGTCCCGTGGTGCAGCTGAACCGGGCGGTCGCGGTCGCGATGGCCGACGGTCCCGGGGCGGGGCTTGCCCTCGTGGAGGCGCTGGGTGCCGACGGCGATCTCGCCGGGTACCACCTCTTCCATGCCACGCGGGCGGACCTGCTCCGACGGTTGGGACGGCGCGGGGAGGCCGCCACCGCCTACGAGCGGGCGCTCGTCCTGGTCACGAACGAGGCCGAGCGTGCCTTCCTCGCCCGGCGCCTCCATGACCAGCTGACCGAAGGTTGACCGACCGTCCGCGTGAGGCGGCACCGCGCCGCCCGGCACCGCGACTGCCGTCCGGGGTGCTCAGCAGGAGAACGTGCCGCGAACCTCCGTGCCGTCCGCCAGGCGGCCCGTGAAGGAGCCGAGAGAGAGGTCCTTCGCCAGCTCCACGACGAGCCCGCCGCGGTCCATCAGCGCCCCCACGCCCGCCTGCCGCCAGGTGATGACGGCGTCATCGCCCCCGAAGGTCCCGCCTTTGGCGGCCACGCGCGTCGCCTCCGGCGTGTACGGGCTGCGGCCAAGCACAAGGCCGAAGTACTCGTCGCCGTTCGGGAAGCCGATGTTCAGGGCCAGCCACGCATCGCTCGCACCGCGCTCGCAGTAGCCGCCGTCCCACACCGTGCGGACCGGCAGCGTCAGCCGGGCGCTCCCCGCGCCGCCGGTGAACGACTGCTCCGGGATCGGGACGGGGGTCGGCGAGGCGGGTCCCGGGCTGGGCGCCGCCGCCGAACCACAGGCAGCCAGGAGGAGCGCCGCTGCCGCCAGGGCCCCGACGACGAGAGCCGCGGCCCGCCGCGGGATCCGGCTCAGAGGGCGCCGCCCGCCGCGCGGGGGGCGTCCGCCTCGACACCGGCCCCACCGCCCGTCGTCCGGGCGAGGTAGTCCTCGGCCAGCAGGATGTTGACGGCCGCGGCTCGCTCGACGGTCTTCAGGAGCGCGCTCATGCTGGACATCTCCTCGAGCTGCTCCTTGAGAAACCACTGCATGTACTGCTCGCCGATTCGGTTGCCCTCTGCCGCCGCGATCTCCGCGAGGGCCGAGATCTGCTCCGTGACGCGGCGTTCCTGGGCCAGCGCCAGGGCGACTGGCTCGACGGGGTTTCCGAACGTGGTCTGCGGCGCCGCGATCCCGGGAATGACGACGTCCTCGCCGGCGTCGAGCAGGTACTGCACGAGCATCATGGCGTGGTTCCGCTCCTCTACCGCCTGGCGGTAGAAGAACGTGGCCAGCTGCGGGAGGGTCTCGGCGTCGTACCACACGGCGATCGCCACGTACTGCTGCGAGGCGCCGAACTCATTGCCGACCTGGGCGTTGAGCGTGTCGGTGAAGCGGGACATGGAGAACCTCCGCGCGGGCTGGTGCAGTTCTGAGGATCGCTCCCAGTCTACCCCCGGGTTCGAGCCCCGGCGGACGCGTTGCCTCAGAGTGCGCGGAGCACCTCCTCGAGTCGATCAACGAACGGGATCTGCGCCGCCTTGATCCGCCGGCGCGCCTCCTCGGGGGCGAACCAGGCAACACGGTCGATCTCGGGGAACGCCGTGAGCGCTCCGACGAGGGGCGGCCAGCGCATCGAGAAGGTGTTGCTGGTCGCGGCGGCCGGGTCCACGTCGCCTTCCAGCGCCCAGCCATGGACGATCTTGCCGCCCTTCTGGACGATGGTGCCGAGGGGGATGGGCGTGGCCGCCGGCGGGGCGTGCCCGGTCTCCTCTTCGAACTCTCGACGGGCCTCGACGTAGAGATCCTCGCCGAGGGCCACCTCGCCCTTCGGGATCGACCAGTGGCCAAGGTCGCGACCGGCAAAGAACGGGCCGCCAGGGTGCCCGAGCAGGACCTCGAGCGCGGCCGCAGGTGCGGCCGCCGGTGCCGCGCCGCCGCCCACCGAGTCGCCGCCGCCCACCGAGTCGCCGCCGCCCGCGGCGCGTCTGAACAGGAGGATGCCCGCCGAGATTCGTTGGCTCATCGCGCGCGCGCCCGGTCCTCGCTCGTATCGGTGTCTCCGCTCGCGCCCGCCACCGCCCCCGTGTCGACGCCCTCGGGTCGCGCGACCAGCGCCCGCTCCAGGGTGTCGAGTCTCGTATGCAGCTCGCGCGAGCGGTCCTCCTGCTCGACCACGAGGCGGCGAATCTCGTCGAGATCGGCGAGCGGTCCGGCGCGCGGGTCACGGCGCAGGCGCTGCAGGGGCCGGCGCCGAGGAGTGAGAAACGCGTTCGCGATGAAGCCGGTGAAGACGCTGAAGAGCGCCACGCCCGCCGTCAGGAGAAAGATGCCGATGATCCGGCCCGGGAGCGTCACGGGGTACTTGTCGCCGTATCCCACCGTCGTGATCGTCACGTAGCCCCACCAGAGGGCGTCGCTGGGCGTCTCGATGTTCGCGCCCGCGATCCCGGACTCCGCGTCGAGGATGAGCATGCCCGACATCTCGAGCACGGCGATCACGAGGAAGATGGTCGTGAAGAACGTGGCGGCGGCGCGGTTCACGAGCAGCTCATCGGCGATCCGCGCCGGCCCCTGGGCCTTCAGCTGGCGGACCACGATCACGATCCGGAAGAGGCGGAAGACCCGGAGCAGGGGCACGATCGCCAGGAGGTCCGCCCAGCCGAAGGCGTGCACGAGATACGCGGACCGCGGTCGGGCCCTGGCCAGGCGCAAGAGGAAGTCGATGAGGAAGACCGGCGTCAGGAGGGTCTCCATGACCATGATGACCTCCCTCCCGGCGCCACTGAGGAAGGGCACGAGGATCAGGACGGCGTTGACGATGGAGAGCAGCGATAGCAGCACGAGGAACAGCTCGTAGGAGGTGCCCCTCAGTCCGGTCGCCCGGCTATCCGACATCGCTCGCCTCCTTCCCTCGGTGGACGAATTCTGCGCCCTGCACGGGCACCCGGTGCGCGCGAACGCGTGACGTGGAGGTTTGACGCTCGCAGGCTCCCCCGGGTCGGTACCATGGCCGCGGCCACGACCGTGAGGGGTCGACGCGCCAGGAGGGCCGCGCTCAGATGACTGCCCAGGCACCCGTGCTCCGCGAGCACGGCAACTCGTACAACATCTTCATCCTGGTCCTGACGCTCTTCTCGCTGGCCATCATGGCGGTGCTGCTTCTGCCCCTCGACGACGACACGCGCGATCTCCTCACGCTCTACGACAACGTGATCTGCGTCATCTTCCTCGGGGACTTCGCGATGAACCTCGCGGGCTCCCGGCCGAGAAGCGCGTACTTCATCAAGCAGCGAGGCTGGCTCGACCTCCTCGGTTCGATCCCGAGCTTCAGCTTCATCCCGTTCACCGCCCTCTTCCGCCTCGCCCGGCTGAGCCGGCTGGTCCGGATCGGCAAGCTGCTCAGCGGCAAGAACCGCAAGGCCCTCGTCGCGGACGTGCTGCACAACCGCGGCCAGTACGCGACGTTCATCACGGTCCTGGCCGCCGGGATGGTGCTCTCGGTCGCGAGCGTCCTCGTGCTCCAGTTCGAGAGCGGATCGCCGGATGCCAACATCAAGACAGGTGGCGATGCGATCTGGTGGGGCATCGTGTCGCTCACGACCGTGGGCTACGGCGACTTCTACCCGGTGACGTTCCTCGGCCGCCTCACCGGCGTTTCCCTCATGATCGCCGGCATCGGAATCATCGGCGCCCTCGCCAGCATCCTCGCCAGCATGCTGGTCTCACCGTCGACGCCGGACGCGCCCGCCGCCGATGCCCAGCCCGCAGCGGTCTCGGTGCCTGCCCCAGCCGCACCCGTCGACGCGCAGGCGACCAGCGCGATCGTCGAGGAGCTGGCGGCCCTGCGAGCCGAGATCGCCGCGCTGCGGGAGTCGCTTCCCGGCGAGCTACGATGACCGGCGCCAGTCCAGCAGAGTCCGCCTGATGGGCGACATCGGAACCGACCCCGCCGCGGAGCAGCCGCCAGAGCCGACGCCGCCCCCGGGGCCTGAGCCATCCGACCGCGTCGACCCGGCCCGCGCCCGGATCCGGCAGGTCGTCGTCCACTACGTCCCCATCGTCACCTGGCTGCCCGCCTATCCGGCCGACTGGCGGCGCGCCGACATGGTCGCTGCCCTCACCTCGTGGGGCGTCATGGTGCCCGTGGCCATGGCCTACGCGGCCCTCGCGGGCGTGCCGCCGGAGTACGGGCTCATCACGGCGTTCGCCGCCCTCACCGCCTACGCGATCTTCGGCACGAGCCGCCATCTCAAGATCACCACCAGCTCGACGATGGCGATCATGTCCGCCGCGGTCGTCGGCCCGCTCGCGGGCGGCGACGCGGACCGCTACCTCGCGCTGACCGCGGGCCTCGCGCTCGTGGTCGGGGCGATCCTCCTGGTGGCCGGGATCGTTCGCCTCGGCTTCATCGCCGACTTCCTGTCGAAGTCCGTCGTGACCGGGTTCATCTTCGGCCTGGCGATCACGATCATCATCGGCCAGCTGCCGAAGCTCCTCGGCGTGCCCAGTGGCGGTGACGGCACGATCGAGCAGGTGCAGGTGCTGGTGGACAACCTGCCCGACACCAACCCGTGGACCCTCGCGGTCGGGGTCGGCGCCCTGGCCCTCATCCTCGTGCTGCGGCGGATCTCTCGGAAGATCCCGGGGCCGCTCGTCGCCCTCGTGCTCGGCATCATCGCCGTGGAGGCGTTCGACCTGAAGGTCCACGGTGTCAGCGTCGTCGGCGAGATCCAGACGGGGATCCCGATCCCGGGGCTCCCGAACATCTCGCTCCTCGACCTTCCCGTTCCTGGCCGCGGGCGCGGCCGGCATCGTCTTCCTCGCCGTCGGGGAATCGCTCGGGGCCGGCCGGGCGTTCGCGGCGCGGCACAAGTACGAGATCGACGCCGACCAGGAGCTCGTCGCGCTCGGCGCGGCGAACCTCTCGACGGGGCTGTTCGGCGGCTTCACCGTGGATGCCAGCCTCTCTCAGTCGGCCACCGCCGAGTCGGCGGGCACCCGCTCGCAGCTCTCCTCGATCGTCACGGCGGCGCTCGTCCTCGCGACGGCCGCTGCTCCTGGCCCCCCTGTTCGAGAACCTGCCGAACGCGGTCCTCGGCGCCATCGTCATCGCGGCGGTCCTGAGCCTCATGGACGTCGGCGAGTTGCGTCGCTATGCGGCCACCCGGAGGACGGACTTCATCCTGGCACTGGTGGCTCTCGTGGCGGTCGTGACCACGACCGTCCTGGTCGGCCTGGTGGTCGCCGTCCTCCTCTCGCTGATGCTGGTCCTCTACAGGGCAAGCCGGCCGTACGTGGCCAGGATCGGCAAGCTGAGCGGTGAGCGGGGCACGTACGTCGACCGCGAGCGACACCCCGAGGCCGAGGAGATCCCCGGGCTCCTGATGCTGCGCATCGACGCCCCGCTCTACTTCTTCAACGTGAACGTCGCCCGCAGCGCCATCCTGGAGGCCGTTGCCGGCAGCGACCCGCGGCCCTCGGCGGTCCTACTCGACGTCGGTGCGACGGCCGACTTCGACGTGACCACGGCGGACATCGTCCGGCAGCTGATCGGCGAGCTGCACGACCAGTCGATCGAGGTGAGCCTCGCCCAGGTCAAGGGACCGGTCCGCGACCGGATGCGGCGCATGGGCCTGATGGAGACGGTCGGGGAGGAGCACGTCTACCTCTCGGTCGCCGCCGCGGTCGAGGACTTCCGCCGCCGTCCGACGTGAGGGGCCGCGTCAGGCTGACTCGCCGAGTCGGCGTCGAGCTGCCCCGCGCTGAGGAGCTCAGGCCAGCCGGGAGCGCGCCCGTTCGCGGCGCAGGATGAACAGGCTGATGACCGCGACCCAGGCCGGTAGCACCAGGATGAACCAGTCCCAGAACGTCACGGCCACGAGCAGCACGGCCCCGACCAGGTAGCCCGTCCAGGCGACCCACGTGGGAAACGCCCGGCTCCGAAGCCCGATCGTGGCGGTGGCGATGAGGAAGACCCCGCCGGCGCGCGTGGCGAACGCGAAGAGGAGCGTGTACGAGAGGGCGCGCGTGGCGCCGACCAGCGCTGCCGACGGGGCGTCCTGGCCCATGTAGCGGACCCCGACCACCACCATGCTGGCGACGGCCGCGGCGGCAAACAGCATCGCGACGAAGAGCAGGCCAGCGCCGAAGAAGACGGTTGCGAAGAAGCGGTCCTCGCGCTCGCCGATCTGATCGCGAATGACGGCCACGAACCACAGGAACATGATCCCGGCGAACGGCGCCAGGTAGAGCCCGCCGACCACGATGGCCGTGTCCTCGCCCCGGATGAACAGCCTGACCAGCTCCTCGTCGCTCGCCGTCACGATCGGGGAGCTCCGCAGAAGAACCAGCGCCGCCGTGAACAGCACCGCGAACAGGAGCCCGGCGATGCTCGCCGCCCAGGGTGCGCGCATCGCGCGCCCAGCCCCGTCGATGACTGTCACGGCCGGGTCGTGCTCGGGCTCATCCACGTTCGGGCGCGACGCTCCCGGATCGCTGGACTTGTTCATGACCGCACCTCGTCCAACCGCGTTCGATGTCCCGCAGCCCGGATCATGCGCTCCCCGGAAACAGGCCCGCTTGTTCCTGGCGGGTGCCGCTCATCAACCTCGACGGGACGCCCCGTGCGTCAGATATCGAGAAGCGCGTCCGCCCACCACGCCGGTGGGGCCGGCATCGCCTCCGGTGCGGGGGTCGAGTGGGACGGGCCGTGCACCGGCGGCGCAGCATCGTTCACCTTCGCCTGGCGAGCGACGACCGCCTCCTCGGTCACGTTGAACACCGTGAGGTCCTGCGTGACCGTCACGGGCCCCTGGTAGTGGGCGCCGAGCTCGTCGAACACGGTGTCGACCCCGGGGGTCAGGTCGAGGTGCCAGAGCGCCCCCATCCGTGGCCGCGCGAGGTCGAGGATCCTGCCCATCTGCTCGGGAACCGTGTGGGCGAGCCTCGTGAGGTTGACGGCCGTCTCGAGCGGGAGGCCCGTGGCGCGGGCGAACACCGCGGGCGACTGGAAGCACTCGTGGATCAGCAGGTCCGCACCAGACGCGGCCTCCACCACGTGGCGGCAGGGACGGGTGTCGCCCGAGAAGACGACCTTCCGACCGGCGTATGCGATCGAGTAGCCCACCGCGCCGCTCAGCCCGTGGATCGCCGGGAAGCTCGAGATCGTGACCCCGTTGCGGTCGTAGATGGTCTCCGGGCGGTCGTAGGGGATCTCGTGGGCGATCGCCTCGAAGCCGGTCGTCGGGCGGACGCCGCGGACGCGAGGCGGTGTCCCAGGCCAGGGCCTTGCCCATGTGGTCGACGAAGGCCGCGAGCCCCATCGCCGGATCCTCGCTGCCACCGCCCCAGATCTCGACCGGGTCGACCCGGCCTGCCTTGGCCAGGCTGCCCAGCAGGCCGGGGATGTCGCCGATGTGATCAGCGTGGAGGTGCGAGAGGAAGACCCTGGTGGTGGACTCCACGGGGAGCCCGAGCGCGTTGAAGTTCGCGAGGGCGCCGGAGCCCAGGTCGAAGAAGAAGAAGTCCTTCTCCGCGTTGCCGACCTCGACGAGGAGCGAACCCGACGCCTGGCTCCGGCGGACCCAGGGGTCACCGCTCCCCAGGATCGTGACCCGGATCTCGCCGGGGGCCAGGAGCTCCGTCCCGGGCACCAGGTTCGGGGCGTAGGTCCGGGCCGGCGTGCCGACCACCGGCGTCGTTGACAGCGGCGTCACGCTACCTCCGCGCGGGAGCCCGGCCAGCTCATCGAACTTCGTTGTCATCCCTGATCCTCCTCGTCGGATGCCCGCGTTCGCAAGGGCGCGGCGTGGCTTCGCCCTGCCGACGTGGCAAGTGAAGCGCCGGCGACGCTGCGGCGCATCGTACGAGGCGGGCGATGCGGAACTCTCGCCCGGGGTCCTCAATGGCACCGTCGCCACACTCGGCCTTCACACGGCGATCTCGAGGTGCAGGATTCATGCTGACCGCGGAAGAGGCGTTTCGTCGACTGGCAATCGGCGACCGGGCGTTCCTCGCGGACGTCGCCGACCCAGAAGGGAGGCGCGGGATGCTCCGGCTCGACGAGCGGACCGAATCGCTCATCCGTGTTGCGGCTCTCGTGCCCATCGACGCCCCCCAGTCGTCGTACCAGACCGCTGTCGAGGCGGCGATGCGAGCAGGAGCCACGCTCGACGACCTCCTGGCAGCGCTCATCGCCGTCGCCGGATCGGTCGGCTCGCCGCGAGTCGTGTCGGCGGCCCCGCGGATCGCCCTCGCCGCGGGCTACGATGTCGATGCCGCTCTCGAGGCGACGGACGGCGCCATTCGCTGACAGCCGGCTCCGGCATCGCTTCGACGAGCCCCGCGCCCGATGGTGTAGTTTCCGTGACGAAGAGCCGTCCGGCGAGGAGAGGCAGCAACGACCCCACGGAGCGAGGCACCCCGCCGCGGGCGGCACGCCACCGGAGACGAATCCAGAGAGCGTCGCTTCCAGCCATCGTTTCCGTTGGTGGAGGCCAAGTTCCGCCTGCCCGTTCCCCACGAGTCGACGGTCTCTCGGGAGCGCCTGACCGGATTGCTCCTGGCCGAGCCGCGGCCGTCCACCGTTGTCATCGTCGCGCCGCCCGGATACGGCAAGACCGTGCTGCTCGCCGACTGGGCAGCGCGGGAGACGCGGGACGTCGCCTGGCTGACCCTCGGCGAGTACGACAACGAGCCGAGCGTCCTTCTCACCTACCTTGCCGCGGCCATCGACCGGATCGGGCCGATCGACCCGGGTATCGCCGCTGCGCTCGCGACGCCCGGGTCACGGATCCTCGGCACCGCGGTCCCCCGCCTGGCAACCGAGCTGCACCGGCGGCGACGCCCGGCCGTCCTGATGCTCGACGACGTCCACCGTCTCACCGATCGGACGTGCCTCGATGTGCTCGCGGCGCTCCTCGAGCTCCTGCCGCCCGGCTTCCAGGTCGCCATGGCCGCGCGAACGTCCCCCGAGCTTCCACTGGCCCGGCTCCGGGCCAACCGGCACTTGCTCGAGATCGGACGCGCCGACCTGGCCTTCGACGCGGGGGAGACGAAGACCCTCGCCGCCCACGCCGGGCACCGACTCGGCGACGATCAGGCGCAGGCACTCGCCGAGCGCACCGAAGGGTGGGCAGCCGCCATCTACCTTGCGGCCCTTGCCCGGGGGAGGGGTGGACGTGGCGGCGCGGTGGCGGTTGAGGCATCCGGTCGCGAGGGCTTCATCGCGGACTACCTCCGGTCCGAGCTGCAGTCCACCGTGGACGACGAGGACGTCACGCTGCTCACGCGGACATCGATCCTGGGCGAGGTGGAGCCGGAGCTGGCCAAGGCCGTCGCCGACGTGCCGGAGGCGCAGGAGCGCCTGTCGAAGCTCGCCCGTGAGAACCTCCTCATCGGCGAGCTTGCCGGGCCCGAGACCTCGTATCGCTACCACAACCTGCTGCGCGACTACCTGCAGGCGGAGCTCGACCGGCGCGAGCCGGGAACCCGGCCCGAGCTCCACGGCCGTGCGGCGGCCTGGTACGCCCAGTGCGGCCGGCCCGAGCTCGCGATCGAGCATGCGATCTCGAGCGGCGATCCGGACGCGGCTGCGCAACTCGTCGAGGCGGCGACCCTATCCACCTATCGCCAGGGACACAGTGACCGGCTCCAGCGCTGGCTGGCCGCCTTCGACGACAGGGCATTCGAGCGGCGGCCGTGCCTCGCCGTGGGAGCGGCGCTCGTCCTCGCCCTGAGCGGCAGGCCTGAGATCGCCGAGCACCTGGCGGAGATCGTCGAGCGCTCGGAGTTCAGTAGCACGCCCGCGAACGGGTCGGCGTCCTTCGAGTCCTCGCGGGCGATTCTGCGGGCGGCCATGGTGCGCAATGGCCCTGACGACGCGATCGCCAGCGCCGTCTACGCCGTGGAAGCGGAGGGACCCGCCAGCCCGTGGTGGACGATTGCCTGCGAGGCGCTCGCGTTGGGGCACATCATGCGGGGGGACGCGACGGAAGCCGAGTCTGTGCTCGCCGACGGTGTCGCTGCGGCCCAGCGAGGCGCCAGCCACACGTTCTTCGCCATCGCGCTCCGGGCCAGCCTCGCAATGGCGCGGCATGACTGGGAGGCCGCAGCGCGCCATGCGCGCGAGTCCCACGACCGTTTCGGACAGATGCAGTTCGACGCGGTCGCATCGTCGGTGCTGGTGCACGCGGTCGCGGCGCGCGTGGCCATCCATCTCGGAGACCTGCAACGCGGTCGGGTGGAGCTCGTCCACGCTCAGCTCGTGCGACCGCTGGCCTCGCATGCGCTGCCCTCGGCGGCGGTCGTTGCGCTGATGGAGGTGGCGCGGGCCTATCTCGCGATCGCGGATCCGGCAGGTGCCAGCAGCGCCGTCTCCGAGGCCGAGCGGATCCTGCAGCGAAGGCCCGACCTCGGGGTCCTGGGCGAACAGGTCGCCGACCTGCGTCGCCGATCCCGGGGGTCCGCCCAGGCTCTGCCCGGGCCGTCGACGCTCACCCCGGCGGAGCTTCGGGTGCTCCCCTTGCTGTCGACGCACTTGTTGTTCGAGGAGATCGGCGCGCGCCTCCACGTGTCCCGGCACACGGTGAAGACCCAAACCGCTTCGATCTACAGCAAGCTGGGAGTGTCGAGCCGGAGCGGGGCGGTCGACCGGGCGATCGAGATCGGCCTGCTCGAGCCGTTCCCCGGGCTTCGGCTCACCGCGAGGGCGTCGGGGGACTGAACAGAGGGCAACGGCGCCCCGCTCGTCCTCGCGGCGGAGGCCGAGTCCTCAGCCGGCGTGGAGTTGCCGCGTCTCATCCCGTTGAGGCGATGCTTGTGGCGGCCGACGAGGCTAGTATCGACAGTGCCGGGCCTTTGCCGTGGGGCTGTCGTGTCCTGCTTGGCCAGGTCGAGCGGCTCCTCCCCGGGAACGGCACACGCAGAGAGGGACCACGTCATGGCTGAGGCACGGAGCGACGTCCTCGTCGCCGGCTACCCGAGCGTCGAGGCGGCGAACGCGGACTTCGACGGCCTCATCGCCGCTGTGAAGGCGAAGACGGTCCGGATCGAGGCTGCCATCCTGGTCAGCAAGGACGGCGACGGCAACGTCGTCGTGCAGCAGACCGGCGACAACCTTGGCCGCAAGGGTCTTGGCTACGGCGGCGGGGTCGGCTTCCTCGTCGGCCTCGCGGCGCCGCCGCTCCTGGCCGCGACCGTCGTTGGCGCGGCGGCCGGCGGGATCATGGGGCGGTTCGCCAACAAGCGCCTCGAGACGGGGATCCACGACAAGATCGGCGAGGCCCTCCCGCCCGGGCGGGCGGCGATCATCGCGACCTACGACGAGGACCAGAACCTCGGCGTCCAGCAGGCGCTGCCCCAGGCCCTGGCCCGATCTGTCGTCCACACGGACGCGTCCGGCGTCGGCGCCCTGAAGGGCTCGCTCGCGGAGGCGATGGGGAAGTTCGCCCAGGACCGCTCGGTGCTGCCGATACCCGACCGCACGTTTGGCGGCGCGATCGGACGGACGATGGACACGTCGGTCAGCGACTGGTCGATGATCCCCGGTCCGAAGGCGCCCGAGGGCGCTCCGAACGTTCTCGTGGTCCTCATCGACGATGCCGGCTTCGGCGGCCCGGAAACGTTCGGCGGCGAGATCAGGACGCCCGCCCTGACCCGGGTCCAGCAGATGGGCCTGACGTACAACCGCTTCCACGTGACGGCCGTCTGCTCGCCGACGCGGGCCGCGCTTCTCACGGGGCGCAACCACCACCGCGTCGGCATGGGTGGGATCGCGGAGTTCCCCGGCCCCTTCCCCGGCTATACCGGGACGCGGCCGCGGAGCTGCACGGCCCTGCCGCGGATCCTCAAGGAGAATGGGTACATCACCGGCGGCTTCGGCAAGTGGCATATGACGCCCGGGCGCGAGATGGGCCCTGCGGGGCCGTTCGAGCACTGGCCGCAGGCGTGGGGCTTCGACCACTGGTGGGGCTTCCTGACCGGTGCCGCCGGCCAGTACGACCCGGTCATCACCCAGGACAACTCCGTCCTCGGCGTGCCCGAGGGCAAGGACGGCAAGCTCTACTACCTCCCCGATGACATCACGGACCAGTCGGTCGAGTGGCTCCACGCCGTTCGGGCCCACGATGCCAACAAGCCGTGGTTCCTCTACTACTCGACTGGGGCGACGCACGCCCCGCACCACGTGGCGAGCGAGTGGGCCGACAAGTACAAGGGCCAGTTCGACGACGGCTGGGACGCCTACCGCGAGAGGACCATCGAGCGCCAGAAGCAGCTGGGGATCATCCCGCCGGACACCGACCTGGCTCCCCGGCCGGACCCGTACCCGGCGTGGGACACCCTGAACGACGCCGAGAAGAAGCTGTACGCGCGCCAGATGGAGGTGTTCGCCGGGTTCTCGGAGAACACCGACTGGAACGTCGGTCGCCTGCTCGACGCGGTCGAGGAGATGGGCGAGCTCGACAACACGCTGATCCTCTACATCTGGGGCGACAACGGCGCCTCGATGGAGGGGACGATCACCGGCTCGTTCAACGAGACGACGTTCTTCAACGGCCTGGTCCTCGACGCCGAGCAGCAGCTGGCGCTCATCGAGAAGTTCGGCGGCCTCGGAGGCCTTGGCGGCTTCCACAGCGCACCGCACTTCGCGGCGGCCTGGGCCCACGCCCAGAACACGCCCTTCCAGTGGGGCAAGCAGATGGCGAGCCACCTCGGCGGCGCTCGCGACCCGATGGTCATCGCCTGGCCGGGTCACATCCCGGCAGGCGGACAGGTCCGCAGCCAGTTCACCCACGTCATCGACATCGCCCCGACGATCCTCGACCTGGTTGGCATCCCCGAACCGAAGGTGGTGGACGGGATCGAGCAGGAGCCGATGGACGGCACGCCGTTCGCGTACACGTTCGATGACCCGGCCGCCGGTGAGCGGCACACCGTCCAGTACTTCGAGATGTATGGCAGCCGCGCCATCTACAAGGACGGCTGGTGGGCCTGCGCCCGGCTCGACAAGCTGCCGTGGGACTTCTCGCCCGCGACGCTCGCGCGATTCAAGCCAGGCACGTACGACCCCAACCAGGACACCTGGGAGCTCTACTACCTGCCGGACGACTTCTCGCAGGCCCACGATCTCGCGGCCGAGCGGCCGGAGAAGCTTGCCGAGCTGCGCGAGCTCTTCTGGCAGGAGGCCGAGCGCAACCGGGCGCTGCCGCTCCTGGGCGGCATGGCCGCGTTCTTCGGCATCCTGCCGCCGATGCCGACGACGACCCGGTTCGAGTTCGCCGGCGACGTCCAGAACGTCTCGACGACGGTGATCCCGCGGATCTACGGGCGGTCGTACTCGATCGAGGCGGACATCCACGTGCCCGAGGGCGGCGCGGAGGGCGTCCTGTGCGCCTTCGCCGACTTCATCGGCGGCTTCTCGCTCTGGGTCGACGAGCGGGGCCACCTGGTCCACACGTACCAGTTCCTCGGCGTCGAGACCTACAAGCAGGTTTCCACCGAGCCGATCCCGACCGGCGACGTCGCCGTCAAGATGCTCTTCGAGATCGACGAGCCCCGGCCCGGCTCCGGAGGAACCGTCACCCTCTGGGCCAACGGGAAGCAGATCGGCGAGGGTCGTCTCGACCACACCGTCGGGATGCTGTTCACGACCTACGCCGCCATGGACATGGGTCGCGACAACGGCGGCGTCGTGGACGACGCCTACGAGGACAGGGCCCCGTACGCGTTCACCGGGACCCTGCGCAACGTGGTCTTCGACCTGAAGCCCATGACCCTCGAGGCGGAGCAGGCGCTCCACCACGCCGCGCAGACGGCCGGGGTCGCCGGCGGCGCCGGCGGGTAGGCGCCGGGCAGTCCCACCGGGAGGCGCGCGACGCCTCCCCCAACGCAGGATCCAGAGATGGACAAGGAGAAGGCATGACAGAACGTTCGCTCGACGAGCTGGGGCCCGTCGATTACCTGGTCATCGAGTTCCCGGCCGGGCACCAGAACTTCACGGGCGAGGGCGCGGACGAGCTCGTCCGGCTCCATGACGCCGGGATCATCCGGATCATGGACATCCTGATCCTCGCCAAGGACCCGGATGGCACGGTCGACGCCATGGAGCTGTCCGATCTCCCCGATCTCGGAGAGCTCCAGAGGATCGAGGCCCAGCTCGCCCAGACCCTCGCCGAAGAGGATGTCGAGCACCTCGCCGCCGCGATGGACCCCGGAAGCGTCGCCGGCGTGCTCATCTACGAGAACTTGTGGGCCGCGCCGTTCGGATCGGCCATGCGCCGGGCCGGTGGCCAGCTGATCGCCAACGGCCGGATCCCGGCCCAGGCCCTCATCGCCGCCGTCGAGGCCGACGCGGCGCTCGAAGCAGAAGGAGTCTGACATGCCGCTCGGACCTGGTCGCAGGGGAGTCGGAGTCATCGGAGCGCCCGTCGCGAAGGTGGCCGTCGTCGGCCGGGCCGTCGGACCCGGCCCGGCGCCCGTCGCGAAGGCCGCGGTCGTGACCGCGGCCGTCAGGCCCGGCCCGTCGCCGGTCGCCAAGGCGGCCGTCGTCGGCGCCGCCGTCACGCCCGGTCGTCGCCGGTTCTAGCGGCGCCCAAGGCAGATCGGGGCGCGCCGCCGCGCCCCGCGCCCACGACGATCACGGCAGCGCCGGCCCATCGGCGCCTCGCAACGACCACACGGAGGGACCACTCGGATGAAGAACCCACCCATCCTCATCTCGGTCATCGGCTTCTTCGCCGCCCTCGCCGGCTTCGCCTGGATCTTCCTGGGCCTGCGGATCCTCGGTTTCGACTGGTTCACGATCCTCGGCGACGTCGGGCAGTTCGAGCAGTCCGGCCTCTGGGGCTGGCTCGCGATCGGCGCCGGGATCCTCTGGCTGCTCGTCGCGGTCGGCCTCTGGGCGCTCCGGCCCTGGGCCTGGCTGTTCGCCATGATCGTGGCCGGACTCAGCCTCTTCGAGGCGTTCCTCTGGATGCTCGAGTACCCGGGGACGGGCCTCGGCCTCGGCATGTCGATCATGCCCATCATCATCATCCTGTACCTCAACTCCGCCGGCGTGAAGGCAGCCTTCGGCATGAAGGACCCGCCTCCAGCTGCCTGACGCCGACCGAGGGCGCAAACCCGGAAAGGACGCCGTCGTGCAACGCCCGGCGGCGTCCCTCATTCCCGCGATCCGGCTGGTCCGGACATACCAGCGTGCCTGGCTCAGCGCGGACGCCCTGGCCGCGGTGACGGTCTGGGCCCTGCTCGTGCCGCAGGCCCTGGCCTCCGCGCAGCTCACCCAGGTGGATGCCGGCGTCGGCCTGTACGCGGCCATGGGCGCCGCGGTCGGGTACGTCCCGCTCGGCGCCCACGGCCGCCTTGCTCCGGGGCGAATAGGGTGAGCTCGGCCGGGATCTCCCCGTCCAGCCCGGGCCAGCCGGACCTCGGCCCGCTCGGCTTCCACCTGCTCGCCAAGCCGACCGGCGCGACGTGCAACCTCGACTGCGAGTACTGCTTCTTCCTGTCCAAGGAGATGCTCTACCCAGGCAGCCGCTTCCGGATGGCTGACGAGCTGCTGGAGCAGTACGTCCGCCAGCTGATCGAAGCGCACCGGAGCCCGTTCGTGTCGATCGCCTGGCAGGGCGGCGAGCCGACGATGATGGGCGTCGACTTCTTCCGGCGCGCGACCGCCTACGTGGAGAAGCACCGCCGCCCCGGGATGACCGTCGAGTACACGATCCAGACCAACGGGACCCTCATCGACGACGAGCTGGCCGCGTTCTTCAAGGAGCACGACTACCTCGTCGGGATCAGCATCGACGGGCCGCCGGAGATGCACGACGCGTACCGAGTGGACCGCGGCGCCGCGCCGACCTTCGAGCGGGTGCGCCGCGGCCTGGAGCGGCTCCGGGCGCACGGCGTCGAGTACAACACGCTGACCACGCTGCACCGCGCCAACGCGGACCACCCCACAGAGGTGTACCGGTTTCTCCGCGACGCATGCGGCTCGCGGTTCATGCAGTTCATCCCCATCATCGAGCGGCTGCCGGCGCCCCGGATCGACGTGCCGCTCGCGGAGCTCGGCCTGTCGCCTGGCCTGGCCCAGGCCGCGCCCTGGAGATCGTGGCGCGATCGGCCGCTCTACCGCCAGGAGGGGAGCCTCGTCACCGATCGGTCGGTCACGGCTGACCAATACGGCGCGTTCCTCATCGGGGTCTTCGAGGAGTGGGTCCGCCGGGACATCGGCGAGGTCTACGTCCAGATGTTCGACGTCGCCCTGGCGAGCTGGCACGGCGAGCCGCCGACGCTCTGCATCCACGCCGAGACGTGCGGCACCGCGCTCGCGCTGGAGCACAACGGCGACCTCTACTCGTGCGACCACTTCGTCGAGGAGACAGTACCTGCTCGGCAACATCACGGAGACCCCGATGGCGGAGCTCGTGGCGTCCGAACAGCAGCGGCGGTTCGGGCTCGACAAGCGCGACACCCTGCCCGCCTACTGCCGCGCGTGCGACGTCCGGTTCGCCTGTCACGGTGGCTGCCCGAAGGACCGCTTCATCGAGACGCCCGATGGTGAGCCCGGGCTCAACTACCTGTGCGCCGGGTACAAGGCGTTCTTCCACCATGTCGACCGGCCGATGCGGATGATGTCGCAGCTCCTTCGGCAGGATCGGGCGCCCGTCCGAGCTCGTCGGGTGGTACGCGACGGAAGATGCGCGCCGATCCGCGCGCCCGAGGTGGGACCGCGACGTGATCCATCCGCTGGTCTTCATCACCCTGGCGGTCCTGGCGTACGCCCTCGTCTCGCAGCGCCTGGCATCGACGATCGTCACGGCACCGATCTTCTTCGCCGTCATCGGCGTCCTCGGCGGCCCCGTGCTCGGCATCGTCGAGCTGGCGACGGATGGGGAGCTGCTCGATCCTCCTGCTGGAGGCGGCCCTCGTGATGGTCCTCTTCGCCGATTCGTCGAGTCTCGACATTCGGCGCTGGACCCGCGAGCCGAGCCTGTCGGGGCGGCTCCTCGGCATCGGGCTGCCGCTCACGATGGTCGCCGGCGCCGTCGCGGCGGTCGCGGTCTTCGGCGGTCTCGAGCTCTGGCAGGCGGCCCTGATCGGCGTGATCCTCGCCCCCACGGACGCGGCCCTCGGGCAGGCCGTCGTTGCCAACCCGCGCGTGCCCGCCGTCGTCCGCAACGCCCTCAACGTGGAGAGCGGCCTGAACGACGGCCTCGCCCTCCCCTTCGTCACGATCCTCATCACGGTGGGCCTCGTCGCCAGCGGCGCCGAGAGCGAGCAGACCGCGCATCGAGGTCCTCGTGCTCGCCCTGGTCGGCTCGACGGCGATCGGCCTGGTCACCGGCCTGGGCGGCGGGTGGCTGCTCCGGGTTGCCGCCGAGCGCGGCTTCGCGGCCGAGGGCTGGCAGCCGATCGCCCTCCTCGCGCTGGCGCTGGGCACGTTCGTGGCGGCCGACCAGGTGGAGGCGAGCGGGTTCCTGGCGGTCTGGGTCGCGGGGCTCGCCGCCGGGACGATGGTGCGCGGCCACGTGGCCCGCGACGCCTTCCACCTCACCGAGCAGGCCGCCAACGCCCTCGCCGCTGTCGGGTTCCTCATGCTCGGCGCCGGGCTCCTCGCCCCGGTCCTCTCCCGGGCGACCCCGGAGACCGTCCTGTACGCAGTCCTCAGCCTGACCGTCGTCCGGATCGTCCCGGTCACCGTCGCGATGCTGCGGACCGGGTTCGCCGCGCCGACGTTGCTCTACGTCGGCTGGTTCGGGCCCCGCGGCCTCGCCTCGATCGTCTTCGCGGGGGTCGTCGTCGAGGAAGCGGTACCGAACGCGATCGCCATCACCGACGTCGTGCTCCTCACCGTCGCCCTCAGCCTCATCGTCCACGGCGTGACCGCCGCCTGGGGCGCCCGGCGCTACGCCGCCTGGTTCGAGCGGGCTGCCGAGGTGGATGCCGCGATTCCGGAAGCGGTCGAGCTCCCGGAGGGCGGCCTCTACCACCGGGTATCCTCGCGACGCGGGATGCGCACGGGCTGACGGGCGGCGCATCATGCGCCTGGTGGCGCGGCGGGCGACCCGCCGCGTACAGGAGGGCATAGGCGTGGCGAATCCGGGACAGGAGGGCGTGCCGTCCGTCGGCGTCCGACCCGTGGTGGGTCGCGTCTCGGCGATCCTGGCGGCGGCCCTCCCGACGATCTCGCGGCTGCGGGAGTACTCCCCCGGGTGGCTCCGCGATGACGTCGTCGCGGGGCTGACCCTGTCGGCGCTCCTCGTGCCCGTGGGCATGGGCTACGCGGAGGCGGCAGGCCTGCCGGCGATCGCCGGCCTGTACGCGACAGTCGGTGCGCTGGTCGCGTACTTCCTGTTCGGCCCCTCGCGGATCCTTGTCTTCGGGCCGGATTCCGCGCTCCTGCCGCTCGTCGCGGCCGCCGTGATCCCCCTCGCCGGCGGCGACGGCGAGCGGGCCATGGCCCTCGCGGCGGCGCTGGCGATCATGGCCGGGGTCATGTGCCTGGGTGGGGCGCTGGCGCGCCTCGGCTTCGTCACCGACCTGCTCTCGCGGCCGATCCGGGTTGGCTACATGAACGGGATCGCGCTCATGATCCTCGTCGGCCAGCTCCCGAAGCTGCTGGGCTTCTCGGTGGACGCGACCGGCGTCCTGGACGGGATCGTGGAGCTCGGCCGAGGAATCGTCGACGGGAAGACGGTCCCGGCCGCCCTGCTCATCGGGCTGGCCAGCCTGGCCATCATCTTCGGCCTGCGGCGCGTCTCGCGCCGGATCCCCGGCGTCCTGGTGGCTGTCGTCGCGGCGCGGTGTCGTCGTCCAGGTCCTGGATCTCTCGTCGGAGATCAAGGTGGTGGGCGAGGTGCCCCGCGGCCTGCCGAAGATCGGGCTGCCATCGGTCACGTGGGCCGACCTCGCGGCGCTCTTCCCGTCGGCCGTGGGCATCGCTCTTATCTCGTTCGCCGACACCAGCGTCATCTCCCACGCGTTCGCGGCGCGCCGCGGGGAGCGGGTCGACGCCGACCGGGAGCTGGCCGCCCTTGGGGCGGTCAACGTCACGGCCGGGCTGTTCAGCGGGTTTGCCTCGAGCGGAAGCGCGACCCGCACCCCGGTCGCCGAGGCCGCCGGCTCCAGGACGCAGGTGACCGGCCTCGTCGGGGCAGGCGCGATCATCCTGCTCCTCGTCGCGGTGCCGGGCCTCCTGGCGCCGGTGCCCACCGCCGCGCTGGCGGCCGTCGTCATCTCGGCCGCCGTGAGCCTCTTCGACGTCAAGGGCCTGCGGCGGCTCTGGCGCCAGCGCCGGTCCGAGCTGGGACTCGCCCTCATCGCCTTCCTCGCGGTGACCATCTTCGGCGCCCTGCCGGGGATCGCCGTCGCGGTGGGCCTCTCCCTGCTCAACTTCATCCGGCTCGCCTGGCGGCCGCACGACGCCATCCTGGGCCGCGTCACCGGCTACAAGGGCTATCACGACCTCGGGCGCCACCCGGAGGCACGCCTGGTGCCCGGCCTGATCCTCTACCGCTGGGATGCGCCGCTCTTCTTCGCCAACGCCGACCTGTTCCGCGAGCACGTCCTCGACATCGTCGACCACGCCCCGCCGCCGGTCCGCTGGCTGGCCGTCACGTCGGAGCCGATGACCGACATCGACACGACGGCCGCCGACATGCTCGACGAGCTGATCACCGAGCTCGCCCGGCGCGGCGTGGAGCTCCACTTCGCCGACATGAAGGGGCACGTCAAGGACCGCCTGCGGACATACGGGCTCTACGACCGGCTGGGCATCGACCACTTCCACCCCACCGTCGGCATCGTCGTCAAGGCCTACATCGCGCGCCATCCGGACGTGGAGTGGCGGGACTGGGAGGACGAGCCGGTGCCGCCGGTGGCCCCGCCGCGGCCGAGGTCGGACGGACCGCGCGAAGAGACGCCGTCGGACGGCGGTCCGCGCGGAGGGGGCCCTCTCAGGCCACCCGGCTGAGGCGCGCCAGCCAGGCGTCCACGCAGCCGGCCGGGAGCCGGGTCTCGAGCGTCTCGGCAGCGATCTCCTCGACGCGCCAGCCGGCGGCTACCCGGAAGATGCCCCGCAGCTCGCGGCGCGTGACCCGGCGCGGGCCGACGCCGAACGGGTTGCGGTCGCTCCAGCACACGACGGCCGCCCGGCCGCCCGGCCGGATCGCGGCCGCCAGGCTGGATGCATAGCGCGGGCGGTCGTCGTCCGCGAGCGTGTGGAAGAGCCCCACGTCGAGCGCCCCGTCGAACGTGCGCCTGAGCCCGGCGAGGTCCAGGGCGTCGTGGACGATGAATTCGGCCGTGAGTCCGCGCGACCCGGCCTTCGCCGTAGCCCGCCCGATTGCCGCTTCTGCCAGGTCCACCCCAATGACCCGATAGCCGTGCCCGGCGAGGAGGAGGGCGTGCTCGCCGGTCCCGCAGCCGGCGTCGAGGATGGCCGAGCCCGGGGGGCCGAACCAGCCCGCATCGAGGAGGCGCCGCACCGCCGCCTGGGGACGCCCGAGATCCCAGGTCGGCGTGCCGCCGTCCGCGTACGCCGTGTCGAACCAGCGGGACGGACGCGGGTCAGGCGCGGGCGATGGCACGCGGTTCAGATCCTGGTGACGACGCTCGGGCCAGCCGGTGTCGAGCCGATTGACGGAATGTTCGGCTTCGGGAGCTCGCAGGACCCAACCGCTCCGAGCAGGACGATCCCGGTCATCAGCGCGCGGAGGCCCGGCTGCCGCGGCGGCCGAACCGAACGGCGGGATGCAGAGGGAGGTCGGGTCGGCGCAGGCATGCTCATGGGCGAGCGTACACCCGGTGCCGGGCGAGCCTCGGGCTGGCGGCGGCGGGTCACGCGTACGCGAACGGCGGCGGGTCCATGGAAGGAATCTCGGTCGAGCACGCTCCGTTCTACGCCCAGGATGCCTCCTGGGCCGGATGCGGTTCCCGAGCCGAGCGTGGTGGGCGCCGATCCCTTCACGGAGTCGAGAGGCGCCACGGGCGCCTCGAGGCGCCACGGGCTCCTCGAGGCGCCACGGGCTCGTCACGGGCCCGGCTCAGCCGGCGCCTCCTGCCCCGCAGATCCGCGCTGCGCCGCTCGGTGGGCGCACCAGTCGCGTCTCGGTTGCGGCGAGCCGCTATGGTTGTCCGCAAGGGCCGTGCGTCAGGCCCCGCACGGGCGGGACCCAGGCGCAGTTGAGCGAGACACCACGGGAGATCGGCCATGAGCGCGCTGCAGACAGGACCGGGGATGACGCGGGATGCGGGGATGGGGCGCCCCGACGGCGTTCCTGACCTGGTGCGCTGGGTCGACGAGGTCGCCGCCTTGACCACCCCCGACAGGATCCACTGGTGCGATGGTTCCGACGCCGAGTACCAGGCGCTTTGCGACGGGCTGGTGGAGGCCGGCACCTTCACCCGGCTCTCCCAGGAGTTGCGGCCGAACAGCTTCCTGGCCCGCTCCGACCCGTCCGATGTCGCCCGGGTCGAGGATCGCACGTAC
>CAVUAG010000010.1:0-92058 GCA_963739365.1 uncultured Chloroflexia bacterium | reverse complement strand
CGCGCCGCCGAGGATCCGCGCGGTGTGCCGCCGACGCCGACGCCGCGCTCCCGCCGCGCGGTGAGCCGCCGCTCGTCGCCGGGAAGAGGTCGAGGCGGTCCGCGTCGCGGACGACGAGGGACGGGTCGTCGAGTCGGACCACCTCGCCGTTGAGCCCCACAACCGCGACCTCGGCCTCTGGTACCCCGATCAGGCGCAGGGCCTCGCGGAGGGGCAGCTCGGCGTCGAGCCGGACCTCGAATCGGCTCCGCCGTTCGGGGCCGTAGAAGCCGAGCTCGCCCCAGAGATGGACCTTCACCGGGCCTCGGGGTGTTCAGCGGCGACGCTGGCCCCGGCTGCGACGCTGGCCCCGGCTGCGACGCTGGCCCCGGCGGCGACGCTGGCCCCGGCTGCGACGCTGGCCCCGGCGGCGACGCTGGCCCCGGCGGCCCCGCTGGCCCCGGCGGCCCCGCTGGCCCCGGCGGCGACGCTGGCCCCGGCTGCGACGCTGGCCCCGGCGGCCCCGCTGGCCTCGGCCACCACCGACGCGGCACCCACCGACGCGGCGCCCCCGGGCGCCACCCGGTCCGCGGCCGAGTCGAGGCCCAGGGTGCGCAGCCGCCCCGGCGTCGGCACGCCCGTAGCCGGATCCCAGCCCTTGAGCTCGAAGAGCCGGGTGACTGCCGCCTCGAACGCCTCGCGGTCGATCGAGCGCCCCGTCAGCGTCCCGCCCTCGAGCGGCTCGTGGAGCCGGCCGGGCAGCCGGTCGTCGGCCCGCGAGAAGCCCTCGCGGACGTTGAACAGCCGGGCCAGATTGACCGCCCGCTCGCCCATGTCGAGGAGCTCGTCCACAGTGACGTCCCAGCCGGTCGCGGCGCGCACCGCGCCCACGACGTCGTCGACCTGGATGAAGGAGCGCGGCGCCGGGCCGAAGAAGCAGAGGCCCAGGACCTTCTCGGCGCTGTTCCAGCGCTCCGCGGTGTACCAGTTGCGGACCTTCGTCTCGCCGAGGTCGAAGACGTCGGCCGGCTCGGTGATGCCGATCTTCGTGGCGCCCTTGAACGAGACCGATTCGGGGTTGACGAAGACGCCGTCGTGGAAGCCGACGAGGTGGTCGGCCCCGGCCTCGTTGGTGGCATAGCCAAGGGCCACGCCGACCTTGCCGCGCGGCTCGTGCATCGCCATCTCGAGGCCCTTGACCTGCATGGCGAAGGAGATCGCCTGGCCGCCGACCTGTTCGGCGATCCGCCGCGATCCGAGGGCCAGCAGCTCGCCGATCCCCTGGCGCTCGGCGATGAGCGGGATCGCGTCGAGAAGCGCCTCGCCGTTGCCGAACCGCAGGTCCACGCCCCCGAGGTCGGCGGGCCCGAGGAGGCCGTGCTCCACGCACTCCATGACGAAGGCGACGGTGCCCGCGGTCGAGATGACGTCGAGCCCCAGCTCGTTGCACAGCTCGTTGGCCCTGGCCACCAGCTGGAGGTCGAAGATCGCGCAGTTGGAGCCGAACCCGGCGATCCCCTCGTACTCCGGGCCGTCGTAGGTGTCGGTGACCGTGTAGCGCCCGGAGAACGCGGTCTCCGGCTTGCAGCGGACGGCGCACAGGTAGCAGGTGCGGGTGCCGCTGCGGATGGCCTCGTAGGCCGCCCAGCCGATCCCTTCGACCTGCTCGAACGACCCCAGCCGAAAGTTGCGCGTCGGCAGGATGCCGGCGGCGCTGAGGCCGTCGGTCAGGCCCGGCGTTCCCTTCGTCCGCAAGTCCCAGCCCTGGGGGTGGTCGGTGATCTCCCCCGCGAGGCGCTTGCCGATCGCCCCGAGGGCCGCGGCGTCGTGGGCCAGCTCGAGGTACTTTCGCGAGCCCTTCACCGCGATCGCCCGCACGTTCTTGGAGCCCATGACGGCGCCCATCCCGGTGCGGCCGTTGTAATGCCGCAGCTCGTTCATGAGCATCGCATAGGGGACGAGGTTCTCGCCGGCGCGGCCGATCTGGAGCACCCGCGCGCTCTTATCGCCGACTGCGGCCTTGATGGCGGCCTGCACCGTCGGCGGGTCCTGGCCCCAGAGTGCCTGCGCGTCGCGGATCTCGGCCACGCCGTCGCGGATCCAGAGCCAGACGGGCTCCGGGGATCGCCCGGTGAGGATCATCGCGTCGAACCCGGCCATCTTCAGCTCCGGGCCCCAGTAGCCGCCGGCCTCGGATTCGCCGAAGGCACCCGTCAGCGGAGAACGGGCGATGGCATTGAAGCGCGTCGCGGTGGAGACGGGCGCGCCGGTCAGGAGGCCGGTCGCAAGCACGAGGACGTTCTCGGGACCCAGCGGGTCCGCCCCGGCGGGCATCTCGCGCAGCAGGTGGTACGCAGCGAGGGCCTTACCGCCGGGGTACCGGCGATAGAAGGCCTCGTCGAACGTCTCGACCGCGGTCGTGCCCCGGGTGAGGTCGACCCGCAGGATCGTCCCGTTGCTGCCGTACGCCATCACGAACCTCCAGGGCTGCCCGTCGCGGCGCGCCTGCCCGCTCCGCTGCTCACATCATGCGCCCCGTCGCCGCCGTCGCGTGCCGCAGGTCCCGTCGGGTGCGTCGCGTCCAGGAGGCGCCGGGCACGGCCTTCCACGTCCCGTCTCGACCCGGCTCCCGTGTCCACGACCACCAGCCCGTCCTCCGACGCCACCACGTGTCCCCGGACCCGCGCCTCGGTCTGCACGAGCGCGGCCACGTCCGCGTCGACCGGCGACGCCATCACCCGCTCCGGGACGTCGCACTGGCGGATGCGCCCGTCGAGCAGGACCGCGAGGCGGTCGCCCAGCCGGACGGCCTCGTGCACGTGGTGGGTCACGAGCACCCGCGTCGTAGGGGCGTCGGCCCGAAGCCGCTCGAAGTCGTCGAGGAGCTGCGCGCGCGTGGTGCTGTCGAGCGCCACGAACGGCTCGTCCAGCAGGAGCAGCTGCGGGTCCAGCACCAGGGCGCGCGCAAGGCTCGTCCGCTGCGCCTCGCCGCTCGAGAGCTGGCTGGCCGGACGGTCCCGCAGGTGGGAGATCGACAGCCGCTCCAGCCAGTGATCGACCCGCTCGCGCGTCTCAGCTGCTTCGACACCCCGGAACCGCAGGCCCGCGGCGACGTTCCCGTAGACCGACGTCGACAGCAGCAGCGGCGCGGGCAGCACCAGCCCGATGCGCCGCCGGTAGGCCAGCTCCCGGTCGGGGACGACCGGCACGCCCTCCACGACGATCGAGCCCCGATCCGGGCGCAGCAGGCCGGCCAGCGCGAGGAGCAGCGTGCTCTTGCCGGCGCCGTTCGGACCCACGATCGCGAGCGTCTCGCCCGTCCGGATCGTGAGCTCGTCGATGGCCAGAATGCGCCGCTGCGCGCGCACGACCTCAAGACCCCGGACCTCGAGGAACGGCTCCCCGGGCCGGGGTGGGTCGCGGGGTTCGATGCGCCGGACCGCGGCCATCAGCGCCGGGGCCCGCGCTGCTGGGCCCAGGTGAGGACGCCGTTCACGATGAAGGCGAGGGTGAGCAGCACGAGGGCAAGGACGATGGCGTTCCCGAACTCGCCGCGGCCAGTCTCCAGCACGATGGAGGTCGTGAGCACGCGGGTCTGGTGGGCGATGTTCCCGCCCACCATCATCGCCGCACCCACCTCGGAGATGACGCTGCCGAAGGCCGCCATGAGCGCCGCCAGGAGTGGCAGGCGCGCCTCGCGCCAGAGCCACCAGGTCGTCTGCCAGCGCGATGCGCCAAGGCCCTGGAGCTGGACCTGGAGCCGCGGGTCCAGCTGGCCCAGGCCCGCCGCCGTGAGCCCGGCCATGACCGGCGCCGCGATGATGACCTCCGCGATCACCATCGCCCCTGGCGTGTACATGAGACCGAGATCCCCGAGGATGCCGCTCCGCCAGAGGAGCAGGGCAACGACGAGGCCGACGACCACGGGCGGCAGCGCCATTCCGGTGTTGACGACGCTGAGGGCCACGCCGCGCGACCGCATCCGGGATAGCGCCAGCCACGTCCCGATGGGCAGTCCGATCAGCACGCTGATGGCGGTCGCGGCGCCCGAGACCGCGAGCGAGAGCACGGTGATCTCGACGATGTAGGCAAGCGGGTCGCCAGTCACCGCGATCGTACCCCCCGTCGCGCGGAGCCCGGCTTCATCACGGGCGCGCCCCTCACACCGTCCTCGTCACCGTCCGACGGTCAGAGACCGAGATCGGCATCGGCCTTCCCACCGTCGGGGACGAAGAGCTGCTGCCCGAACTCCTCGATGCCGAACTCCCCGATCATCGCCTGGGCTTCCGCGGAGAGCAGGAACTCGGCGAAGGCGTTGCCGCCCGCCGCATTCACCTTCGGGAACCTCTCGGGGTTCACCTGGATGACGTGGTACGGGTTGAGCAGCGACGGATCGTCCGTCACGAGGCTCTCGAGGTCGAGCTGCTCCTGGGTGGCGAGCCAGGTGGCGATATCGGTCAGCGTGTAGCCCGTCTTCTCCGATGTCACCCGCAGCGTCGCGGCCATCCCCTGGCCCGTCTCGATGTACCAGGCGCCCTCAGGCGTGATCTCGGCCTTCTTCCAGTAGCCGAGCTCCTTGGTGTGGGTGCCCGACTCGTCCCCGCGCGAGACGAAGGTCGACTCCGTTCCGGCGATCGCCGTGAACGCGTCCACCGCGGATCTCATACCCATGATCTTGGCCGGGTCCCCCGACGGGCCGACGATGAGGTAGGAGTTGTGCATGACGAGTCGGCGGTCGATGCCGAATCCCGCGCCTACCAGCTCCTTCTCCGCGGCGGGGGAGTGGACGAGCAGAACGTCGGCGTTGCCCTCCTCGCCCAGCTTCAGCGCCTCCCCGCTGCCGACGGCCACCGTCTTCACGCTGTAGCCCGTGGCCTCCTCGAAGGCGGGTACGAGCACGTCCAGGAGCCCGGAGTCCTGGGTGGACGTGGTCGTCGCCAGGATGAGGTCCTTCGATCCGGTCGGTGTTGCCATGGCGGTCGCCTCCGGCGATGCTGCGGTCGAAGCCGACGGGGCGGCCGGGCTGGGCGACGCACCGCCGGAACAGCCGGCGAGGGCTGCCGCCACGATGACCGCCACGATCACGGGGAGGGCGCGCCGCGAGGCGCCCGCCTGGGTCGTCATCTCTGTCTCTCTCCACACGTAACTCATCCGCCTCGCCGTGGAGGGGACGCCACCTTGGCCGCGCCTCTCATCATAGACAAGGGCACCGCGCGGTCGCCGCTGGACCCGCCGCGTACCGTGGTTCGGCTCAGCCGGGTGGCGAGTGCCGCGGAACGCGGGCCGGATCAGTCCGGCGGGGACCTCTGGAGCCACTCGTAGAATGCGGCCTCGTCACCGCCGAAGGAGTAGCGGGCCCCGCGGATGCCCGGGAGCTGGGCCAGGGTCGCGTCGAGGGCGGCCAGGAGCGCGGCACTGCCACACGACGATGACGCGTTCGGGATGATCTGCCGCAGGTCGCGGAGCGAGACCCGCGCGATCCCGTCGGCGACGGCCACGTCGAGCAGCGCGTCGGCGGTCGCGGGGCCGAAGAGGCTGGTGAACCCCGCGCCGGTCTCGTCGGAGGTCGGTCCGGCCAGCAGCTCGCGGAGGGCGAGCTCCGGGGTGGCAGGCCCCTCGACCGTCCGGACGACCGGCGAGACCGTGCCACACGGGTCCGCGCCACCGGGAACGAAGAAGACGCGGACTTCGGCTGCGCCCGGGGAGGCCACCGGCCGAGTAGACGGCGGCGCCGGCGATCCACCGCAGCCAGCGAATACGGAGGCGGCCGTCGACAGGACGACGACGAGGAGGGCGCCGGCAGCGCGTCGCCAGGCTGGGCGGTGGGTGCGACTCATGGCGCCATCCTGCTCGACTGCCGGCGCGGTGCCAACGGCCGAGCGGCCCATGCCAGACGACCGGACGGACGGCCGCGATCTGCATGGCCTGCCCCGCACTGCCCTCAGATCCCGGCGATCGAGCGTGGAGCCATCCGGGGGCCGCGGCGCGGGGCATGGATCCCAGCGGCCTCGATCAGCCGGATCACGCGCGCGCGGTGCCCGGCGAACGGCGCAAGGAGCTCCAGCATGCGCTCGTCGGTGCCGTGCTCCTCGCGGGCGAGCGCCCAGCAGACCGCCGCGCCGAGGTGGAAGTCGCCGACGCTCACCGCGTCCGGGTCGCCCAGCGCCCGCAGGCCGACCTCCGCAGCTGTCCACGGCCCCACGAGGGGCAGCGCGCGGAGACGGGCGTAGGCGTCGGGGAGCGGCATCGCCGCGCATTCCTCGACGCGGGTCGCCCGGGATGCGGCGAAACGGATCGCGTCGGCGCGACGTCGCTCGAGCCCCAGCGGGTGGTACGCATACCCGGGCAGGCCCGCGAGCGCCTCCGGGGAGGGGAGCACGCGCATCGGCGCGGCCCCTCCCGCGGCCTGCTTCGGACCCGGCATCCGGCGTCCCTCGGCCTCCCACGGCCCCGGTGCCGGCTCGCCGTGGCGCCGGACCAGGGCCACGAACGCGCCGCGAGCCTCGTCCCCGGTCACCTTCTGCTCGATGATCGCCGGGACCAGCGCTTCCAGCACGCGGCTCGTTCGCCCCACCCGGATAGCGTGGTAGCGTGCTAGCAGGGTGCGGAGGACGGGATCCCTGGCCGCGAGCGCGGCGAAGTCGCCGGGGTCGTCGTCGGCGCCGACCAGCTCGGGCACCTGCTCGATCGCCCAGCGCGCTCCCGGTCCCCACGCCTGTGCCCGGATCGCGTCTCCCTCCGCTACCAGCCGCAGCGTCGCCGGCCCCTCGGGCGTGCGCGACGTCCGCCAGGTCGACCCATCGGCGGAGAAGCGCATGGTCGGGTCGGCCGATCCGCGCTGGTGGATGACCAGCGTCAGCCGCAGGTCGACGGGCTGGGTCGGGACGAAGCGCCGCTCGAGGGGTTCCACGGCGGCAGCCTACGCTGTCTCGGCGCGGCTCTCCGGCGCGCGGCGCTCCGGGGCGCGACGCCGTTTCGACACCCTTGCTACCCGACCGACAGGCGCCTATCATGCCCGTCATGCTTAGCGTAAAGATCAGCACCAAGCACCAGATCGCGGTACCAAGCGAGGCCCGCAAGAAGCTCGGCCTCAAGGCCGGCGACCGCCTGGACGTGGAGATCGAGGGGGACGTCATCCACCTCCGTCGCCACGTGCCGGCCGGGACGCGCCTCCTCGGGATCGGCGCCCACATCTACGACGGGACCGACCCTGCAGAGCGCATTCGCGCCATGCGCGACGAGGACGAGGCACGGTGGCTGGAGCGTCGAGCCGAGATCGACGCTGACATTCGCGCCGCGGAAGAAGCGCGCGCCGCCGAGCCGTCGCGCGCAGCGCGCGAGGAGCCGGAGCCGCTGGAATGACGGTCGATGAACTCTGCAGTCGCCATCGGCGGATCGCCTTCGACGCCAACGTCTTCATCTACCTGTTCGAGGGCTCCGGGTCGCTGTCGCTGGCAGCCGCGTCCATCCTGGACGCCATCTCAGCCGGTCGCTCCACCGGCATCGCAGCAACGATCGCGTTATCGGAGCTGATCGTAGGGCCCGTGCGGGCAGGCGACGAGACGATGGCTGAGCGGTATCTCGATGCGATACGCTCGATCGAGCACCTCCACGTGGTGCCGGCCACCGCGGAGATCACCGCGGACGCCGGCGTCGTTCGCGGTCGCACTGGGCTCACGCTCGCTGATGCGCTTCACGTTGCCACCGCACGAGCTGCAGGCGCCTCCGCGTTGGTCACAAACGATCGGCGCATCCGCTCGATGCTCCAGCTCGACGTCGTGCAGCTGGCCGACCTCGTCGCGTGACGAAGCTGAGGCAGGTTCGATTGGCCACGGCCATCCTCGAGCTGGACCCGCCTCATCCGGGCGACCCCGCGTTCTCGCGCCCGGAGCGCCTGCCGGCGGCCAATTCGCGAGCTCATGTGGGCGGGCGAATGGCCGCCTATGACTCGCCAGTCGAGTCGCCCGAAGCCGACGACCTCGCGACGGTCACGGCCGAGGAGTTCTTCGAGGCAAAGCCAGCTCTCAGTGGACAACGGATCGACGCCTACGGTCGAGGCAGTGGCCCAGGTGACGCCGCGCCACGGTGACCGCCGTGGCCGCGAGCCGAACGTCGACAGTCACGTCGGGCCTTGCGTCCAACGCACAACCGCGCAGCACGACATGGTGGATCGATGGTCGTCTGCAGGTTCTCGCGGGTCAGACGCACGAATCCGCCATTCGGCGGGTCGCGGTCCTGGTCCCAAGGCTCACTGAGCCGGAAGACTGCCGGCTAACGCAAGGATCCCGCCGTCGGGACCCCGGGCAGGTCTTCAGAGCACGCGCGCGTGCGCGGTGGTGCGTTGAACGCAAGGGGCGGTCGGCAGCGAGGACCGCGCCTGGGCTGAAGTCCCTCAGCCGCCGATGCGGACGATCCAGCGGCCGCGGGCCTGGCCGGCAAGGATGGCGTCGAGCGCGTCAGGGAGCGTGTCGAGCGTGACCTCGGTGAGCGCGTCGCCGAGGCCGCGCGGGCGCAGGTCGGTGGCGATCCGCTCCCAGACGGCGCGGCGCTCGGCGATCGGCACCACCGCCGAGTCGATGCCGACGAGCGCGACCGAGCGCAGGATGAATGGGAAGACGGTGGTCGCGAAGGCGGGACCGCCGGTGTTGCCAGACGCGGCCACGGTGCCGCCGCGTCGGAGCGTGCGCAGGATGTAGGGGAGAGTGGACCCGCCGACGCAGTCGACGGCGCCGGCCCAGCGCTCCGACTCGAGCGGGCGGGCGCTCTCGGCGGTGACGTCCTCGCGCGCCAGGATGCCGGCCGCGCCGAGGCCTCGGAGCCGGTCCGCCTCGTCGGCCTTGCCCGTCGCGGCCCAGACCTCGTAGCCGCGGCCGGCGAGGATCCCGACCGCGTTCGACCCGACGCCGCCGCTCGCGCCGGTCACGAGGACCGGCCCGTTCGACGGTCGAAGCCCGCGTTCCTCCATGCGGACCACGGAGAGCGCGGCGGTGAAGCCGGCCGTCCCGACCGCCATCGCGAGCCGCGGGGTGAGGCCCTTCGGGAGCGGCACGATCCAGCCAGCCGGCACGCGCTGGTACTCGGCATAGCCGCCGTGGCGCGCGACGCCCAGGTCGTGGCCGTGAGCGAGGACATGCGCGCCCACTGGGATCGTCGGGTCGTCACTCGCGACCACCTCGCCGGCGAGGTCGATCCCCGGGATGAGTGGGCTGATCCGGGCGACCTTGCCGCTCGGGATGGTCGCGAGCCCGTCCTTGTAGTTGACGCTCGACCAGGCGACGCGGACCTCCACCTCGCCGGGCGGCAGGTCGGCCTCGGCGAAGGTGCGCACGCCCCGGGTGACGACGAGGGTCGCGGCCTCGCCGGCGCCGAGGCCCGCATCATCGCCCGCGGGTGCGGCCTCCTGCGTGGCCACGAAAGCGCGGAAGATGGCGGGGATGGCGGTCATCGGCGGCTCCGGTCGAGGCGGTGCGTGGCGGCGCGCCGTCTGGCGGGCCGACGCCCCCAATCATGGCCGATCGGCCGGCCGCCGGTCACTGATAGAGCACTCTATGAGTGCTATCATGGTGCCATGAAGACCGTGAGCGCCCTCGACGTGCGGCGTCGCTTCGGCCAGCTTCTCGACGAGGCTGCCGCGGGCGAACGGATCGTGATCGAGCGGGCGGGCATCCCGCTGGCGGCGCTGGTGCCACTCAGCGACCTCGCGGGGTCGGATCCCGGACGAGCGGCCGAACGCCAGCTGGCTGCGCTGGCCGAGGTTCGACGGCTCGTGGCCGAGGCTCCACCGGCGCCGGCCGGGTGGGATGCGGCGCGCTTCATCCGGACCGACCGGGACCGGGACGAGGTCGGCCCAGTCGCCCCCGCCGCCCCTTCGCGCCACGACCCGCGGCCCCGATGAGCTTCTCAGCACCCCTCGCGCCCGTCGTCGTCGACGCCTCGTTCGCTGTCGAGGCGCTGCTCGAGGGCGGGCCGCCGCTCGAACGATGGGTCGAGTGGATCCGCGACGGTCGGATGCGCCTCGTGCCCGCGCACTTCTGGGCCGAGCTCGCCAACGCTCTCCTGCTCGGCCGGAAGTTCGAGCCCGGCAGGGCGGCCCTGACGGTCGGTGCCGCGGCACGCGCCGGCCTTGAAACGGCCGATCGGGGCCTGGCCGGCGTGGCCGATGCGCTCGACCTGGCCGGCCGATACCGGCTCACCGTGTATGACGCGCTCTACCTGCAGCTCGCGGCAGACGCGGACGCCGAGCTTGTGACCCTCGATCGCGACCTGGCCAAGGCTGCGCGCGCCGAGGGCGTCGAGGTCGTGACCTTGGCCTGATCCCACCGGGGATGGGGCGTCGCTCGTGACCGCGGGTTCGGGCGAAGTCGTCAACGTCGTGGCGAGGCAGGGCGTGTCCCGCCGCCCCGTCGCCCCGCCTCTCTGCCGACCCCTTGCTTCGAACGCACAACCGCGCGCCCCGCGGAGCGGCCGGCGGCCTCGACGGCAGGATCTGTGCGTTCGACTGCAGCTTCCCAGCTCCGGCCCCTGAAGGACGCCGGACGTCGCCGTCGGATGGCAGCATCCGTGCGTCTGACCGACGAGAACATGCGGACGGGCAGCGACCGGACCTGCGGTGCTGCGCGGTGTTGCGTCGAACGGCACGCCGGCACGCCGGCACGCCGGCACGGCCGCGGGGCGAACGGCATGCCGGCACGCACGGACGCGGGGCGCCACGCCGCATCGGACGGCCGGCGCGGACTGGGCGCACGGATGAGCGCCCTCCGGCCTCGCGCGCCGGGTCTCGCGAACGGAGCGCCCAACCGGACGAAGGTACCGCACCAGATCACCCTCGGTCCCATAGCCCCGGACCGCTCACATCCGGTCCAATTCGAGCAGCTTCCCGGACCGGACGCCAACGACGGCGCTCCCCTCCGGGTTCGACCGCGCGGGGCGTCATGGACACCCGCCTCGACATGGAGACGGACGTACATGACAGGGAGAGGAATGAACACGACAGCCGCCACCCACGGGCACCCGCGCCGGCAGCGTCGCCTGGCGACCCTGCTTGGCCTCGCGCTCGTCAGCGGATCGCTCGGAGCCGGCGCGCTGTCGCTCGCCCTCTTCACCAATTCGCAGGCGGTGACGGGCAACGCGTTTGCGACCGGCACGATCGACATCTCGACGACCCCGGCGACGGCGCTCTTCAGCGTGCCGACCATGATGCCGGGCGACACCAGCAGCCAGTCGATCGTGGTCAACAACGCCGGGACCGGCGCGCTTCGCTACGCGGTCTCGACCGCAATCGTCAGCGGCCCGACGCTGGCCGCCCAGCTCCAGCTCGACATCTACGTGGGCGCGACCTGCACGGGGACGCCCCTGTACAGCGGGGCGCTCGGTAGCGCGGCGCTCGGCAGCAACGTCCAGGGTGCGCAGGCCGGGGACCGCGCGCTGGCGGGCGGGGCGAACGAGTCGCTCTGCTTCAAGGCGACCCTGCCCCTCGCGACCGGGAACTCCTTCCAGAACACCACGACCAACGTGACGTTCACCTTCGACGCTGAGCAGACCGCCAACAACTAGCCGCCCCTCCACCCGGATCAACGGCCCACGGACGGCACCAGCCGACCGTGGGCCTTCCTCCATCACCGGCCTCGCGGGCCGGGCCACGGACCGTCCGATGACCACACTCCGCTGGACGCGCCGCCTCCTCGACGCTCTCCTGGTCGCCACCGTGCTCGCCGTCGTCGTGACCGCAGGCGTCCAGCTGCTGGCGCCCGTCGCGGGCGGCCGGGCGATGGTGATTGGCGGCGGATCGATGGAGCCGGCGATCGGCCGCGGCGCCTTCGTGATTGCCCTGCCGGCGGGCTCCGAGGGCTACGCGGTGGGCGACGTCGTCACCGTCCAGCAGGGCGGCGGCACGCCGTACACGCACCGGATCACCCGGCTGACCGACCTGGCGGGCGCCCCCTATGTCGAGACGAAGGGCGACGCGAACGCCGCGCCCGATCCTGCCATCGTCCCGACCGCGGCGATCATCGGCCGGGTCGCGTTGAGCGTCCCTCTCCTCGGGTACCTCGTCATGCTGCTCGCGACCGCCGCCGGCCTCGCCGGCTTCCTGGCGGTCTGCGCGACGATGCTCCTCCTCGTCTGGGTGATCGAGGAGCTGGAGGACCAGCGGTGCCCCGAGTGTGCCGCGGTGGCCGCCGCGCGCGAGGCCGGCCCCATCTCCGCGGCAGCGTCCGTAACCGCCGCCGACCTCCCCCGGCAGGCCCTGATGACCGCCGGGGCGCTGGCCGGTCTGCCCGCCTTCGCCGTCGCCGCTCCGCCCTCCCGTGTGCGCGTCACTCGTCGGGCGCGCCATGCCGCCACGCCGGTCTTCCTCGAGCGCGACCGTCGCGATCCCCGGCGTCACGGGACCCCGACGTTCCCCGAGGCTCCGTCGGCGCCTGTGCTGGCCGGCGCAGCCCTCGTTGACAGCGTTGCTGGCGGGGCCAGTCCGATCGCCGACGTGGACGACCGGTACCCGGCGGGCGTGGCTGCGTGACAAGGTCGCCCGCGACCCGGCGGACCCGAAGGGCGCCTCGAGCCGTCGCGACCGCGTCGCTCGGTGCGCCGGCTCCCGCCGACACGTCCCCCGAAGGCCCGCTCCCCGCGCCCCCTGCCGGCGCCCGCCTCCCCATTCCGCACGTTGCCGCCCGCTCCGCGCTCGCCGGCGCCGCCGTCCTCCTGCCCTCGCTCGACGCCACCTGGCCGCCCGAACCCGCTCGCCGCCGGACGCCCGTCCGTCGCCGCCTCGCCGCCCTTCTCGCCGCCGGCCTTGTCGTCGCCGCCCTGGTCGCGACCGTCGCCGGCACCCAGGTCGTGCTGGCGCGCCTGGTGGACACGGCCGCCGTCACCGGCAACACGTTCGCCACCGGCACCTGGGCCACGGCAACCACCTGGTACCTGCACAACAACCCGACGCCCCCGACCGCGAACACCGCCGCCCAGTTCAACCTGGCCCTCAACACGACGACGCCGACCGCGACCACCCTCTACAACTACGACACCGGCTGCGAGAGTCGGATCGGGCGCTCGATCAGGAGTAACACGGGCTTGGTCGGCGAAACTGGCTCGTGCCGGTACGCCACCTGGCGGTCCGCGGCCCTCGCTGCGGCCCGAACGCTCAACGGCACGGCAACCCTGACGGTGTTCGCCCGGAAGGCCACGGCGGGCGGCACCGCCCCCACCCTGCGCGCCTTCCTGCGCGTTCGCAACCCGAGCACCTCGACGTACGTAGAGCTCGGGCAGGCAGACGCGACGATCACGACCGAGCCGACGTTGGCGTTCTCTTCGTACGCATTGGCGTGGCCGCTGGCGAGTGTCTCGGTCCCGGTCGGGCGCCAGATCGAGGTGAAGATCGTCGCGCTGGGCGGATCCGTCCAGACCGACGTCGCGTACGACACGACGACCTATCCGAGCTCACTGACGCTGCCCTGAGGCACGCGGCGGGGGGCTCTCGATCCCTCGTGTATGCCGAGGCGCGCAGTTGCTTCAGAGATCTCGACGCTCCACCACTCCCATGACCCATCCTGTCATGAGCCCGCCGACCAGGCCGATGGCCAGCCCGGTGAGGTTGTCGAAGACGTCGGCGCTCTGGCAGGCCCGGTCCAGCGATCGGACCAGCGCCTGGGTCGCCTCGATCGCGAACGGCAGGGCGACCGCGGCGGCGATCACGATCGCCTTGTGCCTGGATCGCGGCATGAGGCCGATCGTCGCCCCCAACGGGATGAACAGGAGGACGTTGAGGCCCGTGTCGCCGAACAGGAGGATCTCGCGGATCGGGGCCAGCTCGACGCGTGAGAAGTCGCAGACCCGCATGCCCGCGGCTCCGGAGTCGATCGCGTCCCGCGATGGGGTGAGCGTCGCCGAGATGATGATCCCCAGGCTGACCACGAGCGCCCAGCTGAGCACGGGCCCGGTCCGGAAGTACCGCTCGATGGGCCCGTCCAGGACGAACGCCACGGCGAGCGAGATGACGATGCCCGGCAGGAGCCAGGGGATCGCCAGGATCTCGCCGAAGTCCACGCGTGCCTCCAGGTGATCCCGTCCGCGGTCGCCGCAACGTGCATCTCGCCGCACGGGTCGTGCCAGTATTGTCCGGCGATGCCCGATCACGCCCGCTTGGCGACCTCCGGCCTGCTTCCGCCTCGCTCGGGGCCGGGTGCTCGAGGCCGGGGGCATGAGCGCCAAACGGGCGCTCGACTTGGTCCTCGGGCGTGCCGGCGCTGGTGATGGTCGCGCCGGTGCTGGCCGGCATCGCGCTGGCGATGCGGCTCACCGGCGACCGCGGTCCGTTCCTGTACCGCGCGGTGCGCGTCGGTGAGGAGGGCGCGACCTTCACGATCCTCAAGATCCGGACGATGGTCCACGGGTCCGGCGGCGCGGGGATCACGAGCGCGGGCGACCCGCGGGTGACCCGGCTCGGTCGCATCCTTCGGCGGTATCGGATCGACGAGCTGCCCCAGCTCATCAACGTCGTTCGGGGCGAGATGTCGCTCGTGGGGCCACGCCCGGAGGATCCGCGCTACGTGGACTGGGCGGACCCGTCCACCGCCGGGTGTTCACGGCGAAGCCCGGCATCACCGGTCTGGCCCAGCTCGAGTTCCACGACGAGGCGCGCCTGCTGGGCGGCGTCGACGTCGAGGAGGCCTATCGTCGCGACGTCCTGCCGGCCAAGCTTGCCCTCGACGTGGAGTACCTCGACCGGCGTTCGCTACGCCTGGACCTGCAGATCCTCGCGCGGCGCACCGTCGTCGGCGACCGGTCGTGGGCCGGCTAGCGGCGCCGGCGCGCCGCGATCAGGATCTCGGCCAGCCCGTCGACCACCCGGTCCACGTCGGCCCCGGTCATGCCCGGCCAGATCGGGAGCGAGATGACGCGCTCGTACTCCGACGCGGCGACCGGGAGGTCGGCCGGCGCGTACCCCCAGCGCCGGCGGTAGTACGGGTGGAGATGGAGCGGGATGAAGTGGACGCTCGTCCCGATGCCTCGCTCTTTGAGCCCCTCGATGACGGTGTCCCGGCCGACGCGCAGGCGATCGAGCGCGAGCCGGACGATGTACAGGTGCCAGGCGTGGGATCCGTCGGGCGCATCCGCGGGCAGCTCCACCAGGTCGTCGAACGGCGCGGCGCCCAGCCGGGCGGAATAGGCCGCCGCGAGCTCCCGTCGCGCGGCCAGCAGCTCGTGGGCGCGATCCAGCTGGACGAGCCCGAGCGCGGCGGCGATGTCGGTCATGTTGTACTTGTAGCCGGCATCCTCGATCTCGTAGTACCAGGAGCCGTTGGCGGTGTACCGGTTCCACGCGTCGCGGCTGATCCCGTGGAGGGACATCACCCGCGCCCGCGTCGCGATCGCCTCGTCGTCCGTGACGAGCATCCCGCCCTCGCCGGTCGTGATCGTCTTCGTCGCGTAGAACGAGAACGCTCCGGTCCGCCCGACGGTGCCGACGTAGCGGCCAGTCGGGCCCCCGAGGCGGCAGGGGAAGGCGTGCGCGGCATCCTCCACGACCGCGATCCCGCGCGGCTCGAGCTCCTCCACGAGCCGCTCGATCTCGACCGGCAGTCCCGCGACGTGGACGGCGACGACCGCGCGTGTCCGCGGCGTGACGGCCGCGAGCATCGCCTCGGGCGTCGCGTTGAGCGTCCGCCGGTCCACGTCGACGAGGACCGGCCGCGCACCCCGGTACGCGACGACCTCGGCCGACGCGGCGAACGTCCAGGTGGGCACGATGACCTCGTCGTCCGGCCCGACGCCGAGCGCCTCGAGCGACAGGTGGAGCGCCGCCGTGGCGGAGTTGAGGGCCACGGCATGGCGCGCCCCGACGGTCTCGGCGAACCGCTGCTCGAACTCCTTCGCGCGTGCGCCCGTCGTGAGCCAGCCGGAGTCCAGGACGTCGATGACCGCCTGCTTCTCCCGCTCGGTGATCGACGGACGCGCGAACGGGAGGAACGGGCTGGCCTCGCCAGCCGTCATTTCATCGCCGCGCCGGGAGCCGTGGCTCGCAGGCGCCGGGTGACGTCGGCCTGGGCGCGGTCGGCGGGCCTGGCGGCGGCCTCGACCTCCGCGGCTTCCGCGACGGGGCGCGGCGCGTCGACGGCTCGCACGTAGTCGAGGAGCGCCGCGCGAGAGCCTGCTCGTCCGCGCCGCTGGCCATCGACGAGAAGGCGGCGCGCGTGCTCGCGGACGTCGTCGGGCGGAGGCGGCGCAACGCGCCTTGAGGACCTTGGCGCTCGCCGTCTGCTCGACCCGCTCGGCGTCGTAGAAGAGCTCCTCGTGCAGCTTCTCGCCGGGGCGCAGCCCGACGATCTCGAAGGGCTGGCTCTCCGGGTCGCGACCGCCGAGCCTGACCAGGTCGCGGGCGAGGTCCATGATCCGGACCGGCTCGCCCATGTCGAGCACGAAGAGGTCTCCGTTGGTCCCGAGGGCCGCGGCGTCGAGGATGAGCCAGGCTGCCTCGGGGATCGCCATGAAGAAGCGCGTCATGTCGGGGTGGGTGATCGTGATCGGCTCGCCGTTCTCCAGCTGCTCCTGGAAGATGGGGACCACGCTGCCGGTGGATCCGAGCACGTTCCCGAACCGGACCGACACGTACGGGCGTCCCGGTGCGGCGAGCGGTGTCCGAGACGAGCATCTCCGCGATGCGCTTGCTGGCGCCCATGACGCTCGAGGGCAGGACGGCCTTGTCGGTCGACACGAAGACGAACCGCTCGACTCCGGCCGCCAGCGCGGCATCAAGGAGCACGAGCGTGCCGCCGATGTTCACGTGCGTGGCGTCGGACGGGTGCTCCTCCATGAGCGGCACGTGCTTGTAGGCCGCGGCATGGAAGATCACGCTCGGCGCTTCGTCGGCGATCAGGCGCTCCATCGTCGCCCGGCTCGCGACGTTGGCGAGATGGACGCGAACCTCGCCGCTCCCGCGACCCCGGCGGCGCCGCGTCGCGAGATCGCGCTCGACGAGGTAGAGGGGGCTCTCGGCCCGGTCCACCAGGACGAGGCGGCGCGGTCCGAGCGCGTACACCTGGCGCGCGAGCTCGGATCCGATCGACCCGCCGCCCCCCGTGATGAGGACCGTGCGGTCGCGGATGATCGCGTCGACGCCGCTGAAATGCTCCGTGATCATGGGCCGCTTGAGGAGGTCCTCGACGCGGATGCGGCGGACCCGGTTGGCGTTCACGCTCCCGTCCAGGAGCTCGGTCACGGACGGGACCGTCCGGACATCGAGGTCGAGGGCCGAGGCGGCCTCGAGGACGCGCCGGACCGCACTCCCGGGTGCGCCCGGCATCGTGATGAGCAGGACCTTGGCGCCCGTCTCCGCGACGGCCCGGTCCAGGTCCTCGAGGCCGCCGAAGACGCGGAGCCCGGCGACGGTCCCGCCGGCGAGGTTCGGGTCGTCGTCGAGGAACCCGACCGGGTGCACGTCCGCGCTGGGGTACCGCTGGGCGGATCGGGCCATGAGCACGCCGGCCCGCCCGGCGCCGTAGAGCAGCGTCGCCCGCTTCGCGGGCGCGCCAGCGCTCGAGCCGAGCGGATCCGAACTCTGATGCCACCCGGATGCCGAATCGGACGCCGCCCAGGATCGCGACGCTGAGCAGCATCTCGACGAACCAGAACGAGCGAGGGAACCCCTCGACCCACGAGCCGCTCCACAGCGGGGACGTCCCGTAGAAGACAACGATGCTCACCAGCGACCCAAGGACCACTGCGCCGACGATCGCCTCGAGCTCCGGGACGCTCGCGTAGCGCCATCGGCGGTCGTAGAGGCCGAGGCGGATGTTGCTCACGGTCCGGGCCGCGAGCGAGAAGCACCACGACGAAGGGCAGCTCCGGCACCGCGAACGGACCGGTGAGCTGGTCGAACCGGAGGGCGAGCGCCAGGTACGCGGCGAACACGATCCCGATCAGGTCGATCGCGAAGAGGTTGCGTCCCTTGATGTGCCGCGCCAGCCAGACGGCGACGTGCCCCGGCGACCGGTCAGATCCCGGCGTATCGATGTTCGCCGGCGCCGCGACGGGGTCGGGCCCGGGCTCTGGCGATCGTTTGGAGGGTCGGCGGACGGTCAATCGAGTCTCTCGTTGGGTTGAAGGTCCCGATGCCAGCGGCCGCCTGTCGGTGGTGCCCCCCGGCATCGTCCCGCATCGGATGCGTCGAGCGCTGCTGGCGCAGCCCCCAGACTACCGCGGCCGGCGCGGACCACCACCGTAGGCCAACTTCAGCGTCGTGCCTAGTACCTTAGGGCACCTACAGGGGTGGATTCGGTTGCGACTCTGTTGCACCCAAGCACCATCCGGCCCCCATCGGCGTCCCGCGCCTGCTCGGCAGTCCGCGTCCCCGGGTCGGCCGCACGCGTCGCTCTATGATCACGAACCATGGTCAGCTCTGAACTGGACGCCCCGGATCTCGCCGGCATGCCCCTTCATCGGCCTTGCCGATGACCCGCGGACGCGGTTCACATTCCCGTTCGCGGAGCACCGGTGCAGCGCAGGAACCAAGCCAACGTTCGTCACCCACTCGCACCAGGCGATGGTGTGCCTCAGCGGCGAGTTCGCGTCGTGCGACCGATATCGGGCCTGGATGACGCCCGGTTCGCGGCGCGTTCACCCCTCGACGGACGCCGGCGCCACGGCCAGATCGGTCCGGTTGACGCATCGCGGCCGCTGGTCGATCATCGCGAGCGTAGGTGTCGCCCTCGCATTGGCGGCGCCCGAAGGGCCCCGCACGCAAGGGGCAGAGAGTGAAGCCCCCGTGGATCTCCGTCGCCTGATCGCCACCTTCCGGACCTGGCTGCCGCTCATGGTCGTGGCCGCCCTGCTCGCTGGCGCCGCGGCGTTCGGGATCAGCAGCCTTCAGCAGAAGGTCTACGAATCGAAGGCGACGCTCATCGTCGGCCAGGCGCTGTCGGCGACGAACCCCGACTACACGCAGCTCCTCGTCGCGCAGAACCTGTCCGCGACGTACGCGGCGATCGCGAAGACGCGCCCGATCCTCGAGGCGGTGATCGCTGAGCTCCGTCTCAAGGAGACGACCGATGAGCTCGCGGGGCGCGTTCGAGTCGAAATCGCCGGACAGCAGCACGATGTTGTTCATCACCGCGCTCGACGCTGACCCGGTGCAGGCCGCCAGGCTCGCCAACGCGCTGGGAGACCAGCTCATCGCGGCGTCGCCGACCATCCAGGGTCGCGAGGCGGCGTTCCAGAAGTCGATCGACGCCGACCTCGCGGAGACCCAGGGCCTCATCGATTCGACCCAGGCGCGCGTCGAGCGGCTGGCCGCGCTCGAGGTGCGCACGGCACAGCAGGAAGCGCAGCTCGCGGCGCTCGAGGGACGGCTGGCGAGCCTGCGCGCGACGTACTCCACGCTGCTCTCGTTCTCGTCGGGGACGGCCAGCAATCTCCTCACCGTCGTGGAGCCGGGCGGCGTCTCGACCTCGCCCGTCGCGCCGAGGGTGCTCTTCAACACGCTCCTGGCCGTCGCCCTCGGGCTGCTCATCGTGGCGGCCATCGCGTTCGTCGCCGAGCAGCTCGACGACTCGATCCGCGATGCGGAGGCCGTGCAGGAGGTCACCGGTCTCAGCACCCTCGGGACGATCCCGCGGATGCGGGGCGATCGTGGCCGGAGCGAGATCTACCGGCTCGCCGCCATCCTCTATCCCCGTTCGAGCGTTGCCGAGGGGTATCGCACGCTCCGGGCGAACGTCGAGTTCGCGTCCGTTGACGCCCCGCTCCGGACGCTCCTCGTGACGAGCGCCGTCCCGAACGAGGGCAAGACCGTCACGGCGGCCAACGTCGCCGTCGTGTTCGCCCAGGCCGGGCGTCGCGTCCTGCTCGTCGACGCGGACCTGCGGAAGCCGTCGGTCCACGTGATCTTCAACCTGCCCAACGCCCACGGCCTGACGACGATGCTCCGGAACGAGGCGGTCACCGCGGAGTCGGTCTCCCACGTGACCGAGCAGGCGAACCTCCGAGTCCTCACGACGGGCCCGCTGCCGCCCAACCCGGCCGAGCTGCTCGGCTCCCACCGGATGCAGACGGTGCTGGCCCGCCTGAAGGAAGACGCGGACCTGGTGATCTTCGACAGCCCGCCACTCCAGGCAGTCACCGACGCGGCCGTCCTCGGCTCCTACACCGAAGGAGCGCTCCTCGTCGTCGATGCCGGACGGAGCCGCCGGCGCGCGGTGCGGCCGGCCCGCGAGGCGCTGGAGCGGGCTGGCGCGCACGTCCTGGGCGTCGTCCTCAACCGCGTGGCCGCGAAGTCGTCGTTCGACTATGCCGGCTACTACGGCGACGAGAAGGCGGATGTGGCGAGCACAGGAGGCCGCCCGCGCGTGCCGGACGTCGCCGCCGAGCGAACGGGCGCATCGGCCCGCGCCGACTGACGGGACTGATCGCCCGGATCTGCGCACCGGCCGCCGGGCGGCGTCCTCGAGCGGCCGAGGGATCAGGCCGAGCTCGCGGCCTTTCGCAGGAGCTCCGCCATCCGATCGAGGATCGCTCCCCGTTCGTAGTCCCGCGCGACGCGCGTGCGCCCTGCTGCCCCACGGTGCGCGCGGTCGGGATCCTGCCGGGAGGAATCGATCGCGTGCCCCAGGCCCACTGGATCCTCGGCGGCAGCGACATACCCCGCGCCGGACGACTCGACGATCCGGGCCGAGAGCCCGTCGGCCGAGACGATGACCGGCCGTGCGGCAGCCATCGTCTCGAGGAGCTTCGTCGGGAGCGAGTCTTCGTACAGCGGCCCCTTGCGAAGCATCACCAGCCCGGCATCGGCCGCGGCAAGAATCAGCGGCACGTCGGCCCGGGGCACGGACCCTTGGAATGTCACATTCCCGAGGCCCAGCTCCCGCGCTCGGGCCACGAGGTCGGGCTTCTCCACGCCCTCGCCGACGATGCGGATCCGCACGTCGCTCGTCACGAGGTGCGCCGCCTCCAGGAGCGAGCCGACGCCCTGGGCGAGCCCGACGGTTCCGGCGTAGACGATCGTGAAGGCCTCGTCCCAGCCGAGCTGTCGCCGGGCGTCGGCGGGCGTGAGCCGGCTGTCGAAGCGGGCCACGTCCACGCCGTTCGGGACGTGCTCGACCCGTCCCGCCGCGGATCTCTTGGCCGAGAGGAGGTCGACGAGCCCGGGGCTCACGGTCGTGATCGCGGCCGCGCCGCGATACGCGAAGTCCTCCAGCCCGAAGGCGAGCCTCCGCTCGAGGCCCGACTGCAGATATCCCATCGCGATGGGGAAGTCCGGCCACGGGTCGGCGACGTGGAAGACGTACGGGAGCCCGGCCGCCCGGAGCGCCCGCGCGGCGATGCCGAGGAAGAGCGGGGGCGACTCAATCAGGGCGACGTCGTGCTTCCGGGCGATCGCGAGGCTGGCCAGCGACGCCCCGGCGAACGTCGCATGCCCCACCATCCGGCGGGGCATGCCGGCTCCCGGGACGATGACGGACGGCAGTCGGGCCATCGGGACGCCGTCGATCCGCTCCCACGCGGGGCGCCAGCGAGAGTAGCTGCCGGGCACGAGGCCCAGGGGGTAGCTGGGCACCGGCGCCACGACGGTGACCCGGAAGCCACGACGTCCCAGGCCGACGACGGTCTCCCGCAGCCGCGTCTGCGCCGCCCCCACCTCGGGGTGGTAGTACTGGGTCACGAGCAGCAGCCGGAGGCCGCTTGCGCCGGCGCGCGCTGTTCACCCTCCGTCGCTCCTCCTCGTCTCGGGTCGGAGCCGCACCTGCCGCCATGCCCGAGTCGCCGTCGCACTCGGACTCGCGGCACCTAGCCAGCATATCCTAGCCTCAGACGCCGGCCGACACCCCGTGCGGGGCGATCGGCTCGGCGGCTTCCCGGCTCCATCCCGCGGAGGTGGAGCCTCCGACATCGACATGCTGCCCCGCCTGTGGAACCGCGTGTACAGCGACTTCCTCATGCGATCGCGGCTCGACGACTACCGGCGCTTGCTCGAGGCGGCACTGCGGGCCGGGTACCGGATCAGCTCGGTCGGCGGCGCGTGGCGCCTGATCGCGAGGCGGCGGGTCTGGATCCGCACGGCGCAACCTCGTGCTGCGCCACGACGTCGACACCGATCCGGGCACCGCGGCGGCGATGTGGGACATCGAGCGCGAGCTCGGCGTCGAGAGCTCGTACTTCTTCCGGCTCTCCACGCTGGCCCCGGCGCTCATGGCCGACATCGCCGCGGGCGGGAGCGAGGCGAGCTACCACTACGAGGAGGTCGCGACCGTGGCGAAGCGCCGGCGGCTCCGCACGCCGAGCGGACGCGCTCGCCGCACGTGCCGGAGGCGCAGGGACCTGTTCGCCGCGTAACCTCGAGCGGCTCAGGGCGACGACCGGGCTGCCGATGCGCGTCGTCGCCGTCGCACGGCGACTTCGTGAACCGGCGCCTCGGGTCTGCCGAACTGGGTGATCCTCGCGGACGCCGACTTCCGCCGCGAGCGTCGGCATCGAGCTCGAGACGTACGACGAGGCGTTCCTGCGTCACCTCCCGAGTCGCCACATCGATGCCCCGTCGCCACGCGATGGGAGCTCCGATCCCGCGGCCGCGATCCCCGCCGGCGTGCCCGTCGTCTCGGTCCTCGTCCATCCCCGACACTGGCGGGCGGACCCGACGGCGAACGCGCGCGACGACATGCGGCGAGGGTCGAGGGTCTGCGATTCGAGCTCGCCCCCTGGGTATCAAGGCGGGATCCCGATCCATCCCATCGCGCCGGGCGGGCCCCGACAACGCGATACGCCTCGCTCCCGCCGCCTCACGGCGCGACTGGTCACGCGGTGACCCTGCGATAGCACCCGAGCAGCCTTGCCGCGTTCGCGTCAACGTCATACGCTTCGACTACGTGCTCATGAAGGCGTCGGGCGGCCGCTTCGGCCCGTCGGATCGGCAGAGAACCCCGAGAGCTGCCGCAACCCCTTGTGCGGACGAGTCCGGCAGGATGGTCCCCCGATCGCGGCCCAGCAGCTCAGGGATCCCGCCGACCGCGCTGGCGATCACCGGTAATCCGAGCGAACCGGCCTCGACGAGCACCGTGGGCAGACCTTCGCTGTACGAAGGCAGCACGAGAACGTCCGCCGCGGACATGTAGCGAACGACGTCGTCATGCGGGCGTTCGCCCGTGTACTCCAGAGTGCGCCTCCGCCTTCCTCCCCGTTCCGTACCCGGCTTCGGGGCCGTCTCCCACGAACACGCCCAGAAACGGATCCCCCAGGCCGAGGATCGCGTCGGCGAGCTCGCGGACGCCCTTGGCGCGAAGCAGGTGCCCCACGAACAGCACGACGATCCGGTCATCGGGGAGGCCGAGGAAGCGGCGTGCTTCCCGACGCGGAAGAGCGACTTGGCGAGTGACCGATGGTCGCACCCGATCGGCAGGTGGACGGCCTCGACGCCTGTAAGGGTGCGGACCCGCTCGGCAAGGGCCGCGCTCACGGCGATGACGGCGCCCTGCACGCGGACGGCCGTCCGAAGATCGGGGAGACGGTCCGGGTGATCGTCTGGCCAGGTGTTCATGTCACTGCCGTGGAACGTGAGTACGAGCGGGAGGCCGGTCCGCCGCGCGAGCCGCCAGGCGGCGAGTCCCTCGACCACGGAATGACCGTGGATCAGCCTGGCGCCCGCCCAGTGCCGTCGCGCGCGCCAGGCGGCCCGCGCGATCACGCGATCCGGAAGCGCCCAGCTGGGCTGACCGGGGACATTCAGGTAGCGGGGCCGGGCCACGACACACCGTCGTCCTTTGCCACCCGCGGGGCATGAGCATAGCGGCGCCATCGAGCGCAGGCTCGACAGGGGCCAGGGCGCCCATGGCGTGGGGTTGAGCACCGTGACCGCGACTCCGAGACGCGCGAGTGCCTGGGCCTGGGTCTGATAGAAGATGCCGCCCACCGGCTCCTCTTCCCATGGGTACCCGGGCGTAATCCAGACCGCGTCAGTCACACGCTCCGCCTCAGTTCGCCTTCCGCATGCCTGCGTGATCTGTTCCTATTCCAGAGGGAGCCGGAGCACTCCGCAGGTACGGCGCACGCTGAGGCTGACGTCGGCTGCCATGGAGCCGCTGTGCGCACCGTGCGAGCGCGGCCAAGCCGTGACTAGACAACGCGCATCCGTGTACTTCCGACTCGCCGGCCATGGTCCGGACAGCGCGGCGAGCGACAGGCGCCACCGTCCTTGAGCATCCAGGAAGAGAGACGTGAGATCGTCACGTGGAGGCCGCCGAACAGGCGACGTCTCCGGACCTGGCGCCGTTCTCGACGGCGGTGCGCTGGCGGTGCATCGGCACCGCCCGTCTGTGTCGTCAACGCCGACGACTTCGGAAGCTCACCGAGCGTCAATCAGGCTATCCTCCGATCCTTCGAACGTGGTCTCATCACGAGTGCCACGATCATGGCCAACATGCCCGGTTTCGTCGAGGCGTGAGCGATGGTTCGGGAAGCTGGACTTCAGGGCCGGGTTGGCGTCCACCTCAATCTCACCGAGGGCCAGCCGATCACCGACGCGATCCGCCGTTGCTCGCGGCTCTGCAGCGCGGACGGCCAGATGCGTCACGGACCAGGCACGATCTGGCGTCTCGCGCCCGACGACGCGCGCGCTGTCGAGATCGAGCTAACCGCGCAGATCGAGGCAGCGTTGGCTGCGGGGATCACACCGAGTCACCTCGACTCGCATCATCACATCCACACCCATTGGGCGGTTTGTACGGTTGTCATGCACTTGGCGCGCCGTTACCGGATCCCCGCCATCAGGCTATCGCGCAACTGCGGGCCGGTCCTGGGGCTGCTCAGGCGGTCGTACAAGGTCGTCTTCAACGCGCGGCTCGCCTACGCTGGTTACGCGCGAACCGATCGCTTTGGCTCGGCCCGTGATGCTGAATTCCTCACGGGCTCGGTCCGCGCTCTAGAGATCATGACCCACCCAGACCTCGACGCACAGGGACGCGTCGTCGATGTCACGACAGGTGCCGGACCCCTGGAGGACGTGGCGCGGGATTGGGGCGCTGTGGCCAACCTCGTGAGCTACCGGGAGCTGTGGCTGCCCTGCGCTCGACGGACCGCCCCCGTCGGGATAGAGGTCACGCCCGACAGCCCGCGGCAGTCGTCGCAGTCTTGCGCCCGGCGCGGTGACCCGCTCGGGCAATCGTGCGCTGCGCGAGTCACGACGAACCGGGACAAGATCAGATGAATGCGCTGCGAGCGCCCCGTGACCTTCCTCGGGGCGGCCTCCGGATTGCGATGGCGCTCTACGGGGACGTGACCTACGACAGCCGGGTGCATGCGCGAAGCCGAGACCCTCTCGACGGCGGGGCACGAGGTCACCATCTACTGCCTCACGGGCTCGCCTGCGGCCGGGCGTCCCGTTCCGCGTCGTCGCCGACAGCCGCCGGGAGCCTCGGTCTTGCCCGACGGGAGCAGCCCGTTCCTCCGAGCGCCCCGGGCCGTCGATCGTCGCGAGGCTCGTCGAACGCGTCCGCTGGATCGTCGGCTACGCGCGAACGCTCCGAACCTGGGGTCTGCTGGGCCGTCGCGGCGGCCGGCACGGTCGACGTCTGGCACGCTGCACGACCTGACCGGCCTGTTGGCGGTCGGCCCGCTCGTGCGGACGCCCTGCCGGCTCGTCTACGACAGCCACGAGATCTTCCTGGAGACCGGGACTGGCGCGAGGCTCCCGCGGCTGCTCCGCCGGATCGCTGTCGGCGTACGAGGGCCGCCTGGCGCGCCGCGCCGTCGCGCTCGTCACGGTCAACGAGGGCTACGCGATGGTCCTCGGGAAGCGGCTCCGGCCCGCACGCACGATCCTCGTTCGCAACTGCCCTCCGCGCTGGACCCCACCGGTCGAGCCATCTGCGCGACTCCGCCAGGCCGCGGGGATACCCGCGTCGAAGCCACTCGTCCTGTATCACGGCGTGCTTCAGCGCCCAGCCGCGGCATCGAGGAGCTCGCCGAGGCGATGCTCGTGCCCGGGCCTCGAGTCGGCGCACCTGGTGCTCTTGGGCTACGGTCCGAGCCGGCCCGGCGCTGGAGGAGCTTGCTCGCGATCCCCGGTTCGGGGGACGGATCCACGTACTTGACGCCGTGCCACCGGGCGAGCTCCTCGATCTGGGTCGCGGGCGCCGACGTGAGTGTCATCGCGCTCCAGCGGTCGACGCTGAACCACTGGCTCTGCACCCCCAACAAGCTCTGGGAGAGCCTCGCCGTCGGCAGTTCCGGTGGTGGTCAGCGACTTCCCGGTGATGCGGCGTATCGTCATGGACGACCCGCGGGAGCGCTCGGCGGGGTCTGCGATCCGGCCTTGCCCGAATCGATCGCATCGGCCATCCGCGCGATCGTCGAACTGCCGGCAGACGAGCGCGCGCGGCTCCGAGCGAGATGCCTTCAAGCTGCCCACGAGCGGTGGAACTGGGAGACCGAGTCGTCCCGCTTGGTCGAGCTGTACCGGGAGATTCAGGCCACAGCCTGACACCGTGTGTCGGTTGGCCGTTCCGTCCCGCGTGGTCTCCCGCGGCGGTCGGCACAAGCGTGCTGATGATGGGCCTGGGCCGGACACCGCGGCACGCTGTCAACAGCCTGGGTGGTACATTCGCCGGCGTGAGTCCTCTTGAGGTGGCCGCTTCTCGCTTGGCCGGCGCGCGGGTCCGGCGCCGTCGCCCGCGCGAGCTCCCCGGCGCCGAGCATCCTGGGCTGTCGGTCCTGCGTGGGGCCACCGACCCTCGAGCCGGGAACGTTGGCGAGTGACGCGCCCGCGCTTCGTGGCGGAGGCCCTGGAGTTGTTTCGCCTGCCGGGCGTCAGCATCGAGCTGTCCGGCGACGAGCGCTGCCATCAGCTCTACGAGGCGTTCACGCGCCGTCACGCACGGTGGCGCCTCATCCAGAACAACAGGTGGGGCGTCGCTCTGCTGCATGTGCCCGAGCGGTTCGGCGACTACTTCGACGATGCCCAACAGGCGCATCTCCGCAAGCAGGTCAGGCGCGCCTCTCGAGCGGGCTTCACCGTGGCGCCGCTGGACGACCCGACCGGCCGCCTCGACGAGATCATGGCGATCCACCGCTCGGCCACGGAGCGCCAGGGTCAGCCCATGCACCCCGCCTACTTCGACGAGGCAACCGTCCGTCGCTACCTGGAGCGAACGGCTGATGTCTACGCGGTCTTTGACGACGCCGGCGTTGTGCGGGGCTACTTCTGCTTCAGGATGTGCGGGTCGATCGCGTGCGGCGAACGCGTCCTCGGCCACGCCGACTTCCTGGGCAAGGGGATCATGTACCTGCTGCTCACCGAGGTCGTCCGGGAGCTCTCCAACCGCCGTCAGAAGTCGGGTCGTCCGGTCTGGATGTACTACGACATGTTCCCTGGCGCGTCGCCCGGGATGCGTCAGTTCAAGCAATGGATCGGGTGCCGGCCCTACAGGGTCTCCTGGTCGTGGCGAGACGAGTAGCCGCCCGCTGGACCTGCCTCGCCGGATGTCAGGTGTTGTGCGCGAGGCGATCGGTGAAACCCTTCGCCTGACTCCGGTACCACTCGACCGTCCGGGCGATCCCGTCGCGGAGGGACGTTCCTGCGTCGTAGCCGAGTGCCTGTCGCGCGAGCGAGATGTCCGCCTGCGAGTGTTGGATATCGCCGGGCCGGGCGGGACCGAAGACCGGTTCGACGTCGCGGCCCGCCGCGACGCAGATCGCCTGGAGCAGCTCCAGAAGGCTGGTCCGCGAGCCGCTGGCGACGTTGCAGGTGAGGGCCGATGGGCTCGACGGCCCGAGCCGCGAGCAGGTTCGCCTCGACCACGTCATCGACGTAGACGAAGTCGCGCGAGATGTCGCCCGTGCCGTTGATGATCGGCCTCCGGCCATCGAGGACCGCCGTGATGAACCGCGGGACGACGGCCGCGTACTCGGACGCCGGGTCCTGGCCCGGGCCGAAGACGTTGAAGTACCGCAGCACGACCGTCTCGATGCCGTGCAGCTGGCCGAGCGAGTGGACGATAGTGCTCCGCAGCGAGCTTGCTCGCGCCGTACGGTGACCGCGGATCGGGCCGCTGGCTCTCCCGGCACGGGAGCTCCTCCGGGATCCCGTAGACGGCGGACGACCCGGCGAGCACGACGCGCCGAACGCCATGACGAGCCGCCGCGAGCATCACCTCGATCGTGCCGTTCACGTTGACGTCGTTCGTCAGCCGAGGCGCGACCAGCGACCGCGCGACCGACGCGATGGCAGCCTCGTGGAAGACGACCTCGCAGTCGGCGAGACGCCTCGTCCAGCGCGGCAGGGTCGAGGATGCTGCCCTCCGTCACCGCGACGCGATCGCCGAAGGGTGCAAGGCGCGACCGTCGTCCGGTCGAGAAATCGTCGATGACGTTGACCTGGTCACCGCGAGCCAGCAGGCCGCCGACGAGGTGGTGACCGATGAAGCCGGCACCGCCGGTGACGGCTGCCCGCATGCTTGTCCCTCCATCTTCCGTCTCGGCCAAGAACTGCGGTCGCGTGCGCGTACCTCGAGGATACCGCTTCTCCTCCTTGCCGCTGACGGTGATTGGCTCCCGCCTCTCCCAGACTTGCTGATGGGGTTCTGGATCCCGCGCCGGAGCGATGTCTGGCATGTGGCTGCAACACGCGCTGGCCTGGCTCGTCGTCTGCGCGCCAGGATCCGCACAAGACCTCAGCGCGTCCAGGACTAGTGGGATCCGGTGCGGCAGACGTTGCGCCGGCGTCGAGAGACGGTAGTATCCGCGGCACATGGGAGTTCGATGGTAGTGCGGGATCCGGGCGGGACCTCCACCGTCGCCTCGCTGGTGGAGCGCGTTGCCCGCGACGATCCGGCTCGCGCGGCCCTGCTGGCGCCGCAGCGGGTGCCGCTCGACTACGGCACGCTCGTTCGGACTGCTTGGCTCCGTGACCGCACAGCTCCGGGATCACGGAGTGGAGCAGAGCGATCGCGTCGCCCTCGTGGTGCAGAACGGCCCCGAAGCCGCGACGGCGTTCCTCGCACTCGCCTCCGCTGCGGCGTGCGCACCCCTGAACCCAGCGTACCGTCGCGCCGAGATGGACTTCTACCTCGACGATCTCAAGGCGCGGGCCGTCGTCGTCTCGCGCGGCCTGGAAACACCCGCCCGCGAAGCGGCAGAGGTCCGTGGCATCGCCGTGCTCGAGCTCGACGTCGACGCGAGCTTGCCCGCCGGAGTCTTCAGCCTTGCTGGCGTGACCGCCGCGCCGGCGGTCACGCCGGCACGACGCGCCGATGACGACCTCGCGCTGTTCCTTCATACCTCGGGGACGACATCGCGGCCCAAGCTGGTCCCACTGTCGCATCGGAACTTGGTGGCATCCGCGCACCACGTCTCGGCGACGCTGGCGCTCCGTCCTGATGACCGGTGCCTGAACTTGATGCCGCTCTTCCACATCCACGGGCTTGTCGCCGCGCTCCTCGCATCGATCGAGGCTGGCAGCTCGGTTGTCTGCACGCCGGGGTTTCACCCGATCCAGGCCTATGAATGGTTCCGCGAGTTCCAGCCGACGTGGACGACAGCCGTGCCGACGATGTACCAGTCGCTGCTCGCGCGCTGGGCAGATCATGGCGACGCCCTGCGCAACCATCGTCTCCGCTTCATCCGCTCGTCGTCGGCATCTCTACCCGTCATGTCTCCGAGGAGCTCGAGCGAACGTTCGGTGTGCCGGTGGTCGAGGCGTACGGGATGACCGAGGCGGCTCACCAGATGGCGAGCAACCCATTGCCGCCCGCGCGTCGCAGGCCGGGCTCCGTCGGACCGCCGGCTGGTCCGAGATTGCCATCCTCGCCGCGGAGGGGGGCCTGCTCCCGACCGGGTCGACCGGCGAGATCGCGATTCGGGGCGAGTCGGTGTTCGCTGGGTACGAAGACAATCCCGATGCGAATGCGACCGCCTTCGTGAACGGCTGGTTCCGCACGGGCGACGAGGGATCGCTTGACGAGGACGGCTACCTGACGTTGTCGGGTCGGCTCAAGGAGCAGATCAACAGGGGTGGCGAGAAGGTATCGCCGCTCGAGATCGACGCACGACTCCTCGCCCATCCGGCTGTCGCCGAGGCCGCAGCGTTCGGCATGCCCGATGGAAGGCTCGGCGAAGAGGTCGCCGCAGCGGTCGTGCTCAAGGCCGGAAGCGACACGAGTGAGCCAGCGCTGCAGGACTTCCTGGCCCAGGAGTTGGCACCGTTCAAGGTCCCACGACGGATCCTGATCCTCGACGAGATCCCGAAAGGACCGACCGGGAAGATCCAGAGAATTCGGGCTCGCCGAGCGACTCGGCCTGCCGGACCGCCACGAGCCGGAGAGCGACTACAGCGAGCCTCGCACCTCGTTCGAGCGATCGATCGCGCGCATCTGGGCAGACGTTCTCCGCATCCCTTCGGTCGGCGTCCACGATGACTTCTTCGCTTCCGGTGGCGACTCCATCCTCGGTGCCGAGGCCGTGGCACGGATCCGAGAGCTCACGGGCAACCGCGATCTCCCCCTCGTCTCAATCGTCCGTGCACCGACCGTCGCGGCGATGGTGCGTGAGCTGGACGTAAGCGGTGCCATCCTTGCGCGCTCCGGCCCGATTGCCCTTCGCCCGGACGGAGTCGGCAGCGCGTTCTTCTTCGTCCACGGCGGCGATGGCGAGGTGCTCGGCTTCGCGGGCCTTGCGCGCGCATTCGGCACCGACCGCTTGATGTACGGGATTCGTGCCCAGGGCATCGATGACGGCGCAACGCCATGCGCGAGCATCGAGGAGATGGCCGCCGGGTACGTCGACGCGGTGAGGTCGATACAGCCGCACGGGCCGTACGCCCTCGGCGGCTTCTGCCTCGGCGCCACGGTCGCACTCGAGATGGCACACCAGCTCGTCGCCGCCGGGGAGCGCATTCCCGGCTCTCGTGCTCGTCGACCCGCGCCTTCCCGTTCCTGGAGATCTCCGGTACCGTCTGTGGCTCGCAGTGCGCCTGCTCCGACAACGGCGCTCGTTCCGCGCGGTTCTCAGCAGGACCCTGCGCCCCCGCCGCGATCCCGCAGCGAGCTGGATGTCCGAGATCGAGCGCCAGATCGCTCGAATGCGGGAGAGCTACGAGCCAATGGCCTACCTCGGGCCGGCGTCCGTGATCCTCAGCAATCAGCGCGAGCAGTACGACATTCCGGAGTGGCACCTGAGGCGAGTGATCCGCAACGCGCGCACGGTGCGGCTGAACCTGGACCACGCGTCTATGCTCCAGTCGCAGGGGGTAGGCACCCTCGCCCGTGAGATGCGAATTGCCCTGGGACTCCGGGTCGACGGGTCGACGTGATCACTCACCCGGCGCGCTCAAGGGACATTGACGTCTGGGTCTGCGTCGCGCCCGCCGAAGCCTCGGGGACGATTGTCCGCCAAGCTCTCGGCCGGTATCCGGGCGTCTCCGCGGCCGCCGTTCGGGTCGCGCGGGATGCGCGCGGACGACCGATCGTCTGTGGTCGCGACGACCTCGGCGTCTCCGTCAGTCATAGCATGGGGCTCGTCCTGGTCGCGATCGGGTGGCACTGTCGGGTCGGCGTCGACGTTGAACCGATCACCGACCGCGGCCTGGTGCGGCTTCCGTACCACGCACTGACCGACGCCGAGCTGGCCGAGCTCGAGAGCCACGACCCATCAGAGCAGACCGAGGTGTTCCTCGCCTACTGGACGCGGAAGGAGGCGCTCCTCAAGGCCGCCGGACTCGGCCTGGCCCTCGACCCGAGGCTGATCGAGCTGCCGCCGGCGGATGGGTCGCCACATCCAATCGCCGTACCGGACGCGCTGGGGCGGTCGAGCGAGTGGTGGATCGCTGGCCTCGCCCTGCAAGGGTACGTGGCGGCAGTCGCGGCCGACGTGAAGGCCACGCGGGTCCGCCTCCTCCAGCTCGCAGCTAGGTCTAGAACTGACGGACATCGTGTACACATCGGGGCCTCCGGGAATGAGGAGGACCGATGACCGACCGCGAGCTGGACCGTCGAGCCGCGCACCGCCTGGCGGTGATCCGCCACGCCCAGGAGGTGACCGGCAACGTCAGCAAGACGTGCCGCTACTACGGCATCAGCCGGCAGGCCTTCTACAAGTGGCTCCGGCGCTACGAGCAGGGCGGGATCGCGGCCCTGCGCGGACGGCTCGTCGAGGCCGCACACGAGCCCGAACGCGACCCAGGCCGAGGTGGTCGGCAAGATCGTCTACCTGCGCCAGACCTACCACTTCGGGCCCCACAAGATCGCGATGTACCTGGAGCGGTACCACGACCTCGCGCTCAGCCCGTCGGGGATCTGGCGGATCCTGCAGCGCCTCGACATGAGCCGGCTGCCGGCGTCCCAGCGGTACCGCCGCCACCGCGACCGCTGGAAGCGTTACGAGAAGCCGCAGCCCGGGGTCACGCGTCCAGATCGACGTCAAGTTCATCGCGCCGCTGCCCGGCTCGCGGCGCAAGCACTACCAGTACACGGCGATCGACGACTGCACCCGGATCCGCGTCCTGCGCGCCTACGACCGCTGCAACCAGGCGACCTCGATCCGGTTCCTCGACGAGGTCATGGCGAGGCTGCCCTTCCGCATCGAGACGATCCAGACCGACAACGGGGCGGAGTTCCAGTCGGGCTTCCACTACCACGTGCTCGACCGCGGGATCGGCCACGTCTACATCCGGCCGGCGACGCCCCGCCTCAACGGCAAGGTCGAGCGCTCCCACCGGATCGACGCCGACGAGTTCTACAAGCTCCTCGAGGGCGTCGTCATCGACGAAACGGGCCTGTTCGCTGACCGGCTCCGCGAGTGGGAGGACTCCTACAACTTCGACCGGCCGCACGGAGGCCTCGGGGGCCAGACGCCCTATGAGAGACTGCGCCAGAAGACCGGGAGCCCGGTGTGACCGGCCACCGTCAGTTGCACACTCTCCTGCGCATCGCTTCAGACACGACGAGCCTGGGGATGCGGCGAGGCCCGAACACGCTGAGCCTCGCCCTGCCGCCTCCTGTCCCAGTCGGAAGTCCGCGTCTCGTCCATGGGCTGGCGCCGCCCTCGGTCGAAGCTTGAAGACCGACCGTCGGTGACTCGAATGTGCAGTGCAATGACAACGCAGCCAGCGACCATGCACATCCTTGACGAGCGTAACGCCCAGCCGAGGTGCCGTCTCGGTCCGTCAGTCGCCGTGTTCGGCGACGTCGCGGTCGGCGCGACCATCGCAAGCATCGGGCCGCCGGCGCCGGCAAGCCACGCTGGGTCATCGGCTTCGGCGGGGTCACGATCCACGAGGGCGCCGGGAGCGCGAGGCACTCAAGGGGTAGCGAGAGCGCGCTGTCCGGCAGGAACGACGAGTATGAGTATGATCCACCGACGCTGGCGGCCCGGAGCTGGACCGCGATCCTCGACTGGTGACTGCAGCGGGTGTCATGCAAGAGTCAAGCCGCGCGGGTACGTTCTCCGGCCGGGTCGTGGTCCTGTTCGGCACCCAGGTCTTCGGCGCCGGCATCGGCATCTTCAACGGCATCCTGCTCGCGCGGCTCCTCGGCCCCGCCGCGAAGGGCGACTACTACCTCCTCATCCTCGTCCCATCGACTGTGATGGTCCTGATCCAGCTCGGCCTGCCCCAGGCCTTCGCCTTCTTCGCGGCACGCGGTCGGACTGCTGGGCATCGTCGACAAGGCATCCGTCCTGACGGTGGTCCTCTCCCTCGCCTGCGTTCGTCGCGGTGCTGGTGCTCCTCCCGTCTCCTCAGGAGGCGTTCCTCCACGGGATCAGGACTCGCGCAGGTCCTGATCGCGTTCGTCGCCCTGCCGCTCGCTCTCAACGCAACGTTCACGACTGGCATCGTGATGGGCCGCCAGGCGGTCCGCTGGTACGCGGCGGTCAACATCGTCGTACCCGATCGTGACGACCGCGCTGCTCGTCGTCATCCTCGGTGGGCCTTGGGCCGTCCGTGATCGGCGCGATCGCCGTCTACCTGATCGCGATCGACGATCCAGATCGATCGGCTTCGCTGATCGGGGCGCGGCGGGTGAGCGCGGCGAACCCGGAGCCGGGATCGGTGTCGTACCGGGAGCTCTTCCGGTACGGGCTGCCGTTCTACCCGGGGAGCCTGACCGGCTTCTTCAGCTACCGGATCGACGCCTACCTGATCGCCTGTCTGATCGCGGACCCGTCGGAACCGCTCGGCTTCTACAGCATGGCGGTCGGCCTCGCGGAGATGGTGTTCTTCTTCCCCAACGCGGTGTCCACCCTCTTCTTCCCGCACGTCGCCGGCTCGCCGCGCGAGGAGCCGATCGCCAGGTCCCGATGGTCTCCCGGGTCACGCTGCTCGTGACCGGGGCCTTCGCCGTCCTGCTGATCCCGGCCGCGATGCTGATGATCTTGATCCTGCTGCCGGCCTTCGGTCCGTCGATCCCGCCGTTCCTCATCCTGCTGCCCGGCGTCGTCGCCCTGAGCGTCGCGAAGGTGGTCGGCGGCTACATCGACGGGATCGGGCGGCCCGGGGTCACCTCCGTCGGTCAGCGTCGGCTCGTTCGTCGTCAACGTCGTCGCCAACCTCATCCTCATCCCGCCGTTCGGGATCGTCGGCGCCGCCGCGGCCTCGCTCGTCTCCTACTCGTTCTCTGCCCTGTTGATCACGGTGATCGCCGCCCGTCTGCACGCGAACTCCGCTGGCGGGCTTCTGGATCCCGCGCGCGAGCGATGTCCGGTTCACCGTCGCGACGAGCGTTGCACTCCTTCGTCGCGTGCGCGCCGGGCCCGAACGCCATGCGTGACGAGCCTCGGAGCCTGACGATGTCGCGGGCCGGCGCGTCGGCATCGCCGCTCTGCGTGGGGGCCTCGCGGTGGCTCATCGCGGCTCTGGCTGGTCTCGCCGGCGCCTGACCCCGTCGCCGCGCCGCAACGCCGGCCCCGCCCACGCCTCACGCCCACCGCCATCGCCCGCCCGACGTCGAGCGCCGCGACGGTCCGGGTGACCTCGATCCCGGCCCTGCTCGACGCGCTGGCCGACGACACGGTCACCGAGATCGTCGTCGCGAACGGCACGTACCGGGTGAGCCCGGCGTCGCGCACAAGCGCGCCGGACTCGCTCTGGATCGGGGCGCGGTTCGCGGGCCGGACCCGCCCGGTCACGGTCCGCGCGGAGACCCGCGGCGGGGTGACGTTCGACGGCGGGGGCGCGAGCTACTTCGGCTGCATCAGCTTCGAGGACGGCGCCCATCACCAGACCTGGGACGGCTTCAGCTGCGCCGACGGCGAGGCGACGCGAGACCGGCGTCGTCGACTTCGGCGGGCTACGCCGGGCTGGCTGCCCCGCACCACATCACGCTGCGCCACATCACGATCGAGAGCAGTCACCGGTCGGGCGACGACGCGCCGAGCCCGGCCATCGACCACGCGATCTACATCTCGCAGGCCGTCGGTGGCCCCCACGACCTCCTGTTCGAGGACATCACGGTCGACGGCCGGGGCGGCCTCGCCAGCGCCGTTCCACTTCTACCACTCGGACAGCTGCCAACCGGAACGCCTGGAACGTCACGATCCGCCGGCTCGCACGTCACCGGGACCCAGCAGGCGATCATCCTCTGGGACCCGACGCTCCACGACATCACGATCGACACGGCGACGATCACGGACGCCCTCAGCGTCGCCGTCCGCTACGAGTCGCCGGGCGCGACCGGGATCGTCTTCGCCAACATCACCTCGACCGGCTCCGGGTCCGGCAGTGGCTTCTACAGCTCGCTGGGGTCCAGCCCGCCCGGCGTCACGTTCGTCGACAACTCCTTCCGCTGATCCACCGGCGGGACCGTCGCGGGACGCCGGTGACGACGCTGAGTCGGACCCCAAGCGCGTGGCGGCCACACGCCCGAGAGCCGCGATCGGCTCCCCCGGTTCCCCATTCCGCGATGTCCGCCCACCGAAGGCTATGTGAAGAGTCTCCAAGATCTCCCGACACCTGGCGCCCACCGGGTGACAGGTGGCGCCGCGTCGCCATGCTTGTCGTGTTCGAAGCGACTGCCTCCCGGTCGGCCCGTCCTGCTGCCTTCGGTTCGGCGATCGGGACCAGAGCCGGGACGGCGCCGTCGGCCGGGCGAGGCTGGCCGCTGGCGCGGGATCGCGACGCCGAGACCGGAGCGGGGCGGTGGGTCAGGCGCTCGGGAAGGGCATGTGTCAGCCCGTCACCTCGTCCACATGACCGCGTGGTACCAATGGTTCGTGCCTCGACTGATACCGACAGCTTGGCCCCGGTTGTTGATGCCGGTGGGCACGCTGTCCGACCCAAGCGTGGCCGTGCTCTTGCGGGTACGTTGAGGTGTAGCTCGTGCCCACGACCTGACCGCGGCTGTTGATGCCGGTCGCCAGGCTGATCGTCCCAAGGGTGGTAATCACACCGTTGTCCCAGATGAAGCCGTGCGTGGCACCTGAGACTTCACGGCTGCCCACGATCTGCCCGCGGTTGTTGACCGCCGTCGGGATGCCCGTGCCGAGGTCGATCACTACCGCGTTCCGCCACGGGAACGCATGAGCGGGACGGCCGGAGCCGGAGTCGAAGCTGTAGCCGATCACCTGACCGGAGTCGTTGACCGCCACGGTGTCGCTCCAGTTGTCACCCGGAAGCGTCCCGAGGTCGGTCATCACGCCATCCTGGCAGAGGAAGGCGTCGTCGCACGAAGGGGATAGGCTCGATCCGGCCGACAATCTGACCGTGCTCGTTGATGTCCCTAATGGTGCTTGATGGCCCACCGAGCGTCCCGAGGTCGACGATTGTCCACTCCGGTGGCCCGGCCGCTGCTGGCTGCGGCGCATAGGCGACCAGCGCGACGATCGCCGCCAGCGCGATCCGACGGATCATGGAAGCCTCCCAAGGGGACTTATCCAGCGGGTCGGTCTCGCCAGTGGCTCGGCGCGGTCCGGGCGGCTTGGGTTTGGACCGCGTGTCAGAGACAGGCGGCCTGCTACGGCGTCCACATGACGGCGCGTCCCCCTGCGTGCCATATCACCCCCGCGACCTGGCCGCGGTTGCTGGTCGCCGAAGGCGCGCAAACATAGCCCGGGCCGGGCGTCGGGAGATCGGTCATCACGCCGTCCTCCCAGAGGAAGCCGAGGTACTCACCCGAGGCAGTCCGGCTCTGGCCCACGACCTGCCCGAGGTCGTTGATGTCCGTCGCCTCGCTGAACCACCCACCGTTCAGAGCCTCCCGCCACCTGGAACGAGGGGTACTCTGGTCCGCCTCCGCTGCATAGGGCCGTCGTACCTATCCGGTGGCAGTTGGCACCGCGAGATACGGCCCCAGGGCGCCCCGCCCCGCGTCTCTTCCCCAGAGGGGAGTAGGCCCTCAGGCTCTGGTCACCCAGGTCTACGGGCGCGAACCTTGGCGAGGGGGTGCGCGCCGCGGCCGAGCAGAAGCCACCTGAGGACTCGCTGACCCCACCTTGGGCAGCTGACAGGGTGAGGCCCGAGAGGCCATCTGGGACGGTGAGCACCCCATCCCAGATCCTCGCCGCCGCTCATCATCACGTCGATGATCAGGGCGGCGCCGACGACGACGATTGCGCCGCACCTGTGCAACCATCACGGCGCGAGGAGGACCGGCGTGATCGTGTACCGCAGGAGAGGGCTCGTCTTCGCGGAGGCGTCCTACGAGCCCATGCCGCCGCGCGCACCGAAGGCCGACATTCTGCGGGTGACAACGTCATCTGTGCTGCCCGACGCCGCGTATCGGGCTAGAGAGTCACACACGCTGTTGGTCGACCTGTCTCGTGCTGAGCAGACTCTGTTCGACGAGATGGACAAGGGCACCAGGTATGAGGTACGCCGCGCGATCGACAAGGACAATCTCGACTACAGGCTCGACGCCGAATGCTCGGCACGAGACATCGGCCTGTTCGGTGACTACTACGACCGGTTCGCCGCGTCCAAGCAGCGCCGGCCCGTCTTCCGCACGCGACTCAATGTGCTTGCACAGCACGGGATGCTGATCCTCACGCGCTCGCTGAACAGGGACGGCGAGATCCTCGTGTGGCACTCCTACATTCAGTGCCCAGATCGGGTGATCCTCCTGTACTCGGCGTCCCTGTTTCGCGAGACGCAGGATGCCTCACAACGCAACCTCGTTGGCCGCGCGAATCGGTTCACGCACTGGAACGACATCCTCGCCGCGAAGGGGATGGGCGTCCCCACGTACGACATGGGAGGCATCGACGTGGCCGGCCGGAGCCCCGAAACGTCGAACATCGCGCAGTTCAAGAAGGGCTTCGGGGGCTCTGTCGTCCGGGTCTACTCGCACACGATTCCCTTGTCGCTCGTCGGGCGCGTTGCCTGCACGGTGGCCGGACTGGTGGGCCGCGAGATCTAGGGCGCCTTCGAGACTGGTTCTGCCCTCGCGCTCGTGCCTACGTGCGTCGGATCGCCCGGCCCAGCTCGCGGCGCGCAAGCGCCATACGCACGGGCAGAGACGGTCCCGGTACGCGCCCGAACCGCTCGACCGCGAGGGCGCGCGACTCGGCAATGAGCTGGGCCCGGAGAGCAGCCTCGCGCTCGCCGAGGTTGTGGCTCATGCTGGCCTCGTGCTGTCGATAGAGAAACGTCGGTGATCGGTTGACGACAAACCGACGGCCGGCCAATAGCTGCTGCAGCCACACGTGGTACATCATCAGAATCTCGCGCCCTGGATCCCAGACGACCGACTGCGCGACTGACGTGCGCATCATCGCCCCATCGTTCACGGGCTGGAAGCCGACGAGCAGATCGCCCAGCCGGGGTTGCCGAGGACGAGCCGGGGATGGCCGAGTCACCAGCTTCGTGGCGTCGTCGGGGTCGGGATCGGCGTACCAGTAGCCGGTCGCACAGATGTCCGCCCCGTCGCGGACGTGTCGAGCGAGCCTCCGAATGTGGTCCTCAAGCATCAGATCGTCATCGTCGAACAAGGCCACGAGATCCGTGCGGACCTGGGGGATTGCCCACGCACGTGCCGCCGAGAGGCCGTTTCCGGTCACGCGCACCGGGTTCCGGTCGTACTCCACGCCGAGCATCGCGGCAACGGGCTCGGCCGACCCATCGTCTGAATCGTCGACGACGAGGACGCGGGTGGCAACGTCGGGCTTCGCCGCCTGCGCGCTCGCCAAGATCGACCGAATGGAGTGCTCGAGCAGGATCGGGCGGTCGCGCGTGACGAGGAGGATCGTCAAGTCCATGGGCATCGCCACTCTACCACCGGGCTACAGGGCGGAGCCCGCCCGGGCATCTCGACTGCTGCCCCGAGCCGCGGGCACGACGCCGTTGTCGCAACGCACCGGGCCGAGCCCGATTAGCTCGGAGGGTCGCTTATCCTACGTGCGCCGTGAACGTACGATCCACCTCGCCCCGCCACCATCCCCGCACCAGCGAGCCGACCACCGGTGCGCCCCGAGCCCGTCAGTCGGTGGCCTTCGCCGGGGCGGGAGGGCGGATCAGGGCGGTGGCCCGTCCGCAGATCGACGCAGCCGGTCCACATCGCCCGGTCCTCATGGTGCTGTTCCACTTCCCACCGCTCGGTGGCGTCGCGATGTCGAGGAACGTCCGCAACGTCGAGTACCTGCCGCGTTACGGGTGGACGCCGGTCGTCATCGCCCCGCAGGACGCCAGCGGATTGATGGATCCTGGCGCGCTCGCGCTCGTCCCGCCGGGGATCAGGATCATTCGAGCTCGGTGCCTAGAGCCGCACCACCTGCGCCGTCCCCTGGACGGCTTGCGCGCCATACGTCGCCCCCGGAGCGGATCTGCGGACGGTCGAGCGGATGCCATGTCTGCGAGCGCGACCGACGACGCCGTCTCGGCCGCCACCGAGCCGACGGCGCGACCCCGCCGGCGAAGCAATCGCGCCCCGCGGCTCTGCGCGACTTCGGAGACTGCTGCTCTTCCCGGACAACCAGGTGGGATGGCTGCCCTTCGCGCTCGCGGCCGCCGTTCGCGCCCACCGGACCAGCCGTTCGACGCCGTCTACTCGACGTCCGCGCCGATCACGGCGCACCTCGTCGCGGGGATCGTCAAGCGACTGACCGGCGTGCCGTGGGTCGCCGAGTTCCGCGACCCGTGGGTCGGCAACCCGATCACCGAGGCATCGCGGGGCCGCGCCCGTGGTTCCATCGCCGCCTGCAGGTCACGGCTCGAGCGCTGGATCGTTCGATCGGCCGACCGGATCGTCTTCGTCAGCCCATCGACGGCGCGGCTGTACCGACGGCGCTACCCGGATGCCGGCGGAGATGGTGACGATCACGAACGGCCACGATCGGAGCGAGGCGATCGCTGCCGGAGCCGGCGCCGGTATGCGCCCGGCCGGTTCCGGATCGTCTGGACGGGGACGCTCTATCGGCCCGGCGAGCTCAGATCTTCCTCGAGGCCCTTCGGGCGCTGGCGGCCCGACGTCCGCCGTTGCCGACGAGCTGGAGGTCGTCTTCTACGGGCGACGTGTCCGACTCGTGCCGAGCCGTCGCGGACCGGTTCGCTCGGCGACGGCCCGCTCGGCGCGATCGTTCGCTTCCAGGGGTTCGTGCCCCGCCGCGACGCCCTCGAGGCGCTCGCCGATGCCGACGCGGCCCTCCTCATGCTGGGCGCGGGCCCCGGGATGGGACAGTTCGTCCCCGGGAAGCTCTTCGACTACCTCGGCCAGAACCGGCAGGTGCTCGCGATCCTGCCGCCCGGCGATGCCCGGGACATCCTCGAGGAGCTCGGCTGGGGCGTCATCGCCGACCCGGACGTCGCGGACATCGAGCGCGCGATCGAGCACCTGCTGACTCTGCCGCCGCCCAGCCCGACCCGCCGATCCGGACGGGCAAGTACGACCGGGTGGCGCTCGCCGGGCGCCTGGCGGAGCCCTCGCGGCGGCGACCGAGGCCACGTCCAACCGCACGGCCGCGGCGGCCCGCGCGCGCCGGTGACGAGCATGAGCGCGTCCGTCGCCCGCGTCGGGACGCTTCGCGTCGAGCTCGCGGACGGCCTGGCTGCTCGCCATCGTGCGGCTCGTGCGGCGTCGCGGCTGTCGTGGCGCTGGCAACGCGGCTGGGCATGCTGCAGATGCTCCTCGGCCTGGCGGCCGTCGGCCTCGCTGACGCTCGTGGGCCTCCGATGGCCGCTGCTGCCCGCTCCTCGTGTTCGCCGCCCTGATCCCGATCGAGGAGGTCGTGGTCATCGAGGGCCTCGGAACGATCAGCCGGTTCGCCGGCATCCTGTTCGCCGTCACCTACGGGGTCCCGCGGCTCGGCCGCCTGGCGTTCGGAGCGATGCCGCTCGCGGCGTGGGCGTACCTCGCCTGGGCGGTCGTGAGCCTCGGCTGGGCCATCGACCCTGGGACGGCGTGGGCGCAGCTTCAGACGCTGCTCCAGCTGTTCCTCATCGCGCTCCTCGTCGCCGACTTCGTCGTGCAGCGTCCGGCGATCGTCCGGTCGGTCCTGTGGGCCTACAGCCTCTCCGCGACGGTGACCGCCCTGATCGGGATCCAGTCGTTCATCGCGACGGGCTCGGGGCGACGCGCGTGCGGCCGCGTTCCAGAACCAGAACCCGGAGCAGTTCGCGGCGGTCCTGCTGCCCGCGCTCGTCTTCGGCCTCTACGAGGTGCTTGAACGGCAATCGACGGATCCTCGGCGGCGGCGATCGCGCTCGTGACGACCATCGGCGTGATCGTCTCCGGGACGCGCGGGGCATGGGTCGCCGTCGTCGTCGTCGTGCTCCTCTTCATCCTCCCGCAGCTCGAGCCCGCGGCGCCGCATCGCGATGGTCGGGCTGGCGGTCGCCCTCGTCGTCGCCGCCTTCCAGGTCCCGGGCGTCGCCGAGCTCATCGCCGAGCGCACCGGGAACCGCGATCTCGACCGGCGGGGCGGGCCGCACGGACATCTGGTCGGTGGCCTCGACGATCTACCAGTCGTCGCCGGTCCTCGGAGTGGGCTACGCCAACTTCCCCGTCGCCTACACGCCCGGATGTCGTCCGGGCCTCGGACGTCGCGGCTGGGTCCCGCAGGGACGCGCGCCGCACAACCTCGTGATCGGGACGATCGTCGAGCTCGGACCGATCGGGTTGCTGCTCCTCGCGCTGTTCCTCGGTCCGCTCGTGCTGCGACGCGGATGGGGACCCGACGCGCTGCCGTCCAGGCGGCGCTCGCGTCGCTCCTCACGCTGGCGCTGTTCCTCGACATTCTCGCGAACCGCAAGCAGGTCTGGCTGGTGATCGGGCTCGCCGCGGGCCTCGCTGCCGTCGCCAGTCGGTACGGCGGAAGAGCGCTGCAGGGAAGGAGTAGCGAGACCCGGCCCACCGACCGGGACAACCACGGGCTCGGCGGCCCCCTTCTCGGGCTGGCCCGTGCCCGCCTGCCGGCCGGGCGGCCCTCATCAGCGTCGTCACCGGCGTCCCGCCGGTTCCCGCCGTGGATCAGCGGAAGGTGTTGTCGACGAACGTGACGCCGTGCGGGCTGGAGCCCTGGGAGCTGTAGAAGCCACTGCCCGACCCGGAGCCGTGGAGGTCATGTTGGCAAAGACGATCCCGGTGGCCCCCGGCGACTCGTAGCGGACGGCGACGCTCAGGGCGTCCGTGATGGTGGCCGTGTCGAAGGTGATGTTGCGGAGCGTCGGGTCCCAGAGCATGATCGCCTGGTGGGTCCCGGTGACGTGGAGCCGGCGGACGGTCACGTTCCAGGCGTTCGGGTTGGGAGCGTCCGAGTGGTAGAAGTGGATGGCCGTATTCGAGCCCGCCCCGACCGTCGACGGTGAGGTCCGTCGATGAGGAGGTCGTGGGGGCCACCGACGGCCTGGGAGAAGTAGACGGCGTGGTCGGCGCCGGCCCGACGCGCTCGTCGCCCGACGTGCAGCGCTCTCGATCGTGATGTCGCGCAGGGTGATGTGGTGCGGGGCGCGCCGCGAGCTCGCCGTAGCCGCCGAACACGATGACGCCGGTCTCCGTCGGCTCGCCGTTGGCGAAGACGAAGCCCTGCCACGTCTGGTGGTGGGCCCCTCCACGAAGCGTGATGCCGCCGAAGTAGCCCGCGCCCCCGCCGTCGAACGTCACGCCGCCGGTCGTCTCGGCGCGGACGATGACCGGGCGGGTCCGGTCGGCGAACCGCGCCCCGATCCAGAGCGAGTCCGCCTGCTTGGTCGCGGCCGGGCTCACCCGGTACGTCCCGTTCGCCACGACGATCTCGGTCACCGTGTCGTCGGCGAGCGCCGTCAGGAGGGCCGGGATCGAGGTCACCCGGACCGAGGTCCACGTGCGCCGCCAGTCCGTCGTGGTCGATCGCAGGCGGCCGACCACCGACTCGTGGTACTGGCCCGGGCTGTACGGCGCGAGAATGCCGGACGAGCCCGGGGTGCGCGTGGACGTGAACGTCGAATCGTACCGGGTCGACGCGGACGGGGACAGCCAGAAGACGCTCCGCATCGAGCGGCTGGCCAGGAACAGGTCACGCAGGATCGACGCGACTGATCGGTCGTTTGCGAAGACGACGCCCGCACCCGCAGCGAGAAAGCCGGCGGCGTAGTTGTCGGCTCGCCGGGTGGCCGTCGGTCGTGTCGGAGAAGCGCCGCCCGGCTCGGAACTGCCGGCGGCGTAGGCGACACGGCTCAGGATCACGACCGCTCCGGGCGCCAGGCGGAGCGAGCGTCGGACGTAGTACTCACCGTAGTGGCGCACATTCCCGTGGCCGCTGGCAGCCGTGCGGTTGAGTCCGAGCCCGTTCATCGTCCGCGGGTCGAACGCAGCGCCGGGGCTCGGATACCCCTTGCCGTGGCCGAGGTAGACGAACAGGTTCGCCCCGCGCGAGGCCTCTGTCACCCGGGACCACGTCGCATTCGGGCTGTAGATCTCGCGCACCTCGGCGCCGTACGACCTCAGCTGGGCGGCGATCTGCCGTGCGTCCCGAACATAGGCCGAGGTCGCTCCCCTCGACCGGGCCGACCACGATCACCGCCAGCGGGCGCCGGCGGCGGCCGCCGTCAGCCAGCGGCGGCCGGGACCAGGGCGGGATCGACAACGCGGCGAGGGTCAGGAGCGCCGCCGCGATCACGACCGAGGCTCGCCGGTGGCGCCGTGGCGCCGAGATGCGTGATGGCCATTCCGTTCTCCGCGGAACGTGCGCAGCGCGACGGCGCCAGCGAATGGACGCAGGACAACGGCCGTCGATGGCAAACTGCCCGCCGGCGCGCTACGCCGGCGGTTCTCGGCGAGCCACTGCCGCTGCGGCGGCAGCGTCGGCTCCGATCGGATCCCTGTGCGAGCGCTAGGTGCACGCGACCGTGCGATCGGGATCCACGGCGACGCCATCGGCCGGGGACCGAGACTCTGAGGCTGCCGCGATCGGTAGCCCGGCTGCGCCCTGGCTTCAGCGACCCGCAGTGCGCTCAGCGGAGGAAGGCTCAGTCGTCGAACGTGACGCCCGGCGGGTTGGCGCCGAGCGAGGAGTAGAAGCCGCGCCTGCCCGCTGCCGGTCGAGGTGACCCGGCGCAGCGTGACCTGCGCCGGGCTCGTAGCGGACGGCGTACGCGCGTGGCGCCGGTGATCGTCGAGTCCTCGATCACGATGTTCCGCGACCGTCTTGTCCCAGACGATGATCGCCTGGTCGGTGCCGGTCACGCTGCATGCCGCCGGACGGTGACGTTCCAGGCGTTCGGGTTGCGCCGCGCTGCCGAGTGGTAGAAGTGGAGGGCCGAGTCGAGGCCGCCGGCAGCCGTCCACGGTCAGTCCGTCGATCAGGATGTCGTGCGGCGCCGCCGACGGCCTGCGAGAAGTAGACGGCGTGGTCGCGCGTGATGCCGGCGTCGCCGAGGTGACCGACGTCCGGTCGACGGTGATGTCGCGCAGGGTGATGTGGTGCGGGCGCGGCGCAGTCCGGCGTAGCCGCCGAACACGATGACGCCCGACTCGGTCGGCGTGCCGTTGGCGAAGCGGAAGCCCTGCCACGTCTGGTGGTGGGCGCCCTCCTCGAAGGTGATGCCGCCGAAGTACGTCGCGCCGCCGCCGTCGAACGTCACGCCGCCGGTCGTCTCGGCGCGGACGAGTGACCGGGTGGGTCCGGCCGGCGAACCTGGCGCCGATCCAGAGCGAGTTCGGCTGCTTGCTGGCGGCCGCGCTCACCCGGTACGTCCCGTTCGCCACGACGATCTCGGTCACCGCGTTGTCGGCGAGCGCCGTCAGGAGCGCCGGGATCGAGGTCACCCGGACCGTCGAGCTCGGCGTCGGCGTGGGCGTCGGGTCGGCCGGGCGTCGCCGTCGGCCGAGGCGTCGGCGTCGGGGTGGGAGCGGCGTCGGGGTGGGCGTGGGCGTCGGCGTCGGGCGGCGGCGGCGTCGGCGTGGGCGCGGGGCGTGGCGTCGGGGTCGGAGCGGGTGTCGCGCGTCGACGGGCGTCGGCGTCGGCGTCGGCTGCGCCGTGGGCGCGGGCGCTCCCGCGAGGGCCGACGACGGTGCAGGGGTCGGATCGACTGCGGCCGGGGCCGGCGTCGAGGCGGCCTTCGGCTTCGAGGCTTGCGCCCCGCACCACGAAGGCGTCGACGGACGCGGCCTCCCCTGCCGTCGCCCCGCGGGCCTCGATCGTGAGGGTGTGCTCGGTCAGACCCGGGAACCAGGTCGTGAACAGGGTCTCGCGCGGCCTGAGCGAGCCCGAGTAGGCGTTCACCGTGCGGACGAGCCTCCCGTCCACGTACACCGCTGCCTTGCCCTGGTCAGGTCCCTCGGGCCCGATCCAGGACACGGCGGATCCAGTGAACGTGAACGTCACGCTCGCGCCGAGCTGTCCGGAGACGGCGGCATACGTGCCGAGGTACTGATCATCCTGCCGTTGGCCCCAGCTCCCGGAGTAGGAGGCGTACGCCGTCGACTCCTGGAAGACCCGGGTCTCGTACGAGCCACGCCACGACTCCAGGAGCCGATGCGACGAGCTGACCGCGGCGTTCGTCGGCATGAAGGGGACCGCGAGAGCCCCGACGCCGAGGATCATGACGCCGGTCGCGAGCCAGTCGCGACCACGGCGGCGCGCCGACTCCCGTACCGGCGCAGCTGCGCGCTCGTCGATCCAGCGTTCGCCATCCCAGAACATGAGATGGGTCTCCTTTCGGCAACCCGGCTGGCTACGTGAGCCCCGTGGCTTTGCGGCCCCGCCTCGCGACGGGTGTGCTATTTCGAGGAGGCCGGCCGGTTGATGGCGGTCAGCCCATGATCCCCTTGGGTGTGGGCAGAGCCTAGGGCGCACGCTCCATCGGTCATACCGGCCATGCGTACTCCGTCCGCAGGCGGAGGGACTACGAGGATCCGGCGGCGACCGCTCGAGACATGCCCGGACCGCACCTCGACGGATCGGGCCCGGGCAGCGGGTCGATCCGGGCGGTGCGCGCAGGCATCACGTCGCTGGCCGCGTCGCCGAGCCGAGCGACGGCTGGCGCTACGCGTCCGCCGCGTCTACCTCTCGTACCGCACGGCGACGACGATGTCCTCGGCGAACGTGGTCGCCAGCGTCGCGGTCGCGCCGTCCACCGTCAGCTCCGGGCTCGCCGCCGAGATCCGGTAGCCCTCGGGCACCCGGATGTGGAGCGTCAGCGGCCCGGGCACGCATGCCCGGCTGCTTCTGGATGGTGAGCCGGTACGTCGCCACCCGTTTCGTCCGCGTCGGCCGCGTACGGGCTCGTCCATGCCGTCGCGCAGGCTCGCGCTCCCGGGCGGGATCTTGAGGTACGTGCCGATCACCATCCGCCCGGCCTCCGACTCGACGGTCGCGGGCGCGGTCACGGGTGCGAGCCCCCCGCCGGCCACCTCCTCGACACGGCTGCGCTCGGGGACGAGGAGCCGGAAGTAGATGCCCAGGAGTTCGCCCGCCGATGTTCGACATCGCCCGGTAGGCGTCCCACTCGGGCTCCTCGACCCGGTTGTCCCAGGTGACCTCGAGGCGGTTCCGCGCGTTGCCGACGGCGTCGATCTGCACGTCGAGGTCCCAGGACCGCGTCACGAGGTAGTCCAGCTTCGTGGCGGGGGCCACGTTGGTGTCGACCGGGTAGACGTAGTCGCCCGGGTCGCTGCGGACCGCCCCGGCGAAGCCGCTCCGCACGGCAAGCGCCTGGTCTGCCGGGTCGAGGAACCAGGCGAGGAGGAGGTGGTCGCGGCGGAGCGTGTCCACGGTCCCGAGAAGGTCGGGCCAATCCTCCGGCGGGAGGTCGAGGAGCGCGGCGAGGAGCGCGTCCGCGAAGGCGGGCAGGATGGCCTTGCGGTCCTCGCCCGGCGTCGACTCCACCCGGGTGAGCTGCAGGATCTTGAGCGTGGTCTCGCCGGGCGCGATCGTGGCGTCGTACTCCGGAACGGTGACCGGCCCGGTCACCTTCAGGAGCTCGTCGATCGTGTAGGTCGTGATCGCGATGACCCCGTCGAACCGCGTAGTCGCCGGTCTGGTTCGTGTACAGGCGGAGGGCGTCGCTCGCGCTCGTCGGGTAGTCGGGCGACCAGTTGGCGTCGGCGAACTGCCAGGGCTGCTCCGGTCCGAGGAGGTAGTCCGCGAGCGCGCGCGGCGGCTCGATGCGCGGGTAGTCCCACGGGAAGTCGAGCGGGGCGACGTCCTGGAAGCTCCGCTCCGTGATCCGCCCGCGGTCGATCGCCACGATCCCGTAGCTCCCGATGAAGCCGCCGGTCGGCCGGATCTCCGCGGGGTCCTGGGTGAGGACCAGGTAGCGTCGCGGCCCGTCCCAGCCCAGGATCGCCGGCAACCGTGCGCTCGCGTCGGCGTACGAGTCGAGCAGCGGGCCGTACGCGTCGATGCGTTCCATCATCGCGTCGCGCACGCTGACGACCTGGCTCACGGCGCCATCCGGGATGGCATCCAGCGCCCGGCGAGCACTGGCGACCGAGGCGGCGGCCGACACGGCTCGGTCGCGCGACGTGGCCATCAGCTCGACGAGCCGCGCAGAGGATCGAGCCGCCCGCCGGGTCGGTCGCCTGCGCCTCCCGGACCTCGACGAACCTGCGCCCGATCGCGAGGCCTTCGCCGACGGCGCCCAGGAGGTCCCCGGCCGCCGTGACGACGAGGTCGGCTCCGACGACGGATGGTGCGGTCGGCGGGAGCACGCGACCGAGCGCGACGAGTGGGTCGCTCGCGAGGAGGCTCTCGAGACGGTCCAGGCGTTCCCGGGCGGAGCGGAGGTCGGCGTCGAGTGCGTCGATCGTGCCCCCGTCGATCTCCATCCCGGTCTCCCTGACCCGGTCGACCATGGTCTCGAGGTCTGCCCGCAGCGCGCGCGCGTCGTCGACGGCGGGCAGATAGCGGAAGGCCGCCAGCACGGCACCCGCGGCGAGGAGGACGAGCGCCACCGCGGCGGCGACGAGCACGGCTCGCCGGCCGAAGCGAGCCGGCACGCGCCGGGCGTCGGGCGCGGGCTCGGCGGTCACGTGGCCGGGACGGCGATGACGATGAAGCGCGGCGCCGTGGGCTGGTACGAGGTGGACGTCTGGAGCGTCAGCTGCTCGGTTGCCGTCGGCTCCAGGTACTCCACGGCGTTCCACGGACCTTCGGCAGGACCCTGGTCACCACGTACGTGCGCGTGGTCCCATCGACGAGCCCGAGCTCGATCTCGTCGCCTTTGCGCGCCTTCCAGAGCGAGATGAACATGCTCTCGCGGGCGTGGCCGTAGATGTAGATGTTGGAGCCGCCGTCCGGCCACGCCGTGCCCGGGTAGTGGGCCGCCTTCCCGATCGGCGCGTCGATCCCGTCGCCCTCGATGATCGCGAGGTCGATCCCGAGCCGGTCGATGCGGATGCGGGTCGCCCGGATGCCGGCCGGGACCGGCGTGGCGGCGGGGGAGGCGCCCGGCGTGGTCGTGGTGGCGAGCGATGACGCCGGCTCGGTCGGGGCCGGCGTGATCGAGACGAGCGGAAGCTCGGTGACGCCGGGCGAGACGTCGCCGGTGTCGGGAGGCGCCGTCGGCCGCGAGTCCCCGCCGCAGGCGGCGAACGCGAGGCCGGCTCCGAGCGCGATGATGGTGATCGCGACGGCCGCCATCGCAGCGCGCCGCGCACGGCCCCGGTCGGGACGCTTCTCGAGGTCGGTCATCGAGGCGACTGGGCGGGCTGGCTCACCATGTCACGGCCGAGCTCCCGCCCGGCCCCGATCTCAGCTGCGTGTCGCGCGACCCGGTGGCGCAGCGCCAGGGCGCCGGCGAGCGCGCAGATGGCGGCGAGGAACAGCGCCGCGATCGGGGTGCCCCCGGAGGACTCGGCCGGGAGTGTCGACGTGCTTGGAAGGCCTTCCGGTGCTGGGCGTGCCTCCCGCCGACTCGACCGAGCCGCACGTCGCCGGGCTGAGGACGGCCGACGCGCTGACGTTGCCCGCCGTCGCGCGGATCTCCCTGGTGCCGCTCACCGGCGCAAACGTCACCGTTGTCGTGGCCTTGCCCTTCGAGTCGGTGATCGTCGGGGTCGGCGAGATGACGTCCGAGGCAGACGGCGAGGTCACGAACGCCCAGGCGACCGACTGCCCGACGACTGGAGCACCGGCGGCGTCCAGGACGGTGGCGGTCATGGTGAACGGTTCGCAGATCGGGGTGCCGCTCACGGTGATCGACCCTTCGACCTGGCCCGTGTACCCGACGGCGGTCGTGGTCGCGATCGACAGAAGAGCGACGGCCGCGAGGGTGGCAGTCAATCGGGTCCTGAGCTTCATATTCCCATCTCCTCACCGTGGGTCTGCGGCCGGACCGCTTGGCAGTCTGTTGATCCCCGCGTCGGTGCTTTGATCGCTGTCCGGTGAAGCACTGGGCGTCACGGGTGCGCGGACTCATCGTAGCCTGCCCGGGCGATTGTGCCAGTACTTTCTGGCCATCGCGTGCGTGCTTCCGGTGTGAGGTGGCACCGCCCGCGTCGCGCAGCGACGCCGACGGTGCTCCCGCACGCCGATCGCCCGCTCGGGCGACGTCCCGGTGCGCGGCGTCCGGCCCAGACAAGCGGACGACGGCGCCTCCCGGCTGCAGGAGGTCGCCGTCGTCGTACGTGCCCGTGTCGCCCGCTGGCCGGCGCCGGCACCGGCGCCGTGTGAAGACGCGTCTAGTTCAGCGGGCAGCCCAGGTTGTTGATGTAGTCGAGCTCGGCTGCGTAGTCGAGCATCACCTGCCGAGTGAGGGGTGTCATCGCCAGGATCTGGTTGACTCCCGTGAACCGTGTCCCCTGGCCGTTGAGGATCTCGGCCGGGGTCCAGAAGTGGTAGTCGGGAGGGCCCGCGAGGGCAGCCCCGTTCAGCAGCGATGCCACGGCGGCCCGGAACAGGATCTTGGCGGCGCCGTCGAGGCCGGGCCCGCCGCCGCCCTGGAGCGCGTCGATGAGCGTGACGGTCCTGAAGCTGGCGAGCTGGGCTCGGGATGACGAAGCCAGCACCGGCGAGTGTCTGGTTCGGGGTGAACCCGACCCAGCTGTCGGTGTGGTTCTTCCAGTAGCCGGGCGTGCAGCCCTGGTCGCACGCGGCGACGGGCGCGACGCCAACCACTGTCAACAGGAGCATGGTCGAGACGCCGACGGCCAGGAGCCGTCGGATTCCACGCATGGACATGGGCACCTCCTCGTGAACAGTCCCCGGCTGGCAGCACGCTAGCGCCGGCTCCCCGGAACCGCGCCAGTGCCACAGGTCACCACCCCGACTCGTGTCTCGCGCCGTGGCAGCGGCGTTCAGATCGTGCCTCGCGGTGCCGCGAGGGGGAAGTACTTTTGGGCCCGGGTGGGCACGCTTACGGTGCATCGCGGCACCGAACACACCCGTTCGGTGCCCGGCGCCTGATATCGTCCTCCCGAACTGGTGGGCCAGGCAGGCCCCGAACCGTGGAGTCCCACTGGCACCGTGATCGATCCTTCCGCGCGCGTGCACCCATCGGCCGACCTCGAGGCGGACGTGTCCGTCGGTCCCGGCACGAGCATCTGGCACCGGGCCCAGGTGCGGACCGGGGCCCGGATCGGCGCCGAGTGCGTCATCGGGCGCGACGTCTTCATCGACGAGGGCGTCGAGATCGGCGACCGGGTCAAGATCCAGAACGCGGCCCTCGTCTACCACGGCGTCACCGTGGAGGACGGCGTCTTCATCGGGCCGAACGCGATCCTCACGAACGACCGGTTCCCGCGCGCGATCACGGCGAGCGGCGAGCTCGCGCGGGCCGACGACTGGGTGGTCAGCCCGATCCGCCTGCGCACCGGCGCCTCGATCGGGGCGGGGGCGGTCGTGGTCGCCGGCCGGGACGTCGGGCGGTTCGCGACGGTCGGCGCCGGCGCCGTCGTCACCCGGGACGTCCCCGACCACGCCCTCGTCGCCGGGAATCCGGCTCGCCGGATCGGCTGGGTCTGCGCCTGCGGCCGGCGGCTCGTTCACGATGCCGGGGCGCCGGTCGGCGCCGACCACGCCGGGGAGGCCGCCTGCCCGGCCTGCGCCGCCCGCTACGACATCGACGGCGACCGCTGCGTTCCACGAACGACGGAGGCATCCGCGTGATCCCGATCTCGAAGCCGGACATCGGGCCGGCCGAGGAGGAGGCCGTCCTCGACGTCCTCCGCTCCGGCATGCTCGCCATGGGCCGCCGCACCGCCGCGTTCGAGGAGGCCTGGGCCGCCTACTGCGGCGTGCGGCACGCGGTCTTCATGTCCAACGGCACGGTGGCCCTCGAAGCCGTTCTGCGGGCGCTCGGCATCGGCCCGGGCGACGAGGTGATCACCGTCAGCTTCACCTTCAACGCGACGGTCAGCGCGATCCTGCAGGCCGGCGCCCGCCCGGTCTTCGTCGACATCCGGGAGCAGGACTTCTGCATGGATCCCGGCGGCCGTCGAAGCGGCCGTCACGCCCCGCACGAAGGCGATCATGCCGGTCCACCTCTACGGCCTCATGGCCGACATGGACCCGCTCGTCGCGATCGCCGAGCGGCACGGGATCCCCATCGTGGAGGACGCCGCGCAGGCCCACGGCGCGACGTACCGCGGACGACGCGCAGGGCAGTTCGGGCCGGCCATGTTCAGCCTGTACGCGACGAAGAACCTGATGACCGGCGAGGGCGGCTTCGCGACGACCGACGACGACGCGCTCGCCGACCGGATCCGGCTCTACCGGAACCACGGGATGCGCGTTCGCTACCACCACGAGGCGCTGGGCTCCAACTTCAAGCCGACCGACCTCGCGGCCGCGATCGGACTGGCCCAGCTCGCCCGGCTCGACGAGCGCACCGAGCAGCGCCGACGCAACGCCGCTCGCCTGACCGCCGGGTTGGCCGGCTACCTGACCCCCGAGGTCCCCGACGGCCGCGAGCACGCCTGGCACCAGTACACGATGCGCTTCCCCGGCGAACGGGCCCGCGTGATCGAGGGGCTGACGGAGCGCGGCGTCGGGACGCTCATCTACTACCCGGTCCCGGTCCACCGGCAGGCCTACCTCCAGGCGTTCGTGCCCGGCGCCGCCGATCTCGACCTGCCGGTCACGAACCGGCTCTCCGACGAGGTGCTGTCGGTCCCGGTCCGACCGAACCTGGATCCCGACGATCTCGAGGCCGTGATCGCCGCGATCCGCGAGGTCGCAACGCCGGTCGGGCGGCCCCCGGTCGAGTCGGCCGCGAGCGCAGGAGGTGCCGCCTGATGGCCGGCGCGCCGCTCCGCGTTGGCCTCGCGGGCCTCGGCTCGATGGGCCGGAACCACCTCCGCCACCTCTCCTCCCGCGAGGACTGCGTCCTGGCCGCGGTCGGGGACCCGGATCCCGGCGTGCTGGCCGACGCCGTGGCGAAGACGGGTGCCACCGGCTTCGCCGACCCGCTCGTGATGATCGAGGAGGCCGGGATCGAGGCGGTCGTCATCGCCGCTCCCACGACGGCGCACTCGCCCCTGGCGCTGGCGGCCATCGAGCGCGGCCTGCCGGTGCTCGTCGAGAAGCCGCTCGCGGCGACGGTGGAGGAGGGGATCGAGCTCGTCGCGGCGGCCCGGGCCCGCGGGGTTCCGCTCCAGGTCGGCCACGTGGAACGCTTCAACCCGGCCGTCCTCGAGCTCGGCCGGCGCATCGCGAAGGGCTGGGTCGGGACGCTGTACTCGATCACGAGCCGCCGCGCCGGTCCGTTCCCGGCCCGGATCCGCGACGTCGGGGTGACCATCGACCTCGCCACCCACGACGCCGACATCCTCTCGTGGGTGGCCGGCGAGCGGCCGACGCGGGTCTACGCCGAGACCGCCCAGCGGCTGCACGCCACGAACGAGGATCTCCTGTTCGGGCTGCTCCACTTTCCCTCGGGCGCGACCGGCATGCTCGACGTCAACTGGCTGACCCCGGCGAAGCGGCGCCAGCTCACGGTGGTCGGCGAGGCCGGCATGTTCGAGCTCGACTACCTGACCCAGCGACTGACGTTCACGAGCGCCGACGTCGGCAGCCCCACGATCATCGACGGCTACGCGACGACCTTCGAGGGCAACGTGGTCGACGTCGACGTCGCCAGCCGCGAGCCGCTCGCCGCCGAGCTCGACGCGTTCCTCGCCGTGGCCCGGGACGGCGGCCGCCCCGTCGTGGACGGGGAGGACGGCCTGTGGGCCCTCGCCATCGCCTCCGGGCTCCTGCAGGCTGCCGCGGAGGCCCGGCCGGTCGACCTGGCCGACTTCGCCGCGAAGATGGCCGCCCGATGACGATCACCACCCGTCCCACGACCTCGGCCACCGTCCTCGGGGGCACGATCACCCTGCCCCAGAACCCATGCCTCCACGCCGAGGCTCGGCACGTCCAGCCGTGGACGGGCGAGGAGGGGACCGCCGGGACGGTGACCGTCGTGGGGGCGGGCAAGATGGGCCTCCCGCTCGCGGCGCAGTTCGCCTCCCACGGCTGGTCGGTCATCGCCGTCGACGTGAACGAGGCCGTGGTGGCCGCGTTGAACGAGGGGCGTGCCCACGTCGCGGAGGAGCCCGACCTCGCCGAGCGCGTCGCCGCGGCCCACGCCGCCGGCCGCCTCCGCGCGACGACCGACGGTGCCGCCGCAGCCCGGGAGTCGGACGTCGTCGTCCTGATCGTCCCGGTCATGCTCGACGACGAGCAGCACCCCGACTATCGCCACATGGATGCCGCCGCCGACGCGATCGCGCCCGGCGTCCGCGCCGGCACGACCGTGATCTTCGAGACCACCCTCCCGGTCGGGCGACACGCGGAGCCGGTACGCGCCGCGCCTCGAGGCGGCGTCCGGCCTCGTCGCCGACCGCGACTTCTTCGTCGCGTTCTCGCCGGAGCGGCTGTTCACCGGCGCCGTGTTCCGCAACCTCGCGACGTACCCGAAGCTCGTCGGCGGCATCGGCCCGGCGTCGACGGAGCGGGCAGCGCGCTTCTACGCCTCGGTCCTCGACGCGGAGGTCGTGGCGATGAGCACGGCCGAGGCCGCCGAGCTGAGCAAGCTCGCCGACACGACGTACCGCGACCTGAACATCGCCTTCGCCAACGAGCTGGCCCGCTACGCCGACCGGATCGGGGTGGACGTCCTCGAGGTGATCCGGGCCGCGAACAGCCAGCCGTACAGCCACATCCACGAGCCCGGCCTTGGCGTGGGCGGCCACTGCATCCCGGTCTACCCGCACTTCCTCCTGTCGCGGGCCCCGGAGATGGAGCTGGTGGCACTCTCGAGGCGGGTGAACGACGGCCAGGTCGGTATCGCGATCCAGCGGCTCGAGGCCGAGCTCGGATCGCTGCAGGACGTCGCCGTCCTCGTCCTCGGGCTGACCTACCGGGAGGGCGTGAAGGAGCTCGCCTACTCGCGGGCGATCCCCCTCATCAGCGGCCTTGCCGGGCCGGTGCCCGCGTCTCGGCCTGGGACCCGTTGCTGACCGTCGCGGAGATCGAGCGCTGCGGAGCTGCGCCGTGGGCCTGGGGAACGCCGAGCGACGCACGCGCGATCGTGGTCCAGACGGCGCGACCCGGCCTTCCGGCGCCTCGACCCGGGCTGGTTCGCGGGCCTCGAGGTCATCCTCGACGGCCGGAACAGCCTGCGCGATCTCGACCTCCCGGAGCACGTTCGCGTCCTCGGCGATCGGTGTCCCGCCCCGCGCCGGGAGTCGGCCGGCACCTGCCGGCTGAACTCCGCGAGATCTGCGGCGACCGGTGAAGATCGTCAGCGTTGTCGGGACTCGTCCCCAGCTCATCAAGGCCGCGGCGCTCCTCCCCGAGCTGCGGGCGCACCACGATGTCGTCCTGGTCGACACCGGGCAGCACTGGGACGAGCGGATGGCCGGGGCATTCTTCGCGGAGCTCGGCCTGCCCCACCCGGACCACGCCCTCGGGCGTGGGCGGTGGTGGCCACGCCGCCCAGACCGGCCGGATGCTTGCCGCGCTCGAGCCGGTGCTCGAGGCAGAGGCGCCCGACGCGGTCCTCGTCTACGGCGACACGAACTCCACGCTGGCCGGCACGCTGGCTGCCGCGAAGCTCCGGATCCCCGTCGCCCACGTGGAGGCGGGCCTTCGAAGCTTCGACCGCCGGATGCCGGAGGAGATCAACCGGGTCGTGGCGGATCACCTCGCGACCTGGTGCTTCGCCCCGACGACGACTGCCGTCGCGAACCTCGCCCACGAAGGCATCACGGCCGGCGTGGTCGAGGTCGGGGACCTGATGCAGGACCTGGCGGCTCGCGTCGCCGCGGAGATCCGTGATCCCGCGGTCCTCGGCCGTGCCGCGGACGCGCTCGCTGCCGCCGGCGCGCCCGGCCTGGCGGGAGCGCTCACGCCGGGCGCATACATCTTCGCCACGATCCACCGCGCCGAGAACCGCGAGCCGGCGGGGCTGGCAGCCTGGCCCGCGATCCTCGCGGATGCCGCGCGACCGGAACGTCCCGGTCATCCTCGCGCTGCATCCCGGCACGCGGGCCGCCCTCGAGGCCTCCGGCGTCGTCCTTCCGCCCGGCGTGATGGTCGTCGAGCCGCTCGGCTATCGGACCTCGCTCACCCTCCAGCTCCACGCGGCTGCCGTCGTGACCGACTCAGGCGGCGTGCAGCGCGAGGCGGCCTGGCTCGGAACGCCGTGCCTCGTGCTTCGCTCGACGACCGAGTGGGTCGAGGCGGTCGCCGGGTCGAGCGGGCGGATGGTCGTCGTCGGGCTGGATCGGGCGCTCGCGGCGCGTGAGCTTGCCCGGATCGCGCCCGTCGCGACGCTCCAGGGTTCGCGCTGCGGCGCGGGCCGAGACCCTCGATCTTCCGCCCGCCGGGGCAGCGCGTCGGATCGCCGAAGCGCTCCGGCTGACCTGACGGAACGGTTCGACCGGCCGCTCGCCAGCGCGCTCGCCCCCCTGAGCGCGGTTCGCCCGCGCCCGATCACGCGATCGTCGCCGTACCGCCCATGCGGGTGAGGAGCTCGCGGGCGACTGCCCGGTAGTCCTGCGCCGCTCCGCTCCACGGGGCGTATCGCGTGATCGGCATCCGGAGTGCGGGGGCCTCCGCGAGCCTGATCGTCTCGCGCACCGTCTGCTCCAGCACCGCGGCGCCGAACGCGGTCCGCAGCTGGTCGACGACCTCCTGCGCGTGGACCGTGGCATTCACCCGGCAGGCGACAATCCCCAGGAGCTCGATCCGACCGTTGACCTGTGCCCTTGCTCGCGCGATGGAATTCGACCACGCTCGCGACTCCCGGCAGCGCAAGCGAGTGCGCCTCCACTGGGATGACCACGTGGTCGGTCGAGACCAGGGGGGCCAGCGACAGGTGGCCGACCGTCGGCGGGGTGTCGACGAGGATCAGGTCCCAGTAGTCGGGCAGCCGGGCGAGGCCGCGCACGATCGCCATGCCGGTGTCGTTGACGTTGCTTTCGCCGGAGGGGACGAGGCTCGAGCCGGCCGGGATCAGGTCGACGTCGCGCGCAGTCGAGCTCTGCACGAGCTCGCCGACACGGATGCCGCCCCGGGACAGCTCGACCAGCCCGGCGGTCGACTCGTGACGGCCGAGCCAGAAGGTCGCGGACCCCTGGGGGTCGAGATCGACGACGAGGACCCTGAGACCGGACTCGCCGAATGCTGCCGCGAGGCTCACCGTCGTCGTGGTCTTCGCGCTGCCGCCCTTGTTGTTCGCGATGAGTGATCGTCCGCATTGTCAGGTGCGGCGTTCGACCCGCCGGACCAGGCCGCCGAAGAAGTCGTCCGCGGTGGTCGGCGACGCTCTCCGGGACCTCGAGCAGGGCCGCCGGGGATGCCGGACCCGGCTCTCGCTCGATCGCCCTGCGCCAGGTCGTCCGCGGCCGATCCTCGACCGCGTCGGCGTTTGACGTCGCTGGCCGCGTCGACCGACGCGTCGCCGGTGTGGCGTCAGGGCGATCGCGCCGCCCTCGCCGCTTGCGTGCCGGAAGTGGGATTCGTCGGTCACGACAGCGCCACGGCGCATGATGTCGCGACATCAGCAGTCGGGTGCACCGAGAGTGAGGCTCTCCCTGGTGACGCCATCGCGGCGCGCGTCCGCCCGGGTATCCGGGCGCTCCGTACGGCAGGCCGTCGCCGGCATCCTTCGCGTGCCTGCAGGCGGTAGGCCTGCGAATCGCCACCTTCGGGTGCGCATCCGCGAGACGGACCATCTGCCCGAGGCAGTCCGGATAGAGCCGATCTCAGGTGGAATCCGCGCCCACGCTCACAATCGGAATGCCCGTCTACAACGGGGCGAAGTACATCGCCGAAGCGGTCGAGTCCATCCTCGCCCAGACCTTCCGCGACTTCGAGCTGATCATCTCCGACAACGCCAGCACGGACGACACCGAATCGATCTGCCGCGCCTTCGCCGCGCGCGATCCACGGGTGACGTACCGGCGCAACAGGCAGAACGTCGGGCTCAGCGCGAACAACAACCTGCTCGTCCCGCTCGCCCGCGGCCGGTTCTTCAAGTGGGCGCCGTGCGACGACGTGCTCCGGCCCGAGTACCTGGAACGGTGCGTGGCCGTGCTCGACGCCGACCCGAACGTCGTGCTCGTGTACCCCGGCACGCAGTTCGTCGACGGCGACGGGGCGCCCGCTCGACATCACGGACCCGGGATGGCACCTCGTCTCGGACGATCCCGTCCGAGCGACTGCTGTTCGCCATCCTGGCGGACCACTACATGAACGCGATCCTCGGGGTCATCCGCACCGACGCCCTGCGGCGGACGCGCCTGCTCCCGCGCTACGCGGGCGGCGACTACCGCCTGATCGCCGAGCTGTCGCTGCTCGGCACGTTCGTCGAGGTGCCCGGAGCAGCTCTACGTAGCGACGGATCCACGAGGGGTCGACCGCGGGCAACGTCCAGGAACTCGCGGTGGCTGCGCCGCTACTGGAGCGGGACGCGGCGCGGCATGAGCGCGCCGCAGTGGCGCCTCTCTCCGGGATCGCGTCGGGATCGTGCTGCGGTGCTCCGATCCCGTGGACGCGGAAGGCGGTCCTCCTCACGCACCTCGCGCGGACGATGCGCTACCGCTGGCGGCGGCTCCTCGGCGAGCTGGTCGAGGCGGCTCGGAGCTGACTCGCCGGCGTCCATCCGCGCGGCCGGTGCGGCCGCCGAGCCGGGCGGCCGGATCAGATGACGAGCTTGCGGCAGTAGAACGCCTCCGCGTACCGCGTCGCGGCCTCGATGCCGCGCAGGCGCGCGATGGCGCGGACGGTGTCGGCGCCCCACCAGGTCCGGTCGTGCTGCGACGGGAAGTGCTCCTGCAGCAGGTCGATCTTGCGTTGGAGCGTGGCCTCGTCGATGTCGACGAAGAGGTTCGGGCGTCCCAGGTCGCCGTCGTACTTGGGGATCTCGTACGCGGCGACCAGGTGGTGCGCGGAACGTCTGCCACACGGTCTCGGCGACGAGCCGGTGGTCCTGGTGGGCGTCGTCCAGGTGCGGGGCGAGGATGAGGTCGAACGGCCGCGCCTTGATCGACTCGAGCAGGTCCTTCACGGCCGTCGATGCAGCCGGCAGCCGGCCATCGGGCAGGTCGCCGACGATCACCTCGCTGCTCGCCGCGCCGCTCGAGAACGCGGCCGCGCTGGCCCGGGCCTCCGCCGCCCGATCCGGCGTGGCCGAGGCGACCATCCACAGGATCGAGCTGCCCGGATGCTCGTCGAGCAGGCGGAGGATGGTCGCACCGCCGCCGATCTCGATGTCGTCGGCGTGGGCGCCGACGGCGAGCAGGTCGAGCGGCCCGGGAGGTCCGAGGGTCAGGCGCCGCATCGCGTCACTCCGGGTCAGCCGGTTGCCAGACCGCCCACGGCGGTCGGCCCGGTGTCGAACGCGTTCTGGAGCGCCTGGACGTCCTTGAGGGTGTCCATCGGCGCCCAGTAGCCCTCGTACGGGTCGCCCTGGAGCTTGCCGGCCGCGATGAGCCGCGTGAACGGCTCCTCGATGAGCTCCTCGCCCGGCCCGATGAAGTCGAAGACCTCGGGCCGGAAGATGAAGTAGCCGCCGTTGATCCACAGGTCGGACGTGCCGACGTCGTCGATCCGGGTGACGAGGTTCGATCCGCCCAGCCGCACGAGGTGGAACGAGTAGCTCGTCGGCCGGACGCACATGAACGAGGCGACCGCTGTCCGCCGCGAGGAACCGCTCGACGCGCTCGTTGAGCGGGGCATCCGTCAGGACGTCCCCGTAGTTGGCCAGGAACGGCTCGTCGCCGACGTGCTTCCGCACCGCGCGCAGGCGCTGCCCGACGTTGGCGCTGAGGCCGGTGTCGACGAACGTGATCCGCCAGTCGGCGATGTCGCGCTGGAGCAGCTCGACCGACGCCGTTCTCGCCCGAGAGCACGAAGTCGTTCGAGAGCGTCTCCTCGTAGTGGAGGAAGTAGTCCTTGATGACGTCGGCCTTGTAGCCCAGGCAGAGGATGAACTCCTTGTGCCCGAAGTGCGCGTAGTAGCGCATCACGTGCCACAGGATGGGCCGGTACCCGACCGTGACCATCGGCTTGGGCAGGAGCTCCGAGTGGTCCCGCAGGCGCAGTCCCTGGCCGCCGCAGAACAGAACGACCTTCACGATGCGAACCCCGATCTCGTGTGGAGCCGGACCTGGCGAGTCCTTCCGACCGATAGTAGACCACGGCACCCGAGACGGCCATGCCATACGGTGCGTGCGGGCACCGGGACTGGGGTGGCGCGAGCTCGGTCGGTGGTCGTGCCGAGCGCTCCGGGCGGTACCATCCCGCGAGGCACCGGTGGTGTCGCGGCGCCAGGCCCGCGCTCGCGAGAGACACGCTCGTTCGGTGCCAGAGCCGGGTGTCCGGGTGGAACGCGGATGCCGCTGGAGGTTGACGAACTGATGCGAGTCCTGGTGACCGGTAGCGAGGGCTACATCGGCACGGTCCTGTGTGCCTACCTGCTCGACCGCGGACACGACGTCACGGGGCTCGACACGGGCTTCCACCGTGTCGGCTGGCTGTACCACGGCGTCGATCGCTCGCCGGCCTGGATGGCGAAGGACATCCGGCACGTCGACGGTCGAGGATCTCCGCGGCTACGACGCGATCGTCCACCTCGCCGAGCTGTCGAACGATCCCGTCGGTGCAGTTGAATCCCGGAGATCACGTTCGAGATCAACCACCTGGGCAGCGTGCGCCTCGCCACGCTCGCGAGGGAAGCCGGCGTCCAGCGCTTCATCTACATGTCGTCGTGCAGCGTCTACGGCTCCGCCGGCGACACGGACAGCACCGAGACCTCGGAGGTCCACCCGCTGACCGCGTACGCCCAGTGCAAGGTCCTGGTCGAGCGCGACGTGGCGCCGCTCGCGACCGATGGCTTCTCGCCGACGTTCCTGCGCAACGCGACGGCGTTCGGTGCGTCGCCGCGGATGCGCTTCGACCTCGTCGTCAACGACCTTGCGGGCCACGCCTGGACCGAGAAGGTGATCCGGATGGACAGCGACGGCCGGCCGTGGCGCCCGTTCGTCCACATCCTCGACATCAGCCAGGCGATCGATCTCGTGCTGCGCGCGCCGCGCGACGTCGTCCACGGCCAGATCTTCAACGTCGGCAGCAACCTGCAGAACTACCAGGTCCGCGAGGTGGCGGAGATCATCGCCGAGGCGTTCCCCGGCTGCCGCACGCAGTTCGGCGACAGCTCCGGCGACCATCGCAACTACCGGGCCAACTTCGACAAGATCCGCGAGCACCTGCCGTTCGAGACCCGCTACGACGTGGCGCGCGGCGCACAGCAGCTGCTGGACGTCTTCCGCGCCGTGGACATGAGCACGGAGCTGTTCGAATCGCGCGGCCACACGCGCATCAAGCAGATCCAGCACCTGCTCGCGACCGGGCAGATCGACGAGCGGTTCTTCTGGGTCCGCGCGCCACCGGCGCTCGCCGGACCGGGTCGGACGCGGCGGTCCCGGCATGAAGCTGTCACCGGCGGGCCTCGACGGCTCGCACCTCATCGAGCTCACCCGGATCGGCGACGACCGCGGGTTCTTCGCCCGGATCTGGGACGAGGCGTGGTCCGAGCAGCTCGGGGTCGAGATCCGGAACGTCCAGACGAACCTGTCGACCAACCGCCACCGCGGGACGATCCGCGGGCTCCACTGGCAGGTGCGCGCCGTACGGCGAGTCGAAGCTCCTGCGCTGCACGCGCGGGGCCGTCTTCGACGTGGCCGTCGATCTCCGTCCCGATTCCCCGACGTACCGCCAGTGGCAGGGCCACGTCCTCGACGCCGAGACCCGGACGATGGTCTTCGTCCCGGTCGGCTGCGCCCACGGCTACCAGGCGCTCGAGGACGACGCGGAGGTCAGCTACCAGGTGTCCCACCCGTACGTGCCGGGATCGGAGCGCGGCATCCGCTGGGACGACCCGACGCTCGCGATCCGCTGGCCCATCACCGACGCACGTGATCGTGTCCGAGAAGGACGCGGCCTGGCCCGACCTCGACCTGGAGACCCACGCATGAGCTGCTGTCCTCCGCGCCCTCGAGGCGCGAGCCGCCGCCGGCGACCCGATCCGCGTCGCCCTCGTCGGGGCGGGCTACGCCGGCCGCGGGTTCGCGGCCAGGATCATCCGCCGGACGCCGGGCATCGAGCTCGTGGCCATCGCCAACCGCACGGTCGCGGAGGCCGAGCGCGCCTACCGCGAGGCCGGCGTGGACGCGCCGGGCCACGTCAGCTCCGCGGCGGATCTCGACGTCGCGATCCGCAACCACCGTCCGGTCGATCACCGACGATCCGACCGTCCTGACCGACGCGGCCGGCGTCGAGGCGATCGTCGAGGCGACCGGCGAGGTCGAGTTCGGCGCAGGCGTCGCGGTCCGGGCGATCGACGGCGGCAAGCACCTGATCCTCATCAACGCCGAGCTGGACTCGTGCCTGGGGCCGATGCTCAAGGTGCGGGCCGACGCCGCCGGGGTCGTCCTGACCGACATGGCCGGCGACCAGCCGGCGGTGATCATGGATCTCATCGACGAGGTCCGGCTGCTCGGCTTCCGGCCGATCCTGGCCGGCAACATCAAGAGCCTGCTGGACCACAAGCGGACGCCGGCGACGCAGAAGGCGTTCGCCGACGCGCACGGCCAGCGACCCAAGATGATCACGTCCTTCGCCGACGGCACGAAGATCGCGGCCGAGATGGGTGTCGTCGCCAACGCGACCGGATTCGGCGTGGCTGAACGCGGGATGCTCGGCCCGCGGGCCGAACGCGTGGAACAGGCCCCGGAGCGGTTCGATGTCGAGGCGCTGCTCGAGCGCCCGATCGTCGACTACATCCTGGGTGCGGAGCCGAGCTTCGGGGTCTTCGTCCTGGGCTACGAGGAGGACCCCCTCGCGCGTGCCTACATGAAGTTCTACAAGATGGGCGAAGGCCCGGTCTACACGTTCTACCGGCCGTTCCACCTCGGTCCGCTCGAGACGGTCCAGTCGGTGGCGCGCGCCGTGTTGCTGCACGACGCGGCCGCGGCGCCGCTGGGCGGCCCGGTGACCGAGGTCGTGGCCCTGGCCAAGCGGGACCTCACGACCGGCGAGACACTCGACGGGATCGGTGGGTTCACCGTGTACGGGATGCTGGAGAACATCGGCAGCTGCCCAGCGCGAGCGCCTGCTGCCGATGGGCCTGGCCGACGGCGCCGTGCTCGTCCGCGACGTCGCCGAGGACGTCCCGCTCACCTTCGACGACGTCGAGGTGCCGGCCGATCGGCTCGCGACCCGGCTGTGGCACGAGCAGGCCGCGCACTTCGGGTTGTCCGCTGGGTCGATCGCCCCGAGCAGATCAGCGGATCCTACAGCGACCTCCATCGTGGTCGGGATCGGCACGATGAGCCGGGCGCCCCACGCCGCGCGTGTACTCGAGCTGGCGGGCGATCTCTCGCGGAGGTTCCACGGGCAGGATGAGGATGACGTCGGGCCGCGTCTCCGCGAGCCGCTCCGGATCGTGGATCGGGATGTGCGTCCCCGGGCGTGAGGCGGCCCTGCTTGTACGGGTTGCGGTCGACGGTGTAGTCGAGGAGGTCGGTCCGGATGCCGCAGTAGTTGAGCAGCGTGTTGCCCTTGCCGGGCGCGCCGTAGCCGACGACCGAGCTGCCCGTCGCGCCGCGCGCCGATCAGGAAGCTCGAGGAGCGCCCGCTTCGCCTCCCGCACCCGCTCCTCGAAGCCGGCGTAGCCCGTCGAGGTCGGCGTAGCCCGCCGGCTCGCTCGCGCTCCAGCAGCGCCGCGACCGCCGGCGCGCCGGCGCGGCGCCGTCGCCGTGCACGGCGCAGGAAGACGCGCAGCGACCCGCCGTGGGTCGGCAGCTCCTCGACGTCGATGCACGACGAGGCCGTGCGCGGCCGACGATCCGCGCCGTCGTCGTGCAGCGAGAAGTACGAGAAGTGCTCGTGGTAGATCGTGTCGAACTGGATGCCCTCGATCAGGCGGAGCGAGGTGCGGGAACTCGAGCGTCGCGACGCCGCCGCGGCGCGAGCAGGATCGCGATGCCCGCCGACGAAGTCGTTGAGGTCGGGCACCTGGGCGAGGACGTTGTTGCCGATGACGAGGTCGGCCGGCCCGCGCTCGCGGACGAGCTCGTCCGGCGAGCTCGCGCCCGAAGAACTCGACGAGCGTCGGGACGCCGCGCTCCTCGGCGGCCGCGGCCACGTTGCGCGCCGGCTCGATCCCGAGCACCGGGATCCCGCGGGCGACGAAGTGCTGGAGCAGGTAGCCGTCGTTGCTCGCGAGCTCGACGACGAGAGCTCGTCGCGCCCCAGGCCGAGGCGGGCGATCATCGCCTCGGCGTAGCGCCGCGCGTGCTCGACCCAGCTGTCGAGTACGACGAGAAGTAGGCGTACTCGCGGAAGATCTCCTCGCGGTCGCACGTACGCCGGCAGCTGGACGAGGAGGCACGCGCGGCAGACGCGGACGTGGAGCGGGTAGAACGGCTCCATCCGCTCGGCGTCCTCGGGCGGCGACGAACGACTCGCAGAGGGGTTGCGGCCCGAGGTCGACGAACGTGTCGCGGAGCGGCGCCCCGCAGAAGCGGCAGGGAATCAGGGCGGCAGTGGGTCGCGGCCGGCTCGGTCGTCATCGGCCTCAGTGATCGTCCCCCGGCGCCCAGTCGTGGACCGTGACGCCCCGCAGCCCGCGCTCGTCCAGCTCGTGGCGGAGCGCGGCCGGCGTGCCGGCCAGGATCGGGAAGGTGCCCCAGTGGATGGGGGCCACCGCGTCGACGCCCAGCAGCTCCACCGCGAGGGCCGCCTCGCGGGGGCCCATCGTGAAGTGGCCGCCGATCGGCAGGAGCGCCAGGTCGGGCCGGTAGAGCTCGCCGATCAGGCGCATGTCGCCGAAGACGTTCGTGTCGCCGGCGTGGTAGATCGTCCCGCCGTTCTCGAGGCGCACGACGAAGCCGGCCGGCTCGCCCAGGTAGAGGGTGGTCTCGCCGCCCGGGTTCCAGTCGCCCGCCGAGTGGTCGGCGCCGACCATCGTGACCGCGATCTCGCCGAACGCGAACGTGCCGCCCTTGTTCATCCCGATGGTCGCGTCGCTGCCGCCGGGGAGGCGGCGGGCGAGCCAGAGGCTCATCTCGTGGATGCACGGCCAGACCGGGCGCAGGCGGCTGGCCAGCGCGACGGCGTCGCCCATGTGGTCGCCGTGGCCGTGGGTGACGAGCAGGAGGTCGCAGGCGCGGACGTCGGCGGCGGCCTTCGGGCTCTTGGGGTTGCCGAACCAGGGGTCGATGAGGATGGTCTTGCCGCCCGGGGTCCTGACCTCGACGCAGGCGTGGCCGTACCAGGTGATCGTGGTCGCTTCGAGTCCCATCGGGGTCGCACCTCCGGCACCCATCGTACGGCGTGGCGTGGTCGCGCCGGCGGCTGCCGACCAGTGGCGCGGCTGCACGGTGCGGCCGCGGCGCCGGCCGCGACGACCGCGGCCTCGCGGGCAGCATCTACACTCGGCCCCGTGCCCGCCGAGCAGATCGCCCGCAACCTCGCCTTCGTCAACTGGACCCTGCTCGCCTCCCTGGCCGTCGGGTCGTTCGGCGTGGTCGCCCTGCTCCGCCTGCGAACGGACGCCACGAAGGGGTACCTGGGCTTCACGGCGCTCTGCGCGGCGGGGTTCGGGGCGCTGGCGTGGCTCTCGGACGGGGCGCTGCCGGCGGCGGCCGCCGCCGGGTCGCCGGTGACCGTGGATCCGACCTGGGACGCGCCGCGCCGCGCCGCGCTCGGGCTCTTCTCGGCGGGCGCGCTTGTCTACGCCGCGCTCCTCTTCCGCGGCCGGCGGGCCGCCCCGCTCGCGCTCGCGGTGGCGGGCGCGGGAGCGGGCGCGATGGTGCTCGGCGCGCTGACGTGGGGTGGGGGAGTGGTCGGCATCGGGGCGCTCGCCGTCCAGCTGCTCGCCCTGGCGGCGGCGACGGGCGGGGTCTTCGCGGCCATGATCCTGGGCCACTGGTACCTCGTGACCCCGAAGCTCTCGACAGGCCCGGCCCTCCTCGTGAGCCGGGCCATGCTGGGCATCGTCGCGGTCCAGCTCGTCCTGTTCGGGCTCTGGGTGGGCCTGGGCGTGGGGACGACCCAGGCGCCGCTCGAGCCGCTGACCGGTCCCTGGGCGCTCTTCGTCTGGCTGCGGCTCATCGTCTCGCTCGTCTTCCCGCTCATCGTGAGCTGGGCGGCGGTGCAGACCGTGAAGACGCGCTCCATGGAATCGGCGACCGGGCTGCTCTACATCAACGTCGCGCTGATCGCGGCCGGGACGATCGACGCGGCCGGCCTCTACTTCGGCGCCGGCCTGCTGGTCTAGGAGGAGAGTGATGCACGTCCGGGTCCGCTTGTTTGCCCGCCAGCGTGAGATCGCGGGCACCCGCGAGGTGACCGTGGAGCTGCCCGAAGGGTCGACGATCGAGGACGCCTGGGCGGCCCTGGTCGTCCTCCACCCGGCCCTGGCGACGGGCCGGCCGTATGTCCGCTACGCCCGCAACGGGCGGTACACGGATGCGAAGGCGGCGCTCGAGGAAGACGACGAAGTGGCCTGCATCCCGCCTGTGGCCGGCGGGGCGGAGGACGAGGGCGAGCCCGCCGGGCCGGAACCGGATCCTGGAGCTGGCGCCCGCGCCCCTCCCGCTCGACCTGGGCCGCGCGCTCGCCGACCGCCTGGCGACCGCCGGCCGACGGTGCCGTGGTGATCTTCGAGGGTCGCACGCGCGAGACGCCGGGCACGCCCGCGCCGGGCGAGGAGGCGGAGGCGCGCCGTCATGCGGGCCTCCGAGTTCGAAGCACTCGAGTACGAGGCGTTCGACACGCTGGCCCTCCGCGTGCTGGGCGAGATCGCGGACGAAGTCGCAGCCCGGTTCGGCGTGGAACGGCTGGCCATCGTCCATGCGACCGGCGAGGTCCCGCTCGGCGAGGTGTCGGTCGTCATCGTCGCCTGCGCACCCCATCGCGACGCGGCCTTCGATGCTGCCCGCTTCGCCATGGACGAGACGAAGGCCCGGGCGCCGATCTGGAAGGCGGAGCGCTTCGCCGACGGCCACGTCTGGATCGGACAGGTCGCGCGGACGCATACTCCGGGGGGATGAGCAACACGCGGATGCGCAAGCCGGCCGGCAGCCCTGCCCAGCGCCTCGACGCGATCCTGCGTCGCGCCGACGACCTCGCCGGCGCCTGGGGTGCCCGGGCTCGCGCGTCCACGACGCCCGCCCGCGAGCGCGCGCTTCTCCGGCTCTTCGGCGTCGGCGGCCTGGACCGCGACGGGGTGCCGCTCGCCTCCGCCGTGGTCGAGCGGCATGTCGGCGGTTCGCGCGACCGCCTCGCCGCCGGGATTGCCCTGCCGTTCGCGATCGCGCTGCGCGAGTACGACATCTCGCCGCAGCAGCTGGCCCTCGACGTCGCGAACGGCGCGATCGACCTCGCGTTCGAGGCGGAGCTGCTGGCCGAGCCCGATCGCCGCGCGGCAGCCGAGGCCGAGGCGAGCCGAATCGCGGCGCGGGCGCTGGAGCGCTTCGACGCGAACCGGACCGCCCGGCTGGAATTGCTGGGCGTTCTCGGCGACGCGCCCCGGCCATGGTTCGGGCTCTCGCTCTCGGCGCCGACGATGGAGGCAGCGCCGGAAGACGCGGCGACGCTGGTGGCCGCGGGCGCCGACCTCGTACGCATCCGTGTCCCGGCGGGGCGCGAGCTCATGCTCCGTCTCCACGACCGCGGGCTCGAGCCCGAGTACTGGCACCCGCGCGGCGCGAGGCCGGGGGAGTGGGCGTCGTCTGGGTGGCTCCCGGATCAGCCGCCCGTCCCCGAGGACCCCGCTACCGTCCCGCCGGGCAGCCAGCGTGCCCTTGCCGCACCTGCGCGCCCGCGTGGACGAGGCAGCGGCCGAGGCGGGACGGTACGTGCGAATCGGGACCGTCGCGACCGCGTTCGGGGCGCCCGAGCAGGCGCTCGTGGCGGCGCTCGAGCGGATCGACGTGGTGGAGGCCGATCCGATCGCCGAGATCGTGACGGACGGGGTGGACCCGGACCGTGCCCTCGCCGACCACGCATTCGGGCACCGGCTCCTGCGCCGCGCCGGGAGCGATGGTCATGGTCGGCCCGGGGCCGCTGATCGTGGCGCCCGACCTGGCGCGTGGGCTCCCGGCCGACGCCGGGACGCGGGCGGGCCGCGCGTTCGCGATGCAGGCGCTGGCGGTGGCGTTGGCGCGCGGCGACGGCCTGGGCCCCGGGCAGCTGGCCGCCGGCGCCCTGGTCCCGTGGCTGGCCGACGAGCACTTCCCCGCGGCGCAGGCGCTGGCCGCGGTCGCGCTGCGGCGACTGGCGTGGCCGGATCTCGCGCTCGTCTTCGAGGAGCCGGACATGCCCTCGCGGGCCGGCGCCCGATGGCCGTACCTCGTGGGCCTGGCGCTGGGCGTCGCCGGCCCGGCCTCGATCGTGATGCGCCGAGCGACGGAGCGCGCGGCGGCCATCCATGCCGAGGAGACGACCCGGGCTGCCGCGTCGCTGGCAGCGGAGATCCCCGAGGAGCCCGGGGCCGCCCTGTTGCGCCCTGCCGTGCTGGAGCGCGCCGAAGCGCTGCTGGCCGCGGCCGAATCCACGCTGGACGACCTCGCGGACCAGGGCTGGCAGGCAGTCCTCGGCGCGCCGATCGGGGGCCAGGAGCTGGACCGGCTCGGCGCCGACGCCGTGGTCGAGCGCTCCGAGGCGTTCGACCCGCTCGACGGGGTCGTGGCGGGCTGACGGACCGTTCGAGCGGCGCCCGGCCCCCTCGTGTCCGGACCGGCCGGCCGCGCTTCCGGCTCTCCGCCGCCCGCGCTCCTGCGCATCGCGCCTTGCGTTGAGCGCAACACCGCGCACGCCTCCGGGGCGCCCTCGGCCCCGATGGCAGGATTCGTGCGCTGACTGTCGGTGTTTCTACTCGCCCAGGGGTCAGCCGCCGTTGGCAAGCAGACGTGTGGCAGATTCCTTGCGTCCGACCGGCGGCTTTGTGCCGGCGAACGTCGGCCGGGGGGCCGGAACGGCGATCGACCGCCCGGTGTTGCGCCGGACGCAAGGCCGCCCGCGGAAGTTGACATAGCCGGACGCACTTGCACGATTGCGCAAATACGCGATAATTGGGCCGCGTCCCGGGCGCCGCGCTCGTGCCGCGTTTCCCGCGCGTCCCCCTCGCCCAGCAGTCGACACCACCCACAGCCCGGAGCCGCCGATGTCCCGCCCGCTCGCCCCTCGCCTGTTCGCCCCCCGGCGCACCCTCTCCATCTTCGTCCTCGGAGCTGCCGCGTTCGTCGCGGCCTGCTCGCCGGCCACGCCCACCGTGGCGCCCCCCGCCGCGACCTCGGCCCCGAGCGCCCCCGTCGCGGTCCAGCCCCTCCCGGCCGAAGTCTCGACCGCGGACGCGCTCGCGCTGCGCGAGGCGGGCGCCTTCATCCTCGACGTGCGCCAGCCGGACGAATGGGCGGCGGGGCACATCCCCGACGCGACGCTGATCCCGCTCGGCGATCTCGCTTCGCGCGTGGCCGAGGTGCCGAAGGATCGCCAGGTGGTGGTCGTCTGTCGTTCGGGCAATCGGAGCGCGCAGGGTCGCGACATTCTCCTCGGCGCCGGCTACCCGCGGTCACGTCGATGGCGGGCGGCATGAACGACTGGACCGCGGCGGGCTACCCGACGGAGACCGGCAGCTAGGACTCCGCCGGCCGGGCGCGGGAGCCGGGAGGCTGGCCGACTTCGCGCATCCGGCGGTCGACACGTGAGTCGGCGCTGCCGGCCCGACGGTCAGCCGGCGGTCGGGCCCGCCCGGCGGGCCTCCTCGACGGCGCGGAGCGCGTCGCGGAGGCTGCCGATCCACGGTCGACTCGTTCTCGCCGACGAGCTTCACGCACCAGGCGAGGGCATCGCTGCGGCTGCGGGCGACGCCGGCCTCGACGAGGGTGTCCAGGACGCGGCGCTCGGGCTGGCGAAGCCGGGTCATGACGGGGACGCTGGCCGTCGTGAAGTGATGCGCCTCGCCGGCGATGCGGACGCCCCACGAGACGATCCTGCGGAAGCGGTGCTGGGCGTCCTCGGCGATCGCCATCCGCTCCTCGCGCGTCTCCTCGCGGAACCGCTCGACCCGGCTCGTCCGGGCTGCGGCGCGGGCGGCGTCGGTGGCGTCGGGGCCCAGGTCGACGTCGGCGATCTCGCCGACCACCAGGATCTCCTCGCGATCGATCGAGACGTCGGGGGCGCCGGCGAACCAGTCATCGGGGAGGCGGCCGGCGAACCAGCCGGCGAGCTCGTCAGGGGTTGCGTGGTGGGTCATCGGGGTGTGCTCCTGTGGTGCGTCGGGGAGGCTGTGTGTCGAGCGTCATCCGCTGGAAGATTACATCATTACAGCAGTGCAGCTGCAAGCACCCGCAGCAGTGCTCGCCCGACGCCGGTGGCCGGAAGCGGAGAGAATGTGCGACACACACCACGGGAGGGTCGATCGGGTGACCGCGCCGGAGCTCACGCTGCTCGCGCCGTTCATCGGCACCGGGCGCAGCGCGGCGCGCGGCGTGAGCGCGACGTCCGGGCCGGCCGCGCTGCCGCGCCCGGTCGGCGTCGACGACGAGCAGTTCCAGCCCGCGGATCGCGCGGCCTGGCGCGCGTGGCTGGCGGCCAACCATGAGACGGCGAGAGGTGTCTGGGCGGTGACCTACCGGCGCGCCGCCGGGAAGCCCGTGGTCAGCTACGAAGCCCTCGTCGAGGAGGCTCTCTGCTTCGGGTGGATCGACAGCACGGGCCGCACGCTCGACAACGAGCGCGGGATGCTCCGTTTCACGCCCCGCAGGCGCGGCAGCGTCTGGTCACGCCCGAACAAGGAGCGTGTCGAGCGGCTGATCGCCGCCGGGAGCATGACGGCCGCCGGGCTGCGTGCCATCGAGGCGGCACGCGCCGACGGCTCGTGGGATGCCCTCAACGATGTGGATGCCCTCATCGTCCCGGACGACCTCGCGGCCGCCCTCGCGGGGGACGCCGCTGCTGGCGGGGGTTCGCGGACCTGAGCCCTTCGGTGGTGAAGCCGATCCTCTTCTGGGTCACCTCTGCGAAGCGGCCGGAGACGCGCGCGCGCCGGATCGCCGAGATCCTGCGCTACGTCGCTGTCGGTCGGAGCCCGCTGGAGTGGCCGCGCCGTCCACTCGACGACTGACGAGCGGGTCGTCTCGGGGCGGCGAAGTACGGCAGGGGAGTGGCTCAGGCCGGGTCGTGTGCCTTTGCGGCCTCGGCCTCCGCCTCGGCCTCCGCTTCCATCCGGGCAAGGCGGGTGTAGTAGTCGGGGATCTCCCGCAGGTGCGCCAGTGCGATCTTCCCGGTCGTGAGGGCGTCGTCGCCGGTGACGTTCGTCGCCGGATCACGGCGGCCGTGCTCCAGCTCGATGTCCATCCCCTGGCGGAACTCCTCGAGGGAGAACGGCTCGGCGGCGAAGTCAAGGCCGAGGCGGGTCGCCACCTCCAGCGCCTCGTGCGGTTCGAAGGTCACGCGCATGGCCATGATCAGGCTCCTTCTCTGGGTTGCCGACCCACCATCGACCCTCGCGGTGTCCGTCGGACAGTGCCGGGCGACCCGATCCGGCCGGCGGCGGGCCCGTCGATCGTGGCACCATCGGCCTCGCACGCTCGACCGAGGAGGAACCCCCGGCCCATGCGCACGATCCTGCTCTGGATGGCCCGCAACGCTTGGCTGAAGGAACGAGTTCCCCGCCTTCGGTTCGTCCGGAAGGCCGTGCGCCGCTTCATGCCCGGCGAGGACGCGGACTCCGCGTTCGACGCGGCCGCCACGCTGGCCGGCACAGGGCAGGGGATCCTGTTCACGCGCCTCGGGGAGAACCTGGACGTCATTGCCGAGGCCGACGAGGTTGCAGCCCACTACCACGCGATCCTCGATCGGAGCACGGCCCTCGGACGCCCGATCGAGCTCTCCGTGAAGCCCACGCAGCTGGGCCTCGACATCGACGAGGAGGCCTGCTTCGGCCACATGTCCGGGCTGGCCGCACGGGCGGACATCACCGGCACATGGCTCTGGGTGGACATGGAGGGCTCGGCCTACGTCGAGCGGACGATCGCCCTGTACGAGCGCCTCAAGGCCGTCCATCGCAATGTCGGGATCTGCCTCCAGGCCTACCTGCGCCGCACGCCCGCCGACCTGCAGCGCCTGCTCCCCCTGGAGCCCGCGGTGCGCCTCGTGAAGGGTGCCTACGACGAGCCGGCGGAGATCGCCTGGCGCCGCCGCCCGGAGGTGGACGGCGCGTACCAGGCGGCGGCCCTCGTCCTCGCGGGCGCCGCCGGTGAGGGGAAGGCCCGCCTGGCGCTCGGCACCCACGACGGGGCGCTCGTGGAGCGGATCGCGGCCTTCGCCGAGGCGGCCGGCGTCTCGCGCGATCGACTCGAGATCCAGATGCTCTACGGGATCCGGACGGGCGAGCTGCGACGCCTGCAGAAGGCGGGCTTCCCGGCGTACACGCTGATCGCGTACGGGAGGCACTGGTACCCGTGGTACATGCGCCGGCTGGCGGAGCGGCCGGCCAATGTGCTCTTCGCTCTGCGCCAGGTCCTGCCGTAAGGGGTCGGGCCGAGAGGGCCGCGAGCTATCGGCGGAGCGGTCCGGTCAGACAGGGGTCTCGGCGCGCGTGGGCTCGGGCGTGGGCTCGGGTCGTCGGATCCGGCGTGGGCTCGGGCGTGGGCTCGGGTGTCGGGTCGGGCGTCGGGTCTGGCGTCGGGTCCGGGTGTCGCGTCGGGCGTCGGATCGGGCGTCGGCTCCGGCGTGGGTCCGGTGTCGGGTCGGGCGTGGGCGCGGGGCGCCCGGTCGTCGGCCGGGGTGGCAGACGGCGTCACGAGCCCGGAAGGGCTGGGCGCCGGCGTCGAAGCAGGTGCGGGCGGGGCACCTCGCGAGGGGACCTGCCCCCGGCGCCGGTGGGGAGGCGTACCGCGACGGCCCGAGGAGTGCCTCGCGAGTGGGAGCGGCGGCTCCCGCCCTCGGATCCGTTCCGGCCTCGGCGCCGGCCGGCGCGATGGACCCGTCGGCGCGATCGTGCCCGGCGCGCCCGGGGCGCCGCTCTGCGGGGGTCTCGCTGGACGGCTGGGACCGCGCGGCATGGCCGGCGTCATGCCCGGTGTCGACCCGAAGGCCACCATCGCGATCGCCGCCACCACGACCCACGCGGTGGCCGCCGCGAGGCCGACCCGCCCTGCCCGGCGCCGCGGTCGCGACCTGGCACCTGGCTGCCGCCGCCGCGACCCGCTGTGTTGCCGCTGGCTGGACCGGCGGCTGCGTCGCCCTCTCCGGCGAGACCGTGTCGGGCTGGGCCGCTGGGCGTCGCGCCGGCTGCCTCCATGCCAGCCGCCGCTCGACTGTCGGCTGGCTCGCGACGAGGCCGCCCGCAGGTCGCGGTACGGGTCGGCCGCGGCTCCCGCGCCCCGCCCAGGCCCGGACTCGGCGCCGCCGATCACCGGCAGCGCGATGCCGGCGGGCAAGGCCACGACGTGGCGCGAGGTCGGCGGATCGACGAGCCGGAAGGGGGCGCACTTGAGGCACGCGGCGTCGACGAGGTTCCAGCAGTCCGCGCAGCATGCGGAGCCGCAGATCGGGCAGTCGCGGTAGGTCCCGTGCGCCGACGCGACGGTGTCCCGGTCTCGTCCGCAACGCTCGCAGAACTGGGTCCCGAGATCCACCATCCACTCCACGCCAGCGCAGTCCCCCGGCGGATGCGCCACGCTCGACGATAGGCGCGCCGGAGCATGACCGCGCACACCGGTGGTACCGGCACGGCGCGGCGTTGGTCTCGTTCGGTGCCGGGCGGCACCGAATCCCGGGTGCGCGGCTCAGAGCAGGCACCCCAGTGGCTGCCCGGTCCGGGCAACCCGCCCTCCGCGGAGTACGCTGCCCGCATGACGGACGCAGATCCCGCACCCGGCACCGAGCCCGCTCCGACTCCGAGACGGCGCCCAGCGTTCAGGCCGAAGCGGCCCCCACCTCCTTCGCGGCGCTCGGGCTGGCGCCGGCACTCCTCGAGACCCTCGCCGGCCTTGGCTACGAGGAGCCGACCCCGGTGCAGGAAGCCGCAATCCCGCCGCTCCTCGCCGGACGCGACCTGCTGGCAGAAGCACCGACGGGAACCGGCAAGACGGCAGCCTTCGCCCTGCCGATCCTGCAGCGGCTCGCGTTCGACGGCCTGGGCCGGGCAGAGGCGGGGACGGCCTTGTCCCTTGTGCTGGTGCCGACGCGAGAGCTCGCGATGCAGGTCGCCGAGGCCGTCCACCGCTACGGGCGCGTCCTCGGCGCGCGGGTCCTTCCCGTCTACGGGGGGCAACTGATCGGCCAGCAGCTACGGGGCCTCCGGCGTGGACTGGACGTCGTGGTCGCGACGCCCGGGCGAGCCGTCGATCACCTGACCCGCGGCAGCCTCCGCCTCGACGCCGTGGAGGTGGTGATTCTCGACGAGGCCGACGAGATGCTCGACATGGGCTTCGCCGAGGAGCTCGACACCATCCTCTCGGCCACCCCGGCCGGCCGCCAGACGGCGCTCTTCTCGGCCACCATCTCGCCCACCATCGCCCGGGTTGCTTCGAGCATCTTCGGGAGCCTGTTCGCGTTTCTGTGCGTCCCGACCGACCGTCCGAGGAGACCCCGGCGAAGGTCCGCCAGGTGGTCTACGTCGTGCGCCGCACCGACAAGCTTGCGGCACTGGGAAGGATCCTCGACGTGGAGGACCCGGCCGCGGCGCTCGTGTTTGCCCGGACGCGCGGCGAGGTCGACGACCTGGCAGAGGCGCTCAGCGGGCGTGGGCACGACGCGGCCGCCCTTCACGGAGGCCTGTCGCAGGAGCAGCGCGACCGCGTGATGGAACGATTCCGCGACGGCGCTCTTGATGTGTTAGTCGCGACCGACGTGGCGGCCCGGGGCCTCGACATCGAGCACGTCTCGCACGTGGTCAACTTCGACGTCCCTTCGTCGCCCGACGCCTACGTGCACCGGATCGGGCGGACCGGGCGCGCCGGCCGCGAGGGCATGGCGATCACCCTGGTGGAGCCCCGCGAACACCGGCTCCTCCTGAACATCGAGTCGTCCACGAGGACGCGGCTGGAGCGGGCCACCGTGCCCTCGATCGCGGACTTGCGCGAACGTCGACTCGAGCTCCTGCGGGCCAGCCTGCGCGAGCGCCTGGTGGGCGGCGGCGAGGCGGGTGACGTTGCACCCGACGGGGCAGCGGCGCCCGACCTCGACCGCTATCGCGCCGTCGTCGAGGCCCTCGCCGACGAGTACGACGCGGTGGAGATCGCGCTGGCGGCCATCGCTCTCCTGGACGCGCGCGAGGCGGGCGACGATGCGGAGGCGGAGATCGCGCCGGCCTTCCTGCCCCAGGATCGGCCGCTGCGCCCGGTCCGGCCGACGCGACCGACCGGTCACCCGGGCCCACCCGGCCTGCCGCCGTGGCGCGGGCCGGGGCAGGCTCCTGCATGGCGCAGCCCGGTCAGGGGCCGCCGGCAACCTGGACCCCGCGACCTCCGCGGCCGGGCATGGCCCCGGGCTCATCGCCGAGTGGGCGGCCACAGGCCGGTGGCGGACCGCCGGGCGGCACAGCGCCCGGGGGTGCCTGGGTCCGTCTCTTCGTCGGCGGGGGCCGGCGAGCCGGGGTCCGGCCGGCGGACCTCGTGGGGGCGATCACGGCGGAGGCCGGGGTTCCGGATCGGTGATCGGGGCGATCGAGATCGTGGACGGCTTCTCGTCGTGGACGTCGCCGACGAGGTCGTCGAGCAGGTCGTGCGCGCCCTGCGAAGCGCGACGATCCGCGGTCGCACGTTCGTCGTTCGCCTCGACCGCGGCGCCGAGGCGACCTGCCGGCCGGCGGGTGTGCCCCTCCTGGCATCGACGCCTGCCGACCGGCATGGTTCACTCGACGCCGGCGCGGCTGACGGGTGGCGCGGATCCGGGAGGGGAGCATGACCACGGGAACCGGGACGAAGGCTGATCCGTGGACCTGCGGACGGTGCTGGTACATCGGAGTACCGAGACGGTGGCGCGACGAGACGGCGGATCCGCCGGCGCTCGTCGCCAGGTCGGCTCGACGCAGCTCCGCGACGACCTGCGCCGCATCGAGGATCTTCTCGCCTGGCTGAGGAGTGCGGCGCCTGGCCCGCTCGGTGCCGCCGACGAGCAGAAGGTCGTCGTGGAGGGACGGTGGAGGCGCGGGCCGCGCGGCGGACACCCGGTCGGTGGCTGGGACGGCCTGCGCAAGGGCTACCGCGGCCGGTTCGGGATGGGCCCGCCGCCGCTCCTCGAGGCGCTCGGCTTCGTCGAGCTGGAACACCTGCCGAAGAACAACGGGGTCCGGGCGCGGTAGGGCCGCCGGGCTGCCTACCAGAGGGCGGAGCGGCCAGTGCGGCGAAGCCAGAAGAGGGCGACGAACCCAGGACGACGCCGATCGCGAGGAAGATCGACTGGAGGAACACCGTCCGGGCATGACGACGAGCTGCACGAAGACCGAGACGATCAGGCCCACGCCGAGGATCGCCGTCAGCCACGGAGCGCCCCAATGCCGGAGCAGGACGAGCACCGGGAAGGTCCAGCATCCCGACGCCGTCGATCAGCAGCAGGAGAGCCCCGGGATGAGGTAGCTGCCGTCGGGCGTGCCCTCGATCCAGCCCGGCGGCAGGCCGATCGAGGCGCGGGTCGGGTCGCCGATGAACATCAGGCCGACCGGACCGCGAGGACCCCGGTGAAGACGGCAAGCACGAAGGCGATCCACGCGTATCCGGGCCGCTGCACCCGCTTCTCGGTGGGGACGATCTGGACCTGCAACCCGTACTCCTCCCGCCGGTGCCGCCACCCGGCGCGACGACGCGGGACTGGCCACCTCCGCGCGAGCATCCGTTCGCGAGCAGCGCCGTCTCGAGGGCCAGTCGACGCCTCGGTGGCCCGGCTTTGACACGTTCTATGGGGCCATTCGGCCCACCTGGCGGAGGACGACGGGGTCCCCGCTCCGGGCGCAGGAGGGCGACGAACCCGGAGACGCGGCTTGGCCGCGAGTCCGCGGGCTCAGCGAAGGACGAGGAAGGCGTCGACGTCGAAGCGCGGGTGGCCGGCCGTCCCGAGGACGCGGACCTCGATCGTGTGCGGGACCAGTGGGTCGACGTTGGCCGCGTACAGGACCACTCGGGCGGCCGACGTCCGCGCGTACTGGCTGACCGTGGCGACACGCGCGCCGTCGAGCCAGACCTCGGCGCTGCCGCGGGCGAGGCTCCGCGGCCCCACCAGGGCAATCGCACGGCCCGTGAACGTGTGGCGGACCAGCGCCCCGGCTCGGGTCGCGAACAGGCTTCGCCCGCCCAGGGCGTAGGCGGAGGTGCTGGCCGTCCAGCCGCCGCTCCGACGCAGCTCGGCGCTCTTGTCGTCGACCACGGCGACCTCGAACGGCGCGGCCGGGGCCCATTCCCCGAGGTTGCCGGGGCCGTCCGTGGCCCGCACCGCGAAGACACGCGGCGTGGCGAAGGGGATCGTGCGCGTGGCGCTGCGCACCGCGCCGGCCGTCGACGCCACGGCACCGAGCCCGGCATCGCCGAGCTCACCCAGCTCGTAGCCCACGATCGCCGACTGATCGACCGCCGGTGCCCAGCTGACGCGGACCGGGAGAGCCGTGAGCGACGTGACGCTGCCCCGCAGGAACGTTGGCCCCGGCGGCGCGGCCACGGGCGCCGTGTTCTCCACCATCAGAGGAACGCGGATTTCATGGATTCGCGTCGTGCGATAGGCCGCCCGACGACGACCTCGTACACCCCGCCGGCGTCGAAGGCGGGACGGTAATCGCGAGGCCGGTGACCTCGTCCGTCCCGGAGAGCGAGGCGGGCCCGGTGATCGCCGCGGCCAGCGGCGGCGGGACGAGGGCAAGGTCGAAGGTGACCGGCTCGATGAAGCCCGGCCCACGGCCGACCGTGAGAGGGAATGTCCAGCTCGCCCCGGCCTCGCCGGCGATGAAGCTCTCGGACGGCACGACGGCTGCCGGCGTGAAGTCGCCGAGCGACACGATCCGCGAAGCGTCGAGCAGGACCTCGGGACGCCCGTCGGGGTCGGTGGCCGTCTTCCAGTCGCGGTTGCCGAGGTACTGGAGCGCCCACTTGACCTCGGAAGGCGGGGCGCTCGGCCGGGTCGCCTTGTACAGGGCCGCCGCTCCGGTCACGAGCGGCGCCGCCATCGAGGTGCCCGACGAATAGCCGTAGGTCTGGCCCCGCTTCGTCGAGAGGATGCACTTGCCCGGCGCGATGATGTCCATGTCGCTGCCGTAGTTCGAGAAGTCGGCGAAGGTGTCGTCGACGTCGTAGCCGCCCCAGCTCCAGCACGCCTTCCCGCCCGTGCCTCCGGTCAGGCCGTCGGTGTCGGCCAGGGCCGAGACCGTGATCACCTCGTTGTACGCGGCAGGCACGCGTTTGGCCGCGGACCCCGAGTCGTTGGCGGCCGCCGCCACCACGGTGATGCCCCGGGCGACGACGCGGCAGACGGCCTGGTGCAGCAGGTCCTTGTTGACGTTTCCGCACTTCCCATCATCGAGGCCCCATCGGGTGACCGACATGTTGACCGCCTCGATGAGGGGACGGGTCGGGTCGAGCGGGTCGTTCTGGGCGGCGATCCAGTCGAGGCCGCACAGCCACCAGGACAGGTACCCTTCGCCGCTGGCGTCGAGGATCCGGACCGCCCACAGGCGAACCCCCGGCGCGACGCCGACGACCCCGTCCGCGTCGTCGCGCGCGCCGACCGTGCCGGCGACGTGGGTGCCGTGGCCGTGCTGATCCCGCCAGCTCGCCCGGTTGGAGCTCGTGCAGTTGTAGCCCCCGGCAACGACGAGATCGGTGTGCGTCGGGTCGATCCCGGTGTCGAAGATCGCGACGTCCGCATCCACCCGCCCGTCGACGCCGCCGGTCGAGACGGTCGGGCTCTGACGTCCGAAGACCCGGTTCACGCCGGTCGGCACCTCCTGGCCGGCCAGGGTGTCGGACCCCGTGATCCGCTCGTCGGGCACGACGGCGACGACCTGCGGGTCAGCGGCCAGCCCGGAGCTCCTCGGTGGGGCTGACGGTGGCCGTGAACGCCTGGACCGCGCTCTTGTAGGTGCGGCCGACCTCGATGCCCGCATCGCGCGCGGCGGAGGCCTCGGCCGTGGAGCTGGCGCCGGGCGCAAGGAGGACGATGACGCGCTCGTCGGCGGCGGAGGGATCGGTGGTGGGCGTGGGCTCGGTCCCCGGCCCGGCCGTCGGCGCGGCTGCCGCGGGCGCGGCCGTCGGCGCGGGCTCGGCCGCGAGCACGCCGGAGGCAGCCATCAGCGTCGCGAGCGCGGCGGCGAGGAGCGGGTGGAGTCGACGCGTACGAATCAGGGGTCGGTCCTCGCGTGCATGGCCGGCAGGCCGCCCGCCCGAACCCTCGCCGAGCGGAAGCCAACCGTGCGCCGCCCGTTGCGCGAAGTCAACGGCACGATGGTCCCACCGGCTGGCAGGACCTTGCCCATGGGCGCTCTCGCGGCCCCGCGGCTGGCTCGTCCCCGAACGTCAGCGCGGTGGCGCGATCCGTCGGGCGACGATCACCGCGCAACCCGAGCCCGCCGCGAGCAGCGCCGCCCCGACCATCGCGGCGCCCAGGCCCGCAAGCTCCGAGATGACCCCCATGAGCGCGGGGTAGGTGATCGAGCCGACCACCCCGACCGCCGTGAGCGCACCACTGACGGCGGCGGCACGGTGGGGGAGCACCGAACCCGCGACGGCCATGATCATCGGGTAGACCGGCCCGAACGCGAACCCGGTCGCGACGAAGAGCGCGATCCGGAGGGCCCCGGCGGCCCCGCGACCGCCGCCACGAGGGCCAGCGCGCTGGCAAAGGCGCAGGCTGCGGCGAACGCGACGGGGTCGAACCGGTCGGCGATCCGGCTGGCCACGAGGCGTCCGCCCGCGAGGCCCGTCCAGAAGAGCCCGAGGGCGAGGGTCGCGACGCTCATCGGCTCTTCCACGAGGTAGCCAACGAGCCAGCTCGTCACGCCGGCCTCAGCCGCGACGTAGCAGGCGATCCCGATCCCGAGAGCGACGAGCGCCAGCCGAAGCGGCAGGACGATCGAGTGGTGCCGGCCGTCGGGCGCCATGTCGCCCGGTGCCCGAGGTCGCGGCGGTACGAGGCCAACGCGCCGGAGAGGTAGCGCGAGGGCAAGGCCCCCGAGCGCCGTCGCGACCGCGACGGTCCGCCAGCCGACGCCGGCCTCGGCTAGCACGCTCACCACCAGTGCCGCGGACAGGGCCCCGAGGCTGTAGAAGAGGTGGAGCGGCTCAGCCCGCTCCCGCTGCCGGCGACGGAGAGGTCCATGACGGCGCTGTTGACGACGGCGTCGACGGACCCGGTGCCCGTGGCGGCGATGCCGGCCCCGGCCACGAAGACGATCCACGAGGGAGCCACGCTCTCGATCGCCAGGCCGGCAGCGATCAGCACGGCCGAGATGGGCAGGACGATCCCCCGACCGATGCGCTCGGACATCAGGCCCCCCAGCACGGCGCCGGCCGCGAACATGAGGGCGAAGACCAGGTAGACCAGTCCGAACTCCGCGTCGGTTGTGCCGAACTCGTCCTGGATGACCCGCAGGTACGAAGGCACGAACAGCCCCGTCCAGCCGACGAGCGCGAAGCTCGCATAGGCGACGGGGAGGACGCCCTGCTGCGGCGCGGCCGGGATGCCCGCTGTCGGGACGGCCGGCGTTCCGGCGGCAGCCGGCGTTGCGGCGGCAACGGGCGTGGTCATGGGCGGCTCGAACAACCGTGTTCCTTCCGGGGGGTCCAGGGAAGCGACGATGGTCCGATGATGAAGCCCCGCGGCGGCGCGTGCACGGCCCGGCGCGTGCACGGCCCGGCGCGTGCACGGCCCGGCGCGTGCACGGTAAGCGTGCACGGTAAGCGTGCACGGTAAGCGTGCACGGTAAGCGTCCCAACGTCTGTGCTGGCCCGCGGCCCTGCTTCCCTTGCCGCGCTGATGCGTCGCGATCCCCGGCCGTGGGCTGCCAGCGCCTCCCGTTCGGCGGCGCGTCGGCAGATGCCGTCCGGACGGGCGCAAGGCCACCGTCGACGACGTCCCTCCGCGCCCCCGGCACGGACCACGCAGCGCGGAGCGGCATCTGCCCTCTACCCACGGCAGATGCCGACTCGCCGGGGGAGATCGCCGGCCTAACGCTCGGCGCGACGGCAGATGCTGACTCGGGCGGCGGGCGGCGGGCACGTGGGCGGGCGGCGGCGCGGCGGGCACGGGGGCGGGCGCGGGCCGGGCGGCGGGCACGTGGGCACCCGGCGGCGGGCACCGGGTGCCGCATGCCAGGTGAGCACCGGGCGGCGCCGCAGCCCCCCTGGGAGGTGATCACCCAGTCGGCACCGAGAATGGGATGCCTCCGCACGCACGGCCCGGCCCACCTGTGCCCGGGCGTGCCGCCCATGACCCCCCGGGCCGGCCCGGGCCTCAAACCTGACGGACCCGGGCCGATCGCGCGACCCGGGTCCGTCATGGCCGCGGATGCCGCCCGGCGGCGACCGGCTACATGACGTCGACGGTCTCGATCACCTCGATCGAGGAACCGCCGGCGAGCACTGGGCATCCCTTCGCGAGCGCGACGGCCGCGTCGAGGCTGTCCGCACTCAGGATCGTGTAGCCGCTCAGCGAGGCCGGACCCTGGGGACCCACCGTGCCGTCGACGCTGATCGTCCGCGAATACGTGGACGGGTTACCCGGATCGGCGACCGCGGCGCCAAGGCTCGAGAACCAGGCCTCCCAGGCCTGCATCACCTTCGCCCCGGCCTCCTCGCCCTCGGGCATGCTGCCTCCCCTGAACGCCAGCAGGTACTTCGCCATCGTGGAGCTCCTTTCGAGACTGGGTCTGCGAGCGATCCTCGCCGCTCTCATCCGGACGACGAACGGGCCGGGGACGAATTGACAGCGACCGGGACCGCCCGCTGGTCGCGCCCGCTCCCGCCGCCCGAGCCCGCCGGCGTGCAGGAGTGCCGGTGTCTCCCGGGCGAGACCGCGCACGGGCGCCATGAGACCCGCTAGCATCAGGCGTCGAGATCTGCCCCCCGCCCAGGAGATCCGGTCATGCCGTTCCCGCACCTCTTCAGCCCGATCCAGATGGGGAACATCGAGCTCCCGAACCGCATCGTCCATGTGCCGACGGACATCAGCGTCCTCGCACGCCGACGGCGAGGTGAGCGAGCGCGACATCCACCACCACACCGACGTCGCCCGCGGCGGGACCGGCTTCGTCATCGTTGGTGCGACCACTCCGGACTGAAGACCGGTCGCCCCACCGTGACCTGCCTCGTGGCCGACGGCGACAACTACATCCCGGGTCTCGCCCGCCTGGCCGAGGGGATGCACCGCTACGGCGCGAAGTGCGCGGTCCAGCTCCAGCACCCCGGTCGCCAGTGCGCCATCCCGCGCTACAACACCCTGGGCGCCACGGACCGCGTCCTCAAGCTCCCCTGGTCGGCCGGGCACGAGATCATCTACGAGAACGCCGAGGAGAAGGGCAAGGAGATCCGGGCCGCCTCGATCCCGGAGATCCTCGAGCTGGTGGACCTCTTCAGCGAGGCCGCCTGGCGGGTCAAGCAGGCCGGCTTCGACGCCGTCGAGCTCCACGCCGCGCACGGCTACCTGCTGTCCGAGTTCATGAGCCCGTTCCTCAACATGCGCACCGACCGGTTCGGGGGCAGCTTCGAGAACCGGATGCGCTTCCCGCTCGCGGTCATCGACTCGATCCAGAAGAAGTGCGGCAAGAGCTACCCGGTCCTCGTCCGCTACTCGTTCGAGGAGTGGTGCGAAGGCGGCCGAGGGATGGAGGAGGGGATCGAGACGGCGCGCGTCCTGGAGCGGGCCGGCTGCGCCGCGATCGACCTCTCGATGGGCATGCAGGAGAGCCCCGGCGCCGGCTTCGACCCGCCGCCCTACCCGCAGGGCTGGGCGACCTACGCGGCCGAGGCGACCAAGAAGGCCGTCCGGATCCCGGTCATCACGAGCCACTCGCTGCGCGACCCCGAGTACTGCGAGCAGATCCTGGCCGAGGGCAAGACGGACCTCGTCGGCCTGGCCCGCCAGATCCTGGCCGACCCGTACTGGCCGGTGAAGGCGCAGTACGGCAAGGTGAAGTCGATCCGGCGCTGCATCTCCTGCCTGGGCGGCTGCTGGCAGGAGTCGCTCATGGCGAAGAAGGAGATCGCCTGCTCCATCAACGCCGCCTGCGGCAACCCCGCCTACGCGAAGATGAAGCCGACCGCGCGGCCGGTCCGCGTCGCGGTCGTCGGCGGCGGGCCGGCCGGCATGGAGGCGGCCCGGATCGCGACCGAGCGCGGCCACCAGGTCACGCTGTTCGAGAAGCACGCCGAGCTGGGCGGGGCGATGCTCTACGTCTGCCTGGTCCCGGGCAAGGAGAAGATGCGCTGGTACCTGGACTGGATTCGCGACCAGCTTCTTGACCTGGACGTGGAGATCCGGCTCAACCACGCGCCGACCGTCGAGGAGCTGCGCGGGTTCGACGTCGTGCTCAACGCCACCGGCGCCGTCTCGTACGTGCCCGAGGTCGCCGGCGACGCCTCGCGCGTGGTCCCCTTCGAGGAGGCGATGGCCTGCCCGAAGATCGCCTGCGAGTGCCACCCCGGCGGGCGGCGCATGCGCAAGATCGGCGCCCGGGTTCTCCTGTGGGGCGACAGCTACGCGGCCACGGACACGGCCGCCTTCCTGGCCGACATCGGCAAGCAGGTCACGATCGTGACCGAGAACCGCGAGTTCGCCGCCGACTGCGAGGTCATCCACATGTACGTCCTGCGCAAGCGCTTCGCGCAGGGCGACGCCGAGGTGCTCCACTCGCGGCCGTACAAGCACCCCGTGACCGTGATCACGAGCACGACGGTCGCCGAGATCCGGGCCGGCGAGGTCGTCCTCCAGGACAAGGACTTCGGGCGGACCACGCTCGAGGTCGACGACGTCGTGACGTGCCACACGCGGCCCGCGGTCGCGCTCTTCGACGAGCTCCGGGCGGCCGGCGTCAACGTCATCAACGTCGGCGACTCCGTCGCGCCGCGAACCCTCCACCACGCGGTGAAGGAGGGCTCCGCGTTCGGCCTCGCGGTGGACGAGCACGTGCTCTTCAACCCGAACGGCGCGATCCTCAACGAGCTGCCGATCGACGTCCTGGCCCAGCTCACCCGCGAGGAGGGCCCGGCCTACACGGCGAAGCGGATGGAGGAGCTGGCTGCGGCCGGTGCCGCGGCCGGCAGGAGCCCCACCCCCACGGGCTGAGACACGACGGCCGGCTCGCGGGGGGCGCGCCGGCGCGCTCTTGCGCGCCGACCGGCGTCACCCCGGCGCCCGGACGGGCTCGCCGGCCGGCTGCTCGCGGCCTCCACCGCGGACGAGGCTGGTCGCGATGCCGACGCTGCAGATCAGCGCGGCCACCACGAACGCGTCGTGCGTGGCCGCCACGAAGGCCTCGCTGAGCGCCTGCTCGATCGCCGCCGGTGCCGAGCTCGGCGAGGTGGACGGGCAGCCGGGCGGCCACGACCGCCGCGCTGACCACGATCCCGAGCGCCTGGCCCACGACGCGCGTCTCCGCCGCCATCCCGGACGCGGTGCCGAGCCGCGGCCGGGGGACTGCGCCGAGCACGGCGCTGCTGTTGGGCGACATGAACAGCCCCTGTCCGGCGCCGATGAGCGCGAGGCGCCACGCCAGCTCGAGTGGGGCGAAGGCGGGAGGCAGGGTGGCGAGGCTGAGCAGGCCCGCCGACAGAAGGGCGATGCCGAGGCTGGCCGGCAGCCGCGGGCCGATCCGGTCGGACAGGGTGCCGCTGAACGGCGCGACGAGCGCCGCGGTGATGGGGATCGGCGTGATCAGGAGCCCTGCTTCGAGGGGGCTGAAGCCCGATCCCTCCTGGAGGACGAACGGGAGCAGGAACGTCGCCGTGAAGAGCCCGATGAAGGCGACGAAGACGCTCGCGAGGCCGGCGGAGAAGGCGCGAACGCGGAAGAGGCGCAGGTCCATCATCGGCGTGGCCGTGCGCCCCTCGACCACGAGGAAGGCGATCCCCAGCGCGCCGGCGAGGAGGAGCAGTCCCACCGTGGCCGGGCTGGTCCAGCCCCACGCTCCGCCCTGGTTGAGGGCGAGCAGGAGCGCGAGGAGGCCCGCCGAGGCGAGGGCCGCACCCGGGATGTCGAACGACTCGCGCCGGCCGGGTCGGTCCGCCGGCAGGATCCGCGCAGCCCAGGCGATGGCGACAAGCCCGACGGGCACGTTGACCAGGAAGATTGCCCGCCACGTCGCGAGCTCGGTCAGGAGACCGCCGAGCGCGGGTCCCAGCGTGAGGCCGATCGAGACGCTGATGGCGTTGAGGCCGAGCGCCCGGCCGCGCTCGCCCGGGCCGAAGGTGCGGGCCACGATGGCGGGACCCATCGCCATGAGCATCGCCGCCCCGACGCCCTGGAGCGCGCGGAACCCGATCAGGGCCCCGATGCTCGGGGCCAGGCCGCACAGGACGCTGGCCGCCGTGAAGATCGCGAACCCGGCGAGGTAGACCCTGCGGAACGAGACCACCTCGCCCAGGCGGCCGAACGGGAGGAGCAGGCTGCCGATGACCAGCAGGTAGGCGACGACGACCCACTCGACCGTCGCCAGGTCGACCCCGAACGCCCGGCCGATGCTGGGCAGGGCGATGTTGACGATGGACCCGTCGAGCGTCGCCATGAACGTGCCGAGCGACACGGCCGAGAGCACGAGCCAGCGGCGATCCACGGGCGAACCGTACTCCCGCCCGCTGCGCCCGGCGAGGGCAGGCCGCCCGGCCCAGCAGCGGGCCGGCCTATGCTCTCTGCACGTAGCGCCCAGGGAGCAGCGGAATGCAGTCGTACGTGAGCCTCGGGCTTCTGGAAGCGGAGATCGCCACCCAGGCGATCCGCGAGGAGCTGGCCCGCCGGGGACGAGCGGCCGTCGTTGCCGTGGCCGACGCCCATGGCGACCTGATCAGCCTCGTTCGCCTCGACGGGGCACCTGTCGCCTCGATCGTGATCGCGGCCAACAAGGCCTGGACCGCGGCGCGCGAGCGCACGCCGACCCGCGCGATCGGCCAATCCGCCCGCGCCCCCGAGACGGGATTCGACATCGCCTACTACGGCGACCTTCGCTACGTCGGCTGGGGCGGCGGCGTTCCCGTCGTCATGGATGGCTCCGTCGTGGGCTCCGTCGCTGTGAGCGGACTTCCGGAGCTCGAGGACATGGAGCTCGCCGCAATCGGCGTGACCGCGATCACCGGGCAGCGCTGACAGACCCGGCGCCCACGAACGGACCCCGGCCGCCGCGGCCGTGTCGAGGGCCGGGGATCCTGTCCGGTTGCGAAGGCGGGACGACGGGCCAGCCCGTCGGCGGTGACGCGATGACGCGGTACTGCCCCCGGCATTAGACGGCCGTCGACTGACCCGACGCGGCGTTCGGCGGTCCGTCCGGGGCCTCGGAGGCCGCCCCACCGATGACCGCTCGTGCTCGCGTGCGGTCCCGGGACCGGCCGCCGAGGCCTGCGACGTATCGAACGGCGCCCGATCCGACGACGCAGCCCGCCGGCTACTGCCCGGGCCAGTAGGGCGACGTTCGGCGGTCCCCAGCGCGTCGACGAGTGCCGCTGGGCCCCGTGCGCAGGCCGCCGGAACGACCGCTCCGTCGTCGTGTCAAGGTGGGCCGCGATCATGCCCGCTGGGCCCTGTTCCGGCCCGTCGGGATCGTCGAAAACTGCTTGCATTGCCCAACGGTCGCCGTCTATCATCCTCGATAATCGATGATCTGCACGCCTGCGTGCGGACCGGGGCTCTCCGTCGGCGACGACGTGCAATCAACGGTCAAATCGAGAGCGGTGGCGTGCGCAATCTCCTTCGCGAGTGCGGGCGATGACCAGAGGGACGTGGTCGGCGGGCACCGGACCCGAGCGGTTCGGCGCCGTCGCGCGTCGTGAGCTCGTCCCGCCCCGACCCGGCGGCGAAGCCTGATGGACCTCGACTTCGTCACCCAGTCCCTCGTCATCGGCCTCACCGAGAACGCGCCCCTCGTCCTGGCCGCGATCGGCTTCGCCCTCCTGTACCGCCTCACGGGCCTCATCAACGTGGCCTACTCGGAGACGATCACGCTCGGGGCCTACTTCGGCATGTGGCTCAACACGACGTTCGGCCTCAGCTTCTACGCGATCCTGATCCCGACCGGCCTGCTGGCGGGCCTCCTCAGCGTCGCCACGTACCTCGGCCTCTTCCGTCCCGCGAAGCGCCGCAACGTCGGCGTGCTGGAGCTGATCATCATCTCCTTCGGGCTGTCGATCTTCCTCCGCCACGGCCTGCAGTTCGTGTTCGGCTACCCGGAGCGGTTCTACGACGTCCCGCCGCCTGAAACGATCATGATCCTGGGCGTCGGCGTCACCTCGTTCCGCCTGCTCGCCCTCTTCGCCGTCGCGGCCCTCTCCCTCCTCCTCTATCTCTTCATTCAGCGAACGGGCTACGGCCTCCAGATCCGGGCCCTCGCCAGCGACGAGGACCTGGCGAAGGTGAGCGGGATTCGACCGCTCGCCGTCACGGCGCTGATCTGGTTCGTCGCCGGCGTCGCCGGCGGGCTGGCCGGCGCCTTCTACGGCGTCGGAGCGTCCGTCTCGCCGCTGCTCGGCTGGCGCCAGTTCCTGCTCATCCTGATGGTGGCCCTCGTGGGCGGGAGCTGGGGCCTCGGCGGCGTCATCGCCGTCGGGGTGGCCACGAGCGTTGCCCTGGCGGCCATGGCGCTCCAGTTCGACCAGGTCCTGTACGCGCAGCTCATCCTGATCGTCACGTTCGTGGTCGTCCTGAAGCTGCGCGGCACGCGCCTGACCGAGACGGCAAAGGTGTAGTGGCATGAACCTCGACTGGCTCGACTCCTTCCTGATCACGGGGCTGTTCCAGGTCGTGATGGTGACCGGCCTCGCGCTGCTGCTCCATCTCCAGCTCGGGCTCGCGCGGATCGCCAACTTCGGCGTCGTCGGGTTCTGGGGCCTCGGGATGTACACCTTCGGCGTGCTGTACGTCCAGGTCGACTGGCCGTTCGGGGAGCCCTGGCAGTTCCTGGTCTGCGCACTCGCCGCGACCGTCGTGGCCGGGTTGGCCGGCCTCCTCGTCGGCTGGCTCATCGCCGACCTCGACACGGACGGGGTGCTCGTGGGCACGCTCGGCTTCGCGACGGCCGTCCAGATCCTGGCGATCACCCAGGACGACCTCACCGGGGGCGCGCGTGGCATGGGAGGGCTCGACTTCCCCTTCGACCTGGGCAAGGTCAAGACCAACGAGACTGCCTGGCTGCTGATCGTGGCGGTTGTCGTTGCCGCCATCCTCTTCTATGCGTGGCGGGTCCACCGCTCACCGTACGGGCGACTCCTGATCGCAGTCGGCGGCAACGAAGCCCTGGCCCGCAGCCTCGGGAAGTCGACGTTCCGGACCAAGCTTGTGCTCTTCGGCGTCACGTCCGGGGCGATGGGCCTGCTCGGTGCCATGAGCGGGGTCATGGCGCGCTACCTGGACGTCGGCAGCCTCGGGGTGGGCGTCACCCTTGCCGCGATGGTGGGGCTGGTGCTGGGCGGCACGGCGCGGGTCTGGGGAGCGGTCTTGGGCGTCGTCCTCACGGTGGGGCTCTTCGACATCGTGATCCAGTCCTACCTGCCCCTCCCCAAGGAGTGGTACACGCAGGCGATCCCGGTCCTGCGCGAGGCCGCGTTCGGCCTGACCCTGATCATCGTCCTGCTCTTCCGGCCGCTGGGCCTGCTCGGCGACATGCGGCGCGACAAGCTGATGCGGAAGATCCATGGTCGCTGACGCCCTCGACGCCGTCGCCGTGACCCGCCCTCGGATCCGCGTCCAGGGTGCCGTCAAGAGCTTCGGAGGTCGCGTCGTGGTGGACGTCGACGACCTCGTCCTGGGCGACCGGCCGATCGAGGGCCTCATCGGACCCAACGGAGCCGGCAAGACGACCCTGATGCGCATGATCATGCACTCGACGCCGCTGGACCGCGGCCGGATCACGCTCCAGCCCGTGAATGGGAGCGAGGTCGCCCTCTCGAGCCTGCCCGCCCACCAGATGGCACGCCACGGCGTGGTGAAGTCCAACCAGGTCATCATGGACTTCGACAAGCTGACCATCTGGGATTTGCTCCTGCTCGCCGTGGCCGACGCCAGATATGAGCGGCCCCATCGGATCTTCAGCGAGCAGGCGGTCTTCCGGCAGCACGAGGAGGAGATCCGGCACCACCTGGACTACTTCGGGTTCTCCGACCCGACGGCGTTCGCGATGTCGGCCGGCGAGAAGAAGGTCCTCGACATCATCCGGTGCCTGCTCCTGCGGCCCTCGTTCCTCCTGCTCGACGAGCCGACGGCCGGCCTTCCCGACGACCTGACCGAGAAGGTCATGGCGGTGGTGAGGGACCTCGCTGCCGCCGGCACCTCGGTCGTGATCGTGGAGCACGACCTGAACGTCATCTGGGGCCTCTGCGACGAGGTCCTGTTCATGGCTGAGGGCAACGTCGTCCTGAAGGGCGATCCGCAGTCGATTTCGGGCGAACCGGACCGTTGTCGAGAAGTATCTCGGTGAAGGCCATGTCTGAGACGGCCGGATCCACGACTCTCGAGGTCGAGGGCCTGCGCAGTGGCTACCACGGGGTCACCGTCCTCAAGGGGCTCGACTTCGCCGTCGGCAACGAGATCTTCGCCGTCCTGGGAGCCAACGGGGCGGGGAAGACGACGCTGCTGGCGACCCTGGCCCGCCTCATCCCCCTCATGGCCGGGACGATCAGGTTCCAGGGCGAGGACGTCTCCACGCTGCGCCCGTACGAGACGGCCGGCAGAGGGATCGGCTACGTGCCGCAGGAGAAGGGCACGTTCGCCGATCTCACGGTCCTGGAGAACCTCAGCGTGGGGGGGATGATCGGCAAGCGCCCGCGGGACGAGCGGATGGGTGAAGTGCTCGATCTCTTCCCGGACCTGCGAACGCTCCAGGCGCAGAAAGCCGGGACCCTCAGCGGCGGCGAATTACGCATGGTGGCCTGCGGGCGGGCCCTGATGCAGGACCCCAGGGTGCTCCTCCTCGACGAGCCCACCGCCGGCCTCTCGCCGCTGTACGTCGACATGTTCTTCGACAAGATCAGGGAGATCCACGAGACCAGGGGCGTCGCCATCATCCTTGCCGAGCAGAACGCCACGAAGGCGCTCCAGGTCGCGGACCGGGTGATGGTGCTGAGCCTCGGTGAGGCGTACGCAGTGGTCGACGCCGCCGAGCTGACGACCCAACAGCTCAAGGAGGGTTACAGGATCTGACGACCCACGCATCCGGGCTACGACACAACAGGAGGAGAACGCAATGAGAGTCGATCGCATCAAGTGGGGCCGCACCGTGGTCGTGATCGCGGTGCTCGCCCTCCTCGTGGGTGCGTGCAGCGGCGGCAGCACTGCCGCCCCGGGGGCGACGACCGCCCCCGAAGCGACGCCCGAGGCGTCCGCTGCGAGCGGTCCGGTGACGGTCTGCGAGCTGGCCTACTACACCGGCGCATTCGCGGCGTACGGGCCGTCGCTCACCAATGACGTGCGCTTCCCGATCGAGGAGGTCATCAACCTCGACCCGCCGCTCGGCCGCACCTGGGAGCTGGTCTCCGAGGACATCGGCGACGACCACGAGGGCCAGGCCGCCAAGATCTGCCTTGAGCAGCACAAAGCCGAGATCCTGGTGAGCATCGCCCACCAGTACCGGACCTACCGCGACTACATGATGGACTGGTGGCAGGAGAACGATTTGCCGCTCGGACCGTCGGTCCACGGCGGCGCCATCCCGGGCAACCTCGGCGGCAAGCCTGCCGAGGCGATCTTCCGGGCCCAGGGCCTCGACCAGGCCCTCGGGACCTACGGGGCCCTGTACGCGGAGCAGGAAGGCCTGAACAAGATCGTGATCTTCGCCACCCAGGTCGAAGGCTTCCAGCTGGCGGCCGACGCTGCCGAGGAGGCCGCCGGGATCCTGGGCCTCGAGGTCCTGGCCCGGCTCGACGTCCAGCCGTCTCAGCCCTCGTATCGCGCCGAGGCCCAGAAGATCGCCGACCTCAACCCGGACGCCGTCATCGTCCAGGCGGGCTCGACCGAGTCTGCGGCACTGATCAAGGGGTCGGCCGAAGCCGGCCTGTCCCTGACGTGGATCGGCGAGACCGGATGGGCCGAGGCGGAGTTCATCGGGACCCTGGGCACCGAGCCGATTGCCTCGCAGAAGTCGATCGGTTTCCCGTCGTTCGCCCCCAACAAGTCGACTCCGGCCTGGGACTTCTTCCAGCCCCTGTGGGACGGCCAGAAGGACTGCACCGAGGGTGTGGCGGAGTGCCCGCCCTATGACGCGACCGGCCAGTACGCCTTCTCGACCTACGACCTGATGGTCCAGACGGCGCTCGCCGTCGAGGCCGCGGGCTCGTACAAGGCGAGCGCCTGGGCTCCGGCCATGTTCGAGGTCGGCGAAGGTGGCGAGGTCTGCTACACGTACGCCGACTGCCTCAAGCTGATCCGCGACGGCAAGGACATCGACTACGAGGGTGTCACCGGCCCCGGCCTGTACACCGACGGTGGTGTCGAATGCGGTCACCCCGGCCTACATCCCGTTCATGGCGGACGGGACGACCGGGGAGCCCGTGCTCCTCGACGCCGCGAAGGGGCTCGAGATCCTCGACCAGATCAAGACCGAGGCGAAGTGCGACCCGGAGAACCCGCCCAACAAGTGCGAGTGGTAGGCAGCTGGGGCCCAGGTCCCGTCTGATACCGGCCAGAGGGGGTCCTTCGCCATCCGGCGGAGGACCCCCTCTCCATGTGCCTCGTGTCCCGGGTAGTCCTTTGGGCTGGTACCGGGTGGTCCCGTTGGGTCGTGGGCGCGGGCCTCCCGAATGTCCACGCTGGGCGGTGGTCGACGGCAGGACCGCCGTGCCCGTTGCCCGAACACGCTCCGCTGGAGGGCGGACACCCGCGCTCCCGCTCGCGGTCATGCTCGCTGCGCTCATGCTCGTCGGCCTGGCCGCCGTGCCGGCGCCGGTCGGCGCGGCCACGCAGGCGATGATCCCCGCGTGTTCCGGCGTCAACTTGCGCGCGGCCGCGACGACGAGCGCGACCGCCAGGGCCAGGCTTGCGACCACCGCCAAGGTCACGGTCGCGGCCACCGTTCCCGGCTCGAGCTGGCGCACGGACTGCGCCGGCCCCAAGGCTGGCTCAACGTGGCACCGGATCAGCCACGTCAAC
>CAVUAG010000009.1:0-96187 GCA_963739365.1 uncultured Chloroflexia bacterium | reverse complement strand
GCCTCGTCGAGCCAGTCGAGATAGACGCCGTTGTTCACGTGGTTCATGGGGTCGAGCTCGCGAAGACGGGGCGAGAGCCGCAGCTCGGTCGCGTCGGGCGGGCTCGGCGGCAGGTCCACGCGGATGGGAGTGAAGGGCCCGGGGCCGTCGACCGGGGCGCTCGCGAACTCCGCGGGAATGCGGACCGGCGTCGCGGCCGTCGGTCATGGCCCAGTCGATGAGCACGACGGCCCATGGCTCGCCGGCCGGGCCCGTGACCACGGTCTCGCGGCGGGCCATCACCTTGCGAGACCCGGTCAGGCGCGTCGTGACGGCGACCGTCTCGCCATCGGGGATCGGCGCGAGCACGCGAGCCTCGACCGCCCGGACGAGCCACGCGACGTCCCTTGCGCGGTACCAGTCGCGGGAGAAGCCAAGGGCTTCGGAGTGGCGCCAGGCGACGTCCTGGACGTAGCCCAGGAGGGCCGAGCCGCGGAGCAGGCCGCGGGGCATCGCCTCGTCGAAGCGCACCCGGTAGGTTGCCGTGTGGCGCAGCGGCAGCGCCGGGTCGACCGGGCTCACCGCCCCGTGTCCGCCGCTCTCATCGCGCCTTCCGTCCGGCGAGGGCGTCGAGCGATTCCATGGTCACCACGACGGTTCCCTGCTTCGGCGCCGTCTGCTGGGCGAGGCGAACGGCGCAGGACGTCCGGAGGTCGAAGACCACGAGGCCGACGCGAAGTGCCGACTCCTCGTCCGCGGCGTGGCGCCGCGCGTCGTCGAGCTGGTTCAGGACGTCGGCGTTGATGCCGCGCGCGCCCCACTTGCAGTCCCACGCCTCGGCTCGCCCCGGGGTCTCCACGGTCAGGTCGTAGGGGTGGATCTCGGCCGGCGACGCCGTCGAAGAGAACGCGGCGCTCGCGGCGGACGGCGGGTGCCGCCGACGGTCCGAGGCGGCGCTCGACGAGTACCTGGGTCAGCGCCTCCACGAAGGCCCCCCGAAGCTGCGAGCGGGCCTGCTCGCCGCGCCCGGCCACCTCCAGGCTCGCGGCGAGGATCGCCTCGGCCCGCTCGCGGTCGGGGGCACCCGGCCCGAGCACCGTGGGGAAGATCGTCCGCCAGGTCTCCGGGTCGACGGACTCGCCGTTCATGACGGCGCGGGCCATCAGTCGCTGGGGCTGGGTCGCGTCCGCGGCCAGTCGAGCGAGGCGCGCGACGAGCGGGTCGGCCTGGATCCCCGCGTAGACGACGGCCCGGGCATCCTTCGCGGCGTCCTGGAAGCGCATCGTCGTCAGCTCGCCGCTGGTGCCGGTGAGGCGGGACCGTCGGCGTCGCTGGCGCCAGGTGCCACCAGGGCGAGCTCCACCACGGCAGGGAAGGTCGAAAGCCAGTCGATCGCCCGGTGCGGGTCCGTGATCCGGGCGATCTCGTCGCAGGCGGCTGCGACGGCGGCTGCGCGATCGGGGGCGAGGGGCACCGCCAGGCCGGGGCCGGCCGCAGAGCCCAGCCGGGTGCGGCCGGCCTCGGCGAGGGCCGTGACGTAGGGCCATTCGTCCTCGATCGTCTCGCCCAGCTCGGCCAGGGCCCCGAGAGCGGCCAGTGCCGTGTCGAGCGCCGCGCCGCGCGTGCTGGGAGGTGGGACGGTCAGGCCCGGATCCGTGTCGGACATCGGGCGAAGGGTACCGCCGGGGGGCGACCCGCGGGGCGGGTGCTCGGCGGGGGCCCACAGCGACCCGGAGTCGGGCGCGGCGCTCGCGTCAGGCGACGCGTGTCTGCTCGCGCTCGTCGCGGCTCCGGGCGGCGGCCTCGGCGCGGGTCGCGACGTCCTCCAGGTGACGGTGGCTCGCGGCGTCCCAGGAGCCGGAGTAGACGCGGATGGCCGCCGCGCGGAAGCGGGCCGCCTCCTCCCTGCCGCCCAGCCGCTCGAGCCGCTCGACGGCATCGAGGACGCGTCGGTAGACGCGCGGCAGGGTCTCGGCGACGGAGAGCTCGGACATCGCCTCACGGTCCCGCTGCGCAAGCGGGCCCGACCATCCCCCGAAGGTCCCGGCGCGCGTGGTCCCCGGTCAGTCGCCGGAGTGAGCTCGCGAGCGGATCTCGAAGAGCCCGCTGGTCCCGCCGGCGGGGCCCCAGCGCGGGACGACGCGCTCCACGTGCGCGTTCATGGGGCCGGTGGCCAGCTCGCGAAGCAGGGCCTCGAGGGCGAGGCGCGGCCCCTCGGCAACGCATCGCACCGAGCCGTCGGCCTCGTTGGCAACCCAGCCCGCCAGGCCCAGGCTGCGCGCCGCGTCAAGCACGAACCAGCGAAAGCCCACCCCCTGCACGCGGCCGATCACCGTCGCGTCGAGACGCCACGTCTCGGTGGGGCGGTCCGGGTCAGCGTTCATCGCGGAACGGTGCTCATGGTGCTTCGCTGCGCGGCTGGAGTCCGGCGGCCGACCCGGCCGCACGGCTGCGCGGCCAGGCCAGCACCAGGGTATCGACGAGGAGCTCCGGGTTCGCGTTCGCCTCGAGGAGCTCGGCGCCGCGCACGAGGCGCCCGAGGAATGCGGTGCATGCTTCGGGCGCCACGCCGGCGGCGGCGGCGCGGAGGTCGTCGAGGAGCGCCATGTCGCGGGCCGCCGCGACCGAGCCCGTCGCCACCACGGCCAGGTCGCGCGCGACCGCGGTCCACATCGACAGGAGCGCGGCGGCAGCCTGCCGGCGCTCCGCCGGCGTCCCGCGCACGGGGCGCGGGCACGACCTCCGCGTCCGCCAGACCCGTGATCGCGGCGACGTCCGCACGCGAGCCCGGGCCACCGGCCTCCTCCGAGGTTCCCGAGGTGCGGACCAGGTCGGCGGAACGGGCCAGCAGCTCGCGACCGGCCACCAGGCGAGCGGCCGTTCCGAGCGCAGACAGGTCGAGAAGGGATCGCGCGAGCTCCTCGCGGGCAGCGACGGCCTCGGGCGCGGTCGCAAGGGCGATCGCGACGCCGGGACGACCGTCGGCAAGGCGCGCCAGCTGCGCCGAGCGCGGCGGCTCGACGCCATGCTCGGCGAGGACTCGCCTCCATGACGCGCACCCCGACCGGTCCCAGGCGCAGGACGGCGACCCGCGAGCGGACCGTCGGAAGCAGTCGCTCAAGCTCGTCGGCGCACAGGATCAAGGTCGCTCCGGCAGGCGGCTCCTCCAGCGTCTTGAGGAGGGCGTTCTGGGCGTCCTCGTTGAGGCGGTGGGCACCCTCGACGATCGCGACCCGGTGGGCACCCTCGACGGGGAGGCGGGCCATCTCGCGCAGCAGGTGGCGCACCGTCCCGGGCTCGGGATCCTCGTGGTCGCCGATCCGCACCTGCTGCCCGGGTCCCTCCGGCACCAGGCGGTGGAGGTCCTGGTGCGCGCCGGTGTTGACCAGCCGGCATGATCGGCACGATCCGCACGGCCGGGCGTCGGGGTCGTCCGCGTGGCACAGGATCCCGGCCGCGAGGTCGAGGGCGAGCGTCGCCTTCCCCACCGAGGCGGGTCCCACGAGGAGGAGCGCCTGCGGGGCGCCGTGACGCAGCATCCGCTCGACGGCGGCGACAGCCGACGGCTGGCCGCGCGTGGCGAACCGTCCGGCGGTCGGTGCCCGAAGTCGAGGAGCTGGCCGCGCGCGCGCCGGGGTCTCGAGCGGTTGGCGGCCGCGCGACCGCGGCACCGGCATCAGGGCGGCCTCGGGCGATCGACCGGCGTCGGGTGACGGACCGAGGGTCAGGCGCCCTCCGTGGGCGCCGCCTTCCGGGTCCGCGACGTGCGGGTCGGGGCCTTCGCGGCCGGCTCGGCGACGGGGGCCGGAGCGGCCTCCACCGGTGCCGCAGCGGTGGGCGCCGCCTTCCGGGTCCGCGACGTGCGGGTCGGGGCCTTCGCGGCCGGCTCGGCGGCGGGGGCCGGAGCGGCCTCCACCGGTGCCGCAGCGGTGGGCGCCGCCTTCCGGGTCCGCGACGTGCGGGTCGGGGCCTTCGCGGCCGGCTCGGCGGCGGGGGCCGGAGCGGCCTCCACCGGTGCCGCAGCGGTGGGCGCCGCCTTCCGGGTCCGCGACGTGCGGGTCGGGGCCTTCGCGGCCGGCTCGGCGACGGGGGCCGGAGCGGCCTCCACCGGTGCCGCAGCGGTGGGCGCCGCCTTCCGGGTCCGCGACGTGCGGGTCGGGGCCTTCGCGGCCGGCTCGGCGGCGGGGGCCGGAGCGGCCTCCTGGCGAGCGGTCTTCTGGGCCAGCTGGGCCCGCAGGAGCTCCTCGAGCTCCGGGGGAACCTCGCTCCACGGCTCCGACGACGGCCGCCGCTCCGGGGCGCGATCGCGGTAGGCGGCCTGCTGCGGGGTGTGCGGCGGGCGCTGCCCGCTTTGCGAGCCGCTCGGTGCCCCGCTCGACAGCGCCCCGGCCGGACGGCTCGGAGATGCGACCGCTGCCGGGGGAGCCGCGGCCGGCGCCGCCGTACCGCTCTCGATCGACGGCAGCCGCGTACGCGCCGCCGCGACCACGCTGGCCACCCTGGCCGCCGCGCTGCCCACCGCGCTGCCCACCGCGACTTCCCGCGCGCCGCTCGGCGAGCAGGTACTCGGGAATCGCCGGCTCGTCGTCGAACTCCTCGTCCGTGACCGAGGCCGCCGCACGCGGCGCGCTCGGCACACCGATCTGGGAGTCCCAGACGGATCCGAAGGCCGCGGGGCGCGGCGCCGGGCGGGCCGGCTCGCCAACCTCCTCGTCCTGCTCGTCGACGAGCTCCTCGGGGGCGGGGGCCCCCTCGGACTCGCTCACCTGCTCGTGTTCCTGTTCCTGGCCGCGACCGCGACCGCGACCGCGACCGCCACGCCGCCGGCGGCGGCGGTGCTCCTCGGCAGTGCCCGTCGTCTCCTCGTCACCGACGATCTCGGTGACCTCGGCGACCTCGGTGGCCTCGTCCGCGCCTTCGGCCATGACGGCTTCGTCGAGGGCTCTCCACGGCCGCCTTCGACAGCTTCTCGCCCGGAAGGGCCACGAGGGCGCCGCCCGCGGCGACCGCGACGGCTGCCGCAGGTACCGGCTCGGCGGCGACGCGCGTGCGGGCGCGACCCCGGCTGCGACTCGGCTCGATCGTCTCGACCGGCTCCACGACGCGTTCGGTGCGGGTTCGGCCGCGACCGCGGCCCCGGCCCCGGCCGGTCCCTTCGGACTCCTTGTCCGGAACCTCCGTCATCGAGAGGTCCTCGTCGTCCGTGGCGACACGCCGGCCGGACGCCGTCGAGGTCTTCTCGACCTTCGCCAGCTGGGTGATGTCCGTGAACCGGTCGGCGACCTCCATCAGGTCCGAGCTCGTGTTGCCGCGGAAGCTGATCACCTCGCACCGGACGCCCATCTCCTGGACTGCCCGGATCGCCGGAGCGAAGTCACCATCGCCGGAGACGACGACGGCGACGTCGAGGTTTCGGGAGGTCTTCATCATGTCGACGACCAGCTCGATATCGAGGTTCGCCTTGACCTTCCCGTCGCCGTACTTGCGGATGTCCTTGCTGACGACCTTGTACCCGTTGCGGGCCAGGAACGAGTGGAAGTTGCGCTGGTTCTCGTTGTCCGGATCGAGGCCCGTGTACGCGTAGGCGCGCACGAGGTCGCGTCCGGCGGTAGCCGCCTTCAGCAGCAGGACGTAGTCGATGTCTGCGCCGGCCGCCTTGGCCGCGTAGAAGATGTTCGCGACGTCCACGAAGACGGCGACGTTCTTGCCCACGGTGACTCCTCAGCTGTTATCGGGTCGGGTGCCGGATCCCCGGACGTCCGCCCGCCGGTCGCGCGCCACGCGCGCCCCGGCATTCACCCCTGGTCGGCGGAGGCCCGGTCCGCCCTGATCTGACATTCGATGCGGGGCCCGGCCGGCCGGAAGCCGTGCCGTTCCCACGCGGTCGGCGCGGCGCCGTCCATGGGGGCCGCCGTGTCCACGACGGCGCAGCCCTTGTTGCGAGCGGACCGGAGCAGCTCAGCGAGGAGCAGCCCCACGACGCGATCCGCTGTCGTGATGCTCGTCGACGGCGAGAAGGTCGATCGTCCCGACGCTGCCGCCGGCCCGCACGGATGGGCGCAGCGTGAGGACTGCGACACCAACCATCGTGCGCTGCGACTCCGCGACGAGGACGCTCGCCTGGGGGAGGTAGACCAGCTGCCGCAGCAGGTCCGCCCCTTCTGTGGTTGCGGCGGCTGCCGCCGGCGCGGCCGACGCGACGAGCGCGACGATGCGCTCGACGTCGGTGATCCGTGCCGCTCGAACCTGGTATTCCACTCCGAGGGCCTGACCTCGCACAGGAGGGCGACCTCGTGGTCCGGTGTGAGGAGCTGGCGGTCGGGCTCGACCGGGCTCCGGTGCCCTGCGCCGCACCGGGGCGGGAAGCGCGATCTCGCGCATCCCCGGGCCACGCCGGGGCGCAGGAACCCTTGTTGCATTCGGGTCGCCATCGCCTAATATACGGCATCGCTCCACCGACAGGGAAACGGCGTTCGGGTTGCGTCCCAGGCCGCGGCGCCCGTCAAGGCTCGGATGGAGGGCACGTGACCCGGGGCGGGTCACGTGGGAGGAATCGAGGAGGAAGCATGAAGCTCACCCGGTTGGGTGCGGCCATCGCCGCCGCATCCCTCGTTGTTGCGGCGTGCGGAGGCACGGGCGGCGAGGACACGGTCATCAAGGTCGGGATCTCGCTGCCGCTCTCGGGCAGCTCGCTGGCCAGCGCCGGCCCGGCCCGCGACGGGGCGCTGCTCGCGATCAAGGAGTTCAGCCTCGAGGGCTACAAGGTCGAGCCCTTCGTCCTGGACCACTCGGTCAACGGCGTCCACGATCCGCAGCAGGGCGCCAAGGACATGACCACGCTCGTGTCCGACGCCGCGGTCATGGCCGTGGTCGGACCCTTCAACTCGAGCGTCGGCAAGGTCCAGATCCCGGTCTCGAACGAGGCCGGGCTCCTGCAGTGCTCCCCGGCCAACACGAACCCGGACCTGACCATGGGTGAACCCGGCAAGCAGCTCCGGGCCGCGTTCCCCGACCGGATCAACTACATCCGTGTTGCCGCCACCGACGACATCCAGGGACCCGCGGTCGCCCAGCTCGGCGTCACGGACCTCGGCCTCAAGAAGGTCGCGATCATCGACGACACGGAGACCTACGGGAAGGGCCTCGCGGACACCTTCGAGGCTGAGTGGAAGGCAGCTCGGCGGCGAGGTCGTGGGTCGCGAGGGCGCCCCGAAGGGCACCACCGACTACCTCCCGATCCTCACCAAGTTCAAGGAAGGCAGCCCCGACGCGGTCTTCTACGGCGGCGTGACGGCGACCGGCGGCGGCCTCGTGCGCAAGCAGATGCCGCAGGCCGGCCTCGGCGACCTCGTCTACCTTGGCGGCGACGGCATCCAGGACGGCCGCGGCGACACCGCCGGCTCGTTCATCAACATCGCCGGCGACGCTGCCCCGAACTCCTACAGCTCGGTCGCGGCGATCGCCGAGTTCCCGGGCCAGGCGGAGTTCGCGGCGAAGTACGAGGCCGAGTACGACGCGGCGCCCGGCGCGTACGCGGCCTCGGGCTACGCCTGTGCCCAGGTCCTCCTCCAGGCGATCGAGAAGGCCGTCGCAGACGGCGACGTGACCCGGGAGGCCGTTCGCGCGGCCGGAACCGACACCGCGGCGACCTTCGAGACCGTCATCGGCGACCTCCAGTTCGACGCGGTCGGCGACACCAGCCAGAAGTACATTTCGCTCTTCAAGGTCGACATGGCTGCCGGCGAGGGCACGGGCGACTGGACCTTCATCAAGCAGGTGACCCTCACCGCTGAGTAGGTCGCTGTCAGCCCATCGCTGATCGGAAGCCGGGGAGCCCGTCTGCGGGTGCCCCGGCTTCTCTTCTTCGGCACCAATCCGTCCAACGCGAGCCGTGAGGGGATCCCGATGACCGCTCCTGCCGCTACCGCCGAAGCACCGCCCGCTCGCTCGCTCCGCGGTACCGCGAGCCCGGCGCTGATCCAGCTCGGCATCGTGGCGGTCGCGCTCGTCGTCGCCTTCTGGTCCTGGGCCCCGCCCAGTTCGTCAACGCGCTGACGCTCGGGGCGATCTACGCCCTCGTCGCGATCGGCTACACGATGGTCTACGGGATCATCGAGCTGATCAACTTCGCCCACGGCGACGTCTTCATGGTGGGCACCTTCGTCAGCCTGTCGTTCCTGGTCTCGCTGGGCTTCTCCGGCGCCGTCCGGGATCCCCTCCTGCTGGTCGTGCTCCTCGTCGCGGTCTTTGCCTTCACGATGATCGTGATGGGCCTGGTCGGCGTCCTGATCGAGCGCTCGGCGTATCGGCCCCTGCGCAACGCACCCCGCCTCGCGCCCTTGATCACGGCCATCGGCGTCTCGTTCATCCTCCAGAACATCGTCCAGATCTTCTACGGCCCGTTCCAGACCAACTCGCCCCAGATCTTCCCCACGGACTGGTTCATCCAGATCGGTGACGTCCAGATCCCGGTCCTGAGCATCTTCATCATCACCGTGGCGGTGGGCATGATGATCGGGCTCCAGCTGTTCATCGGGCGCACGCGCCTCGGGCGCGCCATGCGGTCGACCGCGCTCGACCGTGATGCCGCGGCGCTCATGGGCGTCAACATCAACCGCACCATCGCGATCACCTTCTTCATCGGCTCCGCCCTGGCCGGCGCCGCCGGCGTGACCTACGGCCTGCAGTACGGCGTCACGCGCTTCGACCTCGGGTTCCAGGCCGGCCTCAAGGCCTTCACCGCGGCGGTCCTGGGCGGCATCGGCAACCAGGTTGGCGCTGCGCTCGGCGGCTTCATCATCGGCTTCATCGAGGTGGCTGCGGTCGCCTTCGGCTACGGGCGCTGGGGTCCCGCCGTCGTCTTCGGGGTCCTGGTCATCGTCCTTGTCTTCCGTCCCGCCGGTCTCCTCGGCCAGCAGGTGGGGGAGCGGGCATGAGCGCCGTCCAGGATCTCCCGGCCCCGAGCGGCCGACGCGGCGGCGCCTTCCGGTTGCGGATCGCCGAGATGAGCGCCCGCCACCGCTCCATGAGCATCGTCGTCGGGATGGCCATCGTGGCGGCCGTCCTGCCGGTGCTGGCTGCCGTGCCGCCCTTCTCGTCATTCCAGACCCAGAACTCCTGGATCGACGGCTTCACCAACGCCGGCGTGTTCGTGCTCCTGGCCCTCGGCCTCAACCTGGTCGTCGGCGTGGCCGGCCTCCTGGACCTCGGCTATGCGGCGTTCTTCGCGATCGGCGCCTATGCCTACGCGTATGCCGCCTCGCCGTTCGGCAACGAGATCCTGGGCATCGACATCGCGGCGCTCCTCGGCGACGCCGCCGGGCTCATCTTCTGGCCGATGCTCATCATCGGCGCTCTCGTGGCAGCCACGTTCGGCATCCTCCTGGGCGCCCCGACCCTGCGCCTGCGGGGTGACTACCTGGCGATCGTGACGCTCGGCTTCGGCGAGATCGTGCCGATCGTCTTCCTCAACTCGGACGACCTGACGAACGGCACGAACGGGATCGGCGGCATCTACCGCCCGTACCTCCCCGGGATCGGATCGTTCTCGGCCGTCGACCCGTGGCCGTACTACATCACGATGATGGTCATCATCACCGTGGTCATGATCTTCTGCTACCGGCTCGCGGGAAGCCGCCTCGGGCGCGCCTGGGAGGCGATCCGCGAGGACGAGCTGGCGGCCGCGGCGAACGGGATCAACACGGTCACCACGAAGCTGCTCGCCTTCGCCCTCGGCGCCTCGACGGCCGGCATCGCCGGCGTCTTCAACGCGGCGAAGCTGACCGTCGTGAGCCCGGACCAGTTCGGGTTCGTGGTCTCCTTCACGGTCCTGGCGATGGTCGTCCTCGGCGGCATGGGCAACTTCTGGGGCGTCGCCGTCGGAGCGTTCGTGATCTACACGATCAACAACGTCCTCCTCAAGACGCTCAACCAGTTCTTCGACGCGCTCGGAATCCCGATCCTCCAGGACATCGACTTCATCCAGCTCCAGTTCCTGCTCTACGGCATCGCGCTGGTCGGGATGATGCTGCTGCGGCCGGAGGGCCTCTTCCCGAACAGCCGGCGCAAGCGTGAGCTCCACGCGGAGGTCACCGAGCCCGGCGAGGACGAGATGACCCTTCCCGAAGTGACCGAGGAGGGCGGACGGTGAGCGCGACGCGCAACATCCTCGTGGCCGAGCGGGTCACCCGCCGCTTCGGCGGCCTCGTCGCGGTCAACGAGGTGGACTTCACGATCCCCGAGGGGTCGATCGTCAGCCTCATCGGCCCCAACGGCGCAGGCAAGACGACGTTCTTCAACGTCCTCCTCGGGATCATCGACCCGACCGCGGGCCGGGTCGAGTTCGACGGGCGGCCGATGATCGCCCGGCCGCGCCGGGTCGGCCTGGAGTCGCTCGTCTGGGTCGCGCCGTCCATCCTCGTCATCCTCGTCAGCCTCGCGCTCGGGGTCACGGGGATCCTTGCCGGCGGCGGGATCGCCATCGCCGGCGTCGCGGCGATCGGCCTCCTCATCGGGACGCTCCTCCTCGCGATCGTGCGCCCGCTCTGGTACCAGACCCTCCTGCTCCGGTTCGGTATCTTCCGGAGCGCCCGGCCGAACGACATGGTGCAGGCGGGCGTCGCCCGTACCTTCCAGAACATCCGCCTCTTCAAGAACATGACGGCGGTGGAGAACGTGCTCATCGGGATGCACTCCCAGATGCATTCCAACCTCTTCGACGGCTTCTTCAGCACGCCGCGGGCGCGCCGCGAGGAGGATCTCTGCGATCGCCGGGCCCAGGAGCTCCTGACCTACGTGGGGCTGCGCGGGATCGGCAACGAGCTCGCCAAGAACCTCCCCTACGGAGACCAGCGGCGCCTCGAGATCGCGCGCGCGCTTGCCGCCGGCCCGAAGCTGCTGCTCCTCGACGAGCCGGCGGCGGGGATGAATCCCAAGGAGACGCAGGACCTGATGAAGCTCATCTCGCGTCTTCGCACCGAGCTCGGCCTGACCGTCCTCCTCATCGAGCACGACATGAAGGTGGTCATGGGCATCAGCGACCGGGTGACTGTCCTCGACGCAGGGCGCAAGATCGCCGAGGGCACCCCCGAAGAGGTCCGCAGCGACCCGCGGGTCATCGAGGCGTACCTCGGGAAGCCGGCCGCATGAGCGCCGCGATCGCCCCGACGGCCGATCCCGGGACCGGGACGGCCGTCCTTCGTCTCACCGACGTCCACACGTACTACGGCGCGATCCACGCCCTGCGCGGGATCGACCTCGAGGTCCACCGGGGCGAGATCGTGACCCTCATCGGCGCCAATGGCGCCGGCAAGACGACGACGCTCAAGACGATCTCCGGGCTCCTCCACCCGCGGGTCGGGAAGGTGGAGTTCGAGGGCCGCGACATCTCCCACGTCGCGGCCCACGAGCTCGTCCAGCTCGGGATCGGCCAGGCCCCGGAAGGCCGGCGCATCTTCTCGCGCCTGACCATCTTCGAGAACCTGCTGATGGGCGGGTTCACCCGCAGCAAGGCCGAGAACGCAGAGCAGGTCGAGCACGTCTACGAGCTCTTCCCCCGGCTGCGCGAGCGGGCCGGCCAGAAGGGCGGCACCCTGTCGGGCGGCGAGCAGCAGATGCTCGCCATCGGCCGGGCGCTCATGACGCGACCCCGAGTCCTGCTCCTCGACGAGCCGTCCCTCGGCCTCTCCCCCATCCTGGTCCAGCAGATCTTCCAGATCATCAAGGAGATCAACGAGGGCGGGATGACCATCCTGCTCGTGGAGCAGAACGCCCTCCAGGCGCTCTCGGTCGCCCACCGCGGCTACGTCCTCCAGACCGGCGAGGTCGTGCTGGCCGGGAGCTCCAAGGAGCTGATCGAGAACGAGATGGTCCGCAAGGCCTACCTCGGAGAGTCGTAGGCGCATCCCCTCCATGGACCGGGGGGACGACGCGGAGCGACCACTGACGACCCGGATCGGGCCAGCCGGAGGAGCGGGCCGGGGCTTCTCGACGGCGGTCGTCCTCGTGGCGCTCGCGCTCGTGGTCGCCGTCCTGAAGCCCTGGGACTGGCTCGCCCCGCCGGCCGCGGCCTCCTGGCCGGGAAGGAGTCGCGGTATCGACGGCACGGCCGGCGACCTCGCCGACCGTCGCCCCGACATCAGCATCCCGTGATTGGACCGGCGCCGTGCCCCGGGTCGCCTGCGTGTCCGGGACAAGCTGGCTGGCGGTCGTCGACCAGGTGAACGGGCCCACGGACTCCCGCTCGTGGACGCGCCTGGATCTCGTCCCGGCGACCGAGCCGCTCGATGCCGACCGTCGCCCGGACCCACGTCTACGCCGACTCCGTGCCGCGAATCGGCTTCTGCGCCCCGGACACGGGGCCCTGGTCGGGGCGCTGCCGGCTCCCCCGCGGCGGGCTCCGATCTCGCCTCGTTCCATGTGCGCGCCTGGCGGATCCGGTCGGGCTTCGGTTACGGCCGGCCCGCGGAGCGCCGCGGAGATCGCGCCGACCCTCGTCTCGGGTGGCACGCTCGCCGATCGCGGGGCGCTTGTACGGCCCGCCGACGATCTCGCCGAACGTGCGCCGAGTCGACCTCTCGACGAACCCTGCGTGGCCGGTCGGCACGTACGTCTTCCAGGTCGAGCACCCGGGCGCCGGGCCAGCCGGCGACGTCACGCCGCGTGGCTCGCGATCGAGCTGCGGGGGCCGTGGATCAGGCCGGAGGGGGACTCGACGCCGGCTCCCGGAGTGCCGCCAACGGCCCCCGCGACGCCGCCTGCGGCGGCCCCGTGACGCCGCTGACGGTGCCCCTGGACCGCCTGACGAGATCCCGCGACAGCGAGTGCCCGCACCGGCACGGGCCCGCACGGGGACGAGCCTGTGCCGGGCTACTCCCGGCGGGAGCCGTAGATCTCGGCGGTCGCGAAGATGAGGCCGATGACACCGGCCGCGGTGAGCCACAGCCCGGGGGCCCGGTCGGGCAGCATCGTGGCGAGCCCGCCGGCTCTCGGCCGCGATCCCGGCAACGCGCGCGACGAGCGCCACGGCCGCCACCAGCGCCAGGGCTCCATACGCCCACCAGCGGTCGTACGCGACAGGCCGGTCGCCGGCCGCGTAGGGGAGCGCGACGAGGGCGAGGGTCGCCAGGGCGGCCAGGAAGACGAGGATCCCCGCTCCCTCGAACGCGTTCCCCTCGATCGGCGGGATGCCGTCGCTGCCGCCGGCGCGGAACCAGGGAAGGAGGCAGCCGACGAGCATGAGGATGGCGCTGACCGCCGCGACCAGGCGTCCGCGGCCGAGCGGGCGACGGTGGAGCGTCATTCCGGGCCCGCGTAGACCTCGGGGCGGAGCACGCCCACGAAGCGGAGGTTGCGGTAGCGCTCGCCGTAGTCGAGCCCGTAGCCGATCACGAACCGGTCCGGGATCTCGAAGCCCAGGTAGTCGATGGGGATCTCGACGAGGCGCCGGGCGGGCTTGTCGAGCAGGGTGCAGATGCGGAGCGACGACGGGTTCTTGCCACGCAGGTAGCGGACGAGGTAGTTGAGGGTGAGGCCCGTGTCGATGATGTCCTCGACGATGAGCACGTCACGGCCGTCGATCGACGACGAGAGGTCCTTGAGGATCCGGACGAGCCCGGACGACTCGGTGGCGGTTCCCCCGTAGGACGAGACCTCCATGAGGTCGATCTGGACCGGGATCGTGATCGCCCGCATGAGATCGGCCATGAATGGCAGCGAGCCCTTCAGGACGCTGACGAGCGTGAGCTCGCGCCCGTCGAAGTCGGCCGAGATCCGCGCCCCCAGCTCGACCACCTTGGCCTGGATCTGCTCCTCGGAGAGGAGGACCTCGGCGACGTCCGCGACGAGATCCGGCGTCCCGTTCATCCGTTCATCTCCACGGTGGGCGTGGCGCTGGTCCGGGCGGCCGCGCGAGCCCGGGCCTGGGCGCGCGTCCGGCGCGCCCGGGCTGCCCGCGACGGGACGGGCAGCCCGAGCGACGCATCGGAGTGGTGGGCGACCGACGGGGCGGCGCCGGCTGCGGCGGCGTTCGAGGCGCGCCGGGGCGGCGTGGCCTGCCCCTCCGCGCCGCTGAGGGCGTCGGCCAGGCTGATCCGCCCGTACTTGAGGAGCAGCGCCCGGAAGTCCCGCGCATAGAGGAGCTTGATCCGGACGCCGGGATAGAGGTCGCGGAGGCGGCGCAGCTTGCGGTTCTTCTTGCGGACGAGGCGCTGCTTGAGCGTCGTGATCTCCACGTACAGGTCCAGCTCGGGCAGGTAGAAGTCCGGGCTGAAGCTCTCGAGCACCGTCCCGTCCCGATCGTAGAGGATCGGGAACGTGTGTGGTTCGTACTCCCAGGCCACTTCGTAGAAGTCGAGGATCCGCGCCAGCTCAGCCTCGCTCGCATGGGCGAACGCGGGCCGGGGACGGGCGTCGGTCACCGGGCTGCGCGTCCCGGGGCCGCGCGCCGGGAGCGCGCCTCGCCGGGGGCGAGCGGCTCGGGACGGTGCGTCGGGCGATCCATCGGCCCAAGTCTAGCCGGTCCGACGGCGCCAGTCCGCCGGGTCGGAGTTGCCCGTCCGGAGCGCCGGGGTGACCGCCGGCAGCGAGCCGCCGATACCCATGGGGAGTATCATCGTAGCCGCCACCCACCCCACCGGAGAACGACGACCATGACGCCGGGCGACCAGAGCGGAACGCGCGCACGCCGACGCGCGCCGGCGACGCCGGCGCCGACGAGGCGGCCTTTCGCCACAGCTACACGCGCGACCGCGCCCAGCTCATCCGCCGCCTCAGCCGGATCGAGGGCCAGGTGCGCGGGATTGGACGGATGATCGAGCGCGAGGAGTACTGCGTGGACATCCTCCAGCAGACCGCAGCGCTCCGGGCCGCGATCGACGCGGTCTCGATCATGGTCCTGGAGGACCACGTGCAGGGCTGCGTCCGGACGGCGGCGGAGCGGGGCGAGGCCGACCAGTACGTCGAAGAGGTGCTCGACGTCGTTCGCCGGACGCTCGGTCGCCCGGTGCGGAGCGCGCCGCGCGCCTGACGCTCGGTACTTCCGGCCGTCCGCGTGCGACGCTCGGGGGATGGCCCGCCGCCGGTGCCCGCGCGCACCCTCCGGCATGCATGGAGCACCACCCCAGCCGTCCCTCGCTGCCGGCCGTCCCCGCGCCGTCCCCGTTCACGGAACGCCGACGGACCTTCCGGCGCGACGAGGACCTCGCCGCCCACGAGGAGCGGGCCCTGCTGGCCCGGGCCCTCGACGTGCTCGCCGGCCCGGGTGACGCCGCGACCCACGTAGCCGAGATCCTGGCCCTGGTCGCGCGCGTCGTCGGGGCGCGCCGCGCGGCGATCGTGACCGACCACCCGACCCGCCGGGTCCTCGTGAGCGCGGAACCGGGCGAGGAGACGGCCGACGCGCTGGAGCTGGCGGCGTGGCTCGACGCCCGCGCGGCCCGACCTGCCGCGGTCCGGGCCGCAGCGGCCCCGGCCGAGGTCGCAGTCGTGCGCGCCCGACGAAGCCCGGCCGGGATCGTGCTCGAACCTCCCACCGCGGCGCTGGTCGAGCGTCTCCTCCGCCTCGACGTCCCCGGGGCGAAGGTCCAGCTCGGCCTGGAGCTCGTGAGCCCGGACGACGCGGCGGCCGTCGCGGCACGCCTCCCCGCCGCGACGCTCCGCCACGTGCTGGCCGCCCTGGCGGCCGCGACCGCGCGGGCGGCCGACGAGGCCGAACGGACCACCCTGCGGGCCCGGGAGCGCGAGCGCGAGCGTTTCGTGTCCATGGTCGCCCACGAGCTCCGGACACCGCTCGCCGGTCTCGGGGGCTACCTCGACCTCCTGGCCGGCGGCGCGGTGGACGATCCGGAGATCGGACGGGAGTTCGTGGAGCGCGGGCAGGGCATCGTCGAGCGCATGGCATCACTGGTCGGCGACCTCCTCGAGCTCAGTCGGATCGAGGCGGGCAGCCTCAGCCTGGAGATCGAGGCCTGCTCGCTCACGGAGATCTGCGAACGGGCCATCTCGCCCCTTGCGCCGCTCGCTGCGGGGCGCCGCGTCCGACTGGTGACCGACCTCCCGCCGCGAATCCGCACGGCCCGAGTCGACCGGCGCCGGGTCGAGCAGATCGTGGCGAACCTCGCGGCCAACGCCTGCAAGTTCTCCCCGGAGGGCGGGCTCGTCGAGCTGGGCGCCCGGGTCGACGGCCCCGTGGCGCTCATCATCGTGCGCGACGAGGGGCCGGGGATCGAGCGGGGCGACCTCGAGCGGGTCTTCCGGCCGTTCGCCCGTCTCGAGGGCCACGAGCGGATCCCGGGAACCGGCCTCGGGCTGCCGATCAGCCGCGACCTGGCCCGGGCGATGGGCGGCGACGTGGCGCTGGCATCGGTCCCCGCCAGCGGGTCGGCGTTCGTCGTCGGCCTCCCGGCCGTCGCCGAGATCCCCCGCGGCGTGGTCGCGGCGGCGATCCGGGGCGCGGCCGAGGCCGAGGAGATCGGGCTCGAGGAGCGGGCCGTCCTGCGAGCGCTCCGCGCCGGGGGCGGGATCGGCGGTCGCGCCGCCGCCCGACAAGCAGGACCCGGCGCGCCGGGCATGGACGATCCCGCGGGGGGTGCCGAGCGGGTGGACGGCGGGCCGCGGAGCGCCGAGATGCCGGCGGTCGACGCCGCCTGACGCGTCGCGACTCGGGTCGCCGGCCGGACCCGGGTTTTCCACCAGCGCCTCGCGTCGTGCGGCAGATCGTGGATAACCCGGTGGATAACCCCGTTGACGGCCGGGAGCGGCGGTCGAACGATCACGGTCCGCATCGACAGCGGACCCGATGACGGGGGGCGGCGGTCGCGAGGGGCACGGGGAGACCCGGGCCGCCAACCGGACGAGCGTCGAGAGACCGTCCTCCCAGGTCCAGCCGGTGCGAGCCGATCACCGGCCGGGAGCGGCGCGGTCCGGATGCCCGGGGCCCGCACGACGCGACGGAGGGTCCCATGGGCAACCGTGCGCCGCTCCCGGCCGATCCTTCTCTCTGTCCCGAGCTTCCGGATGCGGCGATCGCCCGGTTCGACGCCGGCTGCGCGTCGCTCGGCCTGGGAGACCTGCCTGACAGCGCTCGCGACGGGATCCTCGGGCACCTCCGCCTTCTCCTGGCGTGGACGAGCGGCGATCAACCTGACCGCCATCCGCGATCCCGAGGCGGCGGTCGTGGGCCACCTGCTCGACAGCCTTGCGGCGGTCCCGCTCCTGCGGGAGGCCGGCGTGCGCCGGTTCGTCGACCTCGGCTCCGGGGGTGGCTATCCCGGGCTTCCCCTCGCCCTGGCCCTGCCGGCGGAGCGCGCCCTGCTCGTCGACTCGATCGTCAAGAAGGCCGCGTTCCTGGAGGTCGCCGTGGCGGCTGCCGGCGTTGCCGACCGGGCGGCGGTGGCCGCCGTCCGGGCCGAGGACCTGGCAGCCGATCACCTCCATCGCGAGCGCTGGCCGGCGGTCACGGTCCGCGCCGTCGCGTCGCTCCCCGAGCTCGTCGAGCTCGCCTTCCCTCTCCTCGTTCCCGGCGGCATTCTCCTGGCCTGGAAGCGGGCAGGCCTCGGCGATGAGCAGGATCGGGCGCTGCGGGCCGTCGCGGCGCTGGGCGGCGGGAGCCTGGAAGTCGCTCCGCTTCCAGCGACGATCGACGGCCTGGAGGACCACCGGCTCGTCGTCGTCCGCAAGGGCGGGTCCACGGCACGAGAGTGGCCGCGCCCGCCCGCCGACCGGAAGCGCCGTCCCTGGTGACCGGCCGCACGCGACGGGCGGCGCCGCGATACGCTCCGCGGCGATGCGAGTCGCGGTCCTGTCGGACATCCATGCGAACCTCCCGGCGCTCGACGCGGTGCTCGCGGCACTGGGCGACGTCGACGCCGTCTGGCAGCTGGGCGACGTGGTTGGGTACGGGCCCCATCCCGACGAGGTCGTGGCGCGCCTGCGGGAGATCGGGGCCACGGGCGTGCGCGGCAACCACGATGCCGCGGCCCTCGGCAGCCTGGGCGTGGAGTGGTTCAACCCGGCCGCCCGCCGGGCGGTGGAGTGGACGGCGCGGCGGATCTCCCCCGAGACCCGGGCCTGGCTGGCCGACCTTCCCGAGCGGGCCGAGCTGGGGGAGATGACCCTGGTCCACGGGAGCCCGCGCGACCCGACCTGGGAGTACATCACCACGACGCCCGACGCGCGGGCGAACCTCGCCGTGCTCGTGACGCCCTACTGCCTCCACGGGCACACCCACGTCCCCGCCGCGTGGCGCGACGACGATGGGCACGTGGAGGCGCTCGGGCCGTCCGACGGCTCGACCCTGGCGCTCGACGGACGACGCCTCCTCCTCAACCCGGGCAGCGTGGGGCAGCCGCGCGACGGCGACCCGCGGGCCAGCGCGCTGGTCCTGGACACGGAGATGCAGCGCGTCACCTGGCACCGCGTGGCCTACCCGATCGCGACGACCCAGGCCGACATCCGGGCCGCCGGGCCTGCCGGGATGGCTGGCCGATCGCCTGGCCGGGGGCGACTGACCATGATCGGAGGACGCCGCCCGCTGAGCGGCCGGAAGGTCGGCGACCGGCGCGTCCGGATCGAGCGGCCGCACAGCGCGTACTTCCGCTACACCGGCCCCGGCCAGCTCACCGCGAAGCGGGCGGCGAGCGCACCCAAGACCGGCGATCGGGCGAGCCTGGGCCAGGGTGAAGGCCGTCGCCATCGGACGGCCCCTCGCGAGCGAGGAGGAGATCGGCGAGCGGCTCTCCAAGCCGAAGGCGCTCGCCGTCTTCAGCTCCGACGCCATCAGCTCCTCCGCCTACGCCTCCGAGGAGATCCTCCGAATCCTCGTCCTCGCCGGGGGCGCGGCGGTGGTCTGGTCGGTGCCGATCGCCCTCGCGATCGCAGGCCTGCTCGTCATCGTGACCACGTCCTACCGGCAGGTCTGCCACGCCTACCCGTCGGGTGGCGGTGCCTACGCGGTGGCCCGGGCGAACCTCGGGGTGCCGGTCGCGCTGCTTGCGGCCGCGGCGCTCCTCTTCGACTACATGATGACCGTGGCGGTATCCATCGCGGCAGGCATCGCGGCGATCACCTCGGTGGTCCCGGAGCTCCTGCCCTACCGGACAGAGCTGTCCATCCTCGCCACGATCCTCCTCGCGGTGGCAAACCTGCGCGGCCTGCGCGAGTCCGGCAACCTCTTCGCGGTCCCGACCTACGCCTACGTGGTCGGCGCCCTGGCGCTGATCGGCATCGGGGTCGCCCGGATCGTGACCGGCGACCCGGCCGCGACGTTCCCGATCCCCGAGCGTGGTGCCGCCCGAGGGCGGCTTCGAGGCCCTGTCCGTGATCCTCATCGTCCGGGCGTTCGCCTTCGGCTCGGTGGCGCTCAGCGGGACGGAGGCGATCACGAACGGCGTGCCCGCCTTCAAGCCACCCGAGGCGCGCAATGCCGCGAACACGATGACCGCGATGGGGCTCCTGCTCGGGACGATCTTCGTTGGCGTGTCCGTCCTCGCCTTCGCGTTCGGCATCGTCCCGGACCCGGCGCGAGGAGGTCACCCTCATCGCCCAGGTCGCGCAGCAGGTCTTCGGGGACGGGCTGGCCTTCGTGCTCTTCCAGGCGGTGACGACGCTCATCCTCATCCTGGCCGCCAACACCGGCTTCAACGGCGCGCCGCGCCTGGCCCGGATCCTGGCGGTCGACGGGTACATGCCCCGCCAGTTCGCGATCGTGGGCGACCGTCTCGCGTTCAGCTGGGGGATCGCAATCCTGGCCGGCTTCGCGTGCCTGCTGATCTGGCTCTTCGACGCGTCGGTCCCGGCCCTGATCCCGCTCTACTCGATCGGGATCTTCCTCTCGTTCGCCATCTCCCAGGCCGGCATGGTCCGCCACTGGTACGAGGAGCGGGGCGGCGGCTGGCGATGGAAGCTCGGCCTGAACCTCGTCGGGGCGCTCGTCACCGGGCTCGTCTTCGTCATCAGCGCCGCGTCCAAGATCCCCAACGGGGCCTGGATCGTCCTCATCACCGTCCCCGATCCTGGTCGGCCTGATGCGCTGGGTGCGCGCCCAGTACCGAGGCCAGGAGGCCGAGCTGCTCGTGGCCGCCGACGCCGAGATCCCCCGGCCACACCGGACCCAGCGCGTGGTCGTGACGGTCAACGGCATCAACCGGGCGGTGGTCCAGGCAGTGAACGTGGGGCGCACGCTGAGCGACGACATCCGGGCGGTCTACGTGACGGTCGATCCCGACGCCGGCGACGCCCTGCGGGAGCGGTGGATCCGTCAGCTGCCCGACGTGCCGTTCGTCGTCGTGGAGTCCCCGTACCGTGCCCTGATCGGACCCGTCGTGGCCTACCTCGACGTCCTCGACCGGACGTGGTCGCCCGACAAGGAGGTGCCGACGACGGTCGTGATCCTCCCCGAGTACGTCGGCCGCTACTGGTGGGATCGCTTCCTCTACAACCAGGGGGCCCGTCGGCTCCGGGCGCAGCTCGTCGGCCGGGTGCACACGGTCGTCCTCGACGTGCCGTACCGGAGCGTGGAGGGCCTGGCGGGCGCTCCGGCATCTGACGTGGACCGGAGCGAGGCCACGCCTTCCGAACAGGATCGGGCCGCCCCGTGATCGGCGGACGACGGCCGCTCCAAGGACGCAAGGTCGCCGACCGCCGGGTACGGGTGGAGCGGCCCCACTCGGCGTACTTCCGGTACACGGGGCCCGGCATGATGACCGCGAAGGCGTCCGCGTCGCTGGCCCCCGCGGCGTCGCGCGGACGGGGGCAGAGCCTTCCGCCGCTTCCTCTTCGGGCGCCGGCTCTCCAACGAAGAGGAGGCCTTCGAGCGGCTGCCGAAGAAGCTCGCCCTCCCGATCTTCAGCTCCGACGCGATCAGCTCCTCCGCCTACGCGACGGAGGAGATCCTGCGGGTCTTCGTGGTCGCCGGGGCGGGGGCCCTGCTCCTCTCGATCGAGATGGCCTTCGCGATCGTGGGTCTTCTAACCGTCGTCTCCCTCTCCTATCGCCAGGTCTGCCGCGCCTACCCGTCGGGCGGTGGCGCGTACGTGGTGGCGCGCGAGAACATCTCGCACCTTGCCGGCCTCGTGGCAGCAGCCGCGCTGCTCATCGACTACGTCATGACCGTCGCGGTCTCGACTTCGTCGGCGGTCTCGCAGATCTACTCGGTGGTCCCGGAGCTCTACGAGATCCGCATCGAGATCGCCCTCGCGGCGATCGCCCTGATCACCGTCGCCAACCTCCGGGGGCTACGCGAGGCAGGGCTCCTGTTCGCCAGCCCGACCTACATCTTCGTCGGGATGACGCTCCTGATGATCGCCCTGGGGGTTGCCCGGATCGCCACTGGCGGTGCCCCGGTCACGTCGCCGCCCGAGGACCAGCTCGTCCCGCTGGGCACGCAGGCGCTGGGGATCATCCTGATCCTCCGGGCCTTCGCCGCCGGGTCGGTGGCCCTGACCGGCGTGGAGGCGATCGCCAACGGGGTGCCGGCGTTCAAGCCGCCCGAGGCAAAGAACGCCGCCAACACGATGCTGGCGATGGCGATCCTCCTCGGCGTCCTCTTCATCGGGATCACGATCGTCGCCGACGGGTTCGGGATCCGGCCCACCGAGGAGGGCGGACCGACGGTCGTCGCGATGGTCGCGGCCGCGGTCTTCGGCGACGGAACGGTCCCGTTCCTCCTCTTCCAGGCCGCGACGGCGCTGATCCTCTTCCTCGCAGTGAACACCAGCTTCAACGCGTTCCCCCGGCTCGCGGCGATCCTGGCCCAGGACGAGTACATGCCGCGCCAGTTCGGGTTCCGTGGCGACCGCCTCGCCTTCTCCTGGGGGATCGTCGTCCTCGCGACCGTCGCGGGGACGATCCTCGTGCTCTTCGACGGGGACACCCACGCGCTCATCCCGCTCTACTCGGTGGGCGTCTTCGTCTGCTTCACGCTCTCCCAGGCGGGGATGGTTCGCCACTGGTTCGCCGTGCGGGAGCCCGGCTGGCAATGGCGGGCGGGCATCAACGCCTTCGGCGGGATCCTGACGCTCCTCGTGCTGGCGGTCGTCGCGAGCGTCAAGTTCGTCGATGGGGCATGGCTGGTCATCATCCTGATCCCGCTGCAGATCCTCGTCTTCCAGTTCATCCACCGCCAGTACGCCGCATCCCGGGCGCAGGTGGCCCTGCGCCCCGACCAGGTCGCCCCGCTGCCCCGCCGCCACGAGCGCGTGGTGGTCCCGGTGAGCGGCCTCAACCGCGCGGTCATCCAGGCCGTCAACGTCGGACGCTCCGTCTCGACCGACATCCGGGCCGTCCTTGTCTCGGAGGATGCAGCCTACGCGGAGGAGGTCCGGACGGCGTGGGATCTCCAGGTGCCGGGTGTGCCCGCTCATCGTCGTCGAGAGCCCGTATCGCGCCCTGACCGGCCCGCTGCTCGCCTACCTCGAGGTCCTCGACCAGACCTGGCCGCCCGACAAGGAGGCCCCTGTCACCTTCGTCGTGATCCCCGAGTTCGTGCCGCGCCACTGGTGGGAGCGGCTTCTCTACAACCAGTCCACGAACGAGCTGCGGCGGGCCCTGCTCGGTCGACCCGACACGGTCGTCACCAACGTCCCGTACCGGCGAGAGGAGCCCGCGGCGTTCCGGCGACCGGACGATGAAGCGAGCGAGGCCGACTGACCCGCGGGACCGACGGGTGCGTGCGGCGGTGCTATCGTGTGAGGCTGGGTCGCCTCCGTGACGCCGATTCGGTGTGAGGCGCAGCCTTGATCCGGAGGACCGTCCAGTCCCGTGAGCGAGAAGTCCGTTCCCTCATTCAGGAGAGCCGTCGTCGCCCTCAACGGGGGGCCATCAGACGCGCGGATCCTGCGCGTCGTGCTCGACCTGGCGAAGCCCGCCCACGCGGAGGTCGTCGCGGTCCATGTCGTCGAGATCGACTGGACCCTGCCCCTCGACGCGGGCGTCGCCCAAGATGCAGCGAGCCGGCCCAGCGCGTGCTCGACATGGCCGAGACGCAGGCCGAGCACGCCGGCATCCGCTCGAGGCGGTCCTCGTCCAGGCCCGCGACGTCGGAGCCGCCCTCGTAGACGAGGCCGTCGAGCGTGCCGCCGATCTGCTCGTCGTGGGCCTGCCCTATCGCAAGAAGTTCGGTGGTGACTTCGCGATCGGACGTACCGTGCCGTACGTCCTGAAGAACGCTCCGTGCGCCGTCTGGGTGTCACGCGAGCCGATGCCCGAGGAGTACCGACCATGAGAGCCGTGATCGTCGGCTGCGGCCGCGTGGGCGCCAGGATGGCGCAGGTGCTGGACGCGACGGGCCACGAGGTCACGATCGTCGATCTCTTCACGCGGTCATTCGACCGCCTCCCCGCCACCTTCCAGGGCAGTGCCATCAGGGGCGATGGCACCGACGAGGACACCCTGCGCCGCATCGGGGCGGAGGGTGCCGACCTCTTCCTGGCCCTGACAGAGGGCGACAACCGCAACGCCATGTCCGCCCAGCTGGCCCTCGAGTCGCTCGGCATCCACCGCGCCTACGCCAAGATCAACGACCCGGTCCGGGCGCAGGCCTATGCCGAGCTGGGGATCGGGACGATGTGCCGGACGACGCTGATCGCAGATGCCCTGCTGACCGCCCTCGGTGAGCCGGCCAGCGGCGATCCCTCCGTCCGAGAGGGGACCAGCCACGGCCACGCGGCTTGCCACGGAGACACGGCCAGCGGCGGACTCGACGGCCGTCGACTCGATCGCCCGGGAGGCCTGAGCCATGTTCGTGCTGGTGGTTGGCGGTGGGAAGGTCGGCTACTACCTCACCAAGGAGCTGAGCGAGTCGGGCCACGAGGTGGTCCTGATGGAGAAGGACCGCGTCCGAGCCGACCAGATCGCCGACGAGATCGGATCGATCGTCGTGGCCAAGGACGGCTGCGAGGGCAGCGCACTCGCCGAGGCCGGGGCAAACCGGGCCGATGTCGTGGCGGCGGTCACCGGCGATGACGAGGACAACCTGGTCATCTGCCAGATGGCCAAGCACCACTTCACAGTGCCCAAGACGATCGCCCGGGTGAACAACCCGAAGAACGAGCTGCTGTTCAGCCACCTCGGCGTGGACGAGCTGGTGTCACCCACGCGGATGATCCTGGGCTCGATCGAGCAGGAGATCCCGGTCTACGAGCTCCTTCACCTGGCCCAGCTGTCAGGCGACTTCGAGCTCGTCGAGGCGCTCCTCGACGACGCCTCCCCGGCCACCGGCCGAAACCCCCGCGACATCGAGCTGCCGGCGGCCTGCGCCATCGTGGCCATCGTCCGGGACGACGTGGCCCAGGCGATCCAGCCCGACACGATCCTGCGGGCGGGCGACAAGGTGATCGCGACGGGGCGATCGGAGTGCGAGCCGGCCCTCCACGAGATCCTGATCGGGGTGTCGACCCCCGGCTGATCGCGCGGGCCGCGGCGCGGCGCGGGGCCGCGGCGCGGCGCGGGGCCGCGGCGGCGCGGGGCGGGCTGTGCGTCGCGGGGCGTCGGCGAGCCGCGGGGGGCGTCGGCGAGCCGCGGGCGAGGCGGCGCCGTCAGGCTTCCCACGCCAAGCTCACCGTGGCCAGCGCCAACGACCCGACCGGGATCGAGGGCCCACGAGCGCCTTCGTGTGGGGCGGCCCTCGCTGTCCCTGCCGCATCGATGTGCAGACTCTTGACAACATGATTGTCATGGTTCTACCCTACGGTCGTGTCCGGTGAGGCGGCGCACGGCGCCCTCCCATCCGGTCACCCGGCCGGGTGGAGCCCGGAAGAAGACCCACTCAGCGCACCCGGAGGTGCTCGAACCATGACCATCATCCGCAGAGCCAACCCGTTCGACGAGCTGTTCACCCTTCGCCGCGCCGTCGACCGCCTCTTCGACGACGACGCCTTCCACCCGCGCACCTGGCGCACCGTCAGCCTCGGGGCAGAGCCGGCGCTTGACATCACGACCACGCCGGACGAGCTGCTCGTGAAGGCCAGCCTTCCCGGCTGGCGGCCCGAGGACGTCGAGCTCACCCTGACCGGCACGACCCTCACGATCTCGGGGGAGATGCGCGAGGAAGCGCGCCGCGATGACGAGTCCTGGATCCTCAACGAGATTCGGCGGGCCAGCTTCAGCCGCACGCTGGAGCTCCCGGAGGGTCTCGTCGGCGACCGCGCCAGCGCGACGTACGAGCTGGGGATCCTCACGCTGCGCATTCCGAAGGCCGAGGAAGTCAAGCCGAAGCAGATCCGGATCACGGCGACCAGCGATGCGCAACCCGAGCGCGAGCTCGTCGGGACCGGCGCGGCCGGCTGACGGCCGAACGCGCGTGTTCCGCGGCCGGCTCGACAGGGACCCGACTCGCCCCGTCTACGTCATCTCGGTCGCAGCCCGGATCGTCTCGGTCCACCCGCGGACGCTCCGGATCTACGAGGACGAGGGCCTGATCGAGCCGGCCCGCACGCCCACGAACATCCGCCTCTACTCTGACGAGGACATCCGCCGCATCCTGTGGATCCGGCACCTCACCCAGGAGCGGGGCGCGAACCTCGCCGGGATCCGCATCCTCTTCGAGCTGGAGGAACGCCTCGGCGTCCGCATCCTCGAGGCCCTCTACGACGAAGGAACGGGTGCCGGCCACGAGGACGGCGCCGCGACGACCGAGGGAGGGGCTCGACTTGGCAGGTGACCCCGACCGGCCCTCTCGCTCCCGACGTACCCCGAAGCGCGGGCCCTCCCAGAAGCCCACCAACCCCCGAACCGGCGGACCGATCGGTCCTCCGCAAGCACCCGGAGGCCCGCAGGGCCCGAGGCCCAGGAGAGCCAGATGCCGAAGTCGAAGGCCCCGTCCGGCCGGCCGCCCACGCCGATCCGCGAGCTGCCGCTCGTGGCCCTGCGCGAGACCGTGATCTTCCCGGAGATGATCGTGCCGCTCCAGGTCGGCCGCGAGAAGAGCGTGAACGCGCTCAACGCCGCCGTCGCCGGCGCGAGCCTCATCGCGCTCGTCACGCAGCGTCGCGCCGAGCAGGAGGAGATCGCGGACCCGGCCGAGCTCTACGAGATCGGCACCCTGGCCAAGATCGCCCAGGTCGTCCAGCTCCAGGACGGGACGGTCCGGGCGATCGTCCAGGGGCAGGGGCGGCTCCGGCTCCACGGGTTCGCGGCGACCAGCCCCTACCTTCTCGCCCGGGTCGAAGAGCTGACGGACATCGCGCCGACCGGCGTCGAGATCGAAGCGCTCATGAAGACGGTCCAGGGCCAGATCGAGCAGTACGTCCAGTCCGGCGCGCCCGTCCCGCCAGAGGCTGCGGTGGCCGCCCGGAACATCACCGAGCCGGGGCTGCTGGCCGACATGGTCGCCTACAGCCCGGACATGACGACGGAGCAGCGCCAGGAGCTGCTCGAGACCGTGGACGTCGTGGAGCGCCTCAAGCTCTGCTCGGCATTCCTCGCCCGCCAGGTCGAGATCCTCGAGCTCAAGGGGAAGATCCAGAGCGAGGTCAAGTCCGAGATGGACAAGACCCAGCGGGAGTACATCCTCCGCGAACAGCTCAAGGCGATCCAGCGGGAGCTGGGCGAGGACGACCCGCAGCAGGCCGAGATCCACGAGCTGCGCGAGAAGGTCGAGTCGTCGGGCATGCCCGACGAGGTGCGCGCCCGCGCCCTCAAGGAGGTCGACCGGATGAGTCGGATCCCCTCTGCCTCGCCGGAGGTGGGCGTGATCCGGACGTACGTCGACTGGCTCGTCGGCCTCCCGTGGACCACCTCCACGACCGACAACCTGGACATTCGCGAGGCAGCCAAGATCCTCGACGAGGATCACTACGGGCTCGAGAAGGTCAAGGAGCGGATCCTCGAGTACCTCGCCGTCCGGGCCCTGGCGGACACGATCCGCAGCCCCATCCTCTGCTTCGTGGGGCCGCCCGGCGTGGGCAAGACGTCGCTCGGCAAGAGCATCGCCCGGGCCATGGGCCGCAAGTTCGTCCGGATGAGCCTCGGCGGCGTCCACGACGAGGCGGAGATCCGGGGCCACCGCCGAACCTACATCGGGGCGCTCCCGGGTCGCGTCATCCAGAACGTCAAGACGGCCGGCACGAACAACCCCGTCTTCATGCTCGACGAGGTCGACAAGCTCGGGATGGACTTCCGGGGCGATCCCTCCTCGGCCCTCCTCGAGGTCCTCGACCCGGAGCAGAACAACACCTTCCAGGACAACTACCTCGAGGTGCCCTTCGACCTCACGAAGGTGCTCTTCATCACGACCGCCAACCTGCTCGACCCGATCCCGCCCCCCCTGCGCGACCGGATGGAGGTCATCGGGCTGCCCGGCTACACCCAGCTCGAGAAGGTCGAGATCGCCAAGCGTTTCCTGCTTCCCAAGCAGCTCCACAACCACGGGCTCACCGCGAAGCACATCGAGATCACCGACGAGGCCTTCGTCACCCTCGTCCAGGCCTACACGCACGAGGCCGGCGTCCGGAACCTCGAGCGGGAGATCGCCAACGTCATGCGCAAGGTCGCCCGCCGGGTCGCCGAGGGGCGCAAGCGCAAGACCGTCGTCGACAACCGCAAGCTCATCGAGTTCCTCGGCCCGCCGCGCTTCGAGTACGGGGAGCTGGAGGCGGAGGACCAGACCGGGGCCGCCACCGGCCTCGTCGTCACCGAGGTCGGGGGCGACGTCGTCGCGGTCGAGGTCACGAAGATGGAGGGCCGCGAGGACTTCATCCTCACCGGCCAGCTCGGCGACGTCATGAAGGAGTCCGCCCGCGCGGCGCTCTCCTGGATCCGAGCGAACGCCACGCGCCTGGGCGTCGACCGCGAGACCTTCGAGAAGAACACCCTGCACATCCACGTCCCGGCCGGGGCGATTCCCAAGGACGGACCGTCGGCCGGGATCACGATGGCGACCGCCATGGTGAGCACGCTCACCGGCATCCCGGTCCGCAAGGACGTGGCGATGACCGGCGAGATCACCCTGCGTGGCCGGGTCCTGCCCATCGGCGGTCTCAAGAGCAAGATCCTGGCCGCGCATCTCTCCGGCGCGCGCGTCGTGATCCTCCCGAAGAAGAACGAGAAGGACCTCCAGGACATCCCGGACGAGATCCGCAAGCAGATCAAGCTCGTCCTGGTGGACTCGATGGACCAGGTCCTCGAGCACGCGCTGCGGCGGAAGCCGAAGGGGCTCGTCGTGAAGGCACCGGCGTCCGGCGGCGGCTCGCGGAAGAGCGTCCCGCTCGCAGTCCCGCGCCGCCCGCCGGCTTCCCGGCCGATCAACCGCCGGCGATCGCCTCGGGCGGCTGAGGAGACCCCGGACCGCGGGGGGCGTCGTGGACTACAAGGACTACTACGCCGTCCTGGGCGTGCCGCGCACGGCCTCGACCGGGGAGATCAAGAAGGCCTTCCGGGCGCTCGCCCGGAAGCACCACCCGGATCGCAACTCGGGCGATGCCGAGGCGGAGCGCCGCTTCAAGGAGGTCAACGAGGCCAACGAGGTCCTCGCCGACCCCGTCAAGCGGAAGCAGTACGACGAGCTCGGGGCCCACTGGCAGGAGTACGCGCGCGCCGCGGGCCGCCCGGGCGACGACCCGTTCGCGCCGGGCGGTCCCTTCGCGGGGTTTCGCCCGGCGGGGGCGGCTGCCGGTGCGCCGGGCGGGGTCCGGTTCGAGTTCGCCGGCGACCCGGGCGGCTTCTCCGACTTCTTCCGCACGTTCTTTGCCGGCGGGATGGCGGGGGCAGCCGCCGGCGCGCCGGGAGCGGGCACCGTCCCCGGCGGCACCCACCGGCGCTCGAGCTCTCGCCGGCCGGTCACCGTGCCGCCCGTGGAGGCCGTCGTCGAGGTCACCCTCGAGGACGCTGCCGCCGGTGGCACCCGCCTCCTCGAGGTGGACGGGCGGCGCCTCGAGGTGGCGATCCCGGCGGGGGTCGAGAGCGGCAGTCGGATCCGCCTTCGGGGCCAGGGTGGTGGCTCGGGCGCGGACGCCCGCGACCTGGTCCTCGTCATGGCCCTGCGGCCGCACGCCGTCTTCACGCGTGACGGAGCGAACCTCGTTCGCGAGCTCGCGGTGACGCTCAAGGAAGCGCTCCTCGGGGCGGAGGTGCCGGTCGTCACGCTCGGCGGGAAGCGACTCCTCCTCAAGATCCCCGCCGGAACGCAGCCGGGCCAGGTGATCCGCCTCGCCGGCCAGGGGATGCCCCGGCTGAAGGGCGGCGACCGCGGTGACCTGCTCGTCCGCGTCCGGGTGGTCCTGCCCACCCTCGATGCGTCCGCCCGCACCGCCGTGACCCCCATCCTCGACGCCATCGACCAGCCCAATCCCCGCCCGGGCGCCTGAGCCCGGCACCAGCGCCTCAGTCCGGCGCGACCACCCGGAGCACGAATTCGCCATGAACCTCGAACGATTCACCCAGAAGGCCCAGGAGGCGATCGCCGGCGCGCAGGCCCTCGCGGAACGGCTCCAGAGCCCCGTGCTCGATGCCGAGCACCTCCTCGCGGCGCTCACCGAGGACGAGGAGGGAATCCCGGCCCAGACCCTTCGCCGGATGGGCGTGGACCTGGCCGCGTTCCGCGGGGAGCTGGCCGCGCTCCTCGCCCGGCGGGCGAAGGTGGCCGGCGGTCAGCTGGCCCTCGACGCCCGTGCTCGCCGCGTGCTCGAGCGCGCCGCGGACGAAGCCCGCCGCCTCGGCGACGAGTTCGTCTCCACCGAGCACCTGCTCCTCGGGATCGTCGACGTGGGCGGAGATGGCCAGGCCCTCCTGGAGCGTCACGGGGCCGGGCGCGAGGCCTTCCTGGCCGCCCTGGCCGGGATCCGCGGCGGACAGCGGGTCACCTCCGCGACGCCGGAGAGCACGTACCAGGCCCTCGAGAAGTACGGCCGCGACCTGACCCAGGAGGCACGGGCCGGGAGGCTCGACCCGATCGTGGGGCGCGACGAGGAGATCCGGCGGGTCATCCAGGTCCTCTCGCGGCGCACCAAGAACAACCCGGTCCTCATCGGCGAGCCCGGGGTCGGCAAGACCGCCATCGTCGAGGGCCTCGCCCAGCGGATCGTCCGCGGCGACGTGCCCGAGGGGCTCAAGGACAAGCGGGTCGTCGTGCTGGACCTGGGCTCGATCATCGCGGGAGCCAAGTACCGCGGCGAGTTCGAGGAGCGCCTCAAGGCGGTCCTGCGCGAGATCAAGGACAGCGAGGGGCGGATCGTCCTGTTCATCGACGAGCTGCACACGGTCGTGGGGGCCGGGGCCGCCGAAGGGGCCATGGACGCCAGCAACCTGCTCAAGCCGATGCTGGCCCGGGGCGACCTCCACACGATCGGCGCGACCACGCTCGACGAGTACCGCAAGCACGTCGAGAAGGACGCAGCGCTGGAGCGCCGCTTCCAGCCGGTGCTCGTGGATCAGCCGACGGTCGAGGAGACGATCTCGATCCTGCGCGGCCTGCGCGAGCGCTACGAGGTGCACCACGGCGTCCGGATCACGGACTCGGCGCTCGTTGCCGCCGCCACCCTGTCGAACCGCTACATCACGGAGCGCTTCCTCCCGGACAAGGCGATCGACCTCGTGGACGAGGCCGCCAGCCGCCTGCGCCTGGAGATCGACTCCATGCCGGTCGAGCTCGACGAGCTGGAGCGCAGACGGGTCCAGCTCGAGATCGAGCGCGAGGCGCTGAAGAAGGAGAAGGACGAAGCCTCGAAGGCGCGCCTCGTGGCGCTCGAGGCGGAGCTGGGCGCGATCGCCGAGCAGGCAGGCGCCATGAAGCAGCGCTGGGAGACCGAGAAGGCTGCGATCGCGGGGCTGCGGTCGACCAAGGCGGAGCTGGAGGGGCTTCAGCTGCGCATCGAGCAGGCTGAGCGTGAGGCCGACTACGCCACCGCAGCGGAGCTCAAGTACGGCACGCTCGTGGAGCTCGGCGAGCGGATGCGGGCCCAGGAGGAGGCGCTCGCGACCTCCGACGGCGCCCCGCGCCTGCTCAAGGAGGAGGTCGACGCCGACGACATCGCCGAGATCGTCGGGGCGTGGACCGGGATCCCGGTGGCGCGCCTGCTGGAGGGCGAGATGGCGAAGCTCGTCCGGATGGAGGAAGCCCTCCACGAGCGCGTCGTCGGGCAGGATGAGGCGATCGAAGCCGTCGCCGACGCCGTCCGACGCGCCAGGGCCGGCCTCGGCGACCCGCGCCGGCCGATCGGTTCGTTCCTCTTCCTCGGCCCGACCGGTGTCGGCAAGACGGAGCTGGCCCGCGCCCTGGCCGCGTTCCTCTTCGACGATGAGCACGCCATGGTCCGGATCGACATGAGCGAGTACCTGGAGAAGTTCTCGGTGCAGCGGCTGATCGGGGCGCCGCCGGGCTACGTGGGGTACGACGAGGGTGGCCAGCTCACGGAGGCGGTCCGCCGGCGGCCCTACCAGGTCGTCCTCCTCGACGAGATCGAGAAGGCCCACCCGGACGTCTTCAACGTGCTGCTCCAGGTGCTCGACGACGGCCGACTCACCGACGGCCAGGGCCGCACGGTCGACTTCAAGAACACGGTCGTGATCATGACCAGCAACGTCGGCAGCCAGGCGATCGCCGCCTACGCGGGACGGCCGGCGGCCGGGGTGGCGGGCTACGAGGCGATGAAGCGGGAGGTCCTCGGGATGCTCCGGGGCACCTTCCGGCCGGAGTTCCTCAACCGGGTGGACGAGGTGATCGTCTTCCACGCCCTCACCGACGAGGACCTCGCGCGGATCGTGGACCTGCTGCTGGCGGAGCTGGGCCGACGGCTGGCCGGCCACGACCTGGAGATCGAGGTGACGCCCGCGGCGCGGGCGGTCATCACCCGCGAGGGGACCGATCCGACCTACGGTGCACGACCGCTGAAGCGGACGATCCAGCGCCTCGTGGAGAACCCGCTGGCGCGGGCGCTCCTCCGCGGGGAGTTCCGCCCCGGGGCAGTCATCGGCGTGGACGCGGATCCGGTGGGCGGCACGCTCCTGTTCACCCAGGAGGGGGCGACGGTGGTCGCCGAGTCCGGGAACCGGCGCGACGCGCGATCCGGGGCGGGTGCCGGGGCGGCCGTTCCGGCGCCCTCGATCCTGGACCTGCCCCCGACCAAGCCGACGAACGGAGGATGGCGGCGACGGGGGCGAGCGGCTGAACTGAGCTCTCGCCGGGCGTGGTCCTCTCCGGCCCAGGCGCTCGACGCCGGGCGGGGCGAGGCGCCGCTCGACGCCGGGCACCGTCTTGGCCGGCCCGACGCCGGGCGGGGCGAGGCGCCGCTCGACGCCGGGCGGGGCGGCCCAAGTTCCTACGCCAATGCTCAGCCCACCAGCACTACCGAAGAAGCCTGGGCCAGCGGCACCATCCCGACCCCATCTCGACCCCGCCGGATGCGGCCCCGAGCGGCGAATCTGCCACGACCGACCGCTTTGGCTCGCAATGGCGAGGATTCCGGCGCCTGGCCCGGGGATGAGGGCCTCCTTGCACCGTCCTGGCCGGCTCGGATCTTCGGTAGTGCTGCCCCCGGTGACATAAGCGAGTGAGTCCGACGCCGAGGGCGTGAGGCGTCGGCGCAGAACCCGAGCGGGCGCGGCTGAGCCGCGCGACACGGGATGGTACCGTGGGCGAATGACCAGATCCATCCTGGCGGACGCGTTCGCGCACCACGTGTGGGCGACGCTGCGACTGATCGATGCATGCCTCGGACTGACCGAGGAGCAGACAGCGACGGTAGTGCCGGGAACCTACGGCTCGATCCTGGACACCATGCGGCACCTCGTCGGCGCCGACTGCGCGTACCTCTTCGCCCTGACGGGCGGGCGCGTTGCTGCCATCGACGAGGACCGGATGGGCCTCCCGGAGCTGCGCGCCGCGATGGAGAGCAACGGACCCGCGTGGGACTCGCTGCTGATGCCGGACCTCGACCCGGACACCGTCGTTGTCAGGTATCGCGACGACGGGGCGGAGAGCCACGCCCCTTTGGGGATCCGGCTCGCGCAAGCGCTCCACCATGGGACCGACCATCGGAGCCAGGTCTGCACCGCTCTCACGGCGCTTGGCTTCGAGCCACCGGCGATCGACGCCTGGGACTTCGCGGATGAGGGCGGCCGGCTCTCGAGGGTCCCGCCCCCGTCCTGACGGCCTCGGCGTGCACGCCATGGCGGGCGCACCTCGGCCGGTGCCGCGGCCCGTCGCCCGTACCATGCGCGCATGACGCCCGCCGAGGTCCGCGTCCGGTTCGCCGCAGCGCCGCGGCCCCTGCCGCCTCCGCCGGCGTGGCTGCGCCCGGAGCAGCTGCCCGATGGCGTCCCGTTCGAGCGTCCGGCGCCCCCGCCCGACGCCCGGTCGGCCGCCGCCCTCGTCCTCGTCTATCCCGGCCCGGACGGCGAGGCCTACCTCGTCCTGACCGAACGGGTCGAGTACGGCGCGGATCACCACTCGGGCGAGGTCTCGCTGCCGGGCGGGAAGTCGGACCCCGGCGATGCCGACGCCGTTGCCACCGCCCTGCGCGAGGCCGAAGAGGAGGTGGGGCTCGACCCGGACACCTCCGGCGTGGAGGTGATCGGCCACCTCGACGCGCTCTGGATCCCGCCGAGCAACTTCCTCGTCGCGCCGATCGTGGCCGTGGCCGAACGCCGGCCGATCTTCGTGCCGGACCCGCGTGAGGTGGCGGCGATCCTCGAGGCACCCGTCGCGGCCTTCCTCCCCGACGTGGAGCCGCGGATCATCGACCCGGACCCGCGCGGCCGCCCGCTCCGCTACGGCGCCTACATGGTGGAGGGGCGAATCGTCTGGGGCGCCACGGCCGCGATCCTCGGCCAGCTCGGGGCGGTGCTCGGAAGTCGATAGGCGGCCGATCAGGCGCCGAGTGTCAGATCAGGGCCGCGTGTCAGATCAGGGGCCGAGTGTCAGATCGGCTCACCCTCGGCGGCGGCCTGCGCCGCGTCAGCGGGCGTGGCGGCGAGCTCCCCGTCGGTCGTGAGGACCGGCGCGCCTGCGGCGCCCGCGGCAGGCGCGGACCCGCCCGCGGAGATCTCCAGCGCCCGCCCGGCGAGGATCCCGCGCAGGTGCGCGTCGTCCGCCCCGGCGAGCTCGACGACGATTGCCCGCATCTCGGACAGCTCTGTCCAGGCGCCATGGGGAACGTCGGCCGGCCAGAGGACCGCCTCGCCGGCCGCGAGACGGGCTCGCTCGTCCCCGACCTGGACCACGCCTCCGCCCTCGATGACGACGAACCATGTTGTGTTCGGGTTGGAGTGCAGCTCGATGGAGCCGCGCCGGGCAAACGCGAGCTCCGACACGGATCCGCGCGCGTCCGCGCAGATCACCTGCCCGGCGACACCAGTCGTCCCGGGCGGCCCGTCGGGGCGCCGGTTGCCGACCCCGAAGCGCCGGATCTCCATCGCCCGCGCCGGCCTCAGCGACGGCGACGCTGTGACCGCGCGGTACGGGAACGCGCCGCGCGCTTGGGGCGAATCGTCGCCTCGGGGTGGGCGAACTTCTGCTTCGAGTAGTAGCGGGAGCGGGCCAGCTGCGTCTCGTAGGCCGCGAGGTAGGGCGGGAAACGGACGAAGCGGATCCAGAGAAGGATCCCGACCCCGATCGGGATGGACAGAACGACGAAGAGGAAGTCGAAGTGGAACAGGGCGTAGACGAGGAGCATGAAGAAGAAGATCACGCCCGCCCAGAGCAGCCACTCGTACAGATCGAGGTAGATCCGGTGACGCCTGAGCTGCCGTGTTCGCACGTTGTAGAGGACGACCGTGGCGACCAGCCCGATCAGCGAGAAGACCCAGATCGCGTTGAAGAGATCCGGGAAGTTGACGTCGTTGAACGAGATGAAGAGGTATTCCCAGGGCGGGAGCGTCACGGTCGCGAAGCCTCCTCGGCGGGCCGGCACCCGGTCGGGCACCACGCGTGGCACCCGGCGGGCACCACGGAAACGTTCGCCCGAGTATGCCACGGTCGCGCGCTATACTCGGGCGACGGAGCGTGAGCGCCACCCTGCGCCCCGGGTGGTGCGATCGGCGCGCGCAGCCCAGCGACGCGCCCATACGGAGGTCCCAGCCGGGTGCGAGCCCTCCTCTCGGTCGCCAACTGCCAGGGACTGGCCGGTCTCGCGCGCGAGCTCCTGGCCCTCGGCGTCGAGGTCTACGCGACCGACGGAACCCGGGAGCACCTCGCGGCAGACGGCCTCGACGTGCTTCCGGTGGCGGCCCTCACCAACGTCCCGCCGCTCCTGGGCGGCACGGTCAGGACCTTCCACCCGGCGATCTACGCCGGGATCCTCGCCCGGCGCGACCGGCCCGAGCAGCTCGCCGAGCTGGCCGAGCAGGCGATCGGGCTCATCGACCTCGTCGTCGTCAATGTCGCGCCCTTCGCCCCCCAGGTCGGCGAGCGCCGCGTCCCTCTCGACGAGGCGATCGAGATGATCGACGTGGGCGGGACGTCGCTCCTCTCCGCCGCTGCCCGCAACTACGCCGGGGTCGCTGCGGTGTCCGCTCCCGCTGCGTACGAGCAGATCGTGGCCGAGATCCGGGACCGAGGCAGCGTCTCCGCCGAGCTCCGCCAGCGCCTGGCCGCCGAAGCATTCGCCGTCGTGGCCGCCTACGACGCCCAGGTTGCCGCGTACCTGAACCAGGTCACGGGCACGACGTTCCCGCCCCACATCAGCGTCGTCCTCGAGAAGGTGACTGACCTTGCCCACGGCGAGAACCCGCACCAACGGGCCGCCTTCTACCGCGAGACGACCCACCGCGACGGCTCGCTGGCCGACGCGACGCGCCTGCAGGGCCGCGAGCCCTCGTTCAACGACCTGCTCGACCTTGACGCCGCGTGGCGGATCGCTGCCGACTTCGCCGCCCCGACCGCCGTGGTCGTGCGCCACACGGACCCTGTCGGGATCGCCTCCAACAACGCCCTTGCGGGAGCGCTCCGGCACGCCCTCGAGACGGACCCGGCGGCAACCTTCGGCAGCACCGTCGCCGTCAACCGGACCGTGGACGAGGCGACCGCGCGCGCGATCGTGGAAGGGACGTTCGAGGCGCTCGTGGCGCCGGGCTACTCGGACGAGGCCGCGCGGATCCTCTCCGCGCGGCCGGAGCTCGAGCTCCTGGCGATCCCGCCGAACCCGTCGGACGGCCTGCGGGACTATGGGATCGCGGCCCTCGACTTCAAGCGGGTCGGCGGCGGGCTCCTCGTCGAGACGCTCGACGGGACGGCCCTCGACCGCGACCAGCTGCGGGTGGTGACCCAGCGGCGCCCGACGCTCGACGAGCTCACCGACCTCATGTTCGCCTGGCGGGCCGCCGCCCACGTCCGTTCGAACGCGATCGTCCTGGCCCGCAACCTCCAGACCGTGGGGATCGGCGGCGGCCAGGTGAGCCGCCAGGTGGCCGTGGAGATCGCCCTGCGGCGAGCCGGCGACCGGGCCAAGACGGCGGTGATGTCGTCCGATGCCTACTTCCCCTTCCCCGACGTGATCGCCCACGCGGCGATCTCGGGCGTGACCGCGATCATCCAGCCGGGCGGCTCACGCCGCGACGAGATGGCGATCGAGGTGGCCGACCGGCACCACCTCGCGATGGTGTTCACCGGGCGGAGGCACTTCCGGCACTAGCGCGGCGTGCCGGCCTCACCGGCGCCGGATCCGGCATCCAGCAGAGGGATCGACCGATGGAACGCCTGCTCGCACTGGAGATGGTCCGCGTCACCGAGGCTGCCGCGATCGCGTCGGCTCGCCTGATGGGCCGCGGCGACAAGACGGACGCCGACCGGCTCGCCGTCGAGGCGATGCGCCGCACCTTCGACGAGATCCCGATCGACGCCCGGATCGTCATCGGCGAGGGCGAGCGCGACGAGGCCCCAATGCTCTTCATCGGCGAGCGCGTCGGTGATCCCGCGAGCGCCGTCGGCGAGGCGCCCGAGATCGACATCGCGGTGGACCCGCTCGAGGGCACCAACCTCGTGGCCAGCGGCCAGGCCGGATCCATCACGGTCCTCGCGGCCACCGAGCGGGGCGGGCTCCTGAACGCCCCCGACTGCTACATGGACAAGCTCTGCGTCGGCCCCGTCGTCGCCGGCAAGGTGGACATCATGGCGCCGCCGGCCGAGAACCTGCGGCGGATCGCGGCCGCGCTCCGCCGCGGCGTCAACGACATCACCGTCGTGATCCTGGAGCGACCCCGGCACGATGCGCTCATCGCGGAGGTGCGCGAGGCCGGCGCTCGGATCAAGCTCATCAGCGACGGGGACCTCTCGGCGGCGATCGCGTGCGCGGTTTCCGGCACCGGTGTCCATGCCGTGATGGGGATCGGCGGGGCACCCGAGGGCGTGATCACCGCGGCCGCCCTGCGCTGCCTTGGCGGCGAGATCCAGGCCCGCCTCGTCTTCCGCTCCGACGCCGAGCGCGAGCGCGCCGAGGGGATGGGCCACGGCGATCCGACCCGGGTCTACCAGACGGACGAGCTGGCCTCGGGCGAGAACATCGTCTTCGCCGCGACGGGCGTCACGAAGGGCGACCTCCTCGAGGGCGTCCGCTTCTTCGGCGGGGGAGCTCGAACGCACTCGCTCGTGATGGCGTACCAGACGAAGCAGGTCCGCTTCGTCGACACGGTCCACATGTTCGACCGCGACCGGCCCCCGGCCGTTCGGATGTAGGGCGTTCGCTCGCAGCAGGCGTGCGCGGCGCCAGCGGGCGTCGACGGACGGCATCGAGCACCCCGCGCGCCGTTCTGGCTCGCGGGGCCAGCCGGTAGGCGCCGGTGCCGTCGCGCGCCGGTCATCCCCGGGGTCAGGTCCCGGCCCAGGGGCGCCAGGTCCCGTCGACCGCGTTCCAGAGCGCGATCGGGCGAACGGCGTCCGTGCCCTCGATGCGCTCGGCGCGGGCACGGGACGTCGCCACGGCCTCGCCCCAGCCGGGTGGCCGGAGGCCGGGGGCGAGGTCGGCCAGTGGCGCGAGCACGAACAGGCGCTCCCGGGCGCTCGCGTGAGGAACCTGGAGCCACTGGACGGCCGGGCTTCGCCGGGTCGTCGCTGCGGGCGGCGGGTGGGCGCTCGACCCGGATCGCGTGGCGGCCGAAGACGATGAGGTCGAGGTCGAGCTCGCGAGGGCCCCAGTGCTCTCGCGCCTGCCGTCCGAAGGCGCGCTCGACCATCTTGAGCGCGAGCAGCAGTGCCAGCGCGCCGGTCTCCGGGTCGGGGCCTGCCGGGACGTCAAGGGCCACGACCGCGTTCCGGAACTCCGGCTGGTCCGTGACGCCGACGGGCTTCGTGGCGTAGAGACGCGAGACCTCGACAGAGCCGGACTCCAGGCAGCGCCGCGAGGGCGTGGATGCCCGCCGCCAGCGTGGCCGCCGCGTCGCCGAGGTTGGCGCCGAGGCCGACGTAGGCCCGGACCCGGCGCGGCGGGCGCGCCGGGCCGCCGCGACGGCTGCATCGGCACGGCCTCGTGCGCACGAGACGATCTCCCGCGCTCTCGTGTCGCCATGCCCCGAGAATACGCGCGTGGGTGCCGTGACGGTCCTCGTTCTTCATCCTCCGCTCCCCGCCGGTGCGGGAGCGCTCGTTGCCGCGCTCGACGCCGCACGGCGGGAGCTGGCGGCGCGCCACCTCGCCGCGTTCCGGCGCGGCCGGTGCCGCGTCCGTCGCCCTCGTGGAGGAGGAGCACCCCGAGCCGTTCGGGGCGCGCCTCCGTCGCCTCGCCGCGGACGCGGGCACGCCGGGACTCGTGGTCCTCGGGTCCGGGGCCATCGCTCTCGCGCGCCCGGCCGACTACCGCGCGCTGGTGGCCGCCGCCGCCTCCGACCTGCCGAACGCGCTGGCCAACAACCGCTACTCGGCGGACGCAGTCGCGGTGGCGGGCGCGGCGGCTCTGCTCGACCTGCCGGACCTTCCGGCCGACAACGCCCTGCCGCGCTGGCTCGAGGAGGTCGCCGGCTACCGCGTGGACGACCTCCGCCGGCGGCCCCGTCTCGGCTTCGACCTGGACTCGCCCGCCGACATCGTGCTCGCTGGAGGCGCGCTGCCGGCGGCCGCCCGCGAGTCGGCCTTCGTCGCGCGGCTGGAGAGCATTCGGTCCGTGCTCGCCGACCGTCGGGCAGAGCTTACCGTTGCTGGTCGATCGTCTTCCGGCACGATCGTCGCGCTCGAGCGCCGCGCGGCATGCCGGGTCCGGGCGCTGATCGAGGAGCGCGGGCTCCGGGCTGCGTCGCCTCTGGCCCTGGACGGTTCGTCGACCGTGCCCGCCCCGGCGGCGTCCGCCTTCGCGTCGGCGGCTTCCCCGCGGCCCGTCCGCCCGCCCGCCTCGACGCTCGGCCTCCTCCTCGACTGCCACGGCCCCGAAGAGCTCGGCGGGCTCCTCGCCCGGCTCGGCGACGCGGCCATCGTTGACACGCGGGTCCTCCTGGCCCACCGGCTCGGGGCGGACGAGAACGACTGGCCGTCCCCGGAGGACCGGTTCGCGTCGGACCTCCTGCTGGCGGACCAGATCGGAGACCCGTGGTTGCGTGCGCTCACGATCTCGGCCGTGGATGCCCCCATCCCGGTTCTCCTGGGTGGGCACACGCTCGTCGGGCCCGGGCTGCGCCTCCTGGCGGAGCAGGCGCGGTGACGAGGGGGCCCGCACCGTGACCAGGAGGCCCCCGCCGTGACCCCCGCGGAGACGGCGATCCGGGCCGAGATCGCGCGCCGCGGTCCGATCTCATTCGCCGCCTTCATGGCGCTCGCGCTCGGTCATCCAGGGGGCGGCTACTACACCGCCGCCGCAGCCCGGCCGACCCGCGGCGGGGACTTCCTGACGGCTGCCGAGCTGCACCCGGTCTTCGGGGCGGCGCTCGCCCGACAGGTCGCCGAGACCTGGGAGCGACTGGGCCGGCCGGTCCCGTTCACGCTCGTCGAATACGGCGCGGGGGCGGGCACGCTCGCCGTCACGATCCTTGACGGCCTCCGCGACGACGGCTCGCCCCTGGCGGATGCCCTCGTGTACGCCCCGGTCGAGGTCAACCGACATCGACTGGCCGAGCTTCAGGGCAGCGCCGCGAAGGCCGGCCTGACCGTCGTTGATCCGGCCGGGCTGGACGACGCGCCGGCCGTGGGGGTGGTGCTCGCCAGCGAGTTCCTCGACGCGCTTCCGGTCCATGTCGTCGAGGTGCGCCAAGGGCGGCCGCGCGAGGTCCACGTGGGGATCGGCTGCGACGGAGCCTTCGAGGACGTCCTCGGCGAGCTGTCCGACGACGCAGTGGCCACGCGACTGGAGTCGCTCGGCGCGGCGGGAATCGTGCTCGCCGAGGGCCAGCGGCTCGAGGTCCGCCCGGCCGTGGGGGCGTGGGCGCACGAGGTGAGCCGGCGACTCGCGGCCGGTCTCGTGCTCGTGCTCGACTACGGGGCGCCGGCGACCGACCTGTACGGGCCGCGACGCCCCGCGGGCACGCTCATGACCTATCGCGGCCACGTCGCCGAGAGTGACCCGGGGGCGCCATATCGCGACATCGGCGAGCGCGACATCACCGCCCACGTGGACACGACCGCCCTCGGCGCCGCGCTCGCGGCTGCCGGGCTCGATCTCCTGGGCGAGACCTCCCAGGCGGAGCTGCTCGTCGGCTGCGGGCTCGAGGGGCTGGTCCAGCGGCGCCAGGCGGCGCTCGCCACGGCGACCGAGGCGCTCGAGCTGCGCAGCGCTGTGATGCGGCTGCTCGATCCGCGCCACCTCGGCGCGTTTCGGGCCGTGCTGGCCGGGCGTGGGATCGCCGCCGAGCCGCCCCTGCGCGGGCTCGCCTACCGGATGCCGGGGCGGCGATAGCGGGGCGGCGCATCGACGGGGCCACGGGTTGCGGCCGCCCTCCGCCCGCGAGGGCTGGCGCGCAGTTTCCGGCCGCCCCTGCTACGATGCCGGCGCACGTCCGGGCCCCGGTGCGCGGTCGTGCGCGCGTCTCACCCGAGCTTCCCGCCAGGCCGGCGGACCCGCCACGGATTCGTGAACCCGCCGGCCGCAGAGAGGTGCGATGGAAGGCATCTGGTACGTCGTCGGCTTCGCCTTCGCGGGCGTCACGTTCGTCTTCCTGACGATCGGCGCCTCGTGGCTGATCAGCCACCGCACGAAGGGGAGCCCGCTCAAGGGGCTCCCGTACGAGAGCGGCATCCCGACGTACGGCGACACCCACGGGCGGTTCGGCGTCTCGTACTACATCTACGCGCTGCTCTTCGTGGCCTTCGACATCGAGGTCATCTTCATCTTCCTGTGGGCCCTCGTCGTGCGCGACCCGATCCCGGGCCTGATGGCCTCGATGATGATCTTCGTCGGCATCCTGCTCCTGGGGCTGGCCTACGCGTGGCGCAAGGGGGTGCTGACGTGGCGCTGACCCCGCCGCCGGCCGACAGCGCCCCGCCCGCCGGCGGCCCGCCGCCCGGCACGCCCGGCAGCCGCCTTCCCATCCCGGCCACGACTGCGGCGGACGCGGTCGCCGAGCCGGTCGTCATCCCGAACGCGCTCTGGACGCCGGCCGACCCCGAAGCCTACAGCGGCGTTCCTCTCGACGAGGCGCCGACGCTCGCCCTCAAGCGCTACGACGAGACCGGCGAGGGGCGCCGGAACGACGGCCGCTGGGGCGCCCTCGACGTGGTGCCGACGAAGGCCGACTACGTCCTGGACCTGATCCGTCTCAACAGCCTCTGGCCGCTCCTCTCCGGGCTGGCCTGCTGTGCGATCGAGATGATGTCGACCGCGACGAGCCGCAACGACATCGATCGCTGGGGCATGTTCCCGTTCCGGGCCTCGCCCCGCCAGGCCGACGTGCTGATCGTGGCCGGCACCCTGACGACGAAGATGGCCGAGCCGCTCATCCGGCTCTGGGAGGAGATGCCGGAGCCGAAGTGGGTGGTCGCGATGGGCGACTGCACCTGCTCCGGGGGCCGCTACAAGCGGAGCTACAGCACGATCCAGGGGATCGACCGGGTCCTCCCCGTGGACGTCTACATCCCGGGCTGCCCGCCCCGCCCCGAGGGCCTCATCTACGGGATGATGAAGCTCCAGCACCTCGTCCGCGACCGCCGCGGACACTGGCCCGAGCGCAACATCGGCCCCACGGTTCCGGAGGGGATCTGACCGTGGACCGTGCGCTCAAGGCGCTCCTGGAGCGGAAGCTGGGATCCTGGATGGAGGGCCCCGTCCGCCAGCGCCAGGACCAGACCGAGATCCGGATCCGGCCGGGCGACCTGCCCCAGGTCATGCGGACCCTGCACGACGAGCCGGACCTGCGCTTCGAGTACCTCGCCGACCTGTGCGGCGTCGACACCGGGACCACGTTCCAGGTGGTCTACCACCTGTGGAGCGACGTGACCCCCGACTGGCTGCGGGTCGTGGTGGACGGGATCCCCCGCGAGGAGCCGCGCGTCCCGTCCCTGACCTTCCTCTGGAAGGGCGCCGAATGGATGGAGCGCGAGGCCTACGACATGTTCGGCCTCGTCTTCGAGGGGAACCGCGACCTGCGCCGGATCTACCTCCCGGATGAGTTCGTCAGCTTCCCGCTGCGCAAGGACTTCCACCTGGCCGACGATGCCGCGCGCTCGCCGGGCGGTGGGATCCGGCCGATGGAGCGGGCGGTCGCTCCGACGGATGCCGACGAGACCACCCTGCGCCGCACGACGCCCGGGGCGCGGGCGTAGCGACATGACGACGCCGACGCGGCCCAGCCTCGACGACCCGGCGCTCACGATCCCGATCGACCACGCCGGCATCTTCGACCCGATCCCGCTCGCCCGGACCGAGCGCCAGCGGGAGTTCCTCGCCCTCAGGGACGGCGAGATGCTCATCAACATGGGGCCGCAGCATCCGTCCACCCACGGCGTGCTGCGGGTGATCCTCAAGATCAACGGCGAGCAGGTCACCGACCTGGACCCCGTGCTGGGCTATCTCCATCGCGGCGTCGAGAAGCTCTGCGAGAACGCCGACTACCACCAGGTCATCAGCCAGGTGGACCCCCTCGAGTACATCAGCTCGCTCTTCAACGAGTGGGGGGCGGTGCTCTCGTTCGAGAAGCTCCTGGACCTCGAGGTGCCGCGGCGCGCCGAGTACATCCGGGTCCTCTCGGCCGAGCTCAACCGGGTGGCGAGCCACATGCTCTACATGGGCTGGTTCGCCCTGGACCTGGGCGGGATCACCCCGATCCTGTGGAGCTTTGCCGAGCGCGACGAGATCATGGAGATGCTGGCCGCCCTGACCGGCCAGAAGCTCCTCTTCAACTACTTCCGGATCGGCGGCGTGAACGGCGACCTGAACCACGAGTTCATGAGCCGCCTGGGCGACTGGATGAGCCGCGCCGGCGGGCAGATCGAAGCCGGCATGGGCCTCCTCAACCAGAACGAGATCTTCGTCCGGCGCGCCCGGGGCATGGGCGTGATCGACCGCGAGACGGCCCTCCGGATGTGCGTGAGCGGCCCGAACCTGCGGGCGTCGGGCGTCCCCTTCGACCTTCGGCGGGCTCACCCGTACAGCGTCTACCCGGAGCTGGACTTCGACATCCCGACGCGGAGCGAGGGCGATTCGCTGGCCCGCTACCTGCTCCGGATGGACGAGGTGCGCCAGAGCCTGCGGATCATCGACCAGTGCCTCCACCAGATGCCCGACGGGCCCGTCTCGGCGCGGCTGCCGCGGCTCCTGCGGCCGCGTCCCGGGCGCGCCTTTGCCGCGGTGGAGGCGCCGCGCGGGCAGTACTCCACCTACGTGATCAGCGACGGCACGGACCAGCCCTTCAGGATGCGGATCCACGACCCCAGCTTCCTCCACCTCCAGCTGATGACCCTGCTCATGCCGGGCAATCTCATCCCGGACACGATGGCGATCATGGCCTCGCTCGACCCGGTCATGGGCGGCGTGGACAAGTGAAGGCCGTCCGTCGATGACCGCCGTGACGTCCTACTGGAACCGCCTCTCCGTGCCCTCGAGGGTCGTGCTGGTCGCCCTGCCGACGCTCCTCCTGCTGGGGGCGGTGGCGACGGTCGCGATCGCCCTGCTCGTGCCCCCGCTCGTCGACTTCCTGGCGGCGAACACCGACCTCGTCCGCTTCCTCATCGCCGCGACGGTCGTGATCGTGATGACGATCCCGACGGCCTTCCTGATCATCCTGCTCGAGCTCAAGGTGATCGCCCGGATGAACCTCCGGGTCGGGCCGGACCGCGTCGGGCCCTTCGGGCTGGCGATGAGCGTGGTCCATGGCCTGAAGGTGCTCGCGAAGGAGGACTACACCCCGCGCGGCGTGGACGTCCCGATCTTCACGGTCGCCCCGGTCGCCGTCTTCCTCGCGACGATCATGAGCCTCCTCGTGATCCCGTTCGCGCCCGGCCTCGTCGCGCAGGACTTCAACATCGCCCTGCTCTACTTCTTCGCGATCGGCGGCCTCAACGTGGTCGGCCTGATGATGGCCGGCTGGGCCAGCTTCAACAAGTACAGCCTCCTGGGGGCGCTGCGCGCGGCGGCCCAGGCGATCAGCTACGAGATCCCGCTCACCCTCTCGGTGGTGGGCGTCATCATCCTGGCCGGCACGATGAGCCTGAGCTCCATCGTGGAGCAGCAGGCCGGCTCGCTCCTGGACTGGAACGTCTTCAAGCAGCCGCTGGGCCTGCTCATCTTCTTCATCGCCGGCATCGCCGAGACGAACCGGACCCCGCTCGACATGACCGAGGCCGACCAGGAGATCGTGGCCGGCTTCGCCACCGAGTATTCCGGGATGCGCTTCGGCTTCTTCTTCTTCGCCGAGTACGTCAACGTGTTCGTGATGTCGGCGATGATCGCCGTCCTCTTCTTCGGCGGCTGGAACGCCCCGTTCGACTGGCCGTTCGCGATCGAGCTGAACCTCGACCCGGGGAGCCTGGGGCTGGGCCTCCTCTTCTACGTGGCCCTGGTCCCGTTGCTGGGAACCCTCCTCCTGGCCCTGCCCTTCTGGCTGGGCTCCTCGCGCGTCTCGACCCTCCAGGCGCTCGCTCATCGGCTTCATCCTCTTCAACGTCCTGGCGGTCGGCGCCCTCCTGGGCTGGGCGTTCATCAGCCTCGACTGGGTCGCCGGGCTCTTCTGGATGATGGCCAAGAGCTACCTCTTCGTGATCGTCTTCGTCCAGATGCGGGCGACGTTCCCGCGGGTCCGCGTGGACCAGCTCATGGGCTTCGCCTGGAAGTGGCTCCTGCCGGCCGCCCTTCTCAACATCTTCGCGACCGCCATGGCGGTCTCGATGCTGGCCAGCGGTTGAGGGGGCGGCGATGAGCAACATCCCGGGTCTCGGGCTGGTGAAGGGGATGGCCCTCACCATGCGCCGCTTCTTCCAGCCCCCAGTCACGATCAAGTACCCCGAGGTGGATCCGGACATCGCGGTGAAGTACCGCGGGCGGCTCCAGCTCCTGTACGACGAGCACGGCACGCTCAAGTGCGAGACCTGCTTCCAGTGCGCCCAGGCCTGCCCGATCGAGTGCATCGACATGGGCGGCCGGGACACGAAGGGCCGCTACGCGGTCCACTGGGGCGCAGCCGAGACGTACGGCGAGCGGCGCACCGAATCGGCGCTCCGGCGCGCCGGGCGCGAGGTTCCGGACGAGCTGTACGAGCACTTCGAACCCGTGGACCTGGCGGCGATCGACGCGATCCTCGAGGCGCACGACCACGACCCTCACCGGATGCTCTCGATCCTCGAGGCGGTCCAGGCCGAGTGCGGGCACCTGCCGGTCGCGGCGCTCAAGAGGATCAGCCACCGGACGGGCGCCTGGTACGCGATGATCTACGGCACCGCCAGCTACTACCGCCACCTCCGGCTCGAGCGGGCCGTGAAGGAGGTCGCCGTCTGCCGCTGCCCGGCCTGCCTCATGGCCGGCGGCGGCCGGCTTGCGGACGCGATCGGCGCCGGGCTCCGGACGGAGCTTGGCCGGCCCACGCCCGACGGCCGGATCCGCTACGCCTGGCTGCCGACGCACCCGTCCGGCGCCGCCGCCCCGCTCGTGGTCCTCGACGGCGAGGTCCAGCCGGAAGTGACGGCCGCCAATGCCACCGCCTGGGCGCAGGCGCTCGCCGGGGAGCATCCGGCCACCCGCACGGTCCACTGAGCCGATGACGACGATCCTCGCGAGTCCCGCCGGCCAGCCCCGCCCGATCCTGGGCGACGCCGTGGCGACGATCGCGCCCGACGGCGCGCCCGGCCGCGCGCCGGACCTCGCGGCCGCGATTGCGGGCGGCGCATTCGCCGCGCTGCGCTCCGTGGTCGGCGACCTGGGGCCCACCGGCACCCTGATGACGATCGTCGCGTCTGGCCTCCGCGGCCGGGGCGGGGCCGGCTACCCGGCCGGGGCCAAGTGGCGGGCCGTCGCCGGTGCCGCCGATCCGGTCCGGTACGTCGTGGGCAACGGGTACGAGGCCGACCCGGCCCAGGCCACGAACCGGGTCCTCATGGAGGCGCGCCCCTTTGCCGTCGTGGAGGGGATCGCGATCGCGGCCCTCGCAGTCGGCGCCCGCGAAGCGATCATCGCGGTCCGGGCCGAGTACGCGGACGCGGTGGCGGCCCTGGAGGCAGCCGTCTTCGCCGCCGAGGAGGCCGGGTTCCTGGGCACGGACGTCCTGCGCTCCGGCCGCGACGTGGCCGTCACGGTCCGTGCCGTCCAGGGCGCCTACATGCTGGGCGAGGAGACGGTCCTCATCGCCGCCCTCGAGGGGCGCCGAGGCCAGCCCGAGCAGCGCCCGCCGTATCCCACGGAGCGCGGCCTGTGGGGCCACCCCACCCTCGTCCACAACGTGGCCACCCTCGCGTCGCTGCCCTGGATCGTCACCAACGGCGCCGACGCGTTCCGCGCCATCGGCGACCCCGACGCCCCGGGCACCGTCCTCGTGGGGGTGTCAGGGCGCGGTCGCGAACCCCGGGATCGTCGAGGTCCCGACCGGGACCACGCTTCACGAGCTCGTGGACCTGGCCGGTGGCGTGGCCGCCGGGCACACGTTCAAGGCGGTCCTGGTGGGCGGCCCCACCGGCGGCCTCCTGCCGGAAGAGCTGCTCGACACGCCCTACTCGTTCGACGCGCTCCGGGCGACCGGCGCCCACGTCGGGTCGGGCGGCGTCGTGGTCGCCGACGAGCGTGCCTGCGTCGTGGACCTGGCCCGGCTGCTCGTCCGCTACGCCGCCGACGAGGCCTGCGGCAAGACGATCCCCTGCCGGATCGGCCTGCGCCGCCTCGCCGAGATCGGCCAGCGCTACGTCGACGGCACGGCCCGTCCGGGCGATCCGAAGCTGCTCGCCGACCTCGCCGACGACTGCGCGGCGAGCGCCCTGTGCGACCACGAGCGGCTGGCGTCCGCTCCACTCCGGACCGCGATGCGATACTTCGGTCCCGAGATCGACGACCACATCCTCCGGGGTGTCTGCCCCGCCGGCGTCTGCAGCCCGATCGCGCTGCCAGCCGCCGCCACCGGAAGGTAGGCGACGACCACACGATGGCCGACCTGATCTCGCGCCCTGCCGACATCGTCCCCTCGACCAGCCCCGAGCCGGCCGTCGAAAGCCTCGCCGAGCGCCTCTTCCGGACCCAGGCGCCGCAGCGGCCGCAGTCGACGCCCGCGATCCGGCTGGAGGTCGACGGACGCGCTCGTCGAGGGCCGCGAGGGCCAGACGATCCTGGAGGTCTGCCGCGACAACGGGATCGAGATCCCGACCCTCTGCTACGAGCCCAAGCTGCCCGGCTTCGGGGCCTGCCGGATGTGCGTCGTCGAGGTGGAGGGCGAGGAGCACCCGCCGATCTCCTGCTCGCGCGAGGCCGAGGCCGGGATGGTGGTCCGGACCCAGACCGAGGAGATCCGGCGGATCCGGCGGACGAACCTGGAGCTGATCTTCTCCGACCACAACGCGTACTGCCTTCCGCCCTGCCAGAACAAGTGCCCGAGCCACATCGACATCCCGGGCTTCCTGAAGGCGAACGCGGAGGGCGAGTTCCGCGAGTCTGCCCGGATCTTCAAGCGGACGATCCCCTTCCCCTCGATCCTGGGCCGCGTCTGCCCGGCGCCCTGCGAGGAGCACTGCCGCCGCGACGAGGTGGACGAGGCGATCGCGATCCGCGACAGCCACCGCTACGCCGGCGACCAGGTGCTGCAGGAGATGCGCGAGCAGGGCATCGACCCGCCCCTCCCCTTCGAGCTGCAGCCGAAGACGGGCAAGCGCGTGGCCGTGATCGGCTCCGGGCCCGCCGGCGCGTCGGCTGCCTACTACCTCCTGATCGCGGGTCACGACGTCACGATCTTCGAGCGGGACGAGGCCCCCGGCGGCATGCTCCGCTACGGCATCCCCGAGTACCGCCTGCCGAAGGAGCGCGTCCTCGAGCCCGAGTACGAGAGCGTCACCCGCCTGGGCGGGCGTTTCGTGTGCGGCCAGGCCCTGGGGCGGGACTTCAGCCTCGACGACCTGCAGAACCAGGGGTTCGACGCGGTCGTGGTCGCCATCGGCTGCTACGACACGAACACGCTGGGCATCCCGAACGAGGATGCGGACGGCGTCATCGACGGCCTCGCCTACCTCAAGATCGCCACGCTCGGCCTGACCTACCCGGGCCACGCCGGGACCCGCGTCGTGGTCATCGGTGGCGGCTTCACCGCGATGGACTGCGTCCGCACGTCGGTTCGCCAGCATGCCGACGAGGTGACGCTCGTCTACCGCCGCGACATGAAGGACATGCCGGCGTCCAGCGAGGTCCACGAGGCGATCGAGGAAGGCGTCACCATGATCTTCCAGGCCGGCCCGACCCGCGTCCTGGTGGACGAGGCGACCGGCAAGGTCTCCGGCGTGGAGTTCATCCGGATGCAGCTCGGCGCGCCCGACGCCTCGGGCCGCCGGCGCCCCGAACCGGCGGCCGGGACCGAGTTCGTCATCGAGTGCGACCGCGTCCTCCTCGCCATCGGCCAGGGGCCGGACCTGACCTGGCTCGGGGGCGGCAACGCGGGGCTGGAGAAGACGAAGCAGTGGCGCCTCAAGGTGGATCCGGTCACCTTCGAGACGGGCCGGCCCGGCATCTTCGGGACGGGCGACGTCCGCACCGGTGCCGCCACGGTCGTCCAGGCGATCGCCGACGGCCGGCGCGCCGCGTACGCCGTGGACGCCTTCCTGCAGGGCCTGGACCTGGCCGCGATCCGGACCCGCCAGACGCTGGCCGAGCCGCAGCCGGAGTTCCTCTCCATCGTCCCCTTCACCTCCGAGGTCAAGGAATCCCGGCACCGCCTCTCCAGCATGCCCGGCGAGGCACGGCGCGACTCGTACATCGAGTACGAGATCCCGTACAGCCGCGAGGCGGCGGTCGCGGAGAGCACGCGCTGCCTCCAGTGCACGTGCGAGGCGATCGGGTTCTGCGACCTGCGTCGCCTGGGCATCGAGTACGGGACGACCCTGCGCACGCTGGAACCGCAGTACAACCGCGGGGCCGGCTATCGCAGCGTCACCGAGAACCGCTTCACCGGCACCAACCACGACTACCTCCGCGACGACAGCCACGCCTTCATCCTGCGCGAGCCTTCGCGCTGCATCGACTGTGGCCGCTGCGCCAACGTGTGCGCGGAGGTGGTGGGAGCGGCGTGCTACGACTTCATGCGGATCGGCTTCGACACGCTGGTCACGACGCCGCTCGACATGAGCCTCAACGACACGCCCTGCGTCTCGTGCGGCCGGTGCGCCGAGACATGCCCGACGGGCGCCCTCATGCCCAAGCCGCGGATCCTCGAGAAGTACGAGGTGGACGAGAGTCGCTGCATCCTGTGCGGCATCTGCGTGGACGTCTGCCCGTACGACGCGCTCCGCTGCGGCCCGGACTTCGAGCTGGCCCACACGAGCCGCGAAGAGCCGATGATCGACCTCATCGCGATCGCCGCCGTGGACCGCGAGACGGAGATGACCTACATCCGGCGCGAGCCCGACTGGGCCGAGCGGGCGCTCGCCGCGGGGCGTGACATCGGGCCGAGGATGCTGCCCGTCCTCCCGGCATCGATCGCGGGCGGCGGGAACGGCAACGGCTCCCGGCACAACGGCCATGGCCATGGCGGCGGGGCGCACGACACCGCGCACGCGCCGTCATCCCACGGCACCGACTGAGCGAGGCGAGAGGTGGCAATCCCGGACACGGTGCCGTTCCTGGGGATCAGCTGGAACGACGTCCTCTTCGTCGTCCTCGCGGGCATCCTGCTCGGCAGTGCCCTGCTGGTCGTCACCCTGCGCGACATCATCCGTTGCGGGATCGCGATGGTCGTCGCGTTCGGCGCCCTGGCCGGCATCTACGTCATGCTCGGTGCGCCGCTCGTGGCCGCGGCCCAGGTCCTCGTCTACATCGGGGCGATCGCGGTCCTCATCCTCTTCGCGGTCATGCTGACCCAGGCCAAGAACGCGCCCGCGCGCCTCGTCTTCCAGACCCAGGCGATCCCCGCGGCAGTCGCAGCGGTCGTGATCGCGGTCATCGTGGCCCTGTCGGTCGTGTCCACCGACTGGGGCGACGTGAGCACGCGGCTCGCGACCGCCACCGACGCCCTGGCGCGCCTCCTCTTCAACGAGTACATCCTGCCGTTCGAGGTCGTGAGCGTGCTCCTGCTGGCGGCCGTCATCGGCGGCGTCTTCCTCGCGAAGCGGGAGGACCGGGACGCATGAGCCAGTCGCTCGACGCCTATCTCATCCTCGCCGGCATCCTCTTCGCCGTGGGGAGCTTCGGCTTCCTGGCCCGGCGCAACGCGATCAGCATGCTCATGTCGATCGAGCTGATGCTCAACGCCGTCAACCTCGTCATCGTCGCCTTCGGCGCCTTCGTGCCGGAGCTCAACGTCGACGCCTCGGTGATCGCCCTCATGGTGATGGCGGTGGCCGCGGCCGAGGCGACCGTCGGCCTCGCCATCGTCATGGCGATCTACCGCAACCGGCGGACGCCGCTCGTCGACGAGTACGACGCCATGCGCCAGTAGCCCGCGAGGAGCCCGAGAGACCCGCGTGTTCGAATCCCTTCTCCCGAACGCCGCCCCGCTCCTGGCCGCCGCCTCCGAGGAAGCCGAGGCAGTCGAGCGAGGTGATCAACCTCGTGCCGTTGCTGCTCGTCCTGCCCCTTGCCGGCTTCGTCTTCACGGCGCTCTTCGGGCGGCGGATCGGGCGCTTCGCCTTCCTGGTCCCGCTCCTCCTCATCGTGGCCACCTGGGCGATCGCGATGGTGGTCGTCTACGAGGCGCTCACCGGCGGCTTCGGCGAGCACGGGGCGGGGATCACGCTCTGGACCTGGATCCCGGCGGGGGCCTTCCAGGTGGAGATGGGCCTCTACGTGGACCAGCTGACGGCCTGCCTCCTCATCGTCGTGACGACGATCGGCATGCTCGTCCACCTCTACTCGGTGGGCTACATGGCCCACGACCCGGGCCGCTGGCGCTTCTTCGCCTACCTCAACCTCTTCATGTTCAGCATGCTCCTGCTCGTCCTGGGCGACAGCTGGCTCACCGTCTTCGCGGCCTGGGAGCTGGTGGGCCTGTGCTCGTACCTCCTCATCGGGTTCTGGTACCCGAAGCGCTCGGCCGCCCTCGCCGCCAAGAAGGCGTTCATCGTCAACCGCGTCGGCGACGTCGGGTTCGCCCTGGGCATCATGCTGATCTGGGTCAGCACGGGGACGCTCGACATCCGCGAGTCGTTCGAGCTGATCGCCGAGCTCGACGAGGCGACGATCGCCGCGATCGCGTTCCTCGTCTTCTGCGGCGCGGTGGGCAAGAGCGCCCAGTTCCCGCTCCACGTCTGGCTGCCCGACGCGATGGAGGGCCCGACCCCGGTCTCCGCCCTCATCCATGCCGCCACGATGGTCAACGCCGGCGTCTACCTCGTCGCCCGCGCCAACCCGATCTTCGCCCTGGCCCCGGGTGTGATGGTCGATCGTGGCGGCGATCGGCATCTTCACCGCCATCCTGGCCGCCTCGATCGCCTTCACCCAGACCGACATCAAGCGCGTCCTGGCCTACTCGACCCTCTCCCAGCTGGGCCTCATGTTCGCCGCGCTCGGCGTGGGCGCCTTCGTGGCCGCGATCTTCCACCTGATGGCCCACGGCTTCTTCAAGGGCCTCCTCTTCCTCGGCTCGGGCAGCGTCATCCACGCCGTCCACGAGGAGCAGGACATGAACAACATGGGCGGCCTGCACCGGAGGATCCCGGTCACCCACTGGACGATGCTCATCGGCACCCTGGCGATCGCCGGGATCCCGCCGCTGGCCGGCTTCTTCAGCAAGGACGAGATCCTCGCCGAGAGCTTCAAGTTCGGCTTCTACTGGGTCTGGGCGATCGGCTTCGTCGTCGCCGGGATGACCGCCTTCTACATGTGGCGCCTGATGGGCAAGACGTTCTACGGGCAGCCGTCGGAGTACGTGCGCCGGATCTGGGACCGGATCCACGAGTCGACCTGGACGATGACCGTGCCGCTGGTCCTCCTGGCGATCCGCATCCGCGCTGCTGGGGATCTTCCTCGGCACGCCGCTGGGGGACTCGCGGATCATCCACTGGCTCGAGCCGGTCTTCGCCGAGTCGGAGGAGATGCTCCACCCGGACAAGCCGGCCTACGAGCTGTTCGGCATCGACGGTGTCCTCATCCTCGTCAGCGTCGCCATCGCCACGGTGGGTCTCGTCGTCGGGATCTGGCTCTTCGGCGCCTTCCGCCGGGCCGGCAACCCGGCGCGCGTCCAGGCGATCACGAACGCCAACGGCGCCACCCGCTTCCTCTACCGGGCCAGCCTCAACAAGTGGTGGTTCGACGACCTGAACCACCTGCTGTTCATCGTCATCGGCGGCCGCGTCGCGGCGGCGATCTGGTGGTTCGATCGGACGGTCGTCGACGGCACGGTGAACGGCGTGGGCAGCCTCACGGTCGACGCCGGTCGCGGCCTGCGCCGGGTGCAGACCGGGCGTGTCCAGAACTACGCGCTGGGCATCGCGATCGGGCTGATCGTCATGGCCGGCGCGTACCTCGTCGATCGCGGCCAGGTAGGGAGGACGACGATGAACATCGGCGACTTCCCGATCCTGAGCGTCATCACCTTCCTGCCGCTGGTCGGCGCGCTCGTCGTGGCGCTCATCCCGCGCCGCAACGTGGGCGCGATCCGGGGCGCGGCGCTCGTCTTCTCGCTGGCCAGCGTGGGTCGTCAGCCTGTGGCTCCTCCTGGGCTACCTGCCGGGCCGCGAGACGGGCCCCGGGCTGGCCTTCCAGTACGTGGAGCAGCTCGACTGGATCCCCATCTTCGGGATCCAGTACAAGCTCGGCGTGGACGGGCTCTCGGTGGCGATGGTCGTCCTCACCACGACCCTCACCTGGATCTCCATCCTGGCCAGCTTCTCCCCGATCAAGGAGCGGGTGAAGGAGTACATGATCGCCTTCCTGATCCTCGAGGTCGGGATGCTGGGCGTCTTCGTGTCGCTCGACCTCTTCCTCTTCTACATCTTCTGGGAGGTCGTGCTCGTCCCGATGTACCTGATCATCGGGATCTGGGGCGGGGCCAACCGGATCTACGCCACGATCAAGTTCGTCCTCTACACCCTGGTGGGCTCGCTCCTGATGCTCGTGGCGATCCTGGCCACGGCGTTCACCTACCAGGCAGCGACCGGGAGCTGGGACGGGGCGTTCGACCTGCAGAACCTGGCCGGCCACGGCTTCGACCGCACCTTCCAGCTGTTCGCGTTCGCCGCCTTCGCGCTCGCGTTCGCGATCAAGGTCCCGATGTTCCCGTTCCACACCTGGCTGCCCGATGCCCACGTGGAGGCACCCACGGCGGGATCGGTGATCCTGGCCGGCGTCCTCCTCAAGCTGGGCGCCTACGGGTTCATCCGCTTCGCCCTGCCGATCTTCCCCGAGGGGGCGCAGGCCTTCGCCCCCCTGATCATCGTGCTCTCGGTCATCGCCATCATCTACGGCGCGATCGTGGCCCTCGTCCAGCCCGACCTCAAGAAGCTGGTGGCCTACAGCTCGGTCAGCCACATGGGCTTCGTGACCCTGGGGATCTTCGTCTTCCAGGAGCAGGGGATGCAGGGCGCGATCCTCCAGATGGTCAACCACGGCCTGATCACCGGCGCCCTCTTCATCCTCGTCGGCGTCATCTACGAGCGGACGCACGACCGGACGATCGCGAAGATGGGCGGCCTCGGCGCTCCGGTCCCGGTCTTCTCGGCGGCGCTCGGCTTCTTCGTCTTCGCCTCGGTGGGCCTGCCCGGCCTGGCCGGCTTCGTCGGGGAGTTCCTCGTCTTCCAGGGCACGTTCGCGTTCAGCCCGTGGACGGCAGTCGTGATCACCTTCGTGATGATCCTCGCCGCCGCCTACCTCCTCTGGATGCAGCAGCGGGTCCTCTTCGGGCCGCTCTCGGACTTCCTCAAGGGGCTCGGGCACCACCTCACCGACATGCGGCCGGTGGAGATCCTGACCCTGGCACCGCTCGGCGCGCTCACGGTGATCTTCGGCCTCTTCCCCGGCCTGGTGCTCGATCTCATCGCCGGCTCCGTGAAGGCCGTGCTCGCCGCCGTCGACCCGTCGCTCGCGACGGCGCTCGGGAACTGACGGGAGCCCCGCCGATGTCCACTGCCGACCTCGCCGTCATCGCGCCGCTCGTCGCGGTCGTCCTGCTCGCCGCGCCATCATCGTGGCCGACATCGTCGCCCCCGGCGAATGCCGGGCCGCCATCGGGGTGAGCCTGGTGGGCCTGGCGGTCGTCGCAGCCCTCGTCGTCTGGGCCGGGGCGACGCCCGGAAGCGCCTTCGGCGGCTCCTACCGCGTGGACGACCTGACGACGTTCCTCGACCTCGTCTTCGTGGCGATCGTGGCCCTCACGATCCTCTTCGGGCCGGAGTATCTCGCGGCGCGCGGGCTGCCCGTGCCGGAGTTCGCCGCCATCCTGGTCTTCGCGCTCTCGGGAGCGATGCTCATCGCGGCGTCAGCCGATCTCCTGGTGCTCTTCCTGGGCCTCGAGCTGATGGTGATCCCCGGCTACATGCTGGCCGGCTACCACAAGCGCGACGCGCTCTCCACGGAGGGCGCGATCAAGTACTTCCTCCTCGGGTCGTTCTCGAGCGCGATCTTCCTCTTCGGGCTGGCCTTCGTCTGGGGGCTCACCGGCTCCACCCGGGTCGGCGACGTGGCAGCCGCGCTGGAGGCCATCGTCGAGGGCCAGGCTGCCCTCTCGCCGGGCCTGGCCCTGGGCCTCGCCTTCCTGACCACCGGCGTCGCCTTCAAGATCGCGGCCGTCCCGTTCCACTACTGGACGCCCGACGCCTACCAGGGCTCGCCGACGCCGATCACGGGCTATCTCTCGGTGCTGCCGAAGATCGGCGCCTTCGCGGTGATCCTGCGGGTCTTCGCCGAGGCGCTCGGCCCGCTGCAGGACGAGTGGGCCATCGTCTTCTTCGTCCTGGCGGCCTTCACGATGACCCTGGGCAACCTCGTCGCGCTCACCCAGGACAACGTGAAGCGAATGCTCGCGTACTCCTCGATCGCCCACACCGGCTACATGATGGTGGGCCTCACGGCGTACGCCGCGGGCCAGATCGAGGGCCTCGAAGGGCTCCTGTTCTACGCCGCCGCCTACACGTTCATGAACCTCGGTGCCTTTGCCGTCATCTCGGCACTTCAGAAGCGGCCCGGCGTGACGAGCCGGCTCGAGACGTTCGCCGGCCTGGGCCGCCGCGAGCCGATCCTCGGGGTCCTGATGGTCCTCTTCCTGCTCTCCCTGACGGGGATCCCGCCGACGGCCGGCTTCTTCGGCAAGGCGTACGTGATCCTGGCGGCGGTCCAGGGCGGCGGCTGGCTGACCCTGCTCGCGGTGATCGCGGTCCTCAACGCCGCGGCGGCCGCCTTCTACTACCTGCGCGTCATCGTCTACATGTACATGCGCGAGCCGCAGGGCGACGCGACGCCCGTCGCCCACGGGATGCTGCTTCGCGTGGGGCTGACGATCACCGGCGTGGGCACGATCCTCCTGGGCCTCTTCCCGGGCCCGCTCCTCGAGGCCGTCGGCTCGGCCGCCGCGGCGGTGGGTGCGGCGCTGCCGTAGCCGGGCGCGGGCGCCTACTCGCCGATCGTGACGCCGGGCAGGATCGTCGACAGGCCCGCAGCCATCTGGTCCGGTCCGAGCCCGCCGAGCGCCGCTTCCTGCACGATGCCCGCCTCGTCGATCCAGTAGTGGACCGGCAGGGCGAGCGCGTCCCAGGCCGCCGCGCGACTCCCGTCCTCGTCCAGCGCGACCGGGAAGGTCACGTTCAGCTCGTCCACGAACGGCTTGACGGTCGCCGCGTCCTCCTTCACGTGGATGGCGAGGACGACCAGGCCCGTCTCGGCGTAGCGGACGGCGTAGCCGTTCATGAGTGGGTACTCGTCGCGACAGGGAGGGCAGTAGGTGGCGGTGAAGACGATCCAGACCGGCTGCCCACGGTAGGCGGCGAGGTCGATCGTGGAGCCGTCCAGGCCGGGCGCGACGAGGGGCGGGGCCGGCTTCCCGACAAGCGGGAAGGGAGACGGGCTGCGACTCGCGCTCGACCCGGGCGTGGCGGGAGGGCGTCGGCGGCAGCGGCGCGAGCGACGGGCGTCGACGAGGGCAGCACGGACGACGGGCGTCGACGAGGGAGCCGGCGTTGGCGCGGGGGTGCGCGGCACGATCGAGTAGACGACGACGGCCAGCCCGAGGGCGGCCGCGGCGCCGACGATCAGCCCGAGCGCGATCGCGACGAAGGAGCGCATCGGCGGGGAGCGTAGCCGACTCGCGGCGGCGCTGCGCGCGCCGGTCAGGCCGGCGCTCCGCGCGGGGCACGGCCGGGGACGCCCGCCCCCGAATGTGCGGCGCGTCACCGGCGGCGCTCCGGCCGCGCAACAGGTCCGGGACCTCCTGCGTCCCAGCACCGGACAAACCGCCGGGTGGCCTCACCCGATCTCCTTGCTAGGATGCCTTCACTGATGCGCTCGCTCCTCGACTGGATCGCCCGCCGCCTGCTGCCCGCCCTCGTGACGGCGGCCGGTGTCGTGCTGCTGATGGTCGGGCTGCTCAGCTACCAGGATCCCCCGCAGGCCGTGGCGCTCGCCCCGTCGGTGGTCCCATCTGCCGAGCCCCCGGGCTCCGCCGCCCAGACGCCCCGACCGAGCCTCCCGCCGATCCCCACCGGAGCCCCGTCCGCATCCGCGGTGCCCTCGCCAGACCCGAGGGGCGACCCGCGTCGCAAGCCGGGTCGTGGTCCCGGCCCTGCAAATCGACCTCCCCGTCGTGCGGCCCCCCGGCGATCCGAGACCATTTCCCGTACTGCAACGTCGCCGAGTACCTTCCTCAGCTCAAGCAGCCGGGCTCCCCGGGCACGACCTACCTCTTCGCCCATGCCCGCGAGGGGATGTTCCTGCCCCTGCTCAGGACCGCGGACGCGAAGATGGTGGGGATGCTCGTCCAGGTGTACACGAGCGACAACCAGCTGTTCCTCTACGAGATCACCCGGGTCATGCGCAACCAGGACAGCCTCGACTTCGCGTTCGCGGCAACCAGCGGAGCAGCTGGTCCTCCAGACGTCGGAAGGGCCCCGGAAGGGCGTGCCCGGCTACACCGGCCTGGTGATGATGGTCGTGGCTCGACCGTTGAGCGCCGGGCCGGCCGACCCGACGGCCGCGAACCCGATCGCGAAGCCGCTCGTCTGCGAGTAGGCGCGATCCGGGCCTGCTCGGTCACTGCCCGGTGGGCGATGGCCCGCAGGGCCCCTGGGCTGCCGCCCGTCAGATCCAGCGGATCCGGCGCAGCACCACCGCCAGCCCCACCGCCAGCGCGATGATCCCGAAGGTGACGATCCAGAAGCCGGGCGCCTCGCCGAGCTTGAACGCCGCGCCCGCCTCGCTCATGCCGAAGATCCCGGCGAAGGCGCCGATCCCGGCCAGGATGACGGTGATCCCGGTCAGCCGCTTCATGATGAGGGACAGGTTGTTGTTGATCGTCGAGAGGTAGACGTCGAGGGCCGCCGAGACGAGCTCCCGGAACGAGTCGTACTCGTCGGAGAGGTGGACGGCATGGTCGTAGATGTCGCGGAAGTAGATGACGTGCTCGGGGTCGATGAACGGGAGCGTCCGGTTCGTCAGCTGGTTGAAGACCTCGCGCTGCGGCGAGCTGACGTGGCGCAGCTCGACGAGCTGGCGCTTGAGGCCGAAGAGCTGCTCGAGCGTGTCGTTGTCCGGCCGGCTGACGATCCGGTCCTCGAGATCGTCGACCGCGTCCTCGATCCGGTCGAAGACCGGGTAGTACTGGTCGACCACGTGATCGAGGAGCGCCCACAGCAGGTAGTCCGTCCCGCGCGCGATCACCGGCTCCACGCCGTCCCGCAGGTGCTCCGCCGCGCGCGGATCCCAGAACGCCGTGTGGACCGACAGCAGGAACGAGCGGCCCAGGACCAGGTCGATCTCGTCGACCAGCAGCTCGCGCTCCCAGGCGACGGCGAAGACCACGAGGTGCGCGAAGCCGTCGGTCAGCTCCAGCTTGGGGCGCTGGTTGCGCTCCAGGATGTCCTCGGCGATGAGGGGGTGGAGGCCGAGCTCGTCCGCGACTGCCTCGACGAGGGCCGGGGATGGGTCCGTCAGGTCGACCCAGTGGAGCGCGCTCGACTCACCGACGGCGTGGTGCAGGGCCTCGAGCCCGGTCAGCGTCCGGTGCTCGCCGTCGCGCCAGTGCTCGATCCGGAGCGATGCCTCGGCCTCGAGGCGGAGCACGTCAGAGGGCGAGGGTGGGCTCGGATTCCCCGCCGGGCCCGGCTCCTCCGTCATCGGGACCTCCCGCTGCGACCGCGGCGCCTGCCGCCTCGTCGCGGAGCATACGCGGCCGCGCGCCGAGCGCGACGCCGGCCGGGAACGCCGCCACGGTGACTCCGGCCGCCACGAGGAAGAGGGCGACCATCGTCTCGGCGGCCCGGGCGGCCGCCCACGCCTCGAGGGCGTCGACGACGAGTGGGTCGCGCAGGGGCCGGTCCGCGAGCGCCGGCGGCACGATGTCGCGATAGGCGTCCGGCGACCCGAAGACCTGGTCCGAGAGGCGGTCGATGGTCGTCGAACCGTAGGCCGTCAGGATCGCGAGGCCGACGGCCATCCCGATCATGCGGGCCACCGTCACCGTCGCCGAGGCCGTCCCGAACCGGGCCCGGCCCACGGCCTCCACGGCGGCCGTGCTGCGCGGCGTCACGGTCAGGCCGAAGCCGAGGCCGAAGAGGGCGGCTGCGCCGGCGACGATGGGGTAGGACACGTGCGCGTCCCAGGTGCCCATCCAGAGGAGGCCGGCGGTCGAGGCGGCCAGGCCCACGACCGTGACGGCGCGCAGCGACCAGCGCCGGACGAGCCACCCGGACACCAGGGCGCCGACGGCCGTGGCGCCGGCCAGGGCACCCAGGGCGAGGCGCTGGTCGTCCGGGCCGCCGTAGAGCACGCGGTCCACGAAGACGGCGGACCCGACGATCGCGGTGGCGAACGCATAGCCGGTCAGGAGGCTCACGAGCGCGGCGGACGCGAAGACCCGGTCCATGAAGAGCCGTGGGTCGAGGAAGGGATCCCGGCGGCGCAGGCCCAGGACGACCGCGGCAGCCCCCGCGGCCAGCCCGACGGCGATCAGGATGGCGGAGATGGCGGCCGGGTCCGGGCCGCCCCCCTGCGCCCCGCCCCCCTGGCCCAGGAGCGTGATGCCGAGCAGGAGCGCCCCGAGGGCGATCGTGAAGAGGACGGCGCCGACCACATCCACCCGCGCCGTCGAGCGCGGCGTGTCCCAGCCGGCGGTCGCCGCCCAGCCGATGGCCAGCGCCGCCAGCCCGATGGGAACGTTGATGTAGAAGACGTACCGCCAGGCGGGCGCCAGGAAGTCCGCGATCGGCTCGTTGAGCAGGCCCAGCCGGGCGAGGGCCGCCGCCGGCTGAACCGCGTCGAGGATCGCCGCGCCGAGAAACGGCCCGGCGGCCATCCCCAGGAACGTGAGCGCGCCGATCACGCCGAGCGCACGGGGGCGATCGTGACCCTCGAAGAGGTGGGATGCGGCCGCCGTGGCCACCGGGACCAGCGCGCCGCCCCCCAGCGCCTGGATGGCCCGGGCCGCGATCAGCTGGTCGAGGGACTGGGCCATCCCGGCCAGCAGCGAGCCCAGGGTGAAGAACACGAAGGCGCCCAGGAAGAGGCGTCGCGCACCCCAGGTGTCCGCCAGGCGACCCGCGAGGGGCATCGTCCCGACGTAGACGAGGAGGTAGGCGTTGATGATCCAGCTGGCGTGGCGCAGCTCGGTCCAGCTGCCCAGGTCCGCGATGATCGCGGGGAGCGCCACCGCGGTGATCATCAGCTCGAGCCCGGCCAGGAAGACGCCGGTTCCCAGGACGGCGAGCAGCACGAGCGCGACCCGGCGGTCCATGCGCGGAGTGTAGAGCCGCCGCCCGTTCCCGCCTCGCGCGGGGCAGGGCGGGGGATCGAGCGCCGACCGGTGACCGGCTCGCCTCGCCCGCCCGGCGGGCCCAGGGCGCGCAGCCGGCTCACCCCACCCGCCGGCCGGCGCATACTCCCCGCGAAGGGAGCTCCATGGGCCGAGAGACCGGGCTCGAGATCGAGCGGAAGTACCTGCTGTCGAGTGCCCCCGCCGCATCCGACCTTGCGGCGCTGGGTGCGCTCGACGTCCGGATCGAGCAGGCCTACCTGCGCGCGGACGGCGAGTGGGTGCGTCGCGTCCGACGGACCGATCGCGGGGGGATCGTCCGCCACGTGTTCACGCGCAAGCGCGACGTCGCCGGCATCGTGCGCCAGGAGCTCGAGGACGACCTCACGGCCGACGAGTACGCGCGCCTGCTGGCCGATGCCGACCCCGCGCGCCGGGTGATCCGCAAGACGCGTCACGTGTTCGTGAGCGGTGGCTGGACCTACGAGCTGGACGTCTTCGACGAGCCGCCGGGGCTCGTCCTGCTCGAGGTGGAGCTCGACGACGCGGCGGACGTGCCCGAGCCGCCGCCCGGGATCGCTGCCCTGATCGTCCGCGAGGTGAGCACGGAGTCGGCCTACACGAACCACGAGCTGGCGCGGCGTCCGTCCATCGAGCCGGCTTGACGGGCGAGGCGACCTGCGCGACCCTCGCCACGATGACGCCGAAACCGCCCGACGACCGGTCCGACTGAGCTTCCGCCGGCCGAGGCTGCGCGTGCCCGGCGGCGCGACCACGACGCGGCCGCGGCCGCGCGCTCGGGGATGCGGACCGGTCTCGCCAAGCAGTTCAAGCAGGTCCTCGATGCCCAGGTGAAGCGCGGCCGGGCCGCCGGGACGGGCGGCGTGCCCGGGGCGACGGACGAGGAGACACCGGACGAGGTCGAGCAGCCGGAGGCGCGGCCCAGGAAGCGGGGCAGGGAGGCGACACGCCGGCATCGCACGACCGTGCCACGGAACCCCGACACCGGCTCGCGGACCGCTTGACACTCGGCGAAGCTCGCGGCTACCATCAACGACGCTTTATATAAACGAATGTTGCTGCTCGCCGTTGCCCGGCGACAACCCGACCCGATCGGAGCGAACCCCTGAGCCCCTCGCCTGCGCGCTTCCGCTCCACGATCGCCTCGATCGTCGATCAACCGGACGACCTCCGCGAGATCCGCACCTTCCACAAGGCCCTGGCCGACGTGAACCGGCTGCGGATCGTCCGTCGCCTTGCCGACGGCCCGGCCAGCGTCGGCGATCTCATCGACCACGTCGGCCTCAGTCAGCCGCTCGTCAGCCACCACCTGCGCCGCCTTCGCGAGGCAGGCCTGGTCGTCTCCCGCCGGGCCGGCCGCGAGACGATCTGCTCGCTGCGCCCCGAGGCGTTCGGCGAGGTCGCGGCGCGCGAACGCGCCATCCTGGGAATGAGCTGAGCATGGCAATCTCGAACGACACGCGTGGCCGCGTCAAGAAGATCGGCGAGCCGATCGCCCTCTTCTTCGGCCGCCTCGGCCTCACCCCGGACGGGCTGACGCTCATCGGGTTCGGGATCACGACGATCGGGGCCATCCTCCTCGGCCTCCAGCTCTGGGTGGTCGGCGGGCTCATCGTCTTCGCCGGCGGCGTCTTCGACATGTTCGATGGCACCCTGGCGCGGGCGACCGGCCAGGTCAGCAAGCTCGGCGCGTTCATGGACTCCGTCTTCGACCGCTGGGGCGAGGCGCTCGTCTACGTCGGGCTCGTCGCCGGCCTCGCCGCCGCCGGCTGGTCGTACGGGCCACTCCTCGCCGCCGCCGCGATGGCCTCGGCGTTCCTCGTCAGCTACGCCCGGGCCAAGTCGGAGGGCCTCGGCTTCTCCGCGGGGATCGGCATGGCCGCGGTCGGCGTGATGCCGCGCGAGATCCGCCTCGTGATCCTGTGCGGCGGTCTCGTCGTGGGCGGCCTGCTCGGCACCGCCCCGGCGGTCGGCGCCGATGCCACCGCGATCCCCACGGGCATCCTCGTGATCGACGCGGCCCTGGCGATCATCGCCATCGGGGCCACCCTCACGGTCATCCAGCGCGTGCTCCACACGCGCGCCCAGGCCCGCTCGGCCGCCCTGAACACGGCCGCTGCACCGACGGAGGGCGAGACCCGGGCGAGCTGACCTTCCGACACCCAATCCCCCACCCATCGCAGGAGGAACCACGAAGCACACCATGGCCAAGAAGAACGGGAGCAACAGCGTGAGCAGCAACGGGAACGGCACGAAGGCCGCCAGCGGCACGGGCAAGGCCTGGGCCGGCGCCAACCGCAAGGACGGCAAGATCCGCGTCGCCATCGTGGGCGTCGGCAACTGCGCGAGCAGCCTCGTCCAGGGCCGCTACTACTACGAGAACGCGAAAGAGACGGACTTCGTCCCCGGCCTCATGCACGTGAGCCTGGGTGGCTACCACGTCCGCGACATCGAGTTCGTCGCCGCCTTCGACATCAACAAGGAGAAGGTCGGCAAGGACCTCTCCGAGGCGATCTACGCGCACCCGAACAACACGATCGTCTTCCAGCAGGTCCCGCACATGGGCGTGAAGGTCGACCGCGGGATGACCCACGACGGCCTCGGGAAGTACCTCAGCGAGGTCATCGAGAAGGCCCCCGGCCCCACGGCCGACATCGTCGGGATCCTGCGGGAGCGCGAGGTCGACGTGATGGTCTCCTATCTCCCGGTCGGGAGCGAGGAGGCCACGAAGTGGTACGCCGAGCAGGCCCTCAAGGCCGGCGTCGGGTTCGTCAACGCGATCCCCGTCTTCATCGGCCGTGAGCCGTACTGGCAGCGCCGCTTCGCCGAGGAGGGCCTCCCGATCATCGGCGACGACATCAAGAGCCAGGTCGGGGCCACGATCACCCACCGCGTCATGACCCGCCTCTTCATGGATCGCGGCGTCCGCCTCGACCGGACCTACCAGCTGAACTTCGGGGGCAACACCGACTTCCTCAACATGCTCGAGCGGGAGCGCCTCGAGAGCAAGAAGATCAGCAAGACGAACGCGGTCACCTCGATGCTCGACTACGAGCTCGAGCCCGACGACGTCCACGTCGGCCCGAGCGACCACGTGCCCTGGCTGACCGACCGCAAGTTCTGCTACATCCAGATGGAGGGCACCACCTACGGCGACGTGCCGCTCCGCGCCGAGCTCAAGCTCGAGGTCTGGGACAGCCCGAACAGCGCCGGCGTCATCACCGACGCCATCCGCTGCATGAAGCTCGGCCTGGACCGCGGCCTCAAGGGGACGCTCGTCGCTCCGTCGAGCTACTTCATGAAGAGCCCGCCGGCGCAGCTCCACGACGACATCGCGTTCAACCGCGTCGAGGCGTTCATCCGCGGCGAGGACAACGAGACCCTCGTCGGGACCGAGAAGCTCGTCGCGCGCAAGCTGCGGACGCTCGCCAAGGCGCCGGCCAAGGTCGCCGCCAAGTGACATCCGCCCCTGGATCCCCGGCTGGCGCGGCTCCCGCCGCGTCGCCGGGCTCCGAGGCGGCGAACGATGACGGGGGGCGCTTTCGGGCGCCCCATCGTCGGGAGAAGAGCGGGCCGCGACTCCGCGAGAAGCTCGTGGTCGTGGCCTATCGCGGCGGGTCGTGGGCCCTGGGCCGGCTCCCGCTCGAGCCGAGCGTCCGCATCGGCGGCTGGATCTCCGACACTGTCTATCGGCTCTGGCCGGAGAAGCGCCGCTACGTGCGCGCCAACGCCGCGCGCATCCTGGCCCTGCCGCCGTCCGACCCGCGGGTCGACGCCCTGGGCAGGGCCGTCTTCCGGAACCAGGTCCGCTGGGTCCTCGAGGGCATGCACCTCGTCCGGATGACGAACGGGGAGCACGTCGCCATGTTCACGGGCCAAGGGCCGGATCGCCTCCACGAAGCGTGGCTGGCCTCGAGCGGCGTGATCCTGGCCGGGCTTCACATCGGAAACGGGGAGGTCGCGGCGGCCGCGCTCGCGGGCCGTGGCTGGCCGGTTCACTACCTCGCCGACGACACGGCGTACGACGACCTCTTCGAGCGCTTCGTCGCCCAGCGACGAGCCTGGGGCATCGAGGTCATCCGCTGGCGCAACCTCCGCGAGGTCTACCGCGTCCTGCGCGGCGGCAAGATCCTCGGGCTCCTCGTGGACTGGGGCTACCGCCCGGATGGGCAGCCGGTCCGCTTCCTGGGGTCGTGGACCACGCTCCCGTCCGGCCCGGCCATCCTTGCCGCGCGGACCGGTGCGACCATCGTCCCCTTCTGGACCATCCGCCGCCCGGACGGCACCTTCCTCGGCGAGGTCGGCACCCCCATCGTCGTGGCCTCCGCCGAGCCGGACGAGATCGCGCGCGCGACGCAGGCCATCGCCGACGCCCTCGAGGTGGCCGTCCGCGAGGCGCCTGAGCAGTGGTGCGTCTTCAAGCCCATGTGGCCCGACGACCCGGCCGAAGAGGCGGCCCTCGCGGAGCGCGCGCTGCGCGACCGCGGCGCGGCCTCGCAGGGAGCCGCCGGATGACCGGGGCGGGCGTGGAGCGGCCGGCAGAGACGCGCGGCACGACCGTGCAGCGCGTCCGGGCGAGCCTCGTCGGCGCCCTGGGAGTCGTCCTCGCGCACCTCCCTGCGCCCGTGGTCGGCGGGCTGTGCGACGCGGCCGGCGAGCTCTGGTATCGGGCGACTCCCGGCCGCGCCGCTCGCGCCCGCGGCAACCTCGCCCACGTCGCGGGCTGGCTGGCGGCGACCGGCCGCGGCAACGCCCGGGCGCGTACGGCGGCCACGGATCCGGCAGCCCTGGAGCACCTCGTGCGAGCGGCCTTCCGGCACAGCGTGCGGATGTACGCGGAGACGCTGCGCGGCGGGGCGAGCGCCCGTGACCTCCGCCGCCGCCTGCTGATCGAGGTTCCCGCCCCGGTGAACGCGGCGTTCGCGACCCCGGGCCCGGTGGTCTTCGTGACGGCCCACTTCGGGTCGATGACCGGTGCCGCGACCGTGCTCGGCGACAACTGCCGGGTCCCCATCACCGCGCCGATGGAGACGATCGGCGATCCGCCGCTCCAGCGGCTCCTGCTGCGGGCGCGTGAGAGCAGCGGGGCGCGGATCGTGGGCCTCGATCAGGCTCGGCACGCGCTTGGCGACGCCCTCGCGCGGGGGGAGGGCGTCGGGATCGTGGCCGACCGCGACATCGCCGGGGGCGGCGTGCCGGTCACGCTCTTCGGCCGCCGGACGAGGCTCCCGATAGGGCCAGCCTACCTCGCCCTCGAGCACGGGGCGCCGCTCCACGTCGCCGCCGTCTGGCGCGCGAAGGGTGAGTCGTACCGGGGAGGGCTCGTCACGGTGCCCCACCCGCCTGCGGACCTGCCCCGGCGGGCCCGGATCGAGGCCCTGCTCCGGGCCGAGGCAGAGGCGCTCGAGGCGTTCATCTCGATCGCTCCGGAACAGTGGTGGACCGTCTTCTTCCCGATCTGGGAAGAGGTCGGGCCGCGCGCACGTCGGAGCGGCACCACGACGGCGGGATCACCGGCAACCGGCGGGCCGGCGCGATGACCGCGGCCAACCTCCACTCGGCGACCGGCCCCGACGTCGATGTCGCCCACGGCCGCGCCGACCTCCACGTGCACACGCTGGCCTCGGACGGCGTGAGCGGGGTCGAGGAGATCCTGGCGTTCGTCCTCGAGCACACCCAGCTCGACGTCATCGGCATCGCCGACCACGAACGCGTCGACGCGGCGCATGCAGCCCGGGAGATCGCCCGGGCGCGCGACCTCCCGCTCGAGGTCGTCATCGGCGAGGAGGTGACCACCCGCGGAGGCCACCTGCTCGCCCTCTTCATCGAGGAGGCCGTGCCTCCGCTGCGCTCGCTGCGCGAAACGGTCGGCCTCGTCCACGAGCAGGGCGGCCTGGCCATCCCGGCCCACCCGCTCTTCCCCTATCCCCTCTGCGCCCAGGCCTGGACGCTGCGGGCGCTGCTGGATGCGAAGGACCCGCGCGTCCGGCCCGACGCCCTGGAGGCGTTCAACCCGACCACGTTCGGGCGGCCCGTGCACCGCCGCGTCGTCGCCTTCGCGGCCGAGCACGGCCTGGCCGTGGTCGGGAACAGCGACGCCCACGAGGCGTCGGCCGTTGGCACGGGCTGGACCACGTTCCGGGGCCGGACGGCCGAGGATCTCCGGGCGGCGATCCTGGCGGGCGAGTCCGGCTGGCACGGGAGCTTCCACCGGACCTCATCGCAGCTCCCGACCTTCGGCCGCCAGCTGCGCAAGTACAGCCGGGACATCCGGGCCGAGGTCGGGGGCCGGGTCCGGCGCGACGGCTCGGGCCGGGATCACGGCTACCCGGGCGGCGACCGGCGGCCGCCGAGGCTGGATGGGTCGGCCATCGTCCCCCGGGGAGACGAGGGGCGGCCGTGAAGATCGGCCTGGTGACGCCGTACGTCTACCCGCTCCCGGGCGGCGTGAACGACCACGTCGGCCACCTCTACGAGAGCCTCCGCGTCCGCGGCCACGACGTCCGGATCCTGACCGCCAGCCACGGCCTGCAGCGCAGCTCGGAGGGGGATGTCATCCGGATCGGCAAGGGCTTCTCCGTGCCGGCCAACGGCTCCGTCGGCACCCTGACGGTCTCCCTGCGCTATCGGTCCCAGATCCGGGCTGTGCTCGATCACGAGCAGTTCGACCTGCTCCACTTCCACGAGCCCTTCGTCCCGTTCCTCGCCCTGACGACCCTGCACGAATCCCGGAGCGTGAATGTCGCCACCTTCCACGCCTTCGCCGGCTACGCCCCGGGCTACCAGATCGGCGGCCGGATGCTCGGCCCGGTCGCCGCAAGCCGGCTCCACGGGCGCATCGCCGTCAGCGCCGCCGCTCGCCACTTCGCGGACCGCTACCTGCCGGGCGACTACAAGGTGATCCCGAACGGCGTGGACCTTCGCCTCTTCACCCACGCCGTCCCGCTGGCCCGCTGGCAGGATGGCCGGCCGAACATCCTCTTCGTGGGGCGCCTGGAGCCGCGCAAGGGCCTCCTGCACCTCCTCAAGGCGTTCCGGATGGTCCGCCGGACGGGCAGCGATGCCCGCCTCCTGGTCGTCGGCTCCGGACCGCTCGAGCGCGAGGCACGACGGTACGTGATGACCCGGCGTCTCGCCGGCGTCGAGTTCCTCGGGCGCGTCTCGGACCAGGAGAAGATCCAGCTCTACAAGACGGCCGACGTCTACGTCTCGCCGGCGACCGGACGGGAGAGCTTCGGGATCGTCCTGCTCGAGGCGATGGCGGCCGGCACCGCCATCGTCTGCAGTGACATCCACGGCTACAAGGGTGTCGTGAAGCGCGACGAGCAGGCCCTCCTCGTGCCGCCGGGCGACCACCGGCTGCTCGCCAAGGCGATCCTCCGCCTGCTCGCGGACGCCGAGCTCCGGGAACGGATGCGGCAGAGCGGCCTCGTCCGGGTCCAGGAGTTCGGCTGGGACCGGATCGCTGCTCGCGTCGAGTCCTACTACGGGTTCGTCGTCCGCCGTCTCGCGGCGCAGGGGGCGCTTCCGGCCCATTTCACCGCCGACGTGCCCCCGGACCGGCGACTTCTCGGCTGATCGTCAGGTCGAGGCAGCCCCGGGCTCGGCGTCCTGGCCCTCGGCCGTCCGCTCCGCCAGCGCCAGCCGCCAGACCCACGCGGAGTAGGCCACGAAGGCCGCCGCGATCAGCACGGCCACGAAGAGGGCGAACGGCCACGGGCTCAGGAGCGAGACGCTCACGGCCGGGTCGGTGTTGACCGGGAACTGGAACGGGTAGAGCCAGGTGGGAAGCAGGCCCTGGTACCAGTTGTAGACGGCGCTCGGAAGTGGCAGGGCCGCGATGTTCGGGTAGAAGAGCACGAACATGAAGCCAGCCGCGAGGACGACGCCCACGGCGTAGCGGCGCGGCGAGGTCGCTCGCCACGCGACCCAGGCGAGCGGGCCGAGGACTCCGAGCAGGAGCAGGGCGAGGAGCTCACCGGGGATGCTCGCGGTCTCGACCAGTGGCGTCGCGGGAAGGAGCCCGGCCGCGACGACGAGGGCCGCAAGGGCGACCGCGGCGGTGAGCCAGATCCGGACGACCGCGGGGCGGGTTTCATCCGACCCGGCCCCGCGGCGTACGGCCCGGTCCGTCCGGAGGAGCTGCCAGACGAGGGCGGTGCCGGCGATCGCGATGATGAGCATGAGGCCGAGGGCCTGCTGGGTGAGGGTGATGGGCAGGGCGGCGGCCATCGTGCAGGCCTGGGACCCCGGGTTCGCCTTCTCCACGTCGATGAGGGCACAGAGGGGGCCCCGGAAGAGCCACATGACGACCGGGGCCAGGAGGGCGCCCGCGGCGGCTCCCCGGGCCAGGCGCCACGTCCGGCGACTCGGCCCGTGCCAGACCTCGGCCGCGAAGTAGGCCAGGGCCAGGAGCACGAAGGGCAGCGCAGTGTAGTAGTGGTACTGGAACGTCGCCCGGTCGATGCGCGCCCAGGGCAGCCAGAGCGACGCGAACATGATCGTCACGAACGCCAGGGCGAGGCTGCGTCGTCGGAAGGCCTGCCACGCCGCGAAGGCGAAGGCTGGAATCGAGAGCCACCAGGCCGCCAGGTTGCCGCTGTCGTAGATCGCAGCGACCGTGTTGCCGGCGAAGGACTCCTGGTAGAACCAGACTGGCTTCAGGTTGGCGGGCCAGGCCCACCACGGCGACGACGCGGCGTGGGTCGCCCGCAGGTTGTTGTGGTAGTCGTACATCCCGCGGATGAGGTCCGCGAGCGTCTGTCCTTCGTGCCCCGCCGGCCACCCCGTCACGATCTGGTTCCCCAGGGCGGCCCACGGCAGATAGGAGATGACGTGGACGAGCGCGGGGATCCCGAGCAGGCAGAGGCCCGCCCAGACGATCGGCAGCCCTGCCAGCCAACCCGGCCGCAGCCATCCGGCCGGCGCCGGCTCGGCCGGCTCCAGCAGGGCGGCCGGATCATCGGGCGCGGGCGGAGGGGCGAGCGGCCCGAGGCCGAGGCGGGCGGCCAGCCAGAACGCCCCGGCCGCGGCGCCGCCGATCGCCATCAGGCCGACGGCCAGGGCCAGTCGCGCTCGATCCGAGGCCGAGCGCGATGGACGCCAGTCCGACGAGGCCACCTGCCACGGCCGGGCCGCCCACGGCGATCCGGACCTCCTCCACCGTCCAGGCCACGGGATGGAGGACCGCCACCGCCGAGGCGATCATCGTCAGGGCGATCATGAGCAGCAGGAAGGCCAGGTTGCCGCCGCTCGTCGCCTCGGGGCCCGTGGAGATGCCCATGTAGCCCAGGCTGGCCGCAATGGCCGCCAGGCCCACCACGATGAGCGCCCGGCCCAGGGCGGATCGGATCAGGATCAGGAGCGCGATTCCCCCGATCGCGTAGAGGGCCACCCACTTCGAGGCCAGGGCGAGGCCCAGGAAGAGACCGATGAGCGGCAGGCCCACCCAGAAGGCGCCTCGCCAGCGCCAGGCGCCGGTCCAGATCGGGGCAAAGACGACCAGCGCGGCCATGATGAAGAGGGCCACGTAGGCGTCGTTCATCGCGATCCGGGACTGCGCGAAGAGCATCCCGTCCGCGAGGACCAGCAGGCCGGCGATCACGGCAATCGAACGGCGCCGGAAGAGGACGCGGGCCAGCAGGAAGAGCAGCCCCGCCATCGCGGCGCCGGCCGCCATGCCCGGGACGCGCCACGCAAAGGCGTTCTGGCCCACGCCCACCGACGCGCTCGAGCCGTCCGCGGCGAACAGCAGGAGCTGCTGGCGGTCCTCGCTCGGGTAGGGAGCGGCCGTGTCCAGGGCCCAGGCGGCCGGCGTGAAGGGGATGGCCGCGTCGGCGAAGACGGAGTTGCCGCGCGGCTCGACCACGTAGACGGTGCTCGCGCCGCCATCCGGGGTCCGACCCAGGACGTGGACGAGCTGGGTCGCGTCGTTGAAGGCGATCCGCTCGACCGCGCCGGGCATCCAGACGGTCTGCTTCAGCGAGGCCGCCGAGTCGCCCGTGGGAATCTCCACGACCGAGAGCGTGCTTCCGCCGGCCGCGTAGAGGGTCGGTGCATCCAGGCCCTCCACCGCCACGAGCCCCGTCGCGGGGTCAGCCAGGGGCACGGTCCCCGTGATGCTCCCCGTGGCGGGCTCGAGCAGCGTGACGCCCGCCGCGTCCGCGACGGCGACCCGCGGCACGTCCTCCACGGAGAACCCGGCCAGCGAGCCGTCCGCGATCCCGGCATCGATCGCCTCGCGGTTGGCCGCAATGTCCGTCGTGACGACGACGCGCGGCAGGTCCTGCTCCAGCCGGGCGCGCACAGCGGCCTCGTCGCCGCCGACGAGCAGGACGACCTCGGCGGCCGTGGCGGCCGGGTCGCTGAGCTCCGCGGGCGTGGCGACCAGGGCGGTGACGCGCCCGGCGTCGACAACCTCGGCACGCCCGTCCAGCGTCGTCCGGGAGAGCTCGATCCCGCTTGCCGCGTCGAGACGCCACGAGACCGCTGTCCGGCGTCCCTGCCACGAGGTAGTCGTCGTCGCCCACGACCCACAGCCGCTCGACCGGCGCGCCGACCGCGGCGACGGAGCACCGGCGCATGGGCGGCCGCGGCCGTCTGCAGCTCGTCCGTGGAGACGTCCGTCGCGAAGGCGAGGACCTCGCCACCGCTCGTCCCCACGTACGCAACGTGCGCCGCCTGATCCACGGCGACCGACAGCGCGCCGGGCACCGAGTAGCGGACGATCAGGGCGCGCGTGCGCAGGTCGTGCACCTCCAGCCCACCCGGCGTCGCCAGGTAGAGGCGCTCGCCCCCGCGGGTCATCCCGCCCGGGCCGGCTCCCCCGGGTTCGTCCCAGCGCGGCTCGACGGCCGCGTCGCCGACCGCCGTGCCGAGGTCCGCCTCCGCGACGACCTGGTTCTTGCCGAAGAGCTCGATCCCCACCGCCATCGCGTACTTCGCGAGATGGGGATGGGTGTACTCGTAGATCCCGTGCGGCTCGCCGTACTTCCAGTGCTGGAGAAACTCGATCGCCGTCCGCGCGTGGTAGACCTCGTCGAAGTGCATCCGCATGGGCTCGCCGAGCCGGAACGTCCGCAGGAAGAGCGCCGCGACGACGAGGACGACGAGGAACCACAGGTCGATGCGGCCGAGACGGCCGCCGCCCTCGCGGGCGAGCGCGCGGGACCGATCGAAGGGGGCGCGCTCCTCCGGGTCGGGTGGGGCGCGTGGGTCACGCGCCGGAGAGAGCGGACGGCAAGGCGCTGCCCGCCCCGTGAGACGTGGTCGCCGCCACGGGCGCGGGCGCGGGTGCCGGGGCGCGGTCGCGATGACCGCCGCCAGAGCCGCTTCGTCGTCGGCCGCATCGTCGGTCGCCGCATCGCCGGTCGCCGCGTCCGCGGCCTCCCCGGCGCCGAGCGTCCGATCCGTCTCGCCCGGCGCCGGCCGGGCCAGGAAGAACGCCGCCGCCACGAGCCCCCCGGCGTGGGCGAGCGAGGCCGCGGTGACGCCGGCGGTCGAGCGGAACCACTCCCCGAGCTGCCGCCCGAGGCTCCCGAGCGCGTCGAGCATCGGCCCCAGGCCAGGGCTGTCATAGAAGGGCAGTGTCAGGATCGCGTAGAGGTTCGCGAAGTTGGCGACCGCGAGCACCGCGTAGACGGCCGCCCAGCGCGGCTGAAGAGCCAGCAGGATCGCGCCCAGCGCGAAGAACGGGTAGAGGTAGCGCTCGTGGACGCGCGTGGGCAGGACGAAGAACGCGATCGCCATCACGGCCAGCGCCACCAGCAGCGCGCGGCGGTCGTCGTGCCGCCGCCACAGGACCACCATCAGGGCCACGATCGCGGCGCCGATGAACGTGGTTCCCACCAGGACGGCGGGGATTCCCAGCACCGCGAAGAACGGGTCGGCCGCGTTCTCGGGGTTCGGCGCGTCGCGGATCCACGTCCCCGAGGAGGCCAGCCCGGCGCCGTCCATCGTGACGAGGGCCCACGGGTTGTACGCGTTCACCGTGAGGTACGGGTAGCCGCCGGCAGTCTGGACGATCTGCTGCAGCAGGCCCACGATCGTGATCCCGAAGGGCAGGCAGATCAGCGTGGCCGTCACGAGGCCGGCGAGCGTCGTGGTCAGGATCCGGACCGGGCCGCCGCCCAGCCGGCTGCCGTCGTCCGGGCGCTCGACCCAGTGGCGGCGGATGATCACGACGGCAGCGAGGGGGATCAGGATCCCGAACTGGGGCTTGATGATCGCCGCGATCGTGGTCAGGATCGCGGCCCGCTCCGATCTGCCGCGCCACAGCTCCCGCACCGCGAGCACGAGGAAGAGCGTCCCCACGGAGTCGACCTGGGCCCACACGGCGCTGTCGAACCAGGTCACCGGCACGAGCAGGAAGACTCCGGCCGCGGCGATGGCACCCCGGCGGCTCGCCCCGAGCTCGGCGGCGAGGGAGAAGATCGCCAGCGCGAGAGCGAGGTCGGCGAAGATCGCTGGCAGCTTGAGCAGGTCGCCGATCGGGATGGCGAACGCCTGCGAGACGAGACCGAGCGCCCACAGGACGTAGAGGTAGCCCGGCGTGTAGTCGACGAAGATCGGGCGGTCGTAGAGGCCCCACGGCCCGTTCTTGGCGAGCTCCATCGCCCAGCCTGCGAAGCTGCCAAGGTCGACCTTGAACCCGGAGCCGGGCAGCAGGACGTATGCGATGATGAGTCGAAGGGCGAGGCCGAGCGCAAGAAGGACCACGAGCGGGACGATCGCGTCCCGCATGCGAACCCGGGCCTGCTCGCCGGCCCGCGCGCTCTCGCCCGCAGCGGGGCCTGGCACGGGTGTTGGTACGGCCTCCTGGAACGAGCGCTGAGGTGGACCGGAGTATAGCCCAGGGCTCGCCGCCCGATCCCGGCGGCGCCCTTGCCGCGACGGCCGCCCCTCGGGCCCGGACCGCGCTGGTCGTCGGCCTCGGCCTCGTGCTGGCCTGCTTCGCGCTCTACCAGCTCACGCGGCCTGCCTACCAGACCGTCTACAACCACTTCGCCTGGCAGGCCGAAGGCTGGCTCGACGGCCAGTTCTCCATCCGGTTCCCCGTCGTCGAATCGGCCGACGGCCCGGGCAACGACTACTTCAACGACGTGATCGCCGTCCTCGACGAGCGGGGGCTGCCGACCGGGCGCGGGATGATCCCGTTCCCGCCGCTTCCGGCGGTCGTCCTCCTCCCGTTCGTCGCCGTGTTCGGTCTGGCCGCCGACCAGGCCCTCCTCGCCATCGTGATCGGCGCGCTCGACGTGGCGGTCGCGTTCTGGCTCCTCGGCCGGCTCCCGGTGCGCCCCGCCGTCCGCAACCTGCTGACGGTCTTCATCGGCGCGGGGGCGGCGCTCTGGTACGCGGCCTCGCTCGGCTCCACCTGGTACTTCGCCCACGTCGTGGCCGTCGGGCTCACGCTGGCGGCCGTCGGGCTCGCGCTGGACGGCCAGGCACGGGCGGAGGCGCGGGACCGGGCGGGCGGGGCGCGCGGGAGCGCCGGGGACGGGCAAGCCCCCTGGCGATGGCTCGACGGCCACCAGCTGGCCGCCGGCTTCCTGCTCGGGCTCGCTGCGACGAGCCGGTTGACCGTGGTGTTCGGGTTCCCGTTCCTGCTGCTGGTCGGGGCCGGCGGATGGCGTCGCCGCGGGTCGTCCGCGGCGATCGGCATGGCCGTCCCGATCTTCGGGCTCCTCGCCTACAACCTGGCATCGACGGGGACGTTCTTCAACCCCGTCTACGAGGAGCTCTACCGGTACGAGATCGGTGCCTACCCCGATCTCGGCTACCGGGCCGCGTGGTCCCTCCAGGACCTCCGCTACATCCCCCAGAATCTCGGGGTCATGCTCGCCGGCCTGCCCACGCTCCTCCCGCCCTGCGACCCCGGTGTCGCACGCACGCCGTGGAGCACGACCGGCTGCTCGTGGCTCGTGCCTGACCAGCGCGGGATGAGCTTCGTGCTGGCCAGCCCTGCCTGGCTGCTGGCAATCCCGGCCCTGGGGCAGCTGCGCGATCGACGCGTCGTCGGCGCCCTCGTGGCGACCGCGGCGATCGCGGTCGTGAACCTGATGCACTTCAGCCAGGGCTGGGTCCAGTTCGGGTATCGGTTCAGCCTGGACTTCGCGCCCTTCCTCCTCGTGGCGGTGGCGCTGGGGACGGAGCGGCTCCTGGGCCCGCGGGAGGAGCGTCGCCCCGGGCGCCTCGCGGTCGTTGTCGCCCTCGTGGCGGCCTCCGTCGCGATCCAGGCCTGGGGCATCGCCTGGGCCAGGACCCTGGGCTGGTGAGCGGACCTTCCGCGCGCTCCCGGGTCGTGGCCGCGATCGGGGCTGTGGCTGGCGGCCGCGGCCGCGCCGGCCCTCGTGGGATTCGTGGCCCTCGGCCTCGCCCGCAGCATCCTCCTGCCCGACCAGGGGTTCTGGGACACCGGCGAGTTCCAGTCCGTGCCGCCCGTCCTCGGCACGGCCCACCCGACCGGCTACCCCAGCTACGTCATCCTGGGCTGGCTCGCGACCATCGCCCTGACACCGCTCGGCGAGCCGGCCCTCCGGATGAACCTGCTCGTCGGCGCTCCTGCTCGCCGCTGCCGCCGGCCTCACGGTCGTCCTCGTGCGCCAGCTGTCGGGCCGGACGAGCGTCGCGATCGGCGCCGGGCTCCTCCTCGTGCTCACGCCCATCCCATGGCGCATGGGTGGCTTCGCCGACCCGCACACCCTCCACCTCGCGCTCATGGCCGGGCTGCTGGTGCTTCTCGTGGGCTGGGAGCGGAGCCGGGGCTCGGGGTCGCCCCGGGCCGACCGCTGGCTCGTGGCCGCCGCCGCCCTCTACGGGGTGATGCTGGGGAACCACACCCTCACGATCCTGCTGGCGCTCGGCATCGCCCTCTTCGTGCTGGCCGTGGAGCCGGGGATCCTGCGCCGCCCCCACCTGGTGGCCCGCTGCGTGGGTGCCCTGGTCGGCACGACAGTGATCCTCTACCTGGAGCTGCCCATCCGCGCAGCCATGGGCGCTCCCCTCGTGTACGGACACCCGGACACCTGGGACGGCTTCTGGTACGTCGTCCTGGCGGAGCAGTTCCGAGGCGACCTGGTGGACCCGCTCGGCGATCTCGGGCGCAAGGTCGCCGACCTCCTGGAGATCGTCGGCGACCAGCTCGGCGTCCTCGCGGTGGCCGTGCCCGTGGCGTTCCTGCTGGCGGCCGTGCGGCACCCCCGGTTCGTCCTCCTCACCGGCACGTGGCTGGCCGTCACCTGCTGGTTCGCCTCCTCGTACACGAATGCCGCGATCGACCGCTACTACCTGGGGCCCGTGCTCGTCATGATCGCCTGGCTGGGTGTCGCCGCCGGGCTCCTCGTGGATGCCTTGGTGCCCGCCGCGGAAGGGAGGGCTCGCCTGGGCGCGCGCGTCCTCGCGGGCCTCCTGGCTCTGGCGCTGGTCCTCCCGGCGGCCCTGGCCGCCCCCACGACGGCCTCGCGGGTCGACAAGTCCCACGACAGGCGGGCGACGGACTGGAGCGGCTGGGCCCTCGCGGCCATGGGCACCGATGCGGTGATCGTCTCGTGGTGGAGCTTCTCCACGCCGCTCTGGTACCGCACCGTCGTCCTCGGCGAGCGACCCGACGTCCAGGTCGTCGACGACCGCGACCGCCTGGACGAGAACCTGGGCAGCGTGGACGATGTCATCCGGGCGAACGTCGGGGTTCGGCCGGTCTTCCTCGTGCGTCACGCCGCCGAGATCGATGCGCTCGAGGAGGCCTGGATCCTGGATGTGGTGCCCGATCCGGGCGGCATCCAGCCGCTCTACCGGGTGATCGGCCCGCGACCCGCGGAGTGACGGCTCGTGCGCTCAGCCACCGCCCGGCCTCGGGCCGCTACCATGGCGCCATGAGCCTCGACACCCCGGCCCGCGTCGCCGCCCTCTCGTACTTCTTCCCGGCCCACAACGAGGAGGCCAACCTCGAGGCGCTGGTGGAGGAGGCCCTGGTCGCGCTGCCGGCTCTCGCGGACCGCTTCGAGATCATCGCCGTCGACGACGGCTCGAAGGATCGAGACCCCGGCCATCGCCGACCGCCTTGCGGCCGCCCACCCGGACGTCGTCCGCGCGATCCGCCACCCGGTGAACCTGGGCTACGGTGCGGCGCTCCGCTCGGGCTTCCGGGCGGCCCGCTACGACCTCGTCTGCTTCACCGACGGGGACCGCCAGTTCCGGGTTGCCGACCTCGGTCGGCTGGTTGCCCGGCTCGCCGAGGCCGATGCCCCGGACGCCGTCGTCGGCTACCGCATCAGGCGGGCCGATCCGCCGATCCGCGCGATCTACGCCCGGCTCTACAAGCTCGCGAACCGCGTCTGGTTCGGCCTCCGGGTCCGCGACGTGGACTGCGCCTGCAAGCTCGTCCGGCGAGCCGCGCTCGAAGGCGTCCGGGTCGAATTGGGCGGCGCCTTCTTCTCGGCCGAGCTGCTCATCAAGATGCGCGCCGCCGGCCGGGAGGTCGTCGAGGTGGGCGTGCCCCACTATCCGCGCACGGCCGGCTCCCCGACGGGCGCCCGCCCGTCGGTCATCTGGCGCGCGGTCAAGGACTTCTGGGGGCTCCGGCTGCGCATGTGGTCGAACCGGGCCCGCGCCCTGCGCCGCGGCGAGGCGATCGTGGTCGCCGCCCCCTGAGCCTGAGCGCACCGCGCCGAGACCCGCCCTCCTACTCGAGCGGCGGCCCTTCCGGGGGCCCGCTCGACCCGGGCTCCGCGTCGAGCGAGTTCACGAAGTCGCGGAAGATCGAGAGGCGCTCTTCGTCGGGGGCCTCGTCGTCGTCGTCCCCGTCGCCCTCGACCCCGGCCCGATCGAGGACCTCCTCCGTCGCGAAGATGCGCACGCCGGTCCGCACCGCGAGCGCCAGCGCGTCGGACGGCCGCGAATCGACCTCGACGACCCGGCCGCCGTCCTCCAGCAGGATGCGGGCATGGAACGTCTCGTCGGCCAGATCGGCGATGACGACCTCGCGGATCGTCGCCCCCAGCTCCGCCAGGACGCCCGCGAACAGGTCGTGCGTGAGCGGCCGCTCAGGGGTGATTCCCTGGAGCCTCATCGCGATCGCGTTCGCCTCCCATGGCCCGATCCAGATCGGCAGGAAGCGCGGACGCGCCAGGTCCTTGAGGATCACGACGTGCTGGGTGGAGAGCATGTGCACTCGTACGCTCTCGACGGTCATCTCCACCAGGCGCCCGCTCATGGGGTGATTATCCCACGCGACATCGTGCGCGGACCCGCGGGCGACCGTCGGTCGCGGCGCCTACGGGGCGGGTGTCGCGGTCGGCTTGGGCTTCGCGGTCGGCTTGGCCGAGCCCGCGGGAGATGCGCCGGGGCTCCCCGAGGCGGCCGGCGGGGGGGTCGGCGGCGTGGAGACGTCCTGGAGCGTCGCCACGCCGATGCGCTGCGCATCGATCCAGTAGAGGACCGGGGCCTGCCCGCTCGCCCGGTTCACCACGAAGAACGCCCGAAGGTCCGCCCAGTCCTTGCCCTGCCCCGCGATGCGGAACTGGGACTGGTACTTCCCGCTCGCCTTGTCGAAGGCGATGATCCGGTCGCTGACGTGGTCGTATCCGTACATCGTCCCTTCGCCGCGGGTCCCCGGCGACGTGATCACCAGGTAGGCGGGCGCCGGCCTGAGGAGGTCGTCGGGCGGCGCCTGTGGGCTCCAGTCGCCGCTCCGTCCCGCGACGAACCGCTCGATGATTCCTCCGTCCGCAAGGTAGACCTCACCGTCGATGTACATCGAGGTGACGGCGGACACGTCCTGGGGCGTCGTGAGGTACCCAGAGGCGGGGGCCGGGTAGCCGCTTCCGTCCTGGGCCGGAGAGTAGCGCAGGATCTGCTGCTCCGAGGGGTCCAGCACGTAGAGGTTGTAGAGGCCGTCGTCGGCGTTCCGGACGTACGTGCCGAGCGCGAGGATGTCGGCGCCCCACGTCGCCGATTCGGCGACCCGGATGCGGGCCAACGTCCCCTTGCCCTTGGTGTCGGCTGGTCGCCAGCGCCACAGCGCATTCTTCGGAATCGACGACGACGACGTCCGGGCCGCCCGTCGCAAGGAGCTTCGGGTCGCTGACCTTCGCGCTTCCCACGGTCGCCCCGGAACGCACGACCGCGGTGGCCTTCTTGGCCCGCAGGTCGACCCGGTAGACGGTCTTCGTCGCCCGATCGAGGACGTAGGGGACGCCATCCGGCCCCAGCACCATGGCGGCGAGGTCGAAGGGCTGCTCCTGGCCCTCGAACGAGAATGCCGTCCGCCCGGCGACGTCGACAACCCCGTACAGGTTGTCGAGGCCCTCGATGACCTCGGCGCGGAGTGGGCGGAGCGTCGTGGCCGGGACGCCGCTGGCGGCGGCCTCGTCGAGCCGCGCGTGGGCGTCCCGCAGGAGCTCGTCCGCCTTCGTTGGATCGTCGACCACGAGGTCGGCGCCGTTGCGGAAGACGAGTCGAAGGTCTTCGCGGGCGAGCGCGAGCGCCTTCTCGCCGGCGGTCACCTCGTCGATGGCGCCGCTGCTGCCGGACCCCCCGACCACCCAGAGCACGATGCCCAGAGCCGCTGCGATCGCGACAAAGGCCAGCACGGCGACGGCGGCCCGCCGCTGTGATTCCCGGCGCGTCGCCGCGGGCGTGACCCGCCGGTGTTGGGGCCCGCGCCGCGGGAGGAGGTCCTGGAGGCGGTTGACCGCGCCCCCGGCGGCACGGCCGGCGGCCGAGCGGGCGCGGGTGGCCCCCGAGCTGACTGCCGCCACGCCGCCCCCGACCGAGTCGGCAAGCGGGATCGGCGAGCGATCGGGGACGCCGGCCAGCGGCTCGGCCGGCCGGACGGGCGCCAGGCGGCCCCGCTGGCTGGTCGACGAGACCTCCGCCGCCTCGATGGCGATGGCCCCGTCGCTGCCGGTGCCGCCGGCGGCCGTGAAGCGCGCGTGCACCTGCTCCATCGCCGCCTGGGGATGCAGGGTGTTGAGCGCATCCTTCAGCTCGTCGGTGCCGAGCACCGACATCATGTTGCGCGAGACCAGCACGAGCGTGTCGCCGGTCCCCACCTCGCCGCGCCAGATGTGCGGCGCGAGCTCGTCCGCGGGAAGCACGGTGTCGGCGTTGGGATCAGGGAGTGTCAGCAGGTGCGCCTGGTGAACGAGGTAGGCCTCCACGGGGCCTACCGTTGTCACGTAGAGCTCGCTCCCGCGCACCACCGCGACACCCAGCCCGACGGAGCCGGCGGCGTCGCCGAGGCCCAGGCGATCGCTGCTCGCGGCGAGCTTCCGGTTGGCGGTCCGGATCGACTTCTCCAGGCACGCGATCAGCCCCGCTGATTCGTCGTAGTAGTACTCGCCCTGCACCGCGTCGGCGACGAGCCGCGTGGCCTCCTGGAGGCGCCGGGCGCGCCCGATGCCGGAGACGACGACGTAGAGGCTCCCCTTGGACCGAATGGTCGCCCCGATCGTCGGCTCGACGACGGCGACCGTGTCCGGGGAGTCCTCCAGGCGTTCCGCCTCGGCAACCACGCCGAGCTTCATCTGCAATCGGACGGCCATCGGCTCACACGACGGTGGAGAGGTGGTCGGCGTGACGCCGGCCGGCCGGTACGAGCCGTGTGCGGGCGGCTCGTCTGGCCTAGGGCGACCGGATCATACCCCGGGCCACCACGACCCGCAGTCGCTCGGCCCGGATGCCTCCCTGTCGCTCGCCGAACGCCTCGAGGAGCTCCTCCGACCGGATCCTCAGCTCCTGCCCGACGGCCGCTGATGCCGCTTCGACCACCAGTGTCCCGTGTCCCTCTACCCGCACCGGGCGGGAACTCGCCCGTCGCGCCCGGCACCCGCTCGCCGACGACCTCCTCCCAGGCAGCTCCCGCGAGCGCCCAGCGCAGCTGCTCCGTGATCCCCAGCTCCCGCGCGGCGTGGGGAAGAAGCTCCCCGATGCGGCTGACAGGACGACGGGCCGGCCGTCGGGGGTCGTCGAAGGGGCGCGCCGGGCTCACGCCGATGCCTCGACCAGCCGGGCGCCAGGGCCGGCCACGGCCGGCCCTGGCGGCGCTCCATCCACGCGCCATGCGGTCCCGGCCGCGCGGAGCCCCGGGTCGAGGTCGTCGAGTGTCGTGGTCGTCACGAACGCCTGGGGCAGGGCCGCGATCCGCCGGACGAGGTGCGCCCGACGGGCGGGATCCAGCTCGGAGAAGACATCGTCCAGCAGCAGGAGGGGCGGCGCTCCGTCGAGGGCGGCAAGGAGATCGAGCTCGGCGAGCTTGAGGGCGAGGATGGCGGTCCGCTGCTGGCCGCGCGAGGCGAACGAGGAGAGCTCCCGGCCGTCGAGCGCGAATGCGAGGTCGTCGCGGTGGGGGCCGACCAGCGTCGTGCCATTCCAGAGCTCCTTCTCCGCCGTCTCGCGCAGGCGGCGGGCCAGGGCGCTGGAGGGCGTCTCGCCGTCCCCTGCGGGGGCGTTCGTGACGTACGACAGCTCCAGCCGGCCCTCGTCCGGGGCAATCTCCGCATGGGCCGAGGCGAGGGGGGCGGCCAGCTCGTCCAACAGGAGGTGGCGGGCCGCCAGGACGGCCGCTCCGGACTCCAGCAGCTTCGCGTCCCAGAACGCGAGCTGGTCGCGGGACGCCTGCTCCTCGCGGATCGCCCGGAGCAGGTGGTTGCGCTGGGTCAGCACGCGCCCGTACGCGGAGAGGTCGGCGGCATAGGCCGGGAAGCGCTGGGACGCCAGCGCGTCGAGGGCCGCCCGGCGCAGGCCGGGGGCACCGACGACGAGAAGCATCTCCTCGGGCGCGAAGACCACCGTCCGAAGGACGCCGACCAGCGCGCTGCCGCGCCGCGGCACGCCGTTGACGCGGATCCGCTTCCGGCCGCCCGACGGTCCGTCGCGCACCAGCGTCACGTCCACCTCGGCCGCCCCTCCGGCTCCATCGCGCCGCCCGTCCACGCGGGCGAAGGGCGCGGCCCAGCGGATCATCTCGGCGTCTGTGCCAGTCCGGTGCGAGGAGCCCCGGGACAGGAGCACGATCGCCTCGAGGAGGCTGGTCTTGCCCGCGGCGTTCTGGCCCCAGACCAGGTGCGGTCCGGCGCCGAACGACGCCTCGAGCGTGTCGTAGGCGCGGAACCCGGCGAGGCGCAGCGTGGTGAGCAGGGTCGTGCCGGGCGGTGGGCCCGGCCTCCCGGGGCTCCGCCTAGGAAGTCGTCCGGACCGGCATCACGACGTGCGTGTAGTCACGCCCGTCGGCCGGCCGGAAGACGCCCGGCGATAGGGGCCCGTTCAGCTCGATGACGAAGCGCTCGGCGTCCACGTTCTGGAGGACGTCGCCGAGGTACCGGGCGTTGAAGGCGATCGTCGTGCCGTCGCCCTCGATCGTCGCGTCGACGACGCCCTGGTGGTCGCCGACGTCCGCCACCGCCCCCACGGTCACCTGGGGCGCCCCATCCGGGGCCACCTGCACCTTGACGATGTTGGCCGATGCGCTCGCGATGTAGGCCGCGAGGCGAACGGCCTTGAGGAGGTCGTCGCGGTCGAGCTCGACCCGCGTCGCGTGCGTCGCCGGGAGGACCTGCTGGTAGTTGGGGAACTGGCCGTCGATGAGGCGGCTGACGAGGTCGACGCCCTCCACGTGGAAGAGGACCTGGTTCTTCTGGGCGGACAGGATGATCTCGACCGGGTCATCGGTGTCCGAGAGCACGCGTGCCAGCTCGGCATACGACCGGGCCGGGACGACGATGCTCGTCTCCTCGACTGCGTCGAGGCCGGGGATGACGGTGATCGCGATCCGATAGTTGTCGGCTGCGGCCAGCGTGATCCGGTCGCCCTCGAAACGGGTGAGCACGCCGGTCAGGATCGGGCGGGCCTCGTCGCTCGCGGCGGCGAACGTGACCTCTGCCAGGGCGCGCCGGAGGACCTTCTGGCTCACCCGCGTGGTCGGCCGCTCGCCCGCGGCCGGGATTGCGGGGAACTCGTCGGCGTCGATCCCGCGGAGATGCGTCTCGAAGCGCCCACACCGGAGATGGAGCCGGTCGCCCTCGCGGAGCTCGAGGTCGACCCGCTCGTTCGGGAGAGAGTTGACGACGTCCGCGAGCAACCGGGCGGGAACGGTGATCGCCCCGTCGGTCTCGATCTTGCCCGGGACCCAGTAGGTGATCCCGATCTCGAGGTTCGTGGCCGTGAGCTTCAGCCCGGCATCCTCGGTGCGGAGCAGGACGTTGGCGAGCACCGGCAGTGTGCTCCGGCCGGACACCGCGTGGGTGACGACCGAAAGGCCACGGGCGAGGTTCTCCTGGATGACCGACAGGTTCACGGACGTGTCACTCCGGGTAGGCGGGAGGGAGGCTCTGGCGGGCGCACACGGGCCATCGGCCGCCGGTGGATTCGTAGTGTCCTCATCTTCGCACGAACGTCATCACCGTATTCATCATGGTGTGGACGCGGTGGACGGCCGTGCCCGCGGAGCACGGCGCAGGTGGTGGAGTGCCGGCCTCGGTCCGTGGACACGAGCCACCCACGCCGGGGCGCCGCTGGGGATGAGTGGTGGACAGGGCGAGCTGCCGAGCACGGGTAGCGACACGCCGACAGCCCCGAAGGCCCGAGATGTCGACAGCCCCGGCCCCCCGCGCGCACGGCACCCCACAACAGGGGCGAGCGCGTCCACAGCCGAAGATCCAGCCCGCGGCGGCGCCTGCCGCCCCTCGTGCCGGTCGGGCTGTCGGAAGGCTCAGTCGGCGTAGATGAGCTCGCGCACCGCCGCAATGTCGCGGCGCAGCTCGTCGTTGACCGAGGCCTCGCGATTGATCTTGTCGCAGGCGTGCAGGACCGTCGAGTGGTCCCGGCCGCCCAGCTCCGCCCCGATCCGGAGGAGGGAGACGTCCGTCTCCTCGCGCATCAGGAACATCGCGATCTGGCGCGGCGTGACGATCGCCCGGTCGCGCTTCTGGCCGCGCAGCTGCTCCATCCCCACGCCGTAGTACTCGGACACCGCCCTGGCGATCTTCTCCGGGGTGACCTGGCGCTTCTTGGGGTTGTAGAGGACGTTCGAGAGGACCGCCTGGGCCAGCTCGATCGTGATCGGCATCGCCCCCATGTTGGCGTAGGCGACGACGCGGTTCAGGGCCCCCTCGAGCTCGCGGATGTTGCTCACCACCTTGCGAGCGATGAACTCCACCACGTCCGACCCGATCGGCACGGACGACTCCTCGGCCTTGGCCCGGAGGATGGCGATCCGGGTCTCGAGATCCGGGGCCGTGAGGTCGGCGATGAGGCCCCACTCGAAGCGGCTGCGCAGCCGCTCCTCGAGCGTGGTGATCTGCTTGGGCGGCCGGTCCGAGGAAAGGACGATCTGCTTCCCGTCCTCGTGGATGGTGTTGAAGGTGTGGAAGAACTCCTCCTGGGTCCGCTCCTTGTCGGCGATGAACTGGATGTCGTCGATGAGGAGCAGGTCGATCCGCCGGTAACGGGCCCGGAAGTCGTCGATGCGGCCCTGCTGGATGCTCGTGATGAACTCGTTCGTGAACTTCTCGCTGGTGGCGTAGACGACCCTCTTGCGCGGGAAGCGGGCGATGACGGCGTTGCCGATCGCGTGCATCAGGTGGGTCTTGCCCAGGCCCACCCCGCCGTAGAGGAAGAGCGGGTTGTAGGCGTGGCCCGGGCGCTCGGCGACCGAGAGGGCCGCCGCGTGGGCGAGCCGGTTGGCCGAGCCGACGATGAAGTTCCCGAACCCATACCGCGGGTTCAGGCTCGACGAGCCGCCCTCCGCGCCGACGCGCGTTGGCTCGACGCGGACCTGCTGCGCGGGCGCCTCGGAGGGCGCGGCAGCCGGCTGCCCCGCGTCCTCGCGGACGAGGAACTCCACCTGGACGCTGTAGCCGACGATCCGGGCCAGCGTCTGCGAGATGAGCGGGCGGTAGCGCGTCTCCAGCCAGTCCTTCGCGAAGCCGTTCGGCACGGCGATCCGGAAGCGCGTGTCGTCCACGTCGACCAGCGAGGTGTGGCGCAGCCACGTCTCGAAGTTGGCCGGAGACAGGGCGACCTGGAGCTCGCCGAGCGCCGCGCGCCAGATGTGCTTTGCGTCCATCAGGACCCTGTCGGCCCGGCGCCGAAGCGCCGGATGGGAGGCTGGAAACGGGAACGAGACCGGACTGACAACCGCACCCGCGGGTCGTGCGCATCAACGGCCCCGGACCGCCTGAGCCACATCCGGCCGTCCAACAGGACGCCCTCCGAGGTCTCCGCCGGGGTGTTCCGGCACCGTGGGCCGCCGCATGGTAGCACCGCCCCGGAGGGCACCGCAAGGCGATTTGGACCAGAAACCCACATACTCCCAGGGAGTATCGTGCGGGGCCGTGCCCTGGCGCCTTTGACACCCCAGCGACGGCGCTCCATAATCGCCCGGCGGTGACGCGCCCGGCGCTCGTGCGCCCGGCGCGTCTGCGTGCCTCTTCGAGTCGCGCGGCGGCTCGACCCCGGGGCTCGACACAAAGAGGAAGACACGACGCCCGATGAAGCAGACCTACCAGCCGAAGAAGCGCCATCGCGCGAAGGAGCACGGCTTCCGCGCCCGGATGAAGAGCCCCGGTGGCCGGCGCCTGCTGGCCGCCCGTCGAGCTCGGGGCCGCAAGCGGCTGGCGGTCTGATACCGGCCCCGAGCCGTCCCCGCGGACGGCTCGTGACGCTCACCCGGCCCGCGGACTTCGCGGCGGTCCAGGCCAGCGGGACCTCGCGGTCCCACCCGCTGATGACCATCCGATGCCTGCGGACGGGCTCAGACGGCGTCCGATTCGGCCTCGCCACTAGCCGCGCCCTCGGGGGCGCGGTCGCCAGGAACCGGGTCCGACGTCGGCTCCGGGAGACTCTCAGGGTGATGGCGCCCTCGTTCCAGCCCGGCTGGGACGTTCTGATCATCGCCCGGCCGGCGCTCGTGGACGCGGACCACGAAGCGCTCGTCGAGGCGCTGGAGCGGCTCCTCCGGCGGGGAGGGGTGCTCGGAGGACCGGCGAGCGCGTGAAGCGGATCGGCATCGGGCTCATTCACCTGTACCGGACGGTCTTCATGTGGCTGCCCTCGAGCTGCCGCTACTACCCCACCTGCTCGCACTACACCGAGCAGGCGATCGAGAAGTACGGGCTCGCGCGCGGCAGCTGGATGGGCGCCAAGCGGATCGCACGATGCCACCCCTGGCACCCCGGCGGCTACGACCCCGTGCGATGAAGCCGAGGACCCCGTGACCCTCTCCCGCGTCCGGCGCGACCACCTGATCCTCATGGCGCTGCTGGTGCTCGTCGTCCTGGTCGTGGCCGCGTGCCAGCAGGCGCCGGCCGTCGTCCCGGGTGGCTCGCCAGGCGCGTCGGCGACGGCAACGCCCCATCCGCCCCTGACTCCCGCCGAGCCGGGCGGCGACCCGATGTCGCTCCTCGCCTGGATCTTCAACCCGATCTTCCAGGCGCTCTTCATCCTCCTCGTGTGGCTCGAGCAGGCCACGGGCGACATCGGGATCGCGATCATCATCATGACCCTGATCGTGCGCGCGGCCCTGATCCCGCTCTTCCGCCGCCAGATCGTCTCGATGAAGCGGACGCAGCTCATCCAGCCCGAGCTCAGGGAGCTGCAGAAACGCTACAAGGGCGACCGGGCCAAGTTCAGCCAGGCCCAGATGGAGCTCTACAAGGAGCGCGGCGTCAACCCCGCCTCGGGCTGCCTGCCGATGCTGCTCCAGCTGCCGCTGCTCCTGATCATCTACCAGGTGATCAGCCAGGGCCTGACCAACCCGGATCCGACGGCGATGCTCACCGTCTTCGGCGTCCAGGTCGTCGACGTCCAGTGCGTCAACGGGCTCGGAACGCCCGCCTACGACCCGTACGTGCCGTGCATCGACACCACCGTCGCCTGGCTCGGGAACATGGACGTCTCGAAGCCACAGGTGCTCTTCGAGCTCCCCCTGATCGGCGGGCTCAGCATCCTCGCCTTCATCGCAGCGATCCTGCAGCTCGTCCAGAGCCGGATGACGATGCCGCCCGCGGACCCCGCCTTCCAGGACCAGAACAGCAAGATGCAGCGCCAGCTGGTCCTGTTCCTCCCCCTCATCTCGATCCTGTACGGCGGCTTCCTGCCCGCCGGCCTCTTCATCTACTGGATCGTCACCACGATCTTCGGGATCGCCCAGCAGTACCTGATCGTCGGCTGGGGCTCGATGTTCCCGATCCTGAGATGGACTCCGGGCTTCGCGAAGGACCACACTCCGCGCTTCCCCGTCCAGCCACCCACCCTCCGGTCCGCCCCGCCCGACGGGAAGCCGGGGACCACCCCACCACGACCCACTGCGCGCACCGAGGCCGACCGCTCCGCATCCGCGGCGGCCACCGTGCGCCCGCGCGAGCGAGGCCGCCAGGGCCGCCGAGGGAGAAAGCGCTGAGATCATGAGCGAGTACCGCGATTTCACCGGCAAGTCGGTCGAAGAGGCCCTGCGCAACGCCCGGGAGGCGTTCGGCGTGGGCCTCGACGAGCTCGACTTCGAGATCCTGACGCCCGGCAGCCGGGGCGTCCTGGGGATGGGCGCCGAGCCCGCCCGTATCGTTGCCGCGCCCCGCAGCGCCCTCGGGGGCGAGGCCCCCAAGCGCTCGGCGGCGGAGGCCGCGCCGCTGCCCGCCCGCATCCCGCGTGACGACCGCCCGCCGCGCCGCGACGACCGCCCCCGCGTCGCGACGACCGCGCCCCCGCCGCGACGATCGCCCCCGCGACGACCGCCCCCGCGACGATCGCCCCCGCGAAGCCCGCCCCGCGCGACGATCGTGGCTCCCGCCCGGCCGGGCCCCCTGATCGCCGCCCCGCTACCTCCGTCTCGACCACCGAGGAAGAGATGGTCCAGGTCGCCCGCTCGCTCACCCGGGAGCGTGAGGAGCTCCAGGCCGCGGAGGCCTCGCCGGCTGCGCTGGCTGCGGGGGAGACGATCCTGACCCAGCTCATGGAGCACCTTGGCTTCGACGTGGAAGTGGTCGTCGAGACCGGCGAGACGAACCGCCTCAACGTCGTCGGAGCGGATGACGAAGAGCACGAGGCCCTGGGCATGCTCATCGGGCGCAAGGGCGAACGGCTCTCCGCGCTCCAGCACATCGTGAACCTGATGCTCTCGCGCCAGATGGGCGAGTGGACCCGCGTCCTCGTCGACGTCGAGGGCTACCGCGGGCGGCGCGAGCAGCAGCTTCGCGAGATCGCGCTCCGGGCGGCCGACAAGGTCGTCGAGTCCGGCAAGATGCTCCAGCTCGAGCCGATGCCGGCCCTCGAGCGTCGCTGGGTCCACCTCGCCCTTCGCGGGCACGCATTGGTGGGAACGCAGTCCATCGGCGAGGAGCCCAACCGGCGGATCGTTGTCATCCCGCGCGCGGGCTGAGCCCACCGTCCGAGCGGCGGCCCGCCTGAGCCGGCGTAACGCGGAGAGCGCGCTCGGCGTCTCATGCGGGCGATGCTGCTAGATTCGGCGCTCCCATGACGAACCCAGCTACCCCTCCAACCCCCCGGGGCCTCCCGCTCGGGAAGCTCGCGCTCGGCGTCGTCGCCGGGTTCGCGCTCGCCCTCGGATTCGGGGCCGGAGCGCTGCTCGCCTACCAGGGCCAGTACGCCGAGCGGATCTACCCGGGCGTGACCGTCGCCGGCGTCGACGTCGCCGGCCTGTCGCGCGATGCCGCGACAGCCCTGCTCGAGCGCGAGCTCGCCGGCTACACCACGGGAGCGGCCGTGGTCGACGTCTCTGGGACACGCCTTCGCATCCCCTATGCGTCGCTCGGACGGCGCGCCGACGTGGAGACGCTGGTGGATCTCGCGTGGTCCGTTGGGCGCAGCGAGCCCGACCCGATCGGGCGAGCGGCAACCGGCGTTCGTGGCCTGTTCGACGTGACGAACATCGCTCCGCTGGTGGTGCTGGATCCTGCCGCGGTCGCCGCCGCCACGACCGCGGCGGCGGGCGAGGTCACGGAGACCCCGGTGAGCGCGACCGCCACCATCACCGAGACGTCCGTCGCCATCACTCCCGCGCGGGCCGGCCGCGGCCTCCCCCGGGAGGAGCTCGCCGAGGCCCTCGTGGCGCGCCTCGTCGACCCCGCCGCACCCGACACGCTCGAGCTCTCGTTCGACGCCATCCCGATCGAGCCGTTCGTGTCCGATGCGGAGGCCAGCCGCGGCAGCCGCCGTCGCCGAGCTCATGGCCCGCGATGTCGTGCTCACCTACAACAAGGAGACCTGGACCATCCCGGCGGTCACTGTTCGGTCGTGGATCACGTTCAGGCCGACCGCCGAAGGCGACATCCGCCCGGCGGTCGCGCCAACGGCGCCGACAGCGGCGCTGGCCGGTCTCGCCAGGAAGATCGACCGCGCGCCCGAAGGACGCGTCGTTCCTGGTGGGGCGCGGTTCGGCCGTGGTGGGCGTCGTCGCGGCCAAGAACGGCCGTGCGGTGGATGTCGCGGCATCCGCGCCGCTCGTCGCCCAGGCGGTCGTGGATCGCGGCACGGCAGCCCCGGTCGAGACGACCGGTGCCCGTCGCCCTCGCGATGGCGGTCGTGCCGCCCGAGCTGACGACCGAGGAGGCGAAGAAGGCCGCGCCACTGATGCAGCGGCTGTCGTCCTGGACCACCAAGTTCCACCGCTACGAGGCGAACGGATTCGGCAACAACATCTCGATCCCGACGGGCGACATCAACGGCTACGTGGTCCGGCCCGGCGAGATCTTCGACTTCTGGGCCGCGCTCGGCCCCGTGACGTACGAGCGTGGCTACCGCGATGGCGGCGCCATCCTCAACGGGCGGACCGAGCCGACCGGCGCCTTGGCCGGCGGGATCTGCTCCTGCTCCACGACCCTCTTCAACGCGGCCGCCCGCGCCGGTCTCGAGATCCTCGAGCGCGCCAACCACTACTACTACATCGACCGCTACCCGGTGGGCCTGGACGCGACCGTCTGGAAGACCGGGGGCGCGACGCGGAGCATGCGGTTCCGCAACGACACCGAGTACCCGCTCCTGGTCCGGGGGACCACCGGCGTCGACTTCGTCCGGTTCGAGATCTGGGGGCCGCCGACCGGCCGTACCGTGACGTTCAGCGCGCCGACCATCAAGAACGTCGTGCCCGCGACCGATTCGGTCCAGGAGACGACCACCATTCCCGCGGGCACCCGGAAGCGGATCGAGTATCCCGTCAAGGGGATGCAGGTCTGGGTGAGCCGAACCGTGCGCGACGCCGCCGGCACGATCATCCACAGCAACACCTGGTACTCGAACTACAAGCGGGTCAACGGGATCGTGCTCGTCGGCGTGAAGGCGGACACGCCATCGCCCACGCCCACCCCCGGGCCGGTCCCGACACCTGCGCCCACGCCGGAGCCCACGCCCGAGCCCACCCCCGCTCCGTAGGCGCGGGCGGAGGTCCCCGTCGGGCGCCGCCCTCGACGCGCTCTACGGCGCCGGGCAGTCCGACCCCGCGGCTGCTTCGGGGACTGCCGGGCCGAGCCGGTACCCGTCGGTCATCGCGGCGAGGAACCGGGCGCGAAGCCCGGCGTCGGCCGTGATCCGCCAGTCCACGATGGCATCCACCTCTGCCTCGAACTTACGCCATTCGAACCAGTTGATCAGGCGAAGAAGAGGGAAGCGCGAGTGCCCCGCGGCCGAGAAGACCTCGGCCAGCCACGCCGTCTTGATGGCCGACTCGGGTGCGCCACCCCCACCGGGACGGTAGAACGCCGCCGACTCGACGATGGCGAGGGGCTTGTCGTACCGCTCGGCGTAGCCGGCGTAGAAGTCCGGCGTCGGGTCCTCGCCGCCCGGCGGCGAGCCCGTGATCATTCCGGCGAAGGCGCCGGCCGTCGGAACCTCGTTCTCGCCCCAGGGATAGGCGTCCCCCCAGTGGTAGAGGCTCATCCCGACCCAGTCCACGCTGGCGGCACCCGGCCAGTAGGGGGCATACGGGTCGTCGTCGGCGTCCAGGATGTCATCGCCGTCGGTGTCGAGCGCTCGGGCAGCCGAGCTGCCGGGCGTCGCCTCGTATCGGCCACCGGCGTACGGATAGCCCGCGCCCTGGTTGGGCGCCCAGAGCATCGCGGCGGTCGGTGCGCCGGCATGCACGGCGTCGGCCACGAGGCGGAATGCCGCGATGTAGGCAGTCGGGTCCTGGCCCCACGGATACCACGAACCGTTCATCTCGTGCGCGAACCTGACGATCGTGGGCACGCCGTCGGCGCCGTATCCGGCCAGCCGGCTGGCGAGGTCCGCGGCCGCCCGGGCGGTCACCGTCGAGAGACCGCCCCACGGCTCGAGGGTCGCGACGAGGACGGCGCCCGCGTCGCGGGCCTGGTCGGCAGCCGCGTCGAGGTTCTCCGCGTCCGCAGGCGCGAGCGGGAAGGCGACGAAGCTCACGACGGCGGCCGGCGGGTCGCCGAGGCGGCTGGTCACGTCCGCGACCGTCTCGGCGCCCCAGTCGATGTTCATCCCCACCCACACGCCGTCCGCGGGTCCCCGGCGCGCGAGCATGCCCAGGCCGGCGGCCGAGATCACGGGGCTTGGACACGGGACCGCCGTGGGGGCGGAGGTCGCCGTCCTGGGCGACACCGGCGCATCGGTCACGCCGGGCTCGCCCGTCGAGCACGCAGCGAGCAGCAGCGCGAGCACGACCCCGAGAGGCTCCGGGCCCGCACGCGTCGAGAGATCACGCTGGCCTCCTTCACGCCGCGGCCGAGCGGTCGGCGGCTTCGCCCCGGCTGGCGACCGGCCGCGGGAACGGGACCACAGGCTGAAGATCCTGAAGATCACACCGAACATGCCGCAGACGATGGCTCCGGCGAATGGCGCCAAGCCTGCTGCGACATCGCCCAGGGTGACGCGTAGCATTGTGAGCGATCCAGATGCGTGACCGCGCCTCGCTCCCGTCGCGGCCGCCCCGGAATGGAGTAGCCACAGGTGGTCAGTAACGGGCCCGTCCCGATCGATGTCGCGCTGATGCCGTCGGCCGCACGCGTGGTCCCGGGCCGGGTGGTCATCGTGATCGACCAGATCCGGGCGAGCACCACGATCACGACGGCGCTCGACCTCGGCTGCTCGGAGCTCGTGCTGGCCGGCGATGTCGAGACGGCGCGGCGACTCAGGCTGGAGCACGGCCATCTGCTGGCGGGCGAGCAGCAGGCCGTCAAGCCGGCGGACTTCGACTTCGACAACTCCCCGAGCGAGCTCTCGCGGTCGGACATGCGCGGTCGGGGCCTGGTCCTCTGCAGCACCAATGGGACGGCCGTGGTCGCCCGCCTGCGCACCGCCGACACCCTCCTCATCGGCTGTCTCCGCAACGCACGGGCCGTGGCAGGGGCCGCGCTGCGCGTCGCGGGCGCGACAGGCAGCATCCAGGCCGTCTGCTGTGGGACCGAGGGGGCATTCGCGCTCGACGATGCGGTGGCCGCAGGCGTGATCGTGGGCCGGATCGGCGAGCTGGCCGCCGGGATCGGGCGCCAGGTCGAGCTCAGCGACGCTGCCAGGGCCGCCGTGATGATCAGTCGCAGCTTCCCGAGCCTTCTTGCTGCGATGATGGACTCCGCCGGCGGCCGGACGCTCGTGCGTGTCGGGGCGCGCGACGACATCGGGTTCTGCGCGGAAGTGGACGCCAGCGAGGCCGCGCCGGTCCTGGTGCCCGGCGATCTGCTGCGGATAGAGGCGCTCGCCTAGGCATTCGATCCACGGCAGCGCGTCTCCACGCGGGGCAACGGCCACCGCCGCAGGGCCGCGAGGACCGCATGGAGCACCCGGGCGGCCACGAGCGCGACGGGCTCGATGCCCTGCTGGCCCGCTGCCGTGCTCGCGGGCGGGCTCCTCACCGTCGCCGGGGGAAGCTGGTGGAGATGGGGGAGAGTCGAACTCCCCGTCCGAAACCCGTGACCCGGACCCACTACGAGCGTGTCCGATGCTTGATCTCGGCCTGCCCACCCCCATCGGCAGGGGCGATGGCCGGCCCAGCTGCGTGTCCCTAGATCGGGCTTGACTCCCGGCTACGCGGCGCTTGCCGGGGCTGCACCTCCGCTGATTGACGCTTCCACGGCCCACGGAGGGGAGGCCGCTTCCACGCTCACTCTACCGCCTAAGCGGCGTAAGCGAGAGCAGGCTGCTTGTTGGCAGGTACTTCGGTTTGCCGCCTTTTAACGAGGCCAGAGCGGCATCCTCGGCTCGCGTTCCCGGGCTGCGGGGCCCCGTCGAGACCACGCATCCCCACCGATCGGAGCGGCCCGCTGGCCGTTCCGCGCCGGCGCCCTGGCCGGCGAGCAGCCATTCTACGCCTGCTGCGCGCCGCTGCCCCGGGGATGCGCCGATGCCCGCGACCGGGCCGCGCGGGCGCGTCCGCGGACGCCGCGATGCGACGACACGCCGGAGGACGTGCCCGTGGAGTGCCGAACAGCCTGAGGAACGCGCGTCGCCGGTCCCGCCGATGCCGCGGCGATCGCCCGCATCTCGCGATCCCGAGGGGATCGAGGACTGGCTTGCCACGTTCGAGACGCGAGCCGCGTACGGCCGCGTATCGCCGCGACGCTACCGGCCGCGACGCTACCGGCCGCGACGAGAGTCGGCCAGCTCGCGGGCGATGTCCCGCTTCGCGTCGCGGTCGGCGATGTCGCGGCGACGGTCGTGGAGCTGCTTGCCGCGTGCGAGCCCGATCTCGAGCTTGGCGTGGCTGCGATTGTCGATGTACAGGCGCAGGGGCACGAGCGTCAGGCCCTTCGACTTCGTCGTCCCGAGCAGCTCGTGGATCTCGTCCTTGTGGAGCAGCAGCTTGCGGGTCCGCTTCGCCTCGTGGTTGTAGCGGTTGCCCGTCGCGTAGGGAGCGATGTGGGCGCCAACGAGCCAGGCCTCGCCGCGATCGATCCGGGCAAAGGCCTCCTGGAGGCTGACGTGGCCGGCGCGGATCGACTTGATCTCCGTCCCGGTCAGGACGATGCCCGCCTCGAACGTCTCCTCGACGTGGAACTCGTGGCGGGCCTTGCGATTGAGGGCGATGGTCTTCTCGCCCATGGGGTCCGGCTGCTCCTTCGTGCTGGGGCGGGCGCGGCCGCGGCGCGGGGTGGAGCCGCGCGGACGGCCACGACTGCTCTCGGGATCATCGCGCAGGTGCGCTCCGGACGCACGAACGCCGGCCCCGTCGGGACCGGCGTTCGAACGCGTTTCGGGTTGCCCACCCGCTGGGGCGTCCGTCAGGCGGCCGCCTCCGGCGAGGTGGTGCAACGACGCGGACTACTGTCTGTCACTGCACATCACCTCCTTTCGGTCGGGCGAACCGTACAAGACGTCGTCCGATCTGGCAAGAGCCGGGACGCGACCCCGGGGCGGGCGCGCTCCATGCCGCGTCCCGCGGCCGGCCGGAGCCGGTGGCTGGTCAGGCGGCGCTCGAGAGGCCCGGGAGCCACGCCGCCGCCCCGAGCGCGTCGAGAGCGGCATCGATGTACGGGTCGCCCGTCGGGGCCGGCTCGCCGGCCCCCGCCCCGTCCGTGGGGACCACGACATCGGGCTCGAGCCCCTGCTCGTGGATCCAGCGCTTGTCGGGGGTGAGCCATTTCGCGATCGTGAGGCGGAATCCGCCCGACTCGGCCGTCAGGTCCACCCATTGCTGGATCGTGCCCTTGCCGAACGTCGTCTCGCCGACCAGCGTGCCGCGGCCCGTGTCCTGCAGGGCGCCGGCGACGATCTCGCTCGCCGAAGCGCTGCCGCCGTTCACGAGGACGGCGACCCGGACGTCGGCATCCGTCGCTGCCCCGCCGGGCTCGGCGTTCGTGGCCACCTGGGTGCCGTCGGCCGCTTCCTCCCAGAAGATGGGTCCCTCCGCGATGAACTGGCTGGCCATCGCGCGAGCCGCGGTCACGTAGCCGCCGGGGTTGTCGCGCAGGTCCACGACGAACTTCGTGACACCCTGCTCGCGGGCAGCCCGGACCGCCGACGCGAACTGGCGCGCCGCGTTGTCCGAGAACCCGGAGACCCGGATGTACGTGGCCGTGCCGTCGGCGAGGTCGCGCGTCTCGACCTGCCGAGAGACGATCGTGTCGCGGACGATGGGCACGTCGAACGGCGCGCCGCCGTCGCGCAGCAGGGTGAGCGTGACCCTCGAGCCGCGTGGACCGCGGACGCGCGCGATCGCCTCGTCGAGCGTCTCACCGTCCACGGTGCGCCCGTCGACCGCCGTGATGACGTCGCCCGCCCGAATCCCCGCCCGCTCGGCGGGCGAGCCATCGATCGGGGCGACGACGACAAGCCGGCAGGACGGGCCGATCGTGGCGCACGTGCCGGCCGTCGAATCCGTGGGGCGCGTGGTGACCTCGGCCCCGACACCCGAGAACTCGCCGCCGATGGACTCGCGGGCCTTGCGGAGCTCGTCGGGGCTCATGTACGCGGAATACGGGTCTTCGAGGGCCCCGACCATCCCGTCGATGGCGCCCTGGATGAGCTTCTCGCGGTCGACGTCGCCGACGTAGCTCTTCGTGATCGACTCGTAGACGTCCCAGAACGGGGCGAACCGCGCGGCGTCCTCGGCGGGCGTTCCCGGCGTGGTCGCGGTTCGGGCGCCGAGCGAGAAGCCGGACAGGAAGAGTGCCGCGCCGGCAAGGACCGCGACGGCAGCGAGCGCCAGCTGGAGGGATCCGAAGCGTCGGCGGCGGGCCGGCTCCGGCGCGGCGAGCGAGGGCTCCGGCGCGGCGAGCGAGGGCTCGAGCACGGGGAGGACAGCGTCGGTCATCGGTGGGTCCATCCGGGGGTCTGCGGGGCGCCGCTGGCGCGGGGAGGAAGCGTACATCGGGGGGCCGGATTCGGCCGCCAAGGGCACGGGCTCAGCGCGCGAGGTAGCTCCGCACCGAGAGCCAGGAGCCCGCGACCCCCACGCCCAGGCCGGTTCCCACGACGAGGAGGACGATGTCGCGGGCCAGGGTCCCGAGCTCGAGCGGCAGGACGCGGAAGAAGCCGAACATCATCTCGCCGACCGGTCCGGCGGCCAGCGCGAGGATCAGGATGGTCACCCCGGCCCCCAGCAGTCCGACGAAGGCGCCCTCGAAGATGAACGGCCACCGGATGAACGCGTCCGATGCGCCCACGAGCCGCATGATCTCGATCTCCTCGCGCCGGGCGACGACGGCCAGCCGGATCGTGTTGACGATGATGAACAGGACGACGAACCCGACGACGACGAGCACCACGACGCCGCCCGTGCGCAGCACGTCCGTGACGGAGGTGAGGCGGTCGACGAGCTGCTGGACCTCCACGACCTCCTCGACGACCTCGTCGTGCGACGACAGGAGGTCGACCACCGCCTGGTAGTCGCGGGGATCGACGAGGCTCACCTCGAGGCTCGCCGGGAGCGGGTTGCGGTCCAGGTATCCGGTCAGGTCGACCTGTCCGCGCTCCCGCAGCCGGGCCTGGAACCGGGCGAGTGCCTCGTCCTTCGAGACGTAGCGGACGTCGCTGACCTCCGGCAGGGCCGCGACCTCGACGGCGAGTGCCTGGGCCTGGACCACGAGGACAGCCTCGGATCCGGGCACATCGCGGAGGTCGGCCACGATCTCCACCTTCTCCTCGACGTAGGCCACGCCGGCCGAGAGCCCGGCCTGCAGCAGCCAGAAGCCGGCCAGGAGGAGGAGCATCAGGGCCATCGTCGCGATCGCCGCCAGGCTCATCAGGGCGTTGCGGCGAATCCCCTGGAGGGCGCGCCCGACGCTGAAGGCAAGGAAGCGGGGAAAGCCCATGAGTGCGCTCATGTCACGCCCTCAATCCTCGCGATGGTAGCCACCGACCCCGTCGCGCACGATGCGCCCCTCCTCCAGTGCGACGACACGCCGCCGGAGCGATGTGACCACCTCCGCGTTGTGCGTTGCCATCA
>CAVUAG010000008.1:0-106968 GCA_963739365.1 uncultured Chloroflexia bacterium | reverse complement strand
GGACCGTGACCCCGAGCTCGTTGATCCGGAGGAGGAGCTGGATGATCTCCCAGGAGATGAGCGGGTCGAGATTGCCCGTCGGCTCGTCGGCGATGATCAGGCGCGGCTCGTGGACGAGGGCCCGAGCGATCGCCGTCCGCTGCTGCTCGCCGCCGGAGAGGGTGGTCGGGAGCTGGTCGGCCTGGGCGCTGAGGCCGACGACCGCGAGCGCCTGCTCCACGGCCGGGCGGATCCGGCGCCGCGGCGTCCCGGTCACCTCGAGGGCGAACGCGACGTTCTCGCGCACGGACCGGGTGGGCAGCAGCTTGAAGTCCTGGAAGACGATCCCGATCCGGCGCCGCAGGTCGGGCACCTTGCGCCGCGCGACCCGGGCGAGGTCGCGGCCATCGACCACCACCTCGCCGGCGGTCGGCAGCTCGTCGCGGATCAGGAGCTTGAGAAGGGTCGACTTGCCCGCGCCCGACGGCCCGACGAGGAAGACGAACTCCCCTTCGCCGAGGGTGAGGTCCACTTCGCGCAGGGCGACCTTGCCGTTGGAATACGTCTTGCCAACGCCGCGCAGGGCCAGGACGGGACGTGCGGCGGGCCCGGGACCGGGAGCCGGCTCGGGACTCCAGGCGGGCTCGGATGCCGGCGGGGGGAGGGCGGCGCTCGTCACGATCGGCTCGAGGCTACCACCGCGACCGGGATTCGTCCCGTTGCCCGCCTCACAGCACCGCGAGGGTGATCGGGACGTAGCGCGAGAAGTCCGCGAACGGGCGATCCCAGCAGATGAGGGCCGGGAAGTCCTCGATCCGTAGGCCCGCCTCGAGCAGCGCGGTCACGGCTTCACCCGCGGCGCCGGACACCCAGGCGGAGAAGGCACCCCGCGGCTCCACGGACCGCAGGAGATGCCCCAGGACGCCGGGCAGGAGCGCGGCGTCCTCGACAGCGAGCGGCCCGATCCGCCCGACCTCCGAGGCATACCCGTAGCCCACGACTCGCCCGTCCCCGGCTTCGTACAGGTGGCCCAGGCGCCCGGTCTCGCGCAGGTACGCGTGGTCCTGCGGATGGGCGTAGCCGAGCGTCGCCCGGTCCAGCGCCTCGAGCGCCGCGGCCAGCCGGCGCGGCCCGGGCCCGTCGGTCGGGCCGGCCGCAAGGAGCTCGAAGGGAACGGCTCGGACGTCCCCGGGCAACGGCGGCGGGGCGGCGCGGCCGGGCCGTCCCACGAGCTCCAGCACGGGGACCCGGGGCACGATGCCGCGGCGGGCGTAGAGGGCGTTGGAGATCGGCTGTGCGGCGTCGGTGCAGGTCGCCAGGGTCGCGGGGTCGCCTTCGGCCGGAAGAACGGCCTCGAGGAGCGCCCGGCCGAGCCCCCGGGCCTGCTCGTCGGGGTGGACGAACAGCATGCCGAGGAACCAGACGTGTTCGCGACGGCTCGCCGACGCAAACGCCACGACGCGCTCGGCGCCGTCGGGCCCCGGCCTCACCGCCACGAGGAAGCGCTCGGGATCGGTCCGGCGCAGATGGGCGAGCAGCTGCACCAGGGGCCCCGGGGCGGAGATCATCGCGGGCCGGCCCACCCTCGCCCCGTAGCCGTCGAGGCCGGCGCGCCACACGTCGGCGCAGGCCGGCAGCTCGTCCTCCCGGGCCGCGCGCAGGACGAGGCCGTCCCGGCGCTCCGTCACGCCACCTCGCCGGCGCCGGCCAACGGTGCCCCGGTGGCCTCCCGCTCCATCTCGGCCTGCATGAAGCCGTCCAGCTCTCCGTCGAGCACCGCGGCCGTGTTGGAGGTCTCGTACGCGGTGCGGTGGTCCTTCACCATCTGGTAGGGGTGCAGGACGTAGCTCCGGATCTGGTTGCCCCAGCCCGCCTCGACGTGCTCGCCCTTGAGGCGGCGGAGCTCCGCCTCCTTCTCCTCGAGCGCCCGCTCGAGCAGGCGGGCCTTCAGGACGCGGGTCGCGGTCTCCCTGTTCTGGGTCTGCGAACGCTCGTTCTGGCTCTGCACGACGATCCCCGACGGGAAGTGGGTCAGCCGCACCGCGGAGTCGGTCTTGTTGACGTGCTGGCCGCCCGCGCCCTGGCTGCGATAGGTATCGACCCGGATCTCGTCCCAGTCGAGCTCGATCTCCACGACGTCGTCGTCGACCTCGGGCAGGACCTCCACGAGCGCGAACGTCGTCTGCCGGCGCTTCTGGGCGTCGTACGGGCTGATCCGGACCAGGCGATGGACCCCGCGCTCGGCGCGCAGCCAGCCGTAGACCCGCCGCCCGCCGATCTCGACCGTCACGCTCTTGAGGCCCGTCTGCTCGCCCTCGGTCTGGTCCACGATCTCGGTCCTGAAGCGGTGCCGCTCCGCCCAGCGGAGGTACATCCGCAGGAGCATCTCCGCCCAGTCGGTGGCCTCGGTACCGCCGGCGCCCGCGCTGATCGAGATGATCGCCCCGCCCCCGTCGTACTCCCCGGAGAAGAGGAGCGCGGTGCGCTCGAGCTCGTAGGTGGCCAGCAGCGCCTCCGCGTCGCGCAGGATCTCGGCGAGCATGTCGGCGTCATCGGCCTCGGAGGCCAGGTCGAAGAGCTCGTCCAGGCTTGCGGCCCGGCCCTCCAGGTCACGCCAGAGCTCGACTTCGGTCCGCAGGCCGTCGGCCTCGCGCAGGATCCTCTGCGCCGCGCGCTGGTCGTCCCAGAATCCGGGCGCGCCGGTCAGCCTCTCGAGCTCGGCCAGGCGGGCTTCCCGGGCGGGAAGGTCAAAGACGCCCCGAGGTCGCGCGGATCCGCTCGACGAGGTCGCGCAGCTCGGATCGTTCCACTAGATCCGGCCTCGAACGTCCTGGAGCAGGATCGGCCGGAGCTCGATCAGCCGGAGGGCCGTCTTGCTGCGGGCGACGACGGGGTTCACGCAGGGGCAGTACGCGTTGTGCGCGCAGACGCCGCAGTTGCCGTCGCAGTCGAGCGCGGCGGCGTAGCTGCAGGAACGGCAATCGCGCTCGCACGCGATCAGATCCACGAAGCTGGCTTCCTCGACCTGCTTCACCACTCCTCCGCTGCGGCCGGCTGGGGCGTATGGCGACGTGGTGGCCCGACGTGCGGGGTCACCGGGTGCGCTCGCCGCGTGCGCGCGCAGCATCAGCGGGAGTATATGCGGCGAACGCGGAGCGGCCAAGAGGGAGTTTTCGTCCCGCAGATCGCGGCGAGCGGCCGCACCGCGCGGCCGAAGACCGCAGGGCTCAGCGCCCGTGGCACTTCTTGTACTTGAGCCCCGAGCCACAGTGGCAGGGATCGTTGCGGCCCAGCTTGGCTCCCGGCCCTGCGCCCTGGGCAGGCGTGGCGGCGCGGTCGCCGACCTGCTGCTGCATGGCCCGGATCGCGGGCCCGGTCGGCAGGCCGCGGGCCACGACGCCGCTCGCGCCGACCGTGGTCGTGCCCGGCAGGGCCGGCCGGCCCGGCGCTGCGGGGCGGGGCGGGGTGCCGTCGCCATGGCCGTCGCCCCCGCCGCGAGGCTTGCAGCGAGCTGCTCCTCGTCGGCCGTCGGCGTCGGCGGCTGCTTCACGACCTGGACCCGGAAGATCGTCGTCGCCACCTGGTGCCGGATCAGCCCCTGCAGCTGGTCATAGAGGCTGAACGCCTCCTTCTTGAACTCGTTGAGCGGATCCTGCTGGGCGTAGCCGCGGAGGCCGATGCCGCGCCGCATGTCGTCGAGCTCCGTGAGGTGCTCGACCCACAGCGAGTCGATCGTCCGCAGCAGGACCAGTCGCTCGACCATCGCCCAGTCGGTCTCGCCGATGTCGGCCTCCTTCTCCGCCAGCCGGGCCTCGGCCAGCTCGCGCAGGTGCTCGGCCAGCGCCTCGCGGCCGCCGACCTCCCAGAGCTCGTCCTCGCTCGTGCCCGCGCCGTCGAGGCCCATGGCGCGCAGGGCCATCGAGAGGCCCTCCATGCCCCAGTCGTCCGGGTGCTCGCTGCCGCAGTGCTGGTCGAGCAGTGCCTCGAGGTCCTCGTCGAGGAAGGCGCGCACCGTGTCGGTCAGATCCTCGTTGTGGAGGACCTTGTCGCGCTCCGCGTAGATCGTCTCGCGCTGCTTGTTGATCACGTCGTCGAACTCGACGACGCGCTTCCGGATGTCGAAGTTGAAGCCCTCGACCCGGCTCTGGGCGCTCTCGATCGTCTTGCTCACGAGGCGCGACTCGATCGCCACGTCGTCCTCGAGGCCCAGTCGCTCCATGAGGCCGGCCACGCGATCCGAGGCGAAGCGCTTCATCAAGTCGTCGTCGAGCGAGAGGTAGAAGCGCGACGAGCCGGGGTCGCCCTGGCGGCCGGCGCGGCCCCGGAGCTGGTTGTCGATCCGCCGGCTCTCGTGGCGCTCGGTGCCGATGATGTGGAGGCCGCCCGCGGCCACGACAAGGTCGTGCTCGGCGTCGCAGCGGGCCTTCGCCTCGCGGAAGACCTCGTCGTAGGTCGCCTTGTCCACCTCGGCCGGGTTGAGGCCCCGCTGGTGGAGCATCGTCGAGGTGAGGCCCGCCGGGTTGCCGCCGAGAACGATGTCGGTGCCGCGGCCGGCCATGTTGGTGGCGATCGTCACGGCCGCCGTGCGCCCGGCCTGGGCGACGATCCCCGCCTCCTTCTCGTGGAACTTGGCGTTGAGGACCTCGTGCCCGATCCCGCGCCGCCGGAGGAGCTCGCCGAGGATCTCCGACTTCTCCACCGACACGGTGCCGACGAGGACCGGGCGGCCGGCCTCGGTCATCTCCTCGATCTCGTCGATCACGGCGCTGAACTTGCCGTTCTCGTTCCGGAAGACCAGGTCCGCGTCGTCGGCGCGGATCATCGGCATGTTCGTCGGGATGGCCACGACTTCGAGCTTGTAGATCTTGTGGAACTCCTCGCCCTCGGTCATCGCCGTGCCGGTCATGCCGGCCAGCTTGTCGTAGAGGCGGAAGTAGTTCTGGAAGGTGATCGTGGCCAGGGTCACCGACTCGCGCTGGACCCGCAGGCCCTCCTTCGCCTCGATCGCCTGGTGCAGGCCCTCGCTCCAGCGGCGGCCCGGCATCTGGCGCCCGGTGAACTCGTCGACGATGACGATCTCGCCGTCCTTGACGAGGTAGTCCTTGTCGCGCCGGTACAGGGCATGGGCGCGGAGCGCCTGCTCGAAGTGGCGGGCGAGGCGCGGGTCGGCGTCGTAGAGGTTCTCGACGCCGAGGAGCCGCTCCATCCGGTCCACGCCGTCCTCGGTGGGCGAGACGGCCTTGTCCTTGAGGTCGACGAAGTAGTCCCCGCCCTCCTCGGCGCCCTCGGGGCGGGCCTGGAGCTTGGGAACGAGGCGGGCGAACGTGTAGTAGAGATCGGCCGACTCCTCGGCCTGGCCGCTGATGATCAGCGGGGTCCGGGCCTCGTCGATGAGGATGTTGTCGACCTCGTCGACGATCGCGAAGAAACGCTCGCGCTGGACGCGCTCCTCGAGCTCGGTGACCATGTTGTCGCGGAGGTAGTCGAAGCCGAACTCGTTGTTCGTGCCGTAGGTGATGTCCGCCGCGTACGCCTCGCGGCGGACGACGGGCCGCAGGTTGATCAGGCGCTCGTCGCTGGTGGGATAGCCGGGCTCGAAGACGTACGCCGTATCGTGGACGATGATCCCGACCGACAGCCCGAGGAAGTGGAAGACCGGGCCCATCCACTGCGGGTCGCGCCGGGCGAGGTAGTCGTTGACCGTCACGACGTGGACGCCCCGGCCGGTCAGGCCGTTGAGGATCGCGGCCAGCGGCGCGACGAGGGTCTTGCCCTCGCCGGTCTTCATCTCGGCGATCTTGCCCTGGTGGAGGACGGTCCCGCCGATCAGCTGGACGTCGAAGTGGCGCATCCCGAGCGTCCGCCTCATCGCCTCCCGGGCGCAGGCGAAGACCTCGGGAAGAACCACGTCCATGGCTGCCTGGAGCCGCTCGTTCTCCCGCTTCCGGCGCGCCTTCTCCATGTCCCGGCGGCGCTCCGGGTCGTCCTGGTCGCGCTCGTCCTGGGTCGGGCCGAAATCGACCTGCACCTCGGCCAGCTCGGCCCGGATCTCGTCGACCCGGGCCCGGATCTCCGCGTCGGACTCGCCCTCGAGCTCCGGCTCGAGCGCGTTTGCGGCATCGACGAGGGGCTGGATCCGCTTGACCTCGCGGTCGTTGGAATCGACGAACCGGGAGAAGAAGCCCATGACCATAGTCGGGCCAGTATACGGGCGGTCCCCTCGAGAGCCCCGGCGGCCCCCCCTACTTCCAGAAGCCGGAGCCGTACCCCCCGAGCAGGAGGACGAACGTGAGCACCGCGAGGCCGATCCAGAAGAGGGCCGCGACCGAGGTCCGGGTCGGGTTCATCTCGGGGTTCTTCAGGGCTGGCGGGTTCCAGCGGGGCGATTCGAGCTGGTCGCGCCAATCCTTCGGAGTCTCGGGCTGCGGCTCGAGGCCGCCCTGGCCGTCGGGCCGGTGAAGCTGCAGGCGTCATCGGTCTCCCGGAATGCTGGCCGGCGTGACGCCCGCGATGGGGCCGCTCCGAGCGTGTCTGATCAGCCGGGCGCCGGGCGTCGACCAGCGCCGCGTGGTCCGGCTCCAGGTGGGCGCCGGTGCGGGCATCGATCAGGTGCTCCACGCCGTCCTCCCAGAGGATCATCTCCTGGGTGAGCGTCACCTCCGAGGAGAAGAGCGCTCCGACCGACTCGCCGCGATGGATGCGCCGGATCGCCTCGCCGATGAGCGGCGCGACGGAGAGGGTGGTGATCACCGGCAGGCGCTTCTCGGGCGGCAGGGGGATGGAGTCCGTCAGGACCACCTCGCGCAGGCCGGACGCGGCGATCCGGTCGATCGCGGGGTCGGACAGCACGCCGTGCGTCGCGCAGGCGTAGATCTCCTCGACCCCCTCGCCCCGGAGCGCGCGGACCACCTCGGAGAGCGTTCCGCCCGTGTCGATCTCGTCGTCGACGATGATCGCCCGCCGGCCGCGGACCTCGCCGATGACGTTCATCACCTCGGCCTGGTCCAGGTTGCCGACGCGCCGCTTCTCGATGATCGCAAGGGGCGCGTCCAGCAGCTCGGCGAACCTCCGCGCCCGCTTCGCATACCCGAGGTCCGTCACGACCACGAGGTCCTCGATCTTCTTCTGGCGGAAGTAGTTGGAGAGGAGGTGGACGGCCGTGAGCTCGTCGACCGGGATGTTGAAGAAGCCCTGGATCTGGCCCTGGTGGAGGTCCATCGACAGAACCCGGTCGGCCCCGGCCACGGTGATCATGTCGGCCACCAGGCGGGCGGTGATCGGGACCCGGGGCTGATCCTTCTTGTCCGAGCGGCCGTAGCTGTAGAACGGGATGACGGCCGTGATCCGCCCCGCGCTCGCCCGCTTGAACGCGTCGATCATGATCAGGAGCTCCATGATCGACTGGTTGACGGGGCGGCAGGTCGGCTGGACGAGGAACACGTCCTTCTCGCGGACGTTGTCCAGGATCTTGACGAAGATGTTCTCGTTGGCGAACGAGAAGACCTCCGCCTCTCCGAGCTTCATCCCGAGATAGCGACAGATCTTGCGGGCCAGGACCGGGTTGGCGTTCCCGCTGTAGACGTCGAACGAGTCGGAGTACACGGGCGTCCTCCTCCGCGCCGAACCCCCTCACGCGAGCGTGCCGCTCCCGGAGCCGGGTCCCGCGTCGGGATCGTCATTGTCGCCCATGCCCCCGCGCTCCGCCAGCCCTTCGCTGAAGGCGGCGATTCCGACGACCCGATCCCCCTCGTTGAGGCGCATCGTGATGACGCCGCGGGCGCCGGACGAGTACCGGTTGATCGTGTTGGTCTGCGTCCGGACCACCTGGCCGCCGGCGCTGATGAGGAGGAGCTCCTCGTCGGCCTCGGTGACCTGCTGGACTGCCGCCACGCGGCCCGTCTTGCGCCCCTCGAGCGGGATCAGCATCACGCCCTGCCCGCCGCGGTGCTTGCGCCGGAACTCGGACAGCGCCACGCGCTTGCCGTAGCCGGTCTCGGTGAGGACGAGGAGGTCACGCTCCGGCTGGACGACGCTCATCGACACGACCTCGTCGCCTGCCCGGGCGAGGCGGATCCCGATGACCCCCGCCGCGTCGCGTCCCATGGCCCGGACCTCGGTCTCGGCGAAGCGGGCGAGCTTGCCGAGCGCGGTCGCGATGATCACGTCGTCGTGGCCGGCCGCGACGCCGACCCAGGCCAGCTCATCGTTGTCCGCGAGCGTGATCGCCCGGATCCCGGACGAGCGGACCTTCTCGAACTGCTCGAGCGGCGTCTTCTTGATCATGCCGCGGCGGGTTGCCATCACCAGGTAGCGGCCGGCCTTGAAGTCCGGGACGACCAGCGTCGCCGTGGGAGCCTCGCCTGCCTCCACCTGGACGCCGGGCAGGTTGATGATCGGGATCCCCTTCGCCTGCCGGCTGGCGTCGACCACCGAATGGACCTTGGCGGAGAAGACCCGGCCGCGGTTCGTGAAGAAGAGGCCCCAGTCGTGGGTGTTGGCCACGAGGAGGCTGTCGACCGCGTCCTCCTCGCGCGTGACGTGGCCGATGATCCCCTTGCCCCCGCGGCCCTGGCGGCGGTAGGTGGCCACCGGCTGGCGCTTGATGTAGCCGCGCCGGCTGATCGTGACGACCACGTCCTCGTCCGCGATGAGGTCCTCGTCCGTCAGCTCGCGGCTGGAGTCGTCGACCACGCGCGTCCGGCGCTCGCCGGCGTACTTCCGCTTCAGCTCGGTGAGCTCGTCCTTGATGATGGCCAGGACGCGCGAGGGATTGGCGAGGATGTCCTCCAGCTCCGCGATGAGCTGGATGACCGCGAGGTATTCGTCCTCGATCTTCTTGCGCTCGAGCGCGGCCAGGCGGGCAAGCCGCATGTCGAGGATGGCCTGGGCCTGGATCTCGGAGAGCCCGAAGCCGGCGATCAGGTTGGCGCGCGCGGTCTCGATGTCCGCCGATGCGCGGATCGTGCGGATCACCTCGTCGAGGTGGTCCAGGGCGATCTTGAGGCCCTCGAGGACGTGCGCCCGATCACGCGCCTTGCCCAGGTCGTACTCGGTCCGGCGGCGGACGATCTCGCGGCGGTGCTCGATGTGGTGCGCGATGACCGACTTGAGGGGGAGCGTCTGGGGCTGTCCGTCGACGAGGGCCAGCATGTTCAGGTTGAACGCCAGCTGCATCGCCGTGTGCTTGAACAGGTTGTTCAGCACGGTGTGGGGGTTGGCGTCGTTCTTGATCTCGATGTAGATCCGCATCCCGTCGCGGTCGGATTCGTCGCGCAGGTCTGCGATCCCGTCGATCCGCTTGTCCTTGACAAGATCGGCGATCTTCTCGAGGAGAGTCGCCTTGTTCACCTGGTAGGGCAGCTCGCTGACGATGATCGCGATCCGGTCGCGGCGAGCCTCCTCGAACGCGACCTGGGCCCGCATGACCACGCGCCCGTGGCCGTGGGCGTACATCTGGCGGATGGCGTCCACGGTCTCCATGGCGCCCGTGATCGGGTTCTTCTGCTGCTCGTAGCGGAAGATGGAGCCGCCGGTGGGGAAGTCCGGACCCCGGACGTAGGCGCACAGGTCGTCGGTGGTCAGCTCGGGATCGTCGACCAGGGCGATCTCGGCGTCCACGATCTCGCCGAGGTGGTGGGGCGGGATGTTGGTGGCCATCCCGACGGCGATCCCCGACGAGCCGTTGATGAGCAGGTTCGGAAGCTTCGCCGGGAGGATCGTGGGCTCGCGGTGCTGGCCGTCGTAGTTGTCGGCGAAGTCGACCGTCGCCTTGTCGATGTCCGCGAGCATCTCGGCTGCGATCGCCGTGAGTCGCGCCTCCGTGTAGCGCATCGCCGCCGCGGAGTCGCCGTCGACCGAACCGAAGTTGCCCTGCCCGTCGATCAGCGGGTAGCGCATCGAGAAGTCCTGGGCCAGGCGAACGAGGGCGTCGTAGATCGCCGCGTCGCCGTGGGGATGGAGCTTGCCCATCACCTCGCCGACGATGGCCGCGCACTTCCGGAAGGAGCTCGTGGCCGAGAGCCCCATCTCGCCCATCGTGTAGAGGATCCGGCGGTGGACGGGCTTGAGCCCGTCGCGCACGTCCGGCAGCGCGCGGGCCACGATCACGCTCATCGCGTAGTCGAGGTAGGACGTCCGCATCTCGTCCTCGATGCGGATCGAACGGACGTCGCCCAGGTTGTCGGTCACGGTCGCGTTCTCCGGTGGCGGGAGGCGGAACAGCGAGTCAAGGCAGCGCGGGAGCGGGTCATGGCAGCTGTGTCCCGGCGGCCGGGCGGCCCGGGCTTGCGGCGAGGAAGGCGGCCGCATCGGCGGCCGCGATCGAGGTGGAGGGAGCCCCCGGCGTTCGCCGGATCCCGGCCAGCGTCAGCCGGATCGCCGCGCCTTCCGCGGCGGGAAGCTTCGCCAGCGTGTCGCGCAGCACCCACGCCCGGTTGCCGTCGGCCGTCGCCGCTGCAGCCAGCGCCTGGGCGCGACAGAACGCGACGACGGGCGCCGGATCGACCTGCGCCAGCTCGCGGAGCGCCCACGAGAGGGCCTTCTGGACGTCGGGCTCGGCGTCGCCGATCAGCTGCCCGACGAGGTCGAGGCCGCGCCCGACCGCGGACGCGGAACGCCCGGCCGGGTGGCCGCGATGCGGCAGGGTGGCGATGGTGGACCCGACGAGCCGGCGTTCCCACCGGCTGCGGCTGTAGACGAGCTGCTCGAGCTCCGCCCAGCGGTACGGCTCGGCCAGGATGCCGGAAGCCGCCGCGCCGGCCAGCGTGTCGACGGTGATCCAGTCGTCGGCGTCCTGCCCGATCCGCCGGATCACCTGCCAGGTTCGCTCGGGGTCGACGGCCACGGTCCAGCCGAGGACGTGGATGGCCAGCCAGCGGAGCTCGCGGATCTCGTCACTCGCGAGCGCTTCCGCGGCCACGAGCAGCCGCGCCGGCCCGACCCCGCGGAGCTCGCGTCGGAAGCCGGCAGCGACCGCGTCGAGGAGTGGCGTTCGGACGCCGAGCGTGGGGCCGATCCCCGGCGCGACCAGGCGCTGGCCGGCGCGGTAGTCCGGATCGGCCAGCGTGGCGAGCCCGGAGTGCGCAGCCCGCGTCAGACCGCGCGGGTCGTCGAGATGGTCGGCGAGGGCATGGCCGAGGGCCCGCGCCGCGGGCAGATGCGTGGTCACGAACGCGCGCGCAGCCGTCGTGGCCGGGCTTGGGGCGTGGCTCAACCCGGTGCCGCGCGCCGCGGTCACGACGCTCACCGGGACGTTCCTTCCCCGGCATCTTCCGGCACGAGCCGGAAGTCGTAACGCTCCTTCAGCTCCGCGAGCTGCGCCGCGGGCGCGGCCACGTACAGCGCGTCGGCGGTCGCGAGGACGACGCCCGTGTCGGCATCCAGCAGACGCGCCGTCATCGTCAGCAGGCGCCTCCGCCGCTCGACCAGCCGTCCCTCGCCGCGGAGGCGCGTGCCCACGGGAACCGGCCGCTTGTAGTCGATCGACATCTTCGCCGTGAATCCCCAGGCGTCCGCGGCGGCCAGCGCCCAGCCCATCACCTCGTCGAGGATCGTGGCCACGATCCCGCCGTGGGCGATCCCTTCCCAGCCCTGGAACTCGGGGCGCAGGGTGAGCTCCGTCCAGCACATCTCGCCGTCCACGTGGAGGACGAGGTGGAGGCCATGCGTGTTGAGCTCTCCGCAGGCGAAGCAGGCATGCGGCGAGACGACGTAGCGGCCGGCGGCCGTCACCACCTCAGACGTCAAGGTTGCGAACCTTGCGTGCCTCGGACTTGATGAAGTCCTTGCGGGGCCCCACCTTCTCGCCCATCAGCATCGTGAAGATCTCGTCCGCTTCGACGCCGTCGTCCACGAGGGCCCGCAGGAGCGTGCGCGTCTCCGGGTTCATCGTGGTCTCCCAGAGCTGGTCGGCGTTCATCTCGCCGAGGCCCTTGAAGCGCTGGACGCTGGCGTTCTTCGCGTTCAGCTTCTTGAGGGCGGCCTCACGCTCCTTCTCGGTCTGGGCATAGAGGGTCTGCTTGCCGGTGCTCACGCGGTAGAGCGGCGGCTGCGCGATGAAGAGGTGGCCGTTCTCGATCACCTGCGGCATGTGCCGGTAGAAGAACGTGAGCAGCAGCGTCCGGATGTGGGCGCCGTCCACGTCGGCGTCGGTCATGATGATCACGCGGTGGTAGCGCAGCTTGGCGAGGTCGAAGGTCTCGCCGATGCCGGCTCCGAGGGCGATGATCAGGGGCCGGACGTTCTCGCTCGAGAGGACCTTGTCGAGCCGCGCCTTCTCGACGTTGAGGACCTTGCCCCGCAGCGGGAGGACCGCCTGGAAGCGGCGGTCCCGGCCCTGCTTCGCCGAGCCGCCCGCCGAGTCGCCTTCGACGATGTAGAGCTCGCTCCGCGCTGGGTCGCGCTCCTGGCAATCGGCCAGCTTCCCCGGGAGTGACATCCCCTCGAGGGCGCCCTTGCGAATGACGAGGTCGCGTGCCTTGCGCGCGGCCTCGCGGGCCCGCGCAGCCGTCAGGCTCTTCTCGATGATCCGTCGGCCGTCGGCCGGATTCTCGTCGAGATGCTGGGCGATCCCCTCGGTGACGGCGGTCTGGACCTGGCCCTTGACCTCGGCGTTGCCGAGCTTTGCCTTGGTCTGCCCCTCGAACTGCGGCTCCACGAGCTTCACGGAGACCACCGCGGTGAGGCCCTCGCGCACATCGTCGCCGGAGAGGTTGACGTCGTTGTCCTTGAGGATCCCGGCGCGTCGGGCCCAGTCGTTGAGGGAGCTCGTGAGGGCGGCCCGGAAGCCCGTGATGTGGGTCCCGCCGTCGACCGTGTTGATGTTGTTGGCGAAGGCGAAGACGTTCTCGGTGAACGAATCGTTGTACTGGAAGGCGACCTCGATCGTCGTGGCGCCGTCCCGCCGCTCGACCGCGATCGGCCGCGCGTGGAGGACCTCCTTGTGGCGGTTGAGGTGGCGCACGAACGAGACGAGCCCGCCCTCGAAGTAGAACGAGCGCTCCCGGTCGGCGCGCTCGTCGAGGAGGGCGATCCAGAGCCCCTTGTTGAGGTACGCCGACTCGCGGAGGCGCTGGGCGATCGTATCGAAGCTGAACTCGACTCCCTCGAACATCTCGGGATCGGCCCGGAAGGCCGTCCGAGTTCCCCTGCGAGCTCCCTGGGGCCCCATCTTCGTGACTGGCGTCGAGGGCTTGCCGCGGACGTACTCCTGCGCCCAGACATGCCCGTCGCGGGCCGACTCGACGCGAAGCCACTCCGAGAGCGCGTTGACGACGCTGACGCCGACGCCGTGCAGGCCGCCCGAGACCTTGTAGCCGCCGCCGCCGAACTTGCCCCCGGCGTGCAGGACCGTGTGGACGACCTCGAGCGCGTCCTTGCCGGTCGCGTGCTTCCCGACCGGCACGCCGCGTCCGTCATCGGTCACCACGACCGTCGCGTCGGGCAGGATTCGCACCTCGATCCGCGTGGCATGGCCCGCCATCGCCTCGTCGATCGAGTTGTCGACGACCTCCCAGACGAGGTGGTGGAGCCCGCGCGCGTCCGTCGAGCCGATGTACATGCCGGGTCGGCGGCGCACGGCCTCGAGCCCCTCGAGCACCTGGATGCTGGCCGCCGTGTACTCGGCCGCGCCAGCGCCGCGACGGGCCTTCCCGCCGCCCGACTTCGCGGCCCCGGAGGTCGCCTCAGCCCGATCCGTCACCCGTTCCCTCCGGTCAACCGCTCGTAGAGCCGCCCCAGCTCCTCGTCGCTGTACCACTCGATGATGATGCGGCCGCCACGCCGCGAGCGCGCCAGGCGCACCTTCGTCCCGAGCGCTCGCCGGAGGTCGTCCTCGACGCGTTCGAGCTCCGCTTCGACTGGACGGGGCGTCCCGGCGGCGCGGGCTGATCGACCGTCGTCGCGCAGCCGCCGGGCAAGCTCCTCGACCTGGCGGACCGAGAGGCTCCCGTGCGATCGCCAGGGCGAGGAGCTCGCGCTGCGCGAGCGGGGCGAGGCCCAGCATCGCCCGACCGTGGCCCTCGCTGATCCGCCCGGCGCCGATGGCGTCCTGAACCGCCGGCTCGAGATCGAGGAGCCGCAGCGTGTTGGCAACCGTCGGCCGTGCCTTACCGACGCGATCGGCGATTGCTTCGTTCGTCATGCCGAACAGTTCGCGGAGCTGCTCGTAGGCGTGAGCCGCGTCGATCGCGTTCAGATCTGCCCGCTGGAGGTTTTCCACGAGGGCGAGCTCGAGCTGATCCTGCTCGCCGGCCTGCCGAACGACGGCGGGGATCCGATCGAGCCCAGCCATCCGGGCGGCCCGCAGGCGGCGCTCACCGGCGACGAGGCGGTAGCCGTCCAGCGTCTCGGTGACCAGGATGGGCTGCAGGACGCCGTGGGCGGCGATGCTCGCCGCGAGCTCGGCGAGCGCCTCGTCCTCGAAGGAGGTTCTTGGCTGGTGTGGGTTGCGCTCGATCTGGTCGAGCGCGATCTCGGCCGGGCCGGGCGTCGCGGCGACGGCCTGTGGGATGAGAGCCGAAAGCCCGCGTCCGAGCGTCGACGCCCGGGGCGGTCGAGCGCTCACGCCGGTCTCCCGATCGCGTGGCGAACGCCGCGTCCCTGGAGCTCGGTCGCGAGGGCGCGGTAGGCGGCGGCGCCCCGGCTCTCCGGGGCGTACTGGGCGATGGGACGGCCATGGCTCGGCGCCTCGGCGAGACGGACGCTGCGGGGCACGACCGTGTCGTAGACGGCGTCGGGGAGGTGGCGGCGGACCTCGTTGGCCACGTCCGCGGAGAGGTTCGTCCGAGCGTCGAACATGGTGAGGACGACCCCGTTGACGGCCAGCGTCGGGTTCAGGTGATCGCGGACGAGGTGGACGGTGGCGATGAGCTGGGAGAGGCCCTCGAGCGCGTAGTACTCGCACTGGAGTGGCACGAGGACGGCGTCTGCCGCAGTCAGGGCGTTCACCGTGAGCAGGCCGAGGGAGGGCGGGCAGTCAACGAAGACGTAGTCGTACGCCTCCGCGAGCGGCGGCAGCAGCCGGGCGAGGCGCCGTTCGCGCTGCGGGACTGCGGCGAGCTCGATCTCGGCCCCGGCGAGGGCAATCGACGAGGCCACCAGGTGGAGTCCCCGGATGCCGGTCTCGGCGACGAGGTCGCCGAGCGGCACGCCGTCGACGAGCGCGTCGTAGACGGACCGTCCATCGGTCGCGCGCTCCGCCCCCAGGCCGCTTGTTGCGTTGCCCTGGGGGTCGAGGTCGACCACGAGGACGCGGGCGCCGTCGGCGGCAAGATAGGCGGCGACGTTGACCACGGTGGTCGTCTTCCCGACGCCGCCCTTCTGGTTGGCGCAGGCAATCGTCTGGCCCATCTAGCGGCCAGCCTGAACAGGGATCACGATCGTGAAGTCTACCATCGGAGACCCGTTCTCACCTCCACGGCACCCGGGATTCGCGATCTGCCGTCGCGGGGAGCGAGCACCTTGGGCACGGCCATCGGACGTTGCCGGCTGGGCGCCGAATCGGAGTGTGCGTGGTGCGACCCATCCGGCACTTCACGGGGACTTCACACTGGTTTCGGGCCGGTCGAGATCTCGGCCGGCAGCCACTTGGTGGCGCGGGGCGCGGCCCCGGGCCCTCCGTCGGCCGAGCGGCAGGCCAGGTGGCGGCTGGGATGATCAGGATCTCGCCCGCCCAACCTGTTTCACGTGAAACGAGACCTGCGCGAGGGCGGAGGGCTCGCGATTGCCCCATCTTGAGGGGCGTCGGTATACTCGCCGTGCAGACCCCGTGGTCGTGCCGGGTTGCTCCGGCGAGCGCGGGCGAACTGAGGAACGACCGTCTTGAGCCTGGTTCTCGCCGCGGTCGGCGCCGCAGTGGCTGCGCTCATCCAGTCAACCGTCCTGCCGTTCGGCGCCGCCGGCGCCGGAGGCCTCGATCTCGTCCTCGTCATCGCTATCGTCTGGACGATGGCGCTGGGCCTCGAGGGTGGCCTCGTCTGGGCCTTCCTCGGAGGGCTGGTCATCGACGTACTGCTGATGCGGCCACTCGGGCTGACCGCGTTCATCGATCTCCTGGCCGTCGGCGCCGCGTGGGTGATCGGCCGGGTCTTCGTGCGCGCCCTCTATCCTGTGATCGTCGTCACGGTCGCAATCCTCGCGGCCGTGACGATTTCCTTGACCGCCCTGCTCTACCAGGCTTTGCGAGACGTTCCAGGTGGCGCTGACCCGATGGCCGGGATCGTGCGCTCGACGATCCTCGCGACGATCTTCGCGGCGCTCGCCGCGCCACCGGCGCTCGCGTTCGCGCGCCGGACCGGCGTCGAGGAAGCAGAGCGGGTCGACTGGTGAGCACGCTCGAGCAGTCGATCTCCCAGCAGCGCCGGCCCGCCCGTTTCGCCATCTTCGCGATCGCCGTCGTGGTCGTCATGAGTGGCCTGACCGTGCGTCTCTTCTCGATGCAGCTCTCGGGAGCTGCCCGGACGGATGGCGCCCCTCCGGCGTCGCAGCCGGCGAATCGCGGCGAACGGCGCTGCAGCCCATCGTCTCCACTCGCGGGCTCATCTTCGACCGTGCCGGGAGGCCACTCGTGGCGAACGTGCCGACCTTCACGGTGCGCGTCCGGCCGGCTGACCTGCCGTTGTCCCGGCGCCCGGAGGTCGTTGAGCGCCTCGCGGGTCTTCTCGAAACGACGCCCGCGGCCATCAACACGAGCCTGGACGCCGGCTCGGCGTCGCGCTTCGATGCCGTGCCGATCGCCCGCGATGTCCCGGAGGCGACGGCGCGCCTGATCGCCGAGGACGGCCTGACCCTGCCGGGCGTGGAGGTGACGGTCGAGCCGCGTCGTGACTATCTCTCGGGCGCCCTGATGACCCAGGTTCTCGGCTACACCGGCGCCGTCTCGCCCGAGTCGTACGAGACGCTCGCCACGAAGGGCTACCTCGCGGACGACACGATCGGACAGGCCGGCCTGGAGCTGACATACGAGACGGAGCTGCGGGGGACCTACGGCACCGAGCGCGTGGAGAAGGACGGGACCGGCCGCACGGTCCGCTCGATCGGGGTCGAGACGCCGCCGACCGCCGGCAGCTCCCTGATCCTTACGATCGACACCAAGGAGCAGAAGCTGGCGGAGAAGGCCCTGAAGTGGGGCCTCGACACGGCGGGCCTCAAACGCGGCGCCATCGTCGTCCTCAACCCCCAGACGGGCGAGGTCCTCGCGATGGTGAGCCTCCCGACCTACGACGCCAACCAGTTCTCCCGCGGGATCACCAACGCCCAGTTCAAGGTGCTGGTCGACAACCCGCACAAGCCGCTCATCAACCACGCCATCGGCGACATCCAGCCCCCGGGTTCCACCTACAAGCTCGTCACGGGCCTTGGCGGTCTTGCCGACAAGATCATCACGACCACGTCGACGCTCACGAGCAAGCCCTACGTCCAGCTGGGCACCACCAAGTTCTGGGAATGGGACAAGCGTGGCTGGGGCCCCCTGACCATCACCGAGGGCTTCGGCCACTCGAGCGACACCTACTTCTATCAGCTCTCCGACAAGCTCGGCATCGCGCGTCTGGCGCACTGGGCCCGACAGCTGGGGTTCGGGAGCCCGACCGGGATCGACCTGCCGTTCGAGGCGGCTGGCCTGGTTCCGACCGACCAATGGAAGATGGATCGCTTCGGTCAGCCGATCTACCCGGGTGAGGTGCTCCAGGCCGGGATCGGACAGGGCTTCGACCTGGCGACCGTGATCCAGGTGGCCAACGCCTACGCGGCGGTGGCCAACGGCGGCAAGCTCTATCAGCCCCAGGTCGTCCGCGAGGTCCGCGGCCCCGACGGAACCATCGTTCGGCCGTTCGAGCCGAAGCTGATCCGGAAGGTCAAGGCGCCGGCCGCCACGCTGACCACGATGCGCGAGGCGGCACGCCGGGTCGTCACCATTCGCCACACGTACAACCTGGCCGACCTTCCGATCGTGGTCGCCGGCAAGACGGGCACCGCCGAGTTCGGCCTCCGCGACAAGAACGGCGTGCTTCCCTACAGCCACTGGTTCGCCGGCTTCGTGCCGAAGAACGCCTGGAAGAAGGACAACCCGTCGGGCAGCGTGACGAAGGCCGACTCGGAGCTTGCCTTCGCCGTCTTCACCTACGACTCGCGAACCCTTGGCAACGTGGCCACCGAGGTGGCGAAGTACTACCTGCAGCTCCACTTCGGGATCGAGAAGGACTACCGGATCCCCGAGCTCCTGAAGCGCACCAACTTCTACCAGGGCCGCACCTGATGGGCGTCCTGCGCGTGGAGCGAAGCGCTGCCTCGGGACTCGCGGCGAAGGCGTCGGGGGTTGCGTGGCGCGACTACGACATCCAGCTGACGGTGTACGCGGTGCTCCTTGCGGCGATCGGCCTCGCCATGGCGTACAGCCACACGACCGCCCAGCTCGGAGAGGCCCTCGTTGCCGGCACGACGTTCACGCGCGGGCTCGTCTGGGCGGGGCTGGCCTTGGCCGTCTACGCGGCTGCGACCGTCTTCGACTACCGCTGGCTGCGCACCCTGACCTGGCCGATCTACGTCGCCAACCTGGCCCTGTTGGCCCTGACCCTTCTTCTCGGCGACGCCGACGCGGCCTCCTCGCGATGGATCTCGCTGCTCGGCTTCCAGTTCCAGCTCAGCGAGCTCGCCAAGATCGCGATGATCATCGTGCTCGCGCGCTACCTGGCCGACCGGGAGCTGAGGCTCGACTCGCTCACCTCGATCCTGGGAGCCTGCCTCGTGGTGGCACCCCCGTGGATCCTCGTCATGCTCCAGCCCGATCTTGGGACGTCCCTCGTCTTCTTCGCGATCCTGGGCGGGATGCTGTTCATGGCCGGCGCGAGCCTCCGCTGGCTCGGGGCGCTCGCGATCGCCGGGCTGGCGGCGCTGCCGCTGGTCTGGACCTACGTGCTGCACGACTACCAGCGGGAGCGGCTCACGAGCTTCCTCGACCCCGGCAAGGACCCGCTCGGAGCGGGGTTCCAGCTGCTGACGGCCCAGAAGGCCGTCTCCTCCGGCGGCCTCCTGGGTGCCGGGCTCACCAACGGCGCCCAGAACCAGTCGGACCTCCTGCCCGTCCAGACCACGGACTTCGTCTTCGCGATCCTGGCCGAAGAGCTGGGCTTCGTCGGGTGCGTGGTCGTCCTCCTCCTCTTCACCGCCCTCATCTGGAGGGTCCTGGCGATTGCCTGGCGCTCGCGCGACCCGTTCGGCCTGCTGGTGGGGGCAGGGATCGCCTCCATGATCCTCTTCCAGCTGACGGTGAACGTGGGGATGGTGCTGGGGGTCATGCCGATCACGGGGATTCCACTCCCCTTCATCACGCACGGTGGCTCGTCGCTCATCAGCCTGGCGATCGGGCTCGGGATCCTGCAGAGTGTCGCCATTCGCCAGCAGCGGGCCGAGTGGTAGAAGGCGGGCGCGATGGCGGTCGGCGGTATGCCCGACACAGGGGACAGGTCGCACCCGGGCGCCTGCTGACCGGTGACGCCTGGATTCGCCACCTTGCCTGAGCGATGACGCCGCTCCACCTGGCGCTGGATCCTGCGCGCGCCCTGACCCTCTCGCCGCCGGCCGCGGGCTCCGCCGAGACGCTCGACGTGATCGTGGGGCTCTTCATCCTCCTCCTGGCGGCGAAGGTCGGCGAGGAGATCTTCCGGCGGCTCGGCCAGCCGGGCGTGATCGGCGAGCTGGCCGGCGGGTTCGTGGTCGGTCCCGTATGCGCTCGGCCTCGTCGTCCCGGGCGAGACCGCGACGGTCCTCGCGGAGATCGGCGTCGTCATCCTGCTCTTCGCCGTCGGCCTCGAGATCAAGACCGACCAGCTGCTCCAGGTCGGCCGGCCCGCCCTCGTCACGGCCGTGCTGGGCGTGGTCTTCCCGATCGCGGCCGGCGTCGCCTTCGCGATGGTCGCCGGGCAGCCGCCTTCGACAGCCGCGTTCGTCGGCCTCGCCCTGGCGGCCACCAGCATCGGGATCACGAGCCGCGTCCTCACCGACCTCGGCGTCCTCGACCGGCGTTTCAGCCGGATCATCATCGGGGCGGCCGTCATCGACGACGTTCTCGCCCTCATCCTCATCGGGATCGTCTCGGGGGCTGCCGAGGGCGACCTCGGGCTGGCCACGCTCGGCCTGGTCGTCGGCGCGATCGGGTTCGTGGTCCTCGGGTTCGCCGTCGCCCGCAGGGCACGCGGCGTGCGCCGCGAGGTGTTCACCTGGCCGCTCTTCGCCGACACGCCGATCGTGCCGGTCTTCCTGGTGATGCTCGCGCTCGCGATCCTGGCCGCCCTGATCGGCCTCGCGGCGATCATCGGGGCCTTCGTGGCCGGGCTGATCGTCGCCGAGACGGAGGCCCAGGACGAGATCGAGCACGAGATCAAGCCGCTCGCCGCGGTCATCACGCCGTTCTTCTTCGCCGTGACCGGCGCCCAGCTGGACCTCGCGGCCCTGGCGGATCCTCGGCTCGCCCTCAGCGCGGTCGTCCTCGCGGTCCTGGGCATCGCCACCAAGGTCCTGGCGGGACTGATCGGCGCGCGCGCGTGCCGGCCGCTGGAGCGCCCTGGCCGTGGGCGTCGGGATGGCGCCGCGGGGCGAGGTCGGGATCGTGGTCGTGACGCTCGGCCTCGGCCTCGGGCTGCTCACCCCGGACCTCTTCAGTGCCGTCCTGATGGCGGTCGTCCTGACGACTGTCGCGGCCCCGCTCATGCTGAACCTGGTGATCCCGCGAGCGGCCGCCGAGACCGAGGCTGTCGCGGTCCCGTCGCCGGCGCCTGGGTCGGGCCAGGTGCCCGGGTCGGGCTAGGGGCGCGACGCCCCTGGCTCGGCGGCTGGGGGCCCGATTCCGGCGGACTCGACGCCCGCAGGCCCGTCCATGCCGGCAGCAGCCTCGTCCGTGCCGGCTCGAGCCTCCGGCGCGACGCCTTCCGCAGGGCTCGAGCCCGGTGGGCCCCGCGTCGTGGGTGCCGCGCGCGTCACCCGTTGCGGCGTCCTCGGGGCTCTGCCCGCTGGCCCGCCGGAAGGCATAGATGTAGAGATCCCGCAGGGTCGCGGCGACCGGCAGGGCGAGGATCGCGCCGAGGAGGCCGGCCACCGCCCCGCCGAGGATCAGGGCGAAGATGACCACGGCCGGGTGGAGCTTCGTGGCGTCGCCCTGGATCTTGGGCACGAGGATGATGTTCTCGACCTGCTGGATCGCCAGGTAGAGCAGGAACGCGGCGATCATCGCCGGCACCCCGGCTGTCGCGCCGAGGAGGATGGCGGGGATCGCCGCGATGATCGGACCGATGACCGGCAGGAGCTCGAGGACGCCGGCGATCACGGCGAGCAGGACCGCGTAGCGGGAGAAGACCGGGTCGACCAGCGTGCCGAGCACGAGCAGGCCGATGAAGGTCGCGGTCCCGACGACGAGCCCGAGGACCACCTGGCCGCGGACCCACGAGCCGAAGACGCGGCGCACGATCCCGAGTGCCGCCCACGTGTCAGCGCGCCACTCCGCCGGGACCGCGCGATCGAAGGCGCGCACGATCATGGGGCGATCCCGGAGGATCCAGAACGTCCAGACCGGGATGATCAGGTAGCCGAAGATCGAACCGACAAAGCCCAGGACCGAGCTGAAGACCGGGCGAAGGATGGATGGGACGAGCGAGCCGATGTTGGCCAGCAGGTCGGCCAGCGCCTTGTCGACGGCCGCCTTGACGTCGGCCGGCAGGTCGAGGCGGTTCCACCAGCCGAGGAGCTCCTCGAGGCGGCCGTTGAGGTCGTCGACGTAGCCCGGGACGTCCTTGGCGAACGCGCGGACCTGCTCGACGAGGGGTCCGATGAGGAGGAAGAGGAGCTCGACGAGGACGAGCGTGGCGATGAGATAGACGAGGAGGATGAGCAAGGCCCGCGGGAACCGCCGGCCGCGGACCTGGACCCGGGCCAGGCGCTCGACCACGGGATCGAGCAGGTAGACGATGAGGATCCCGACGACGAACGGCGCAAGGATGTCGCGGCCGAACCAGAAGATGACCGAAACGACCGCGATGCCGGCGAAGAGAACCAGCAGCCGGCGTGACGGCACCGGAAGACCACCGGGGCCGCGGGCAGCGGGTGCGGACGAATCGACGGGAACCTCCATCGTTCCGGCAGACTACCACCGTGACAATGCCACCCGGAGCCCGTCGAGCCCCGTCCGGCCGGTTCCGACCGGCCCGCCGGCAAGCTCCCGCCACCCGCCGCCCCGGCTCGCCAGCGATGGCGCCTCCGGGTCGCGATCGCCGCGCCCGAATCGGCCGCGCCGCGGAGCTGGCCGACGCTGCTGGCGCTTGCCGGGCTGCCGATCGCGGGAGAGGGTGCCGGCAGGGGCCGCGTTGTTCCCGCCTGCCCGCTCCCGATCGGGGTCGCAGGCGAGCGGGAGGTCGTCGACCTGTATCTCGTCGAGCGCCTGCCCGTCGCGACGGTCCGGGCGGCCGTGACCGCCGTCCTCCCGGCCGGGCTGTCGCTGGTGGATCTCCACGACGTCTGGGTCGGGGCGCCATCCGCGCCGGCCGGCGTCGTCGCCGCAGACTACCGGGTGCACCTCGCCGGCCCGGCTCGCTGGATGATCGAGGGCGCCGTCCTTGCCCTCCTGGGGGCAGCGACGCTGCCGCGCGAGCGTCGGCGCGAGAAGAAGACGACGGCCTACGACCTGCGGCCGCTGATCGTCGGTATCGAGGTGCGGGGGAGCGATGTGTCCGGCGTGACGCTGGCGATGCGCCTGCGCCACGCCCCCGACGCCGTCGGGCGGCCCGAGGAGGTGGTGGCGGCGCTCGGTGAGCCCCCGGCCCCACCGCTCCCCGTCCCGCTTGTCGTGCACTCGATCGTCCGCGAACGGGTCGTGATGGCCGGCGACCCCGAGGCTCCCACCTCCGTCGCTCCTGGCGCCGCGTAGCGTTTCCCGACCGCCGTCGCCCTGGCCGTCGGTCCGGCCGCCGAACAGGCGCTTGCCGGTCGGGACATTCGCCCCGGCCGTTCCTGCCGGTCGACCCTCGCCTCGGCCCGCCCGGCGGGTCCAGAGTTGTCTGCTGGCGGTGCGGACGGCCCACCATCTCGGGCCGCATTCCGGAGCACCGTACCGCTGTGGACCAGGGAGGCAGCCATGACCAACGCGATCGAGCTGCGCAGCCTGACCCGGTCCTACGGCGCCCGGCGCGGCGTCGCCGACCTCGACGTCGCGGTTCGAAGAGGGCGAGGTCTTCGGCTTCCTCGGACCGAACGGCGCAGGCAAGACCACGACCATCAGGGTCCTCCTGGGTCTGATCCGGCCGAGCGCCGGCAGCGCCTCGGTCTGGGGCCTGGACTCGTGGATCGACTCGGCGGCCGTTCATCGCCGCATGGCTCACCTGGGCAGCGATCCCGGCTACCTCGGCGACCTCACCGGAGCGCAGACGCTCGACCATGTCGGCGCCCTGCGGGGCCTGGCGAGAGGGGCCTGGCGGTCGCTGGCCGAACGCCTCGACCTCGACCCCACGGTCCAGGTGAAGAAGCTGTCGCGCGGCAACCGCCAGAAGGTGGGGGTCGTCCAGGTCTTCATGGGGACGGAGCCCCTCCTCGTCATGGACGAGCCGTCCACCGGCCTGGATCCGCTGATGCAGCGCGAGTTCCTCGCCCTCGTGGCCGAGGCGCGGGCCGCCGGCCGGACCGTCTTCCTCTCGTCCCACAACCTGACCGAGGTGGAGCGGGCCTGCGACCGGGTGGCGATCATCCGCGAGGGACGACTCGTCAAGGTCGCCACCGTCGCCGCCCTCGTCGGCGACCACACCCGGTCGGTCAACCTCGACCTCGCCGGCCCGGCCGATCCCGGGACGTTCGACCTGCCGGGAGTCACGGTCCTCTCGAACACCGGGCAGGACGTGCACCTGATGGTCCGCGGCGACGTGAACGCCCTCCTCCGCCGCCTGGCGGAGCTGGAGGTCCGCGACATCGCGATCTCGACACCCGACGTCGAGGACCTCTTCTTCCGCTACTACGACGGCTCGGTCGTCGGCTCCGAAGGGCGGACTGCCGCGGGGCCGGGAGCCGACAGCCCGGCGGAGGTGTCGCGATGACCGGGCTCACGCTCCGCCTCGAGCTGCGGCGCAGCCGGCTGGTGGCCTTCTGGCTGGCCGTGATCATCCTCGCCTACGGCGGGATCATCGCCGCCATGTTCCCGATCCTGGAGGAGAACTCCAAGCTCCTCGAGGACTACCTGAACATCCTTCCCGAGGGGATGCTGGCCGCCTTCGGGATGTCGGGCAACCTCACCGACCCCGGAGTCTTCTTCAGCACGTACATCGGAAGCTTCCTGTGGCCGGTCGTCGCGGCCATGGGGGCGATCATCCTCGCGACACGCCCGGTCGCGGCGGACGTCGAGCGGGGCTGGACCGAGGTCGTGCTCGGGACGCCCCTCACGCGGACCCGCAGCCTGCTGGCCGCGATCGTCGCGCAGTCCCTCGTGCTCGGCGTGCTGGCGGTGGCGGCACCGGCCGGCGTGCTCATCGTCGGCGGACTCGTCGGGGCCGGCTTCGAAACGGCCCCGTTCCTCGCCGCATCGGTCGTCTTCTGGCTGTTCGCGTGCGCGATCGCGGGCGTCACCTCGCTCGTCGCCGCGCTCACCCTCAGCCGCGGCATCGCCGCCGGGGTGGCGGCCGGCGTGCTCCTCGTCATGTACCTCATGAACATCGTGGCCGAGCTTCAGGCCGACCTGTCGTGGCTCGCCTCTCTCGGGTGGTTCAAGTACCTGACCGTGACCGACCTGATCGACACGGGCGAGGTTCCCTGGTCCTCGATCGCGGTCTTCGGGGTGGTCGCCGTCGGCCGGGTGGACCGCGTCGCTGCTCGTCTTCCGCCGGCGCGACCTGCTCGCCTAGCCGCGCGCCCTCCGCTCACGGCAGCGGCACACCAGTTGCGGGATCCGGCCGCCCGCCGTACACTCCCCATTCGCGCCCGGCAAGGCCGGACGCCGCGCTGTGCCACCCGCGGCCCTACCCGGCCGTTTCACCAGCGGCCCCCGCGCCCGCGCGCCACGGCCCAACCCGGAGACCCATGTACGCAGTCATCGAGACCGGCGGGAAGCAGTACCGCGTCGAGGTCGGCACCGAGCTCGCGGTCGAGCTCCTCGAGGTCGAAGCGGGCCAGGAGATCACGCTGGATCGCGTGCTCCTCGTGGCGGACGGCGACGAGGCGGCGATCGGCCGTCCGGTCGTCGACGGGGCGATCGTCAACGCCACGGTCCTGCGCAACGACCGGGCCGACAAGGTCATCTCCTTCAAGTACAAGCCCAAGGCGCGCCGCCGGGTCAAGAAGGGCCACCGCCAGGAGCAGACGGTGCTCCGGATCACCGACGTGACCCTGAACGGGAAGAGCGCCGCCGACGAGGCCCGCAAGATCGCCGAGGCCAAGAAGACCGAGCGCCAGCGCCTCGAGGAGGTCGCCGCGACGCAGGCCGCCGCCGACGCCGCGCTGGCCGCCACCCTGGCTGCGAAGACCGCCGAAGCCGTCGAGGCCGCGCCGGCCGAGGCGGAGGCACCGAAGAAGACCCGCTCGCGCGCCGCCAAGGCCGACGCCGCCGACGCCGAGGCACGCGCGAAGGCCGACGCCCCCGCGGCGACGCCGCGGACGCGCGAAGGCCGACGCCCCCGCGACGCCGACGCGGCGGAACCGGCGGCGAAGCCGAAGCGGACCCGTGCCGCCAAGAAGGAAGACTGATCGATGGCCCACAAGAAGGCAGGCTCCAGCTCCAAGAACGGCCGCGACTCGGCCGGCCAGCGCCTGGGCGTGAAGGCCGGCGACGGCCAGCTCGTGCCCGCCGGGTCGATCATCGTCCGCCAGCGCGGCATGACCTTCCTCGCCGGCACCGGCACGGGCCTCGGGCGTGACTACACGGTCTTCGCCACGGTCACCGGGCGGGTCCGCTTCGAGCACCAGACCCGCAGCAAGAAGCGCATCCGCGTCGTGCCCGTCGTCACAGAGGCCGCCGCGGTCGCCGAAACGCCGGTCGCCGCCGAGGCGGCGGCCCGCGGCGCCTGACGCGACGATCCGAGGTTCCGATGAAGCAGGGCATTCACCCCAAGTACTACATGGCCAAGGTTCACTGCGGCACGTGCGGGACCGAGTTCGAGGTGGGTTCCACCCGCGAGTCTCTCCGCGTCGACGTCTGCAGCAGCTGCCACCCGTTCTTCACGGGGAAGCAGATGATCGTGGACACGGCCGGCCAGGTGGAGCGCTTCCAGCGCCGCCTCGACCGCGCCTCGACCGGTCGCTGACCACGGATCGTCCGACGCCCGCGACCACGCGCGATCGCACGGCGGGCCAGCCGGCCCGCCGTCCTGATTCCCGGCTGACCTGATGGCTCGCTTCTCCTACGGCGGCCAGGCGCTGATCGAGGGCGTGCTCATGCGCGGCCGGAACGCGATCGCGGTCGCCCTGCGCCACCCCGACGGCCGGATCGTCTGGTCCGACGAGCTCCTGGGCGGCGGGTTCCGCGGCACTCGCCGGGCGAAGCTGCCCTTCGTCCGCGGGCTCGTCGTGCTCTACGAGACGCTCGTCATCGGGACGCGCTGGCTGATCCGCTCGGCCGGCGTGGCGGCCGCCGACGAGCTCCCGCCGGCCACGACGTCCGACGGGCGCGCCGCCGACGCGGCCGACCTGGGCAAGGGCTCGATCGCCCTCATGCTCGTCTTCACGCTCGTCCTGGGGCTCGGGCTCTTCTTCTTCGTGCCCCTCATCGTGGCCCGGTTCCTCGCCGGCGACCAGCCGGGGATCGTGGAGCGGGCAGTCGAGGGCGTCGTCCAGGTCGCGATCTTCCTCGGCTACCTGATCCTGATCGGGCGGACCCCCGACGTGCGGCGCACCTTCCAGTACCACGGCGCGGAGCACATGACGATCCACGCCCTCGAGGCCGGCGATCCACTCACCGTCGAGGCCGTCCGGAAGTACCCCACGGCGCACCCGCGCTGCGGCACGGAGTTCCTCGTGGTGGTCATCCTCATCTCGATCATCACGTTCTCGATCGTGGGCCGGCAGTCGCTCCCCGTGATGATCATCAGCCGGATCGTGCTCATCCCGGTGATCGCGGCCGTCAGCTACGAGCTCCTCCGCTTCGGCGCCCGCCACCGCGACAGCGCGGTCATCCGGGCCCTCTTCGCGCCGGGCATCTGGGTCCAGAAGATCACCACGAAGCAGCCGACCGACGACATGATCGAGGTCGCGATCGTGAGCATGGAGCAGGCGATGACGGCCGACGGCGAGACCCTGCCGGCGGGGAGCGGCACGATCGCCCGCTCGCCGCTCGTCCTCGCGGGAGCACCGCCGGCGCCCGCGACCGAGGGCTGACCGTGGACTCGCTCGACCTGAAGCTCCGGGCCGTCGTGGCCCAGTACGAGGAGCTGCAGGCGGAGCTGGCCCTGCCCGAGAGCATGTCGGACCCCGACGCCCTGCGCCGCCTCGGCAAGGAGATGGCCCGCCTGGAGCCGGTGGTGGAGACGTTCCGCCGCCTGGAGGTGATCCGCGCCGAGCTGGCCGGGGCGCGCGAGATGCGGGACGCGGAGGCCGACGAGGAGATGCGGGCGATGGCCCACGAGGAGGCGGTGCGCCTGGAGGCCGCCGAGGCGGCCGCGCTCGACGAGCTCAAGGTTCTCCTCCTGCCGCGGGACCCGAGCGACCACAAGAACGTCATCCTCGAGGTCCGGGCCGGGGCGGGCGGCGAGGAGGCGGCTCTCTTCGCCGGCGAGCTCCTCCGGATGTACCTCCGCTTCGCCGAGCGCCACCGCTTTCGGGCCGAGGTCATGAGTCTCAACGAGACGGGGATCGGCGGGGTCAAGGAGGCGATCGTCGAGGTCCACGGGGACGGCGCCTACAGCCGCCTCAAGTACGAGGGCGGGACGCACCGCGTGCAGCGCGTCCCGGCCACGGAGTCGTCGGGAAGGGTTCACACGTCCACCGCCACGGTGGTGGCCCTGCCGGAGGTCGAGGCGACCGAGGTCGCGATCGACGAGGAGCGTGACCTCCGGATCGACGTCAAGCGCGCCTCCGGGCCCGGCGGCCAGTCCGTCAACACGACCGACTCCGCGGTCCGGATCACCCACCTCCCGAGCGGCCTCGTCGTCGAGATCCAGGACGAGAAGAGCCAGCACAAGAACAAGGCCAAGGCGCTGGCGGTGCTGCGCGCCCGCCTCCAGGACATCGAGATGCGGAAGCAGCGCGAAGCGGATTCGGTGGCCCGCCGCTCGATGGTCGGCGCGGGGGACCGCTCCGACAAGGTCCGGACCTACAACTTCCCCCAGGACCGCGTGACGGACCACCGGATCGGGATGGACCTCTCGAACCTGCCGAGCGTGCTCGACGGGAACCTCGACCGGCTCATCGACGCCCTCGCCGAGACCGACCAGGCCGAGAAGCTTCGGAGCCTGACCGGGGAGGACGGCTCCGCCTAGGCGCGGGCTGGTGCCCGGGCCCGCGGAACCCCGCGATGGCGACGATCGGCGAGCTCCTCTCGCGGGGCGATCGAGCGTCTCCGCGCGAGCGGCTCGGAGAGTGCCCGCCTCGACGCCGAGCTGCTCCTGGCCCATGCGCTCGGTGTCGAGCGGACCACGATCCTCGCCCATCCCGAGGGCGCGGTCGGCCCCGAGGCGGCAGAGCGCCTGCACGAGTTCGTGGAGCGGCGCGCGGCCGGCGAGCCGGTGGCCTACATCCGCGGCCTCAAGGAGTTCCACGGGGTGGCCTTCGCGGTCGACGCGCGCGCCCTGATCCCGCGCCCCGAGACGGAGGTGCTCGTGGACCTCGCCCTTGGCGCGATCGGCGAGCGCCTGGCGCGTGCGCCTCGCCCGCCGGGCACCCCGCCGCTCACCGTCGCCGACGTCGGGACCGGGAGCGGCGCCATCGCCGTGGCCCTCGCAGTGGCGCTCCGTCGCCGCGGCATGCTGGGCGAGGTGGAGATCGTCGGCTCCGACGCGTCCGACAGTGCGGCCGATCTCGCCCGCGAGAACGCGGTGGCGCAGGCGGTGGGGGACCGGGTGGCGGTCATCGCGGCCGACCTGCTCCCGCCCTCCGGGACGGCCGGCGGGCCTGCTGGTCGTGCCGGACCAGTTCGACGTGGTCTGCGCCAACCTGCCCTACATCCCGTCGGCCGTCGTGCCCGGCCTGCCGGTTGCCGCGTCCTTCGAGCCTCGCGACGCGCTCGACGGGGGCGCCGACGGGCTCGACGTGATCCGGCGCCTGCTCGCCGTCCTCCCCGAGCGCGTGGCCGCCGCCGGTGTCGCGCTGCTGGAGATCGGCGACGACCAGGGTCCGGCGCTCCGCGCGGCCGCCGCCGAGCATCTCCCCGGCTGGACCGTGCGCCTCGAGCCGGACCTGGCCGGCAGGCCCCGCGTCGCCGTTCTCGAGAGGATCGTCGATCCGAAGGCGGGCTCCACGGCCGCGCCCCTCCGCGTCGCCGCGCCGGACTCGCGGCCGTGAGCGGCCGCAGGATCCGCCTGGTTGCCCTTGACCTCGACGGGACGCTGATCGGCGAGGACCTGCGCCTGCCGCCACGGACAACGGCGGCCATCCGAGCGGCCGTCGACCGCGGCGTCCACGTGGTGCTCGCAACCGGCCGCATGACGACCTCCGCGCTCCCCTACGCCCGCGAGCTCGGGCTGCGGGCGCCGCTGATCGGCCTGCAGGGTGCGCTCGTGCGGGAGATGCCCGCGCCCGGCAGTGCCCGCCTGGGACGTCTCCTCCTCCACCGGCCGCTGGCGGCCGACGTCGCGCACGACGCGATCGCCTGGTGTCGTGCGGTCGGCCTGACGCCGCACGTGAACCACCTCGAGAAGATGGTGGTCCCCGTATCCGACCAGCGAGCCGACGACTACTCCGGCTGGAACCTGGGACGGGTCCTGGTCGTGCCCGACCTCGACGAGTGGATCCGGGGGCCGGTCACCAAGATCATCTCGGTGGCCACGGCCTCCGCTGCCGGATGCGTCCCTGGAGCCGGCCCGGGCCGCACTTCGCCGGTCGCGCCGACCCCACCGTGAGCCACCCCATGTTCCTGGAGTTCCTCGCCCCGGGTGCGAACAAGGGCTCCGCGGTCCGCTTACCTCGCCCGACGCCTGGGCGTGGACCTGCGCGACGCGCTCGCGATCGGCGACCAGCGCAACGATGCGGAGATGATCGCCGAGGTGGGGATGGGCGTGGCCATGGCCGGCGCTCCAGATGCCGTCCGGGCCGTTGCCCGGCTGATTGCCCCGCCGCTGGCGGAGGAGGGCGCAGCCCAGGTGATCGAGGAGCTCGTGCTCGGCGGCCGGCCGGCCTGACGGCCTGACGCGGCGGTGCCGCCGCTTCGGCGGGGGACGCGACGCGGCCGCATGGGCGAGAATGGGCCCGGCCGGACGGAGCGATCCGGCGGGCCGAAGGAGTCGCGAGTGAGCATGTCCGGCGCGCTGCAGTCCGCCTGGGCGTCGATCGGCGAGGTCGACCCGGAGGTCTGGGCGGCCATGCGCGGCGAGGCCGAGCGCCAGCGCTGGAAGATCGAGCTGATCGCGAGCGAGAACTACACCTTCGCCCCGGTCATGGAGGCCCAGGGCTCCTGGCTGACGAACAAGTACGCCGAGGGCCTCCCTGGACGCCGCTACTACGGCGGCTGCGAGTGGGTGGACGTCGTGGAGCGCCTCGCCCAGGAGCGGGCCCTCGCGCTCTTCCCGGGCGCCGCCCACGTGAACGTGCAGCCGCATTCCGGGGCCCAGGCGAACCAGGCGGCATTCTTCGCCGTTCTCACGCCCGGCGACCGGATCCTGGGCCTCCGCCTGGACCATGGGGGCCACCTGACCCACGGCCTGGCCGTGAACATGAGCGGACGCTGGTTCGAGGCCCACCACTACGGCCTCGACCCGGTGACCGAGACGATCGACTACGAGGCCCTGGAGCGCCAGGCCGCGGAGGTCCGCCCGAGTCTCCTCATCGCCGGGGCGAGCATGTACTCGCGGATCCTCGACTTCGAGCGCCTCGCCGCCATCGCCCACGGGGTCGGGGCCCGGCTCCTGGTGGACATGGCCCACATCGCGGGGCTCGTTGCGGCGGGCGTCCACCCGTCGCCCTTCCCCCATGCCGACCTCGTCACGACCACGACCCACAAGACCCTCAGGGGGCCGCGCGGCGGCCTCATCTTCGCCTCGCCGGAGCTCGCCACGGCGGTCGACCGGGCCGTCTTCCCGGGGATCCAGGGCGGGCCGCTCATGCACGTGATCGCGGCGAAGGCGATCGCCCTCCGGCTGGCCGCGAGCGAGGAGTTCCGCGAGGACCAGCGCCGAACGGTCGAGAACGCGCGGGTGCTGGCCGCCGAGGTCGCCGCACGCGGCGGACGGATCATCGCCGGGGGCACCGACACCCACGTCTTCTCGATCGATGTCCGGCCCTTCGGGACCACCGGCAAGGAGGCCGAGCGGCTCCTCGACGATGTCGGGATCACCGTGAACAAGAACACGATCCCCTTCGATCCCGCGCCCCCGAACGTCACGTCGGGGATCCGGGTCGGGACGCCGGCCACCACGACCCGCGGCTTCGGTCCCGGCGAGATGCGCGAGGTGGGGCGCCTGCTCGTGGAGGCGCTCGTCAGGCGCGACGAGCCCGCCGAGCACGCCCGCATCGGGGCCGAGGTGCGCGGCATCTGCGCCCGCTTCCCGGTTCCGGGCCTGCCGGAGGCGTGACGGGCGCCCGCCCGGGGAAGGCCCGGTGACCGGCGACCTCGACCTCCTCGTTCCCGCCGCGGTCGCGTTCCTCGTGGCCGCCCTGCTCTCCTTTGCCCTGACGCCGGCCGCGCGCCGCATGGCGCAGCGGGTGAAGGCCGTCGACCATCCCGACGACCGGCGCGTGAACACGACGCCCGTGCCCCGGGGCGGCGGCGTGGCGGTGGGCGTCGCCTTCCTCGTCGTGGTGACCGGGCTCTTCGCGGCCGACGCGCTGGTGGGCCTGTGGGGGCCGCTGGATGCCCTGGCCCGGCCGGAGATCGCCGCTCTCCTGCTCGGCGGAGCCGCGGCCGTCGCGATCGGCCTGGTCGACGACCAGTTCGACCTCCGCGCGCGCTGGCAGTTCGGCGGTCAGCTGCTCGTCTGCCCTGATCCCGGTGGGGCTGGGCATCACGGTCGGCGCGATCGCCAACCCCTTCGGTCCAGGGGCGATCCGGCTGGAGGGCATCTGGGGTGCCATCTTCGTCGTGGTCTGGACCGTGGGGATGATCAACAGCATCAACTTCATCGACGGCCTCGACGGCCTCTCGTCCGGGGTGGCTCTCATCGCGGCGGTCACGCTGGGGATCATCAGCGCGACGGGGGTGGCCACCGAGCCGGTGGTGGCGCTGGTGTGCCTGATCCTGGCGGGCGCGATCCTGGGGTTCCTGCGCTGGAACTTCCACCCCGCCTCGGTCTTCATCGGCACGAGCGGGGTCATGTTCCTCGGCTACACGCTGGCGCTCCTCTCGATCCTGGGCAGCGCCAAGGTCGCGGTTGCGCTCCTCGTGCTGGGCGTGCCGATCATCGACACCTTCTACAGCATCGTCCGGAGGGTCTCCCGCGGCCGCTCGCCGTTCTCGGCGGACCGGGGCCACATCCACCACCGCCTGCTCGACCTGGGCCTCAGCCACACCCAGACGGTCCTGCTCATCTATGCGATCTGCGTCGGCCTCGGGGCCCTCTCGCTCGTCCTGTCGGACAGCGGGCAGCTCTACGCGTTCCTGGGCGCTCTCATGGTCTTCGGCCTGGTCATCCTCCTCCTGGACCGGGTGGTCGAGAACAGGGCCGACGATGGCCCCGAGCCAGGAGACGGCGGACCCGGCCAGGGCTGAGCGCGCTACGCTAGCGGGGGCCTCGCGGATGGCCTGGCCCGGATGACGGAGGCGGCGTGGCACAGCCGGGCGGGGAGGCGGGAGCACGGGACGCGGTCCGGGCGCTGCTGGTCGCCCCGGGCCTCCGGACCTGGGTCGCGATCGTCGCGCTCGCGATCGCGATCGGCACGGCCGGCTACATGGTCATCGACGGATGGAGCTTCCTCGACGCTCTCTACATGACGGTGATCAGCGTCACCACCGTCGGGTTCAAGGAAGTCCGCGAGCTTGACGCGAGCGGGCGCATCTGGACGATGATCATGTCGGGGGTCGGCGTCGTTCTCGTCTTTGGGACGGTCGGCCTCGTCACGGAGTACCTGATCGTCGAGGCCACGAGCGGAAGGAGCCGGACGCGACGGATGGAGAAGGCGGTCGGGGCGCTGAGCGGGCACTACGTCCTCTGCGGCTACGGGCGGGTCGGCTCCACGGTGGCCCGGGAGCTGGTGCACGAAGGCACCCCCTTCACGGTCATCGACGTGAACCCGGCATCGCTGGAGCGAGCCCGGGCTGACGGCCACCTCGCGGTCGAGGGCGACGCGACGGACGACGCGACCCTTCGCGCGGCCGGGATCGAACGGGCGCGCGGCCTGATCTCGACGATCGACTCGGACGCCCAGAACGTCTACGTGATCCTGTCGGCCCGCGCGATCAACCGCTCGCTCCTCGTGGTGGGCCGGGCGAGCACGCCGTCCGCGGAGGAGAAGCTCGCCCTGGCCGGGGCCGACCGGATCGTCTCCCCGTACACGATGGCCGGCCGGCGCCTGGCCGAGCTGGCGATCCGGCCGCGCGTCGTCGACTTCCTCGACGCCGCCCTCTCGCACGGCGAGCTCTCGTTCAGCCTCGAGGAGCTCCACGTCACGCCCGACGGCGGGCTCGACGGCGTGACGGTCGGCCGGCCTCCGGGAGCGCGGCCTGTTCGTGCTGGCCATCCTCGCCGCCGACGGCCGCTACGCGGCGAACCCAGGCGACGACCGCCAGCTCGCGGTCGGCGAGACCATCATCGCGTCGGGGTCCGCGGACGCGTTCCGGGCGGCGCGCGACCACGACGGGCCAGCCGGGGCGCGCCGCTGATCATGGAGACGCTCCTCGTCGTCGGGCTGATCGGAGCGGCCGTCGTCGCGCTGGTCCTGGTGCTCGCCCGGGGCCGGGCGTCGCGCGCGCGGCGCCGGGAGGAGGCCGAGGAAGCGCGGCTCGAGAGCGAGCGGCTGGCCCTGGGACGGCTCGCCTGGCTGACGGGCCGCGCCCCGGAGGCCCCGGAGGTCGTCCCGCCCACGCCTGCCTCTCCCCGGCCCCATGGCGCCGTACGCGATCACGGCGGCGCCCGAGGTCGCGTGGGTGGCCTCGCCGCGACGCCGGCTCTGGCGCGACACCTCCGCGGTGCTCCTTGTCGCGGCGATCGCCGTGCTGGTGATCGGCGTCGTGCTGCCCGCCGCCACGCCAACCGACGGCGGCGTCCTGGGGGCGACCGCCACGCCGGCGCCTCGACCTGGCGCGCACCCCCGAGCCGGCGGTCACCGCGGAGCCGACGCCGACACCGACCGGCGCCCCCACTGCGTCACCCGCGCCCGACGCCGACCCGCCACCGACCGCTGCCCCCACCGCGTCACCCACGCCCGCGCCGACCGCGACACCGACCGCTGCCCCGGCGCCAACGCCGCGTGTCACCGCTGCCCCCCGCGACCCGCCACGCCCCGCCCACCCCGCGCCCGACCCCCCGCCCAACCCCGCGCCCCACCTCGCCTCCCGTGGTCGTGACCCCGCCGCCGACGCCCGCGCCGTAAGGCCCCTCCCCGCCGGAGGGCCCCATCCCCGCCCGCGCCCACGCGCCCGCCCGCGCCCGACCCGGCCAGCCCGCGCCCGACCCGGTCGCGCCCTTCCCGGCCCGATTCCATCGCCAATGCGCTGCCCACGAGCACTACCGAAGAAGTCCGGGTCTCCGACTGCGTCCGAACCCGGTCGGGTCGTCCCGAGGCCGCGATTCCGTCACTGATGCCTCCCCCGGCGTGCAGCAGCGAACGTCTTCGTACCCGGACGGCCCGTCCTTGGGCCGATCCCCGTGGCCCGAGCCGTCCGCTTTCTCGGTAGTGCTGCCCGGGGCGACATAAGCGTAGGAGTGTGGGCTGGGCGAGCGCGGATCCGAGCGTGGACCCGGAGCCCGACTCTCCCTGGCGCTCATCGTCGGGTTCTCCCTCATCGGGTGAGACTGACAGAGATCACTGAGCAGTTGGCCCTGCCAGATTCACTGAGCAGGGACAAGCGTCCCTCCCGCCCGCAGCCCTTTGCTATACTCCCCCGGCGTCGGAGGGACCCCCGCTACGCCATGACCGGACGGTCGTTTGCCTACTTCGTGCTCTTCTCGGAGATCGGCATCGTCCTCCTGGTGACCGTCCTGGTGGGCGTGCTGGCGGGGTACTGGGCCGATCAGCAACTTGGGACACTGCCGATCTTCCTGCTCGTCGGGCTCTTCGCCGGACTGGCCGTGGGAGCCCGGGTGGTCTACCGGCTGATCTACCCGTTCCTCGCCGACGTGGAGGACTGACGGGCCGCGCGGCGGACGCGACGCGCGCCACATGCAACGGAGCGACCGTGGCCAACGACCCGGAGATGGAAGCCGCCGCGCGCGAGACGGGTGATCTTCCCGCGAAGCGCCGTCGCATCCATCCCCTCGTCGCCCTGCTCATCATCGTCGTCGTCATCGACGTCCTCGCCTTCCTGTTCGTGCCGCCGTTCCCCAGGGGCGGCGAACCCGGGGACGCGTGCTCGTATCCCGTCTGCTTCATCAACGGCACCCTGGAGTTCCCGCCACCGCACGTCGTCTGGCAGATCCAGGAGGAGCCCCTCCCCACGGGCCAGATCGTCATCGGCTTCAACGTGAGCATCACCAACACGATCCTCACGATGTGGATCGTGATGGCGGTGGTTCTCCTGGTCTTCATCATCGCCACCAGGGCGATGCGGGACGTTCCAGGCAGGCTGCAGAACGTCGTCGAGTTCGCCTACGAGACGCTGCGGGACTTCGCGATCGGCCTCGGGGGCCCGGCGGCGGTCAGGCACATCCCGATCTACGCCTCGTTCTTCCTGCTGATCCTGTTCTGCAACTGGAGCGGGCTCATTCCGCCGGTCGGGAGGATCGAGGAGCTCCGGGCCCCGACGTCCGACCTGAACATCACGATCGGGCTCGCGCTCGTCGCGTTCGCCTACTTCGAGTGGCAGGGGTTCCGGGCGAACGGCGTGGGCGGGTACCTCGGCAGGTTCTTTCCCTTCCGCGAGTTCAGGCACGGTGTCGCAGCGGGCCTGATCGCCATGTTCGTCGGCCTCGTCGAGCTCATGCTCGAGTTCGTCAAGCCCGTGACGCTGGCGATGCGGCTCTTCGGCAACATCTATGGCGGCGAGGTGGCCCTGGGCGTCCTCATCGCCCTGTTCATCGGCATCATCCCCGTCGCGATGTACGGTCTCGAGCTCCTGCTCACGACGATCCAGGCGCTCATCTTCAGCGTTCTCACTCTCATGTTCACGCTCGTCGCAGCCGAGACCCACCATGAGGCGGATGAGACCGCCGAGGGCCCGGCCCATCTCGAGGTCGCCCAGCATCCTGCGGGTCAACCAGTGGCCGCCTGAGCCAACGGTTCCTGAGCAGCTCGCCCAGTCGCTCCGGTCGTTCGACCGGAGGAGAAGAGGAGACACGAAACCATGGAGAACATCGGCGCCGGCATCGCCGCTCTCGGCGTCTTCGGCCCCGGCATCGGCATCGGCATCCTGGCCGGGATGGCCGCGGCGGCCATTGGCCGGAACCCCGACGCCGCCGGCCAGATCCGCGGCCTCGCGATCATCCTCGCGGCGTTCGCCGAAGGCCTCGGCGTCCTCGCCATCGTCGTCGGCCTGCTCGCCATCTTCATCAAGCCCGCGGGCTGATCGGGCCCGGCACGGAGCATCGACGTGGACTTCCTGGCCGTTGCAGCCGGCGCCAGCGCCGCTGCGGCGCCCCTGGCTGCCGAGGAGGCCGGCGGCCTGACGATCAACCTGTTCTGGATCATCGTCAGCGCCCTCAACTTCCTGCTCTTCTTCGGCATCCTGTGGGCATTCGCCCTCAAGCCGCTCAGCCGCATGCTCGCGGACCGGAAGGAGCGGATCGATCTCGGCCTGAAGGACGCAGAGCAGGCCAGGGTCGCGCTCGAGGCGTCGGCCGCGGCCGCGGCCGACGAGATCGCGGCCGCGCGTCGCCAATCACGCGAGATCCTGGATCGCGCCCAGCGCGTGGCCCAGGAATCGCGCGAGGCCGACATCGCCGCCACCCGCGAGGAGCTGGAGCGCCTGCGTGTCCGCGCCGCCGCCGAGATCGAGGCCGAGAAGAGCCGCGCGATCGCGGACCTGCGGGCGGAGGTCGCCGACCTCGCCATGTCAGCCGCGGGACGCATCGTCGGGGAGTCCATGACCGGCGAGCGCCAGCGCCGCCTCGTCGAGGAGTTCCTCGCCGAGCCCACGCCGCGGGCGTAGCGACCTGATGACCCGCCCCTCCACCGCCGCCCGACGCTACGCCGAGGCCGTCTTCGAGATCGCCCGGCGCGACGGGACCGAGGACGCCTGGCACGCGGCCCTCGATGCAGCCTGGCAGGTCCTCGGGCCGGCCGACGTCCTGCGGATCGTGGAGAACCCGGCCATCCCGCTGCCGGAGCGGCAGGCGGCCGCTCGGGCAGCGCTCGCCGCGAAGACCAGCACCGCCCCTCCCGTCGCCGCGCAGCTCGCCAACCTGCTCGGTGCGCTCGTGGCGCGGCGCAGGGTCTCCCTCGTCCCGGCCATCGTCGGCGAGTACGCGACGCCTGCTCGATCGCCAGCGCGGCATCGCCGCCGCCGTCGTCACCAGCGCCGCCCCGCTCAGCGCCGAGGAGACCGAGGCCATCGCGGCCCGCGTCGCGTCGCTGGCCGGGACCACGGTCTCCCTGCGGACGGCCGTCGACCCCGCCCTCATCGGGGGCGTGACCGTCCGGATCGGGGATCGACTCATCGACGCCAGCGTGCGGGGACGCCTCGAGCGCCTCCGCGACCGAATCGTTGCCGGAGCCCGCTGACAAGCCGCCCCACGCCGCGCCGGACGACCACCGGCCAGCCGCGCCACCGACTGGAGCAACCTGCATGGCCATCCGATCCGACGAGATCATCAGCATCATCAAGGCCTCGATCGAGAGCTTCGACGCGACCGCGGAGACGCGCAACGTCGGGACCGTGGTCGAGGTCGGCGACGGCATCGCCCAGATCTACGGCCTCGAGGACGCCCTCTCCTCGGAGCTCCTCGAGTTCCCCGGCGGCGTCTTCGGGATGGCCCTGAACCTGGAGGAGGAGACCGTGGGCGCGGTCATCCTCGGCAACGCCACGGCCATCAAGGAGGGCGATGTCGTCAAGACGACGGGCCGCGTGGTCGAGGTGCCCGTGGGGCCGGAGCTGCTGGGGCGCGTCGTGGACCCGCTCGGCCGGCCGCTCGACGACAAGGGCCCGATCAACGCGACGAAGAGCCGTCCGGCGGAGCGGATCGCCCCCGGCGTCATCGTCCGCAAGGGGGTCGACACGCCCGTCCAGACCGGCATCAAGGCGATCGACGCGCTCATCCCCATCGGCCGCGGCCAGCGCGAGCTGATCATCGGTGATCGCCAGACGGGCAAGACCGCCATCGCGGTCGACACGATCATCAACCAGAAGGGGAAGGGCCTCGTCTGCATCTACGTGGCGATCGGCCAGAAGCTCTCGACGGTCGCCTCCACCGTGGCGATCCTGGAGAAGCACGGCGCGATGGCCCACACGATCGTCGTCGTGGCCGGTGCCGAGGACCCCGCTCCGCTCCAGTACCTGGCCCCGTACAGCGGCGTGGCGATGGGCGAGGAGGTCATGGAGAACGGGGTGGAGATCCCCGGCCAGCCGGGGCTCGTCAAGGACGCCCTGTGCGTCTACGACGATCTCTCCAAGCATGCCTGGGCCTACCGCGAGATGGCCCTGCTGCTCCGCCGCCCGCCCGGCCGCGAGGCCTATCCCGGCGACGTGTTCTACCTCCACAGCCGGCTCCTGGAGCGGGCGGCGCGCCTGAACGACGAGAACGGCGGCGGCTCGCTGACCGCGCTCCCGATCATCGAGACCCAGGCCGGCGACGTCTCGGCCTACATCCCGACCAACGTCATCTCCATCACCGACGGCCAGATCTTCCTGGAGACGGACCTGTTCAATGCCGGCCAGCGGCCCGCGCTGAACATCGGCATCTCGGTCAGCCGCGTCGGCTCCGCGGCGCAGACCAAGGCGATGAAGAAGGTGGCCGGGCCGCTCAAGCTCGACCTCGCCCAGTACCGGGCGCTTGCGGCGTTCGCCCAGTTCGCCTCCGACCTGGACAAGGCCACCCGCGACCAGCTCACCCGCGGCGAGAAGCTCTCCGAGATCGTGAAGCAGCCCCAGTACCAGCCGCTTCCCGTCGAGAAGCAGGTGGCGATCCTCCAGGCAGCCACCAGCGGCGCGGTGGACGACATCCCGACCCCGCGGGTCAAGGAGTTCGAGGCGGGCTACTACCGGTTCCTCGAGGCGGAGCGGCCGGAGCTGCTCACGAAGCTGGGCGAGACGAAGACCCTCGACGACGAGATCGCGAAGGGGCTCGACGAAGCCGTGGCCGCCTACCGCAGCAGCTTCCTCGCGTAGCGGACCGGGGGCCAGGAGCGCAGCGTGGCAAGCCAGCGGGACATCCGGCGGCGCATCGGCGCCGTCAAGAACATCAAGCAGATCACGCGCGCCATGCAGTTCGTGGCGGCGTCGAAGCTCAAGCGCGCCCAGGACGCCACGCTCTCGAGCCGGCCCTACAGCGAGAAGATCGACGAGGTGATCGCCGACCTTGCCGCCGTCCTGGACGCCGAGCACGACCCGCTCCTCGCCCGCCGCGACCACGGCAAGCGGCTCTTCGTGGTGATCACCACGGACCGCGGCCTGGCCGGGCCGCTCAACACGAACACCGTCCGCTTCGCGCTCAAGGAGATCCTCGACCACGAGGGCGAGGTGGCGGTCGTGACGGTCGGCCGGAAGGGCCGCGATGCCCTGCGCCGCGCCCACCTCCCCCTGGAGGCGCACTTCGCCGGGTTCGGCGACCGGCCGAGCTTCGCCGACGTCACCCCGCTCACCCGCCTGATCACCGACGACTTCCTGGCAGGGGTCCTGCGGCCGGATCGACCTCGTCTACCCGAAGTTCGTCTCGACGCTGGTCCAGCGCCCCAGCCTGGATCAGCTCCTCCCGCTCCAGCCCGCGGCGGACACCGAGGGCATCCCCGGCCACCAGTTCATCTTCGAGCCGGACGCGTCCACCGTCCTCCGCCAGCTCCTGCCCCGCTACGTGGCGACCCGCGTCTACCAGGCGATCCTGGAGACCACGGCCTCGGAGATGTCGAGCAAGATGGTGGCGATGAAGAACGCGACCGAGAACGCCGAGGAGCTCATCGAGGACCTGACGCTCTCCTACAACAAGGTCCGCCAGGCCAACATCACCCGCGAGATGATCGAGATCGCGTCCGGCGCCCGGGCGCGCTGACGACGCCGGCAGGAGGCAGACATACCCATGGCGACCGCCGCACCCGCAGCCATCGGCCGGGTCATCCAGATCACCGGGCCCGTGGTGGACATCGAGTTTCCGCCCGGCGAGCTTCCCTCGATCTACAGCGCGGTCGAGATCATCCGCCCCGACCACGACCCGCTCGTCTGCGAGGTGCAGCAGCACCTGGGCAACAACTGGGTCCGCTCGGTGGCCATGACCACGACCGACGGTCTCGCCCGCGGCACGGCGGTGCGCGACACCGGCGCCCCCATCAGCGTGCCGGTCGGCGCCCCGACCCTCGGCCGGGTCTTCGACGTCCTGGGCAACCCGATCGACGGCAAGGGCCCCGTGGACCGCACGAACGTCCTGCCGATCCACCGCTCGGCGCCCGCCTTCGACGCCCAGACCACCGACGTCGAGGTCTTCGAGACCGGGCTCAAGGTGATCGACCTGATCTGCCCCTTCAAGAAGGGCGGCAAGGTCGGGATCTTCGGCGGCGCCGGCGTCGGCAAGACGGTCATCATCCAGGAGCTGATCCGGAACGTCGCCCAGGAGCACGCCGGCGTCTCGGTCTTCGCCGGCGTGGGCGAGCGCTCCCGCGAGGGCAACGACCTGATCAAGGAGATGACCGAGTCGGGCGTCCTGGCCAAGACGGCCTTCGTCTTCGGCCAGATGAACGAGCCGCCCGGCGCCCGCCAGCGGGTCGGCCTGACCGGCCTCACGATGGCGGAGTACTTCCGGGACGAGGAGGGCCGCGACGTCCTCCTCTTCATCGACAACATCTTCCGCTTCACCCAGGCGGGCTCGGAGGTCTCCGCCCTCCTCGGCCGGATGCCGTCGGCGGTGGGCTACCAGCCGAACCTGGCGACCGAGATGGCGGCCCTCCAGGAGCGGATCACCTCGACGAAGGACGGCTCGATCACGAGCCTCCAGGCGGTCTACGTGCCCGCCGACGACTACACCGACCCGGCCCCGGCCACCACCTTCGCCCACCTCGACTCGACGATCCGCCTGGAGCGCAACATCGCCGAGCTGGGCATCTACCCGGCCGTCGACCCGCTGACCTCCACGTCCCGCGTCCTGGACCCGCTCGTCGTGGGCCAGGAGCACTACGACGTGGCCCGCGAGACGCAGCGCGTCCTGCAGCGCTACCGCGACCTCCAGGACATCATCGCCATCCTGGGCATCGACGAGCTGTCCGAGGAGGACAAGGCGACGGTGGCCCGGGCCCGGCGCCTGCAGCGGTTCATGAGCCAGCCGTTCTTCGTGGCCGAGGTCTTCACGGGGCGCTCCGGCGTCTACGTCCCGATCCGCGACACGGTCGCCTCGTTCAAGGAGATCCTGGAGGGGAAGGCCGATGACCTCCCCGAGCAGGCGTTCTTCCTCGCGGGCACGCTCGCCGACGTGCGGGCGAACGCCGAGCGCCTGGCCGGCTAGGAGCGCGACATGCCCATCCGGCTCGAGATCGTCACCCCGGAGCGGCGGGTCTACAGCGAGGAGGTCGACGCGGTCACCCTGCCCGGGAGCGAGGGCGAGCTCGGCATCCTTCCCCACCACGCCCCCCTCATCTCGCTCCTGGGAGCGGGCGAGCTCCGGGTCCGCAAGGACGGCGCCGAGGAGTCCTTCGCGATCGTCGGCGGCTTCGTCCAGGTCCGCCCGGACAAGGTCGTCGTGATGGCCGAGACCGCCGACCTGGCGGCCGAGATCGACGTCGAGCGGGCCGAGGAGGCGCGCCGCGAGGCCGAGCGGGCCCTCGAGGCCGGGCTCGTGGACCCGGCCGACCTCGCCCGGGCCCGGGCCGCTCTCCAGGCGTCGCTCGTCCGGATCCGCGTCGCGGAACGTCGTCACCGGGAGGGGCCGCGCCGGCGCCGGTAGCGCCGAACGGCCGCGGGACGACGACGATGGCGGATGCCCGCCCCTTCCACTGGGAGTTCGCACCGGCACCCGTCACCCGGGAGGTCTTCCGGGTGGAGGGTGGCCGGCCGCTGTCCGGAACCGTCCGGGTCAGCGGGGCGAAGAACGCCGCCCTCAAGCTGCTCGCCGCGGCCGTCCTGACCGGCGAGCGCTGCCGGCTCACGAACGTCCCCGAGATCGAGGACGTCCGGGTGATGGCCGAGACGCTGGCCGACCTCGGCGTTGTCGTGGACCATCCCGAGCACGGCGTCTACGAGGTGGCGGCGGGCGACGTGGACTGGCTCTTCGTGCCCCTCGAGGCCGCCGCGAAGATGCGGGCCAGCTTCATCCTGTTCGGCCCGCTGCTCGCGCGCTTCGGCCGGGTGATCATCAGCAACCCGGGCGGCGACCGGATCGGCCGGCGGCCGGTCAACCTCCACGTCGACGCCATGCGGGCCCTCGGCGCGGAGATCGAGTACCGCAACGGCTACTACCTGGCCAAGGCCCCCGGCCGGCTGCGCGGCGCGGAGGTGACCTTCCCCTTCGTGTCCGTGATGGGCACCGAGAACGCGATGCTGGCGGCGACGCTGGCCGAGGGGCGGACGGTGATCCGGCCGGCCGCGCAGGAGCCCGAGGTGGACGACCTCGTGGCGTTCCTCCAGCAGATGGGCGCCGCCGTCGAGCGGACGGCACCGGACACGATCGTCGTGGAGGGCCGGCGCCGGCTGCGGGGCGCCGAGCACAGCGTGGTTCCCGACCGGATCGAGGCCGGCACCTTCGTGGTCGCGGCCGCCGTGGCGGGCGGACGGATCACCCTGGAGGGCGCTCCCTGCGCGTTCCTCGGCTCGTTCATCGAGACGGTGGGGCGGATGGGCGTCCAGGTCGGCTGCGGCGTCGACACGATCGAGGTGGAGGGCATCCCGCCCGGCAGCGGCGCCTACCGCGCCGTCGACGTGGAGACGGGGCCCTACCCGGGCTTCGCCACGGACCTCCAGTCGCCGACGAGCATCCTCATGACCCGCTGTGCGGGCACCAGCCGCCTCCACGAGACGATCTACGAGGACCGCCTGGAGTGGCTCGGCGAGCTGCGCAAGATGGGCGCCGCCGTGGAGATCCTCGACGCGCGCCACGCCGAGATCAGCGGGCCGGCCCGGCTGCACGGCACGGAGGTGGCCATCGGCGACCTGCGGGCCGGCGCGTCGCTCATCCTGGGGGCGCTCGCGGCCGAGGGAGTCTCCACAATTCACGGCGCCCACCACGTTCAGCGTGGCTATGAGAACATCGACCGCAAGTTCCACGACCTCGGCGCCCGGATCGAGCGCCTCCCCGAGCAGGTGAGCAGCACGCCTTCATGAAGATCGGCATCGACCTCGGCACCGCCAACGTCATCGTCTACGTCAAGGGCCGCGGCATCGTCATCCAGGAGCCGTCCGTCGTCGCGGTGAGCGAGGACAACCGGATCGTCGCCGTGGGCGAGGAAGCCCGCCAGATGATCGGCCGGACGCCCGGCAACATCCAGGCCATCCGGCCCATGAAGGACGGCGTCATCGCGGACTACGTCATCACCGAGGCGATGCTCCGCTACTTCATCGGGCGGGCCCGGAAGGGGACCTTCTCCCTCAGCCGGCCCGAGGTGATGATCAGCGTCCCCGCCGGCGTGACCTCGGTGGAGAAGCGGGCCGTCCGCGACGCGGCGCTCAAGGCCGGCGCCCGCGAGGCGTTCCTGATCGAGGAGCCCCTGGCCGCCGCCATCGGGGCCAACGTGCCCATCAGCGGGCCGTCGGGCAACCTGATCATCGACATCGGCGGCGGCACGAGCGAGATCGCGGTCATCGCCCTGGGCGGGATCGTCGTCAGCAACAGCCTGCGGGTGGGCGGCAACCGCTTCGACGACGCGATCGCCAGCTACATCCGCAAGAAGTACAACCTGATGGTGGGCGACCGGACGGCCGAGGAGGTCAAGATCGAGATCGGGACCGCCCTCCCGCTCGAGCGCGAGCTGCAGATGGAGGTCCGCGGCCGCGACCTGATCGCCGGCCTCCCGCGCACGATCCCCATCACCTCGTCCGAGGTGATGGAGGCGATCGAGATGCCCCTCCAGCAGCTGGTGGCTGCCGTGCGCGGCGTGCTGGAGCAGACCCCGCCGGAGCTCTCGTCGGACATCATCGACAAGGGGATGGTGATGTCGGGCGGCGGCTCCCTGCTGCGCAACATCGACCGGCTGCTCACCCAGGTGACCGGCGTCCCGTGCCACGTCGCGGAGAACGCCCTCAACTGCGTCGCCCTCGGCACCGGCCTCGCCCTGGAGCACTTCGACTTCTTCAAGAAGTCCCTCGTCCAGCAGATCTGACCGGCTCGATGGACGGCAGCGGGGGGTTCGGAGCGTCGCCGGGTGCTGCCTTCGTCGACCTCCACTGCCACACCAGCGCGAGCTTCGACTCCCTGGCCGACCCGCTCAAGGTCGTGCTCACGGCCCGCGACCGCGGGATCACCCACCTCGCGATCACCGATCACGATCGGATCGACGGCGCCCTGCGGGCCCGCGACGCGGCCATCCCGGGGATCACCGTGATCGTCGGCGAGGAGGTCAAGACCACCGAGGGCGACCTGATCTGCCTGTTCCTGCAGGAGGCGATCCCGCCGGGCCTCCCGCCCGCCGAGGCGATCGCCCGGGCCCGCGCCCAGGGCGCCCTGGTGGGCATCCCGCACCCGTTCGACAGCTACCGCGGCTCGATGGGGAAGGCGGCCGAGGAGCTCGAGGCCCTCGTCGGCCTCGTCGACTGGGTGGAGGCCTTCAACGCCCGGGTCGTCGGGGGAAAGGGCAACGAGAAGGCCGCGGAGCTCGCGCGGACCGCCGGGATCCCCGGCGTCGCCGTCTCCGATGCCCACTCGACGCTGGAGGTCGGCATTGCCGCCACCCGCATGGAGGGCGACCCCTCGACGCCGGCCGGGCTGCTGGCCGCGCTGGCCAGCGGCGCGGATCGTTCCCGGCCGCGCTTCGTACTACGTCCGGGCGATCACACCGTTCGCCAAGCTCGTCCAGCGCGTCCGCGGGAACGGCCGGGTCCGGTCCGGCGGCCCGGGCGGTCCCGGCGGCGCGGGCCGGCCTCGCCCCGGGCCGCCCCGGCCCGCCGGCCGATGAGCGCCGCGCCCGAGGCCGCCACGCCCGCGCCCGAGCCCGAGCGCGAGGTCACCGCCGAGCAGCTCTCCCTCGGCCGGCGCCTCCGCCAGCCGCGGACGATCATCTCGATCGCGGTCCCGCTCGCGATCATCGCCGCCTTCGTGGGCCTCAACTGGAACCAGCTCCAGCGGGTTCCGGAGCTCATCCTGGCGGCAAATCCCGTCCTCGTGCTGGCGGCCTTCGTCGTCTACTACCTGGGCTTCCCGCTGCGCGGCTACCGCTGGGCGCTGCTCCTGCGGGGCACGGGCTTCTACTGCCCCACGAAGGACGCCACCGAGATCATCTTCCTGTCGTGGCTCGTGAACTGCGTCGTCCCGGCCAAGCTCGGCGACATCTACCGGGCCTACCTCCTCAAGATCAACAGCGATGCCTCGCTGTCGCGCACGTTCGGCACGGTCTTCATCGAGCGGGTCCTGGACCTGTTCGTGATCGTGATCCTGGGCCTGGCGGCCGGCTTCTGGAGCTTCCGCGGCCAGCTTCCACCGGAGATCCAGGTCGTCGTGGGAATCGGGGTCGGCGTGATGGTCGTCCTGGCCCTGGGCCTGCTCTTCCTGCGCCGCGTCGGAGCCCGCCTCCTCGGCGCCCTCCCCCTGCCCCGCAAGCAGACGATCCTGGAGCTGTACGAGCGCTTCGAGGAAGGCGTGTTCGGGGCCATCGGCTGGCGGGCGCTGCCGCGCCTGCTCGTCATCACCGGCCTGATCTGGATGACCGAGTCGCTGCGCCTCTGGTTCGTGGTCCAGGCGTTGGGCTTCCCCGATGTCCAGCTGGGCATCTCGGGGGCGGTCTTCGTCGCGCTCATCGGGTCGCTGCTCACCGCCGTCCCCTTGAGCCCGGCCGGCCTGGGGATCGTGGAGGCGGGGATCATCGGCGTCCTGACCCTCGTCTACAACGTGCCACTGGCCGAGGCCACCGCGATCGCCCTGCTGGACCGGGTCATCAGCGTCTTCTCGGTGATCATCCTCGGGTCGATCGCGTACGTCCTCTCGCCCAAGCCGCGCGGCGAGGGCCGCATCCCGCCGGCCCCCGCGGGGTACTTCGCGACCGCCTGACGGCCACGCGCCGGGCGACCCGCTGCGGCCCTGCCGCGCGACATCGCAGCCCCACGTCAGAGCACCCGGTACCCCTGTTCTGCCGCGGCCATGACCCGGGGTACCAACGGGTCATGGTTCCCGAATGCGCCACTCTCGATAGTGACGCCACGCGGACATCCCGCCGAACTCACGGAGCGCCCACCGGTAATGACCGAGCAGAACGGCCGCCCCTTCAACGAGTGGCTGCGTGCACAGCTCAGGGCCAAGAAGATGTCGCAACGCCAGCTGGCCCAGGCGTCGGGCGTCGACCACTCGACGATCTCCCGCCTGGTTCGCGGCGACCGGACCCCGTCGCTGGGCACCGCCACCAAGCTGGCCCGCGGCCTGCGCGAGCTGCGCGACGACGCCGATGCCCCGCAGTACCTGGGCCTCGTGTCGAGCGGGGCCACGGTCAACCCGACCGCCCGCGTGGAGTACGCGCTGCGCGCGGATGACGCGCTGGGCGAGCCGCAGGTCCGCCAGATCATGGAGTACTACCTCGCCGTCCGGATGCGCCGGTACGCGCGGCCGGTCGTCCAGGCACCCCACAACGGGCTCCAGGACCGATCGCTCGGGCGCCCGACGCCCCCGCCACTCGCCTCCGTCGTGGGCCTCTCGACGGAGCGTCGCGTCTCCACCGTCCGCCCGGCACCGATGCTCGTGCGGCGACCCTCCGGGAGGCCCTAGCACAGCACGATTCGACCGCCCCGGGAGCGCCCTCCTCTCCCGGGTCATTGGGACAGCGAACGCCGGCGTACTGGGGCGCCGGCGTTCGCTGATTCTCGCCGGTCGGAGCTGAGCCGGCGGCCTCCACGGCGCTGGTGGCCCCCGCGCAGACGCCCTCAGGCGGCCGGCGTCCTGGATCGTGCGCCGTGCAGGTGGAAGGCCTCCGGCGGGAGCGCGTCGAGCGGCTCGCCCGCGGCCAGCGCCCGGGCGCGCCCCATGTTCACCGCGTCGTAGCCCTGGTCCATCCCCGGCGTCTCGAGGAAGTAGGCGACATGTGCCAGCGCCGGGTGCGTGAGCAGGCGGGCGAGGCCGGCTCCCGCACCCATCTCGCCGGCGCCGAGATGCTCGTGGCGATCCAGCCGCGAGCCGCGCCCGGCCTTCGAATCGTTGAGGTGGACCATCACGAGGCGCTCGAGCCCGATCCGGGCGGCCAGCTCGTCCACGAGCGCGTCCACGCCGTCGGTCGTGGCCACGTCGTGCCCAGCACCCCAGAGGTGCGCCGTGTCGAGGCACAGGCCGACCCGTTCGGCCGGCACGCCGCGCGCGGCCACAGCCTCGAAGATCGCCTCGAGCTCCTCGATGCTCGTCCCGATCCCGTCCCCGCTGCCGGCGGAGTTCTCCAGCACGAGGAGCGGGACGGGCGCGCCCGACGTCGGGCGGCGCCCCCGACGCTCCAGTCCCGACAGCGACCGGACGCCCGACGTTCTCGTCGACCTCCGCCAGCACGCGCGCGACACCGTCGGCGACCCGCGCGATCCCGGCAGCAACCCCGGAGCCCTTGTGGCTCCCGATGTGGACGTTGACGAACCGGGCGCCGTAGTCGGGCGCCGCCGCCAGCTCGTGCGCCAGCAGGGCGACCGACCGCTCGAAGAGGTCCTCCGACGGGCCCGCGAGGTTGACGAGGTACGAGGCGTGCACCGCGACCGGGTCGATCCCGAGCGCCGCCAGCCGCTCGCGGAAGGCCGGCAGCTCGGCCGGCGGCTCCGCCCGTCGCTTCCAGGCGGTCGGGTTGTCGATGAAGACCTGGAGCGCGTCGGCGCCGATCGCGTGGGCGCGCTCGACAGCCCGGACCATCCCGGTTCCGAGCGGGAGGTGCGCACCCAGCCGCCGGCCGTCGGGAAGGGCGGGACGCGGCACGGGTGCGAGGTCAGCCCTTGGCCGCGGGTTTCGTGCCCGGCTTCGCTCCGCGGCCGGGCGTGTACGACCCGGCGATGATCGGCTCGATGAGCCCGAAGTCGCCGTCGCGGCGGCGATAGAGGAGGTTCAGGCGCTCGTTCTCGGCGTTGACGAAGATGAAGAACGCGTGGTTGAGCGCCTCCATCTCGGCGATCGCGTCCTCCTCGAACATCGGCTCCAGGGCGAATCGCTTCGTCTTGACCACGCGCCGCTCGCGTCCCTCGTCGGATGTCCCGTCGGCGATCCGGGCCAGGATCTCCTTCTCTTCGGGTGCGCGGGCCCGCACGCGGGGCTTCTGCTGGTGGTCGACCGCGCGCCGCTCGACCTTGTCGACGACGTCGTCGATCGCGGCCTCCCACGTCGAGGCGTCCGCCCGCCCGCGCACGGTCTGGCCGTCGATCACGAGCGTGACATCCGCGATCCGCGAGTCGTCGGTGCTCCTGTGATGCTCCACGGAGAGCTCGATGATCGCTTCGGTCCGGTCGTCGAGGAAGCGCTCCAGGCGCCGCGTCTTCCGCTCGGCGTACTGCCGCACGGCGTCCGGGACGTCCATGTTCTTGCCCTTGACGATCGTCCTCACGGCTGACCTCCAGGGTGCGTTCGGGCCGGCCGGTCCGCGGGACGCGGCATCCGACGGCTGCCCGATGGGTCGAGTATAGGTGGGCGACGGCGCGGCTTCGACGGGCGAGGGACCCGATCGCGAGGGCCGTCCCGCCCGGCGATGGCGCGCGCGGCACTGCCGGCGCAGCCGGCCGCTCCAGGCCTTCACGCCTCACGGGCGATCGTCAGGGCCGAGACCGCGGTCGCCCCGGCGTCGAGGAGCGCCTCGGCGCAGGCGACCAGCGTCGCGCCCGTCGTCACGACGTCATCCACGAGCACGATCCAGCGACCGGCCACGGCGGCCCGAAGAGCGGGATCGACCGCGAACGCGGCCGCGACGTTGGCGGCCCGACGATCCCGGCCCAGCTCGTACTGGGGTGCCGTCGCGCGCTCGCGCCGGAGCGCGGGGAGGACCGGGCACCCGAGCGCAGCCGCCGCAGCCCGCGCGAGCAGCTCTGCCTGGTCGTAGCCGCGCACGGCGCGCCGCGCTGGATGCACCGGCACGTGGACCAGCATGTCGCCGCCGATCGATGCCTCGCGCCACCGTGCGGCCGCCGCCGCGCCGAGCGGCCCCGCCAGTCGTTGCTCGCCGCGGTACTTGAGGGCGTGGAGGGCGTCGCGGACGAGCCCGCCATACGGGGCGCACCACTCCAGCTGGACGAGCGGGAGCGGCACATCGGACGGCATCCCGATGAGGGTGCCCGTCGGCTCGCCCGCCCGGACGGTGAGCGCACGCCCGCATGGGCCACACAACGCGGTCCCCTCGTGCCCGCATCCGACGCAGACCGCCGGGAACGCGAGGTCGAGGAGCCGGCCGGCCACCGCGCCGGGGCCGGGGGACTCCGAGCTGCACGACGCCCATGACGCCGAAGGATGACGGGCGCCGCCTCATCGGTCGCTTACCGGCCGCTCATCCCCGCTCCGCGTCGACCTCGCCGAGCAGGACCAGGTCCCCAACGACCGTCCCGGACGCGGCGATCGTCCCGGCCGGCAGCTCCAGGCAGCCGTCCGCGCCCCGGGCCCACCAGACGACGCCCGTCCACGGCCGCAGCGAGGGCCGCACCGCCACGACGCGCCGCGCGCCCCATCGGCAGCAGGCCGCCCGAGGAAGACGGCGTCGATCGGGAAGCGCATGAAGAGCATGTGGATGCTCGACGCCGGCCGGAGCCAGAGGCCGGCATCCGGGGCGAGCGAGGCCGGCCCATCAGGCCCATGAAGCGACCGCCGAACGACTCGGCAACCTCCAGCGATGCGCACAGGGCGGTGCCGCGCGTGAGGTTGCGCGCATCCAGGCGGCGGTCACCGTCGGCCACGGGCTGCGACTCCACTGGACGAATCAGTCGGCCGCGGGTCGAGCGCCGTCCGCCACCGGGCGCACGCGGTCGACGCGCCTAGCCGCCGATCCCGCCCGGACCGGCCAGGTTCTTCATGATCAGGATGATCGCCGGGCCCAGGATGACGATGAAGAGCGACGGGAAGATGCACCCGACGAGCGGGAAGAGCATCTTGATCGGCGCCTTCGCGGCCATCTCCTCGGCCCGCTGGCGGCGCTCGATGCGGAGCTGCTCGGACTGGACCTGGAGCACCTTGCTGATCGAGACGCCCAGCTGCTCGGCCTGGATGATCGCGCCGATGAAGTTGGTGAGCGCGGGCACTTCCGTCCGGGGGACGATGTCGCGCAGCGCATCCCGCCGCGCCTTGCCCACGCGAACCTCGGCCAGCGCCCGCCGGAACTCGTCCACCAGGGGTCCCTGCATCTTCTCCACGACCTTGGCCAGGGCGGCATCGAAGCCGAGGCCGGCCCGGACGGAGATCGTCAGGAGGTCCAGGGCGTCCGGGAGCTGGAGCACGATCGCGTGCTGGCGAGCCTTGACGCGCCGGCCGAGCCAGAACTCCGGGAAGATGTAGCCGACCGCGAGGCCGGCCGCGCCGAGGGCGATCGCCATCAGGAGCCCGGTGTTCAGCAGGAAGTTGAACACGAGGAAGAAGACGATCGCGAAGAGGACCGCGGAGATGGCCTTGATGCCCAGCCAGTCGGCGACCCGCAGGTCGCCCGGGTTGCCGGCCATCGCGAGGTTCTTCTCGGTGCGCGAGGTGAACGACGAGGAGGTGAACCTCGAGGTCGTGCCGGCGAGGCGGCCGGCCAGCGGCCGGATCGTCCGCTCGAGGAACGGCTGCTGGAGCTCGAGCTCCTCGAGGTTCTTCGCCTGCATCGATCCCAGCTGGGTGAGGCGGGCCTGGACGGGGTCGACGCTCGACCTGCCGGCCAGGCCGATGGTGATGAAGAGGATCGCCGCGGCGGCGGCGCCGGCGACGAGGATGGGGATCAGGGTGTCCATGCCCTACACCTCGATGTCGACGATGCGTCGGATGATCAGGAAGCCGACGAGCATCATGAGCCCGCCGATCCCGATCAGGATCATGCCCACCGGGATACCCATGAAGTTGACCGCCGGGTCGAGCATGGGCTCCATGAAGGACGGCGCGATGACGCTCAGGAACCCGACCAGGGCGATCGGCAGGAAGGCCACCACGTAGCCGGACATCCGCTGCTGGGCCGTCAAGGTGCGGATCTCGCCCTTGATGCGGACGCGCTCGCGGATCGTGTAGGCGATGGAGTCCAGGATCTCGGCCAGGTTGCCGCCGACGGTGTACTGGATGGAGATGGCCGTGACCATCAGCTCCAGGTCCTCCGAGCGGACGCGGCGGACGAGGTTCTCGAGGGCCTGCTCGAAGGGCAGGCCGAGGTTGACCTCGCGGATCACCCGGGCGAACTCCGTGGAGATCGGCGGGCGCGCCTCGCGGACCACCAGCTCGATGGCCTGCAGGAACGACGAGCCGGCCCGCAGCGCATTCGCGATCAGGGTGATCGTGTCCGGGAGCTGCTTGTTGAACTGGTTGATCCGCTTGCCCTGGCGCCGGTGGACGTACCAGCGGGGCAGGAAGAAGCCGACGATGGCGCCCACGAGGAGGAGGATGGGGTTCTGGAGCGCCGGGAGGGCGAAGCCGGCGAGGAACATGAAGACCGGGATGCCGACGATGGCGCCGACCCAGATGAAGAGGTACTCGCTGACCTTCAGCTTCAGGTCGGCCCGGGCGAGGTCGCGGGCCAGGCTGGCCCCGAAGTCGCGCCCCTCGACCGCCTTGTTCAGCTGCGAGATCGCGGCGCTCTGCGAGATGAGGTCGCCGAACGACGCGGCGCTCTCGGGCTTCTTGGTCTCGTCCTTCCCGGAGGCATAGCGCTCCAGCCGCGCGCTGACACCCGTCCCGCGGCCCGACGAGGAGATCCCGACGGCGATCAGGAGGATCGCGAGCGCAGCGATGGCGGCGATGACGATGGTGAGCGGCACGGCGTGCCCTCCCGCCCGCTAGAAGACGAAGCCGAAGAGTCCGGGCGGCAGGTGGATTCCCATCACCTCGAACTTCTCGACGAACTTCGGGCGGATCCCGGTCGGCTTGAGCCGGCCCTGGATCTTCCCCTCGACGACGCCCGTCTGCTCGAAGACGAAGACGTCCTGCATGACGATCACGTCACCTTCCATGCCCTGGACCTCGGTGATGTTCGTGATCCGCCGGCTGCCGTCCTTGAGCCGGGCCTGGTGGACGATGAGGTCGACCGCGGACGCGATCTGCTCGCGGATGGCGCGCAGGGGCAGCTCCACGCCGCCCATCAGGACCATCGTCTCGAGGCGCGAGAGCATGTCGCGCGGGCTGTTGGCGTGGCCGGTGGACATCGAGCCGTCGTGGCCCGTGTTCATGGCCTGGAGCATGTCGAGGGCCTCGCCCGAACGGCACTCCCCGACGATGATCCGGTCGGGCCGCATCCGCAGGGCGTTGCGGACGAGCTCGCGGATGGGGATCGCGCCCCTGCCCTCGATGTTGGGCGGCCGCGACTCCAGGGTCACCACGTGCTCCTGGCGGAGCTGCAGCTCGGCGGCGTCCTCGATCGTGATGATCCGCTCGTCGTTCGGGATGAACGAGGAGAGGACGTTGAGGGTCGTCGTCTTGCCGGAGCCGGTGCCGCCGGAGACGAAGACGTTGAGCCGCGCCTCGACGCAGGCCTTGAGGAAGTCGAACATCTCGGGCGTGGCGGTGCCGAATCGGATCAGGTCGTCCACCGTGAAGGGGGAGGCGGCGAACTTCCGGATCGTGATGACGGGACCGACCAGCGAGAGGGGCGGGATGATGGCGTTGACGCGGGAGCCGTCGGTGAGGCGGGCGTCGACCATCGGGCGAGGACTCGTCGACGCGGCGCCCGATGGGGGCGATGATCCGGTCGATGATCCGCATCACGTGGTCGTCGTTCTGGAAGACGACGTTCGTCAGCTCGAGCTTGCCGCTCCGCTCGATGTAGACCTGGCGCGGGCCGTTCACCATGACCTCGGTGATCGACTCGTCGCGGAGGAGCGGCTCCAGCGGCCCGAGGCCGATGATCTCGTCGGTGATCTGCTCCAGCATCCGGACCCGCTCGGCGCGGGTCAGGGCCAGGCCTTCCTCGTCGATGACCTTGCCGAAGATCTCCTCGATCTGGCGCCGGACCTCGACCTGGTTGGAGAGGTCGAGCTTCGGGTCCAGGTCCGAGATGACCCGGCTCTGGATGCGGAACTTGACGTCCCGGAACGACTCGCGGACGGGCGCGGTGGGGAGCATGCGCTGGGCGGGCGCGAGGGTCGGCGGTCCGCCGTCGGGCGCGCCGGGTCCGGCCGGTGCCGGGGGACTTCCCGGCGCGGTCGCCGACCCGGCGTCGGCCGGTCGAGCGCTCTCGATTCGCTTCAGCAGGGACATCGTCCCACCACCCCTTCATGCCCCCGAGGGGGACTCTTCAGCATCCTGCTACCGCCACGCGAAGAGCGACTTCTTCGGGGCCGACTTCCGCGCCTCCGACAGGCACGGCGGTCGGCGCCCCGAGGAACGCCTTGGCGAGGCGCAGGATGTCCTGCGACACCTGGGCCTCGCGATTGCTGACGAAGAACGGCACGCCCCGGTTGAGGGCGTACACCACGCTCCGACCGTCGCTGACGATCGTGTGGTCCACCTTCCGGCCGATCGAGTGCTCGACGTCCGCGACGCGGATCCCGAGCGCCGAGTCGGCGCGGTTGAGGACCAGCTCCATCTTGTCCGGACGGATAGCCGAGCTGCTCGGCCACCTCCAGGAAGAGCCGCATGTTCTTGATGCTCGTGATCTCGAGCGTGAGGACCGTGAGGACCACGTCCGCCACGTCGAGGATCGCGAGGGTCGTATCGCTGAACGCCGAGGCGCAGTCCACGACCACCAGGTCGTTCTTCGCACGGAGCGCCTCCAGCACGCGCCGGATCGCGGCGGGAGTGACCAGCTCGGCCATCTCCGGCGACGGCGGGGCCAGGAGGACCTTCGCGCCCGGTGGAATGCGCGATCACGAAGGTCTCGATGAAGTCGGCGTCGCCGCCGACCTCCAGCTCGGGGACCAGGTCGGCGATCGACTTGTTCTTCGGGTTCAGGTTGAGCAGCACGCCGACGTCGCCGAACTGGAACGAGCCGTCCACCAGGACGACGCGGCTGTCCGGCTCTGCCGCGGCGGCGACCGCCATGTTGACCGCGATCGTGGTGCGCCCGACGCCGCCCTTGGGACTGAAGACGGCCACCACGCGGCCGGGCTCGTGGTCCCCGGCCGGGCGAGCGGTCGACGACCGGCACGGCCATGCGTCCGATCTTCTCGCGCTCGCGGGCGTGGACCTGGCGGATCGACGCCGTGAGCTCGTCAGAGCTGAACGGCTTGACCAGGAACTCGCGGGCCCCGGCCAGCATGGAGCGGCGCAGGTAGTCCGCCTCGCCCTGGACCGACATCATCACGACCGACGTCGTCGGGACGCGCGCCGTCAGGAGCTCCGTGGCGGCGATCCCGTCCATCTCGGGCATGTTGATGTCCATCAGGACGATGTCCGGGAGGAGCTTCGCAGCCATCTCCAGCGCCTCGGCGCCGGACGCCGCCGCCCCGACCACCTCGACGTCCTTCTCGAACCCGAGAAGCTTCGTCAGGTGGTCGCGCGTCTCCAGGATGTCGTCCACGATCAGGACGCGGATCTGGTCGCTCATCGGCCGGTGGGCCTCTGCCTCATGGCGGGGTTGACGGGGCGATTCGATCGGTGGCTCGCGCCGGGGCGGCCGTCAGGCCCGCCCCGCGCAGCGAGACGCCTACTTCTTCGGGGGGACCGCCTCGATCAGCTGCGGCGGGATCACGGCCCACCTGTCCACGAGCTGGCGGAGGGTGATGCCGGTCGTCTTCTCGTCCGGCGCCTCCTCGTCCTCGGGGGAGCGGAGGATCAGGGTGATCGACGTGTCCGGGGACTGGGCGAAGCGGAGCACCTCGGCCTGCTGGGCGGTGACCCCCAGGATGACGAGCTGCGTGCCGACGGCCCCGGCGGAGCTGGGACCTGGGGGCGGAGCCTCGCCCTCGGCGGGAGGCACGTACGGGAGCAGGGTGCCCACGACCTCGAGGTTCTGGACGATCGCCTTGACGGACGTGGAGTTGAGCCCGTCACCGGGGTGACCAGGTCGGTCGTGGGATCGGTCGTGACGATCGGGAACGCCGCGCCCGAGATGCCCACCACCACGTCGACGCGGTCGCCCGGCTTGATGAGGGTGCCGACGCCCGAGATGTACGAGACCTCGAGCGACATGGCCCGAAGGCCGGGGTCCAGCAGGCGCGCGATGTCCGGGTTGACGGTCGTCGTGGAGAACGCATTGCCGTCCACGAGCTGGCCCTTGGTGAGCTGGGTGGTCACGGTCCGCCCGATGACCTCGCTCGTCAGGGTGTAGGAGCCCGCGGGCTTGTCGGTGTTCCGGACGTCCTGGGTCGTGACGAGACTGGCGGTGAGCGTCGTGCCCAGGGGAACGTCCGCGGTCGTCACGACGACCGTGGTGTTCAACGCGTCGACACCGGGCTCGTTCCCACCGCCGCCGGTTCCGCTCCCCAGGAGCATGACGACCGCGACGAAGGCGACTGCCGCCAGGAAGAAGCCGATCAACAGGATCAGGCGATTGCTGCGTTTCAAGGTTGGTCTCCCCGTTGCCGGTGTGACAGGCAGCACCACTCTAGCACCGGCCGAGAGCCGCGCGACCATACAAAAGTGCTAGGACCGTTGGGAACAAATGGAAGGATTTCCCGCACGAGCGCTGGAGAGGTGCGGCCCGCTCGCCGCGGCCCACCCGGACGTAGCGCGAGGTTGAGCTCCCGATCAGGCTCGGCCAGCCCGTGGCGAGCATTCCCGGCGTGGCCCACGGCTGGGGCCGGAGAAGCGAACGGGCCGCCGGGTTGCCCCGACGGCCCGTTCACATGAGCGGTCTAGACGGAGTTGCCGACGGTGGACAGCATCTGTCGAGACCTGGCCGCCCAGGAAGATGAGGGCGACGATCGCGACGATCGCGATCAGGACGAGGATGAGTGCGTACTCGGCGAGGCCCTGGCCCTCCTCGCCGCGATCCAGAAGATGGGAGATAAGTCCGGATAGATATGCCATGTGTGGTTCACCTCCTTCCCTCGAGGTTCTCCGGCCTGCACGGGAGCCGCATGCTCCCTGAGGCCCGAGACGATGAGCTGCCGGCCAGCCTCGATGCCACGGACCCAGACAGCGACTGAACCGTAGGTACGCCCCTCGGCGGCGTCAAGTCGCGCGAAGGTCCTGTGGTGCGGTACTTCCCCCACCCTGGACCCGGAATCAGCGAAGCCGGACCGCGCGGGTCCGGCTTCGCCATAGCGGTGCGTGTGACGGCTAGATCGACTTGCCGACGGTGGACAGGATCGTCGAGACCTGGCCGCCCAGGAAGATGAGGGCGACGATCGCGACGATCGCGATGAGCGCGAGGATCAGCGCGTACTCCGCGAGACCCTGGCCCTCCTCGTCGCGGTCCAGAAGATACGAAATAAGTCCGGACAGATATGCCATGTGGTGGTTCACCTCCTTCCCCGGGGAGTCTCCCACCTGGTGGGAGCTGGCCGCCACCCGGCGGCGACCGAACGCTAGGTCCGACCTCGGCGGCGTGTCAAGTCCCGCAGGCCCCCTTGGCGGTGCTCGGCAGGCGCCATGCGCAGCCCGGGAATCGCGAAGCCGGGCCACGAGGCCCGGCTTCGGCGCGGTGGCGCGGACGCGCTAGACGGAGTTGCCGACGGTGGACAGGATCGTCGAGACCTGGCCGCCCAGGAAGATGAGGGCGACGATCGCGACGATCGCGATGAGCGCGAGGATGAGGGCGTACTCGGCGAGGCCCTGCCCCTCCTCGTCCCGATGAATGATCCCGAGAACGTAGTCGATGAGTGCCATGAAGGCCTCCCCAGATGAGTGCGCACACCCCAGATCGGGGCAAGGCGGAGGCTACGACTTCGACGCGGCTCGATCCAATGGCCTATTCGTACTGGGACTCGACGCGGCGCCCGTCCGACCGAGGATCAGACGAACGCCAAGCCCAGCAGCAGATCAGCCCGACTTGTCCACCTCGCTGCCGATCATGCTGAGGACCCACGCCAGCTGGGGGCGTAGGAAGACGAGGACCGCAACGGCGATGAGGACGGCGAGCGCCAGCATGACCCCGAACTCCACGAAGCCCTGGCCGGCCGCGCTCGCGGCCCGCCGCTGGGATCGAGTCACGCGTCCGTGGGCGCCGCCGGGAGCGGGAAGCGCGCAGTCACCCCGCGCCCGTCATCGCCGAACTCGACCCGCCCCCCGGCCGCCGCGGCCCGCTCGTCGATCTCGCGCCGGATGGCCGGCGTCAGGACGGCAACGAGGCCCTGCGCGACCGCCTGGGCCTGGCGCTCGTCCACCATTGCCCGGAGCGCGGCCGGCATGTCGGCGCGCGGTTTCTCGACCGCAACCTCCGACGAGGCCGGGTGGACGGCGCGGACGGCGACCTCGAGCTCCTCGCCCCAGTCGAGCGTGAGGACCACCTTCTCCGGCTTGCCTCCCAGGAGGGCGGCGACCGACTCGTCGGCGACCCGGAAGATGGCGCTCTCCAGCTCCATCGGGAGGCGCCGGTCCGTCCCGAGCGACTCGAACTCGACCGGCGCGCCCGCCCTCCGGCTCCGGTCGCGGGCGACGCGGCGCAGGGTCGGGACCAGCCCGAGGTCGTCGAGCACCATGGGCCGCATGTCGAAGATGAACGCCTTGGTCGCCTCGAGGGTGCGCTGGACCATGGCGGTCAGCTCCCGGACCTCGGCCGCCGCCGCCGCCGGGTCGCGCTCCAGGAGGCGCTCCACGATCTGAGCCTGGAGCACGATGTTCGTCAGGCTCTGGGCCGGCCCGTCGTGCATTGCCCGGGCGATGTCGCGGCGGAGGTCCTCCTGGGCGGCCAGGATCACCCTGCCGACGCCGGGCGGGGTGCCCGCGGCCACGGGGCCCGCCCCGTCGGCAGCTCCCCCATCGTCAGCGCCGGTCGCCGCGGCGCCTATCCCCCCGGCGACGCCGTCCCCGACGACCACGGCCTCGCGGACGCGCGCCAGCCCGTCGCGGTAGCGCTCCAGGGTCTTCTGCTTGCCCGCGAGCACGTCCAGCTGGGCTTCCATCACGGCGGCCCGCCGGGTGAGCGTCACGAGCTGGGCGTTCGCCTCGGCCAGGTCGGCCGGAGGGGCGCCCGCGCCGAGGCCGGCCAGGCGCTCGGCCGCCTGCGCCCGCTTCTGCTCGTGGCGGCCCGCCTCGGTGCGCGACTGCCCGACGAGCATCTCGATCTCGGCGAGCTCGCGGTCGAGCCCTTCGAGCTCGCGGTCGAGCGTCTCGGCAAGCGTCGCGGGCGCGCCGGCATCCGGGGGCGTGGTGGAGGCGTCGGTCATGGCCGGGGTTCAGTCCTCCGGCATCCGGATCCAGCCCTGGCGCATCGCGTACACCACGGCCTGGGTCCGGTCGTTGACCGCCAGCTTGCGCAGGATCGAGCTCATGTGGTTCTTCACCGTCTGCTCGCTGATCGAGAGCTGGTAGGCGACCTGCTTGTTCGTCATCCCCTGGGCGATGTTGTCGAGGATCTCGACCTCGCGCGGGGAGAGCGGGGCGAAGATCGGGGCGGCCTCCTGGCCGTAGATCGCCAGCTCGCGGAACTCCTTGAGCACGCGCGACGCGACCGCCGGCTTGGCGAAGACCTTGTCGTTGATGAGGAACTCGCCCGTGGAGACCCGGCGGACGATCGTGACGAGGTCGTCGGGACCCACGTCCTTGAGGATGAAGGCGGCGGCTCCGGCGCGGATCGCCTGGAAGAGCGCCTCCTCGTCCTCGTCGGACGCCAGGATGATGATCCCGGTTGCCGGGAGGTCCCGCTTGATCTTCTGGGTGATCTCGATCCCGCCCGGGGCGGGCAGCGAGAGGTCCATCAGGATGATGGTGGGGTCGGTCGTGAGCGCCGCGTCGTGCGCGGAGCGGCCGTCGTCGGCCTCGCCCACGATCTCGAAGTCGGGCTCCCGCTCCAGGATTGCCCGCATGCCCACGCGGACGAGGGCGTGGTCATCGACGAGCAGGATCCGGATCCGCTCGCCTTCGCCGCGCCGGTCGGGGCCACCCCGCCGGCGGTCAGGCCCGGGATAGGTCATGCGCTGTCTCCTCTCTCGAGAACGGGAACGTCGAGGGTCACGACGGTGCCGTTCGCGGGTCGCGAGCGGACCGTGAACTCGGCGCGAACGAGCTCGGCCCGCTCGCGCATGAACTGGAGTCCGAAGGTGCGCCGCCCGGGGGCGGCATGAGCGTCGGGATCGAAGCCGCGGCCATCGTCGCGGACCTCCAGGATCCAGTGCCCCCCGGCGCACCGGGTGCCGATCACCACGTGGCGCGCGCCGGCATGCTTGCGCACGTTCTGGAGCGCCTCCTGGAGGATCGCGCAGGACCACGACCTGCTCGGCCTCGCCGAGGTCGTCGGGTGACGCCCCGAGGTCGACCTCCACCGCGGCCCCGGAGAGCGCGTGGAGCGTGGCTGCCGCGTCGCGGATCGCCCCGTCCAGGCCCACCTCGTCGAGGATCGGCGGCCGCAGCTGGCTGATGAACGCGCGCACGTCGCCCAGCTCACGGCGCAGCCGCTCGCGCAGGAAGCGGAGCTCCACCCGGGCGGCCGACGGGTCGTGGTCGAGGGTCTTCTCGATGTACTCCACGCCGAAGATCGCGTTGGACAGCGCCTGCGCCGGGCCGTCGTGGATCTCCTGGGCCAGGCGCGTCCGCTCGGCCTCGCGCGCCTCCACGATCCGCATCTGGAGCTCGTCGGAGAGCTCCGGTGCCGCCGGGTCGGCAAGGAGCGAGGCGTCACCGCGCTCGAGGAAGAGCCAGGTGCGCTCCAGGCCGCGCACCGCCAGCTCGAGGCGCGCCAGCTCCGCCTGGCGCTCGCCCAGCTCGGACGTCCCGAGCGCGACCCGGCGCTCGAGCTGCGCGGCCGTCCCGTTCCCGCCGCCTGCCTGGTCAAGCGCGTCGCGATCCTCGTGCCAGCCCGCCAGGTCCGCGTGGAATGCCTCGCGGTAGCGTCCGGCCACGGTGCGCAGGGTGTTCGCCGCGTACGCGAGCGCCGCCTTCGCCTCTGCGTGAAGGGTGTCGAACTGACCTGCCGCGTCCCCGGCGCCGATCTCAGCGCTCATCTGGCGGCCAGTATACGGGCGCTCATGGGCACGCCACGCGGAAGACCCGGAAGTCGTCCGTGGCGCCGCCCGCCGGCGGCTCGAGGGCAAGCGGCACGAAGCAGGCCGCACCCGGCGCCCCAGTGTCGAGAATGCCCGGCCAAGCCCCGTGCTCGCCGTCGACGATGAGGAGCTCGGCCCCGAACGTCGCGGCCAGGTCAGCCACGTCCGCGGGCGTCTCGTTCGGCAATGACAGCGCCGAAAGGCGCCGGACCTCCGAGACCCACATCGGGTGGTTGGCGATGATCGGGCGCGAGGCGTCGAGGGTGTAGCCAGCCCGCTCGATCCGAGCCAGGACATCGGCGTATCCGGCCTCCGCGCCGGCCGCCTGCGATCCGTACGCCGGAACCCCCACCGCCACGAAGAGGGCCGCGCCGAGGCCGGCGAACGTGGGGCCAAGCCACGCCACCGGGCGCGTCCACCCCCTCATTCGACCCACCCACGCGAGCCCCGCGTCCAGGGCGGCCATGGCGCTCACGAGCAGGAGTACCTGCACCGGCGCCGACGCATGAAGGAACGTGCCCCAGGTCGTGGCGACCGGGAAGGCCAGCGTCGTGATCCAGAACGTCAGGAGGGAGACCAGGAGCAGCGGCCGCAGCGCCCGTGCCTCGCCCCACGACCACCAGGCCGACGAGGCCCACGATCGAGACCGGGAAGCCCGGCACCACCAGCACGCTCAGGACGTTGTGCAGGAACCCCTCCACCCTGTGGTCCACCCACGCCTGCGGGCCCGCGGCGAGGTACCGGGCCAGGGTCGGCGGATCGTTCCAGGCGAAGATGTCGAACCCGCTGGTCGAGAAGGCGTTGGCCACGGCCTGGCCCGGCAGGGGCGAACCGAAGACGAGCCAATTCCGGATGAGCCACGGCGTCATCACCGCGACCGCGATCAGGCCTGCGCCGCCCACGATCCGGACGAGATACCCTGATCCGCGATCCCGGAGTGCCGCATACGCGACCAGGGCCCAGGTCAGCCCGACCCAGATTGCCTCGTTGCGGGCCAGTGCCCCCACGCCGATCGCGAGGCCAAGGGCGATGAGTCGTGCGTCCACGACGCGATCCGGTGGGCGGCGCACCAGGCGGACCATGAGGAGACAGGCGACGAGGGCCGCCACCCCGAACACGATCGTCGAAGTCGAGGAGTGCCGAGGGCAGGACCAGCGGCAGCCAGACGCTCCCCACAAGGCCGGCGCCCAGGGCCAGCGTCCGGACCCGCTCCGGCGACAGTGCCCGCTCCTCGGCGAGATCCGCGGCGATCCGCCATGCGAGCACCGGCACCAGGGCGCCCAGCACGATCGGCACGATGGTGGCCGCCGGATAGTCCGTGGATCCCAAGGCCAGCATCGGGAGGAACCCCAGGAGGCTGGGGAGGGGCAGCCAGATCTCGAAGGCCGGGCGCGGGAAGAAGAAGCCGAACGCGCCGGTCACCGGGTCGCGCGCCGGCGTGGCGTAGCTCCAGATCGTGTCGGACACGATCCCGCGCCCCTCGGCGAGGTTGCGGGCGACGCCCCAGTAGTAGGTCGCGTCCTCCGGGATCGGGAACGGCACCTGGGCCGCCGCCCAGATCCGGACCAGCAGCGCGACGGCGAAGACGAGGCCGGCGCTCAGCCACGCCTCGCGGCGCGACATCTGCCAGGGGCCTGATGCGGCGGGGCCGCTCGTCCGCCGCTCACTGGGTCGTCTCCGCGCAGCGGGTATCCGCCGCGTCGAAGCAGACCGGGTAGAGCCCCACGCCGAGTGCGCCGGCCGGCAGCGGCGCAGCGTCCGGAAGCTGGTGCGCCGGCCGGCTCGCGACCGGCGGGCCCACCCACGGCGGCCGCGGCCCGCCGTCGAGGATCGGTGCCACGGCCGGCACCGTGTCCGCCCGGTTCAGGACCAGCCAGCGGATGTCGTAGGCGCGGGCGACCTCCTCGATCGTCTCGAGCGGGTCGTTCACGAGGACCACGCCCCCGTGGCCGGTCCAGTAGAGCGTGCCCGAGGCGTCGATCGACATCACGCGGTCGTCGGGAGCCGCGCCCGCGTCGACGAGGCCGCGATCCACGAGCCGGAAGTCGTCGCGCCGCGCCGCCCACGCGGCCTGGGTGACGAGCGCGCTCCCGATGGCGACGACCACGGCGAAGCCGATCGCCGCGACGGTGAAGAAGCGGGTCGCGCTCGCGGCGTTCCACGACGATCGTCGCGCGGCGACCCAGCCGACGGCGATCGCGATCCCCTCCAGGGCCAGCACGAAGGCGTGGGGCGCCAGGCCGACGGCCGAGTGGATGAAGGTCCCGCCGGGGACGTGCACCGCCGAGACGAGCATCGAGAAGGCGAAGAGCAGGCCGGCGTAGACGAAGAACGGCCCGAAGTCGACCGACCGCCGGCGCGCCCATCCACCGACGATCGCGAACGGGACCAGGAGGATGCCGCCCACGAGGACGGAGATGATGACGATGGCCGCCACCAGGCCCCCGATCCGGCTTGCCGCGAGCGAGCCCAACCCCTGCGAGAGCAGCCACTCGAGGTTGGCCGGCGTCGTGATGCTGTTCCACTCGTCGATGGAGCGGATGAAGAGCACCTTGCCCGACGCGGACGAGGGCGAGATCGAGCCGAAGACCGCGAGCTGGCGAGCGAACCACGGGGCGAGGACCGCGAGGAACAGCGCGAAGCAGGCCACCGCGGCCCACAGGGGGATCGCCGGCCGGCGCGAGCCTCCGCTCCGCCAGGCCGCCCAGCGATCCCACGCGAAGGCGAGCGCGAGCGCCGCGCCCACGAGGACCCCGTCGTTGCGGGCCAGGGTCGCCAGGCCCACGAGAAGGCCGCCGAGAGCGAAGGCGCGCGCGTCACCGCGCAGCCCGCGCGCGCCCATCCAGAGCGCACCGGCCACCAGCGGCTGGTAGAGGCCGAAGTTGTCGGGCTGGGCCATGAAGACGGCGGCGGCCAAGGGGATCGCCACCAGGACGCCGGCGCCCACGGCCACCAGGCGCGTGGCTCCCGCGTCGCGCGCCAGCGCCCACGTGAGCGGCGCCGCCAGCGCGCCCAGGAGGGCGAACGGCAGCGCGGAGGCGATCGCCGTGGGGCCCAGGAGCCAGATGAACGGGACCTGGACGATGGAGGCCAGGGGCATCCAGTGGGCGTTCGAGGGGACCGGCAGGGTCGGGTAGGCCGGGATGGTGCCGCCCACCTCGGGGAAGATCCAGATGGCGTCGATGGTGAAGCCGTGCCCGGCCGCGAGGCTGTGGGCCACGTCGACGTAGTAGAACGAGTCCGGGTAGGCAGGGTCGGGGAAGCCCGCGAGCAGCACGAGCCGCACGACGAGCGCGAGCAGATAGAGGGCCAGCGGCGTCCCCACGGCGGTGCACGGTAGCACCACCGGCCGCCCGGTCATGGACCCGTACGGATGGGCCATGACTCGGCGGGCGCCAAGACGGTTGCCCCCGCGGAGCCAACCCGTACGATGGCGGGCATGGCATCCCGCCGCATCCCGCCAGCCGCTGTCCTTGGCATCTACGCCCTGGCAATCCTGGTCGGCGCAACGCTCGTCTTCCTCGTCCAGCCGCTGACCGCCCGGCTGCTCCTCCCACGCTTCGGCGGTAGCCCGGCGGTTTGGACCACGTCCCTGCTCTTCTTCCAGGTCGCCCTCCTCGTGGGCTATGGGTGGGCTCACGTCTCGACGACGCGACTGGGTCTGCGGCGCCAGCCGTGGGCCCAGCTTGCCCTCCTTCTCGCGCCTCTCCTCGTCCTCCCGATCGCGCTGCCGGCCTGGGCCTCGCCACCCTCCGGGGCAGAGCCCGCGGGCTGGCTCCTCCTCGTTCTCGGCGCGACCGTCGGGCTTCCGTACGTGGCGGTGACCACTGCCAGCCCGGTCCTGCAGCGATGGTTCGCGGCGACGGACCATCCCCATGCCGGAGACCCGTACTTCCTGTACGCGATGGGCAACGCAGGCAGCCTCCTCGGGCTGCTCGCCTACCCGTTCCTCATCGAGCCGAACCTCACGCTGCATGACCAGGCCACCCTCTGGTCCGCCGGGTACCTGGCCTTTGTCGGCCTGACGGCCGTGGCGGCGGTCACGCTCCGGCTGACGAGGCGGACATCCTCGATCGGGGCGGCGTTCGACGGCGCGGGCCTGCGACCGCAAGGGGAGGTGGTGAACCCTGGTCCCTCGGTCGGGCGCCGCCAGGCGATCGACCGGCCCTCGGTCCGACGCCGCCTGTCATGGATCGCGATGGCGTTCGTGGCGTCGAGCCTGATGCTGGGCGTGACCACGTACATCACGACGGACCTTGCGGCCGTTCCGCTCCTGTGGGTCCTCCCGCTGAGCCTCTACCTCGTCACGTTCATCGTCGCGTTCTCGCCGCGCAGCCCGCTGACGGCGCGACGGCTCGCCGCAATCCTGCCCATCGTCGTGGTCGTCCTCGCGATCGCCCTCGCGGGAGCGGTCCAGCTCTCCCTCCTCGCCCTGGTGGCCATCAACCTCGGCGCCTTCTTCGTGGCCGCGCTGCTCGCCCACGTCCGCCTGGCCGACGATCGACCCGCCCCCCGCCATCTCACCGAGTTCTACCTGCTGCTCGCGGTCGGGGGCGCTCTCGGCGGTCTCTTCAACGCCCTCCTTGCCCCGGCGCTTTTCGACGCCGTCCTCGAGTACCCGCTGGCCATCACCCTCGCCCTCCTGCTCCGCCCGGGACGGCCGGACGCCGATCTGGCCGTCGAGCGCAGGGCCCGCCTGCTGGACCTTGTCATTCCGGCGGCCGTCGGCGTCGGTACACTGGCCCTCCTCGCGGTCCTGTCGCGGGCGTTCGGGCTCGCGGGTCAGGCGCTCGCCGTGACCCTCGCATGCGTCGCGATCGGGCTCCTCGTTCTGGCCCGCCGTCCGGTTCGATTCGGGCTCGCGATGGGCGCCATCCTGGTCATCCCGCTGCTTGTCGGGCAGGCCAACCTCTACGTCGATCGCGGCTTCTTCGGGGTGAACCGCGTCGTGGACGATGGCCGGATCCGGCTCCTGGTCCACGGCACGACGACCCACGGCGGCCAGCGCGCGGACCCCGCCGGCGCGCGTGAGCCCCTCACCTACTACCACCCGAGCGGGCCATTCGGCCGCGTGCTGACGTCGTTCCTTGGTCAGCGACCGGAGGCAGTCCACTTCGGCGTCGTGGGCCTGGGAGCCGGCGGCATCGCCGCCTACGTCCGACTCGCTGACACGATCGACTTCTTCGAGATCGACCCGACCGTCGTCCGCATCGCCGAGGATCCCGTGCTCTTCACGTTCCTGAGCGGCGCTCCCGGAACCGTCCGCATCGTCCTGGGTGACGGACGACTGGCCCTGTCCGATGAGCCCGACGGGTCGTTCGACATCCTCGTCCTCGACGCATTCAGCGGCGATGCTCCGCCGGCCCACCTCCTCACGGTGGAGGCGATCGACCTCTACCGTCGCAAGCTCGCGCCGGGCGGCCTCCTGCTTTTCAACGTCTCGAACCGCTACGTCGACCTGCAGGCAGTGGTCGTCGCGGCGCTCCGCGCTCGTGGCCTGCCGGTGGCGATCCCCGTCGACCCGAATCCGAGCTCGCCGCAACCGCCGGAGAAGCAGCTCTCCAGCTGGGTGGCGAGCGCGCGGGACGCCGCCACGCTGGCGGGCATCGTGGGACCCATCGCCACGACGGCCCCGCCCGCCGCCACGACTCGTCCGTGGACCGACGATTTCTCCGACCTGGTCTCGGTCATTCACTGGGATCGCTGAGCCCACCCTCCACGGAACGAGCCCGGGGGATCGGCTCCCGGATCGCGCGCTACGATGCCTTGGTGGCCGTCCGCCTGAGTGCCCCCGTCGCGCCGCGCCGTCATCGACGGCGGGATCGTCGCGGGCCTCCTCTTCTTCGCCTATCTCTTCCTCGTCATCGCGCCGGCGGCCGGGACCTTCGGGTTCGACGCCTACGCCTACTGGGCCGTCGACCCGGCCGACCCGTACGCGGCGACGGCCGGGGCCCTGGGCGCCTTCACCTACTCGCCCGTGATCGCGGTCCTCTTCGCGCCCTTCGGCCTCCTGCCGTACTGGCAGTTCCTGTGGCTGTGGACCGCGGGGCTCGTCGGGACCGCCATCTGGCTGGGCGGTCGTCCCGTCCGCCCCATCCTCGCCGTGTTCGCCTTCCCCCCCGTCGCCCTCGAGCTGTACCACGGCAACGTCCACCTCCTGATGGCGGCGGCCATCGCCCTCGGCTTCCGCTATCCCGCCGCGTGGTCGTTCGTGCTGCTCACCAAGGTCACGCCCGGCGTGGGCCTGGCCTGGTTCCTCTTCCGGCGGGAGTGGCGGCCGCTCGCGATCGCCCTGGGCGTGACCGCGGTCCTCGCCGGCATCTCGTTCGTCGCCAACCCGGCGGCGTGGCAGAGCTGGCTCACGGACAGCCTGGGCGCCACGGCCGCGGGCTCCCCTCTCAACCAGTTCACCCTCCCGGTGCCGCTCTGGCTTCCGCCTCCCCGCTCGCGCTCGTCGTCGTCGCGTGGGGGGCCCGGACGGACCGGCGATGGACCGTCCCCGTGGCCGCCACGCTGGCCCTCCCGGTCCTGTGGCCCAGCGGCCTGGCCATCCTCGCCGCCGTGATCACGATCCGCCAGGACCGACCGCAGCTGCAGCCGGGGTCTGCCTGGTGGCGTCAGCGAGGGACAGGTTCCCGCAACGCCGGGTAGCGCTCCGCCGCGAGCAGGGCCCCCAGGACGAGGAAGACCCCCAGCCACAGGCCCTCGAGCGTGTAGCTCGCGATCGGCTGCTGCCGCGAGCAGCGCGAGCTCGCGGCGGATCGTCAGCAGCGCCGGCACGGCGAACAGGACCCCGAACATGCGCAGTGACGGGGCTCCGACGACGGTCAGGATCCCGGTCCAGGCGCCGAGACGGGCGACGGGCACGACCAGGCAGAGGACGGCGGTGACGATGACGACGCCAAGCACCGCGTACGCTGGCATCCCGGCTGTGAGCGACGCGCCGGCGAGCGGCCATGCGGGATCCGCCGCCCGGCGCAGCTGATCGATCCACGCGCCCCAGAGGTCAAGCCCGACGAGCGGGAGGGTGGCGATCGTGAGAGCGCCGACCAGCGCAAGCCCCGCGAGCGCCGCCGCCGGCCGTCGCCGGAGCAGCGCCACCCACGCGTGCGGCTGCGACAGCTTGAACGCGGGGATGGCCGCCCCAAGGACCCCGTCGACGAGGGCGGGTCGGTCGGCGATGGCGGGATCCCGCGGTGCGGGTGTCCAGGCGCGCCGAGGGCCTCTCGAAGAACAGGAGCACGAAGCCGGCAACGAGCAGGAGCTGAACGTTCCCGCCCAGGATGGCCTCGGCGAAGGGAGGCCAGAGGAGCAGCAGCGGGGCCGCCGGCCACGGTGCGCCCAGCCGACGCACCGCCAGCAGCGCGGCAGCCAGGCACGCTGCCAGCCAGCACCCCCAGACCAGCTCGCGAGGCAGGAGCGTGAGCGGCGCGACCAGGGGCAGCACGAACGGCGGGTAGAGGAACGGGAGCTCGTAGCCCGGGGGTGCCTGAAAGGCCGACGCGAGGTACGGCTGGCCGCCGGCCAGCCAGCGCTCCGCCGCACGGAGCGGGATCTCGATGTCCGCGAATGGCGGGTACCCGGCCAGGAGGTCACGCACGCCGACGAGGGACACGGCGGCCGCAGCGGCCCACAGGAACGCCCGGAACAGCCGGTTCGGGCCGCTGCCCACCGTGAACGCGCGCGCGAACGCCGTCGCCATACGATGCGGACTGTAGGGCCTGGCCCGGTCCCTGACGATGGCCGTCGGTCGCTCCCGTCCGGCGGGACTCGTGGCTGGCCCTGAGCAGGAACCGGCCCCGCCGATGGCACCAACTCCCTAGACTCCCCGCCATGCAGCCGCACTCGGGTCTCACGATCGTCCTGCCCGCCTACAACGAGGAGGCCCGCCTGGGGCCGGCCCTCGACGAGCTGTTCGGCTACCTGCGCCGGCACGGCGAGAAGGGTCGGGACGGCGCTCCCGGGGCGGCCCGCCTGCCGGACGACGTGCGCGTCCTCGTCGTCGACGACGGCAGCGCGGACGGGACGGCCGACCTGGTCCGGGCTCGCCCGGAGGCAGCCGCGACGACCGTCTCCGGGGCGCCGCTGCTGGCGCTGCTGGCGGTGCCCCACGGCGGCAAGGGCGCCGCGGTGAAGGCCGGGATGCTGGCCGCCGAGACCGACATCGTCATCTTCGCCGACGCGGACATGGCCACTCCGCCGGACCAGCTGCCGCTCCTCGTCGAGGCGCTCCGCGACCACGACTGCGCCCTGGGCAGCCGGATCCAGCCCGACGGCAGCGACATGCGGCGCAGCCAGCCGGGCTTCCGGCGGCTGCTGGGCCGGGCGTTCCACGGCCTCGCCTCGGTCTGGGCCGTCGGCCAGGTCCAGGACACGCAGTGCGGCTTCAAGGGCTTCACCGCGCGAGGCCGCCCACGACCTCTTCGGCCGGCAGAAGATCACGAGCATCGTCTTCGACGTGGAGGTCATCTACCTCGCCCGCCGCCGGGGCTACCGGATCGCCGTGGTCCCCATCGCCTGGTCGGACAAGCACGGCTCGCGGATGCACCCCGGGCTGCGCCTGGGCCTGCGGGTGGCCTGGGACCTCTTCCGGACGCCGTTCCTGCACCGCCGGGTGGCGCGGCGAGGCTAGCGCTCCGGCTCCCGAAGGGCCGGGTAGGCGATGGACGCGACCGCGCCCACGACGATCACCGTCGCCCCCACCGCGAGCCCCGTCGGGTTCAGCGCGCCGATGAACAGCGCCCCGACGAGCGCAATCTCCCGGCGCAGGCGGAGCATCGCCGGCACGAGGAACAGGAGGCCGTACGTATGGAGGGAGAGCCCTCCGATGACGGCCAGGACGCCGACCCACATCCCCGCGCCCCGCCGCGGTACCCACCACAGCGCCACGACCGACGCAGCCGCGATGGCCAGCGCGACCTCCCGCGGGAGGACCAGCCACAGGCCCGTGCCCGCGTAGATCCACGACGGGTCCGCCGCCCGGCCCAGCTGCGCCACCCAGTCACCGTAGATCGCGATCCCCGTGAACGGCAGCGTGGCCGCCACCAGCAAGCCGAGGCACGCGAGGCCGGCGAGGGCGGCGCGGGGTCGGTGGAGCAGCAGGTAGACGAAGGCGTGCACCTGGGAGACCTTGACGGCCGCCACCGCCGTTGCCTTGAGGCCCTCGGGCAGGCCGGCGACGCCCGGGTCCGTCGGATCCCGATCGATCGGGTGGAGATCCGCGGGCGACGCCCCCCGCGTGAAGAAGAGGGCCGCGAACGCCGCGAAGGCGACGATCGCCACGTTCCCGCTGACGATGCCCTCCAGGAAGGGCGCCCAGACCAGGAACGCGGGCATCCACCGGAGCGGCACGCGGAGCCGGCCGAGCGTCCACACCGCAACGCCGAAGCAGATCCCCACCCAGCCGGCCATGACCCACTCGACGGGCAGCCGGAGGAGCGGGGCAAGCAGCGGGAGGACGAAGGGCGGGTAGAGGAACGGCAGGTTCGGGCCCGCCCACTCGCCGAAGCTGGCCGCCACGTAGACGTCCCCGCCGTCCACCCAGCGCTGGGCCGCCAGCAGCGGAATGAGCAGGTCAACCCCGGGAAGCTGCCAGCCCAGCAGGCGCCACGCGGCAAGCAGGGTCGGCACCGCGGCCAGGACCAGGAGGCCGAACCGGAGCAGCCGGTTGGACGGGGTCCCGACGGTGAAGACGGCGCGGGTGGCGGCACGCATCGAGGCGGTCACCGGTGGGTTGTGCTCAACTAGCGGTACGTGAGCCGCGGAAGACCCGGGACCAGGTGGTCGGCAGGCGTGGGCCGGCGGTACGTGTAGGAGCCGTACCAGGCGGTGTTCGAGCCCGCAATGGCGTCGTGCGTCCCCCGCTGCCACACGACGCGCATCTCGGCAGCGGCCCCGCCGGCGAAGCCGTCGATCGCGCTGGCCCAGTCGCGGTAGCGGAGCGAGGCCTCGCGGTCACCCGCGCGAGCGGTCACCCGGGCGCACCAGGCGATCGTGGGGACGTCGAGTGGGCGAGCCTGCGCCCGAGCTTCCAAGGCTGCGATAGCCTCCGGCTCGCCGCCCCAGGCGTCGATGACCATGCTGGCGAGCTCGCGATCGTCGGGTCCGAGCTGGCTGGCCAGCTGGCGTGCCCGGGTCTCGTCGCCGCTCACCAGGGCGATCTCCCACGCCGCCGCTGGCCCCGCCATCGCGATCGATCGTTCCAGGATCGAGGGCCAAAGGGGACTGAAGCCTGGGTCGGTCGTCCAGAACGGATCGCCGGCCAGGCTCGGGGCGCGAATGATCGCCTCCACCACCGCGTCCGACGCCGCCTTCGAGTCGCTCATCTTGAGAAGGAGCGTCGCGGCCGCGACATCGATTGCGGGCTGCTGCACGCCGAGGCGCAGGGCCTTCGCGAGCGCATCCCGTGATCCCGGCTCGTCTCCCAGGGCCAGCCTGACTGCGGCAAGGTCGAGCCAGGCCTCCGGAAGGTCGTCAGCCCTGGCGCTCTGTTCGAACGACTCTGCGGCGAGTCCCAGGTCCCCGCTGTTGGCGGCCGCAAGCCCCAGCGTGAGGGTGTACGCGGGGATCGCCGGGTCCGCCGCAACGGCGGCCCTGGCCCCATCCAGCGCCGCGGACCATTCCCCGCGGTTCGCGGCGTCGACCGCCTCGCCTGCCGGTGCCGCCACGGACTCGCTCCACGCCAAGGCGCCGAGCGATGCCACGGCCGCGACCAGGAGCAGGGCAGGCGTCGCTCGCGCGAGTGCCCGGGGGACCTTGACCCGGCCGAGCGGGATCGGGCGGAGGCTCGTGGCATCGAGATAGGCGATCGGAAGGACAAAGGCGAACAGGGCGGCCGGCATGTTGGGGTAGAAGTCAAGGAGTTGATGAGCGCCGAAGTAGGCGAGGCTGAAGAGAGCCGCCCAGCCGAACCGGCGCCGCGCCGGGTCGATGTCGCGGATGCCGCCGGCGATGAGCCACAGGACGCAGCCAATCGCGACGAGCCCCGCGACGAGCCCCACGAGTCCGAACTCCGCTGCCGTCTGCAGGTAGAGGCTATGGGCGTGCGGGATGTAGTAGTCGATCTCGCCGGCCTGCGTCTCGACGATCCGGTTCGCGACCCAGCCGCCGGGTCCAACTCCCGTGAGCGGGGACGATTCGAACATGCGAATCGCAGCGGCGAACCATGTCGCCCGGCCAGCCTCGCCACCCGCCCCGACGCGGGCGGCAATCCCCGGCCCGAGCAGGACCAGGAACAGCACTCCCACGATCGCCGCGCCGCCGAGAACGACCCGGATCCGTCGCCGGCCCGCAAGGCGCCGGATGGCCGCCCGGTTCTCCCCGAGCAGGAGCCAGGTCAGCATCGTGATCGCCAGCCCGATCGCCAGGCCGAGCCAACCCGCCCGTGAGCCCGACAGCAGCGTGACGACCAGCACCAGGACGATGAGCACCACGACGGAAAGCCGCCGGGTCGCCGAACCGAGGCCCAGGTGGGCGATGGCCGGCGCGAGCAGCAGCACGGCCACCGTCATGACCGCGCTCGGGTTGCCGAGCGTGAGCCCTTCGAAGCCCGGCCTCAGCGGCGGGGTGACGACCGCGCCGACGAGGGACCAGAAGGTCGCCCAGTGGCTCGCAACGGCAGCGATGTAGAGCGTGCAGATCAAGAGCGTGAGCCCGACCGCAAGGGGGCCGAGACGGCGCTGGAAGAAGCGGTCCGCCCAGAGCCGCACGAGCAGCAGGTAGAGACAGGTGAGGAGCACGGCGTAGGCCAGGTAGTCGAGGCCGAGGCGGGGCGAAGGCGCCAACGCGATCCCGATCGCGAAGGCCGCCAGCGCGGCCACGAACGCCGGCCAGATGGCCGTGCGCGGTCGCCATGATGGCCGCCGCCACGCGACGATCAGCCATACGAGGAGGATCACCCCGATCAGGAGAGTGCTGGCCGATCGGAGCCAGGCGCTGTAGATCCCGGGGAAGCCGCCGCCCAGCAAGATCAGATAGATCGAGAGCACCACGACCGCGGCCCACGCAGCCATGCGGCCCCAGTCCACAGCTCGGCCGGAGGGAGACACTTCGCTGCCGGTTGTCGTCACTCGCGGAGTGTATCGGCCGCTATCGACTGCGCCGACGCCGGACGAGTCGCTCGAACAGCTCCACGTAGGCATCGGTCACCGCGTCCCACGAGTAGACGGCGCGGACGCGTGCCCGCGCCGCCTCGCGGAGGGCCGCGAGATCGCTCGTCCATGGGTCCACGACGACAGCGCGCCAGCTGGTCGGCCAGCTGGATCTGGTTCGAGAACAGGAGGCCGGTGCCGTCGAGGACCTCCCGATTCTCGGGCGTGTCGAACGCGAGGACGAGGTTCCCGGCACCCATCGCCTCGATCAGCGCCGGGTGCGTGCCGCCGACGGACGTCGCCTGGACGTACGCCATCGCCGCACGTTGGAGGTCGCGGTAGCCGTCCCCGTAGATGGCGCCCGCCAGGCGGACCCGCGGGTCGGCGGCCGCGAGCTCGCGGAGCCGCGCCTTGTAGCGCCTCCGCATGCGGGGCGTCGCCGACGACGAGGAGCGGGATGTCGCCCGGTACGCGCGCGGTACGCGGCGATGACGACGTCCGCCTGGTTCTCTGGCTCGAGCCGGCTCACGTAGAGGACGTAGCGCCCGGGCTCAATGCCGGCAAGGCCGTGCGCAGCCAGATCCGGCGGCGGGTCGCGCTCGAGGATCGGCGCCCCGTACGCGATCAGCGCCGAACGCCTCCCGTAGCGCTCGAGGTAGTAGTCCTGGATCACCTTCGCATCGGAGACGATCACGTTCGGGAAGACGAGCGCGAGCCGCTCGCCGGCGGCGTACCAGAGGCGGCCGGCCGGCCCCCACTTCGCGCGCTGGCGCTCGATCCCGTCGACGTTGAGCGCGACCACCGTGCCTCGGAGCCTGGGCAGGCCGGCGAGGAGGGCGTTGGCAGCATTGCCGAGCCAGATGGCGTCGTACCCGCGGAGGAGCGAGTCGAGGACGCTCAGGGCCGTGTGGCTCACCGTCGCCGGGTACTTTCCGGGCAGGTACGGCAGGAAGCGCCGCCGGACGCCGGGAGGGACCGGGACCGTCTCGTCGGTCCAGCCCCGGCGGCAGTAAACCGTGACGTCGTGGCCGCGTGCCGCGAGCCGCGTCGAAAGCTCCCAGGCCAGCGTCTCGAATCCCGCCGTAGGCGGGCGGGATGCCACGGGTCCCGAGGATGGCGATGCGCACGGCCGATGGTCGCACATGGCCCCTGTAGGCTGTGCCCGTCAGTCCGCGCTGGAGATCCCGTGAGGTCGCGTACCTCGTCCATCTTCCGGCGGCGGTCGCGAGACCGGGATCTTCCGCAAGGTCGCCGAGCACGCGGACGAGTGGAGCCCGTCGGGCGTGACCGTCGGCCTGTTCGTCGGCACGACAAGGCCGGGTGCCCGAGACTGGCGCGACGCTCCCGCAGCCGGCAGGCGTCGGGCCGGCTGCCGCCGCACCCGCGCCGTGACCATCGCTCGCGCCGTGAGCAGCTGGCGGCGCGATTTGCTCGATGGCGCCCGGACGTCCTCTACGCGCGGCCACGGGCTGGTGCACCCGGGACTCGTGTGGAGCCACGCGACGATTCCCGACGGTCCTCGAGGTCAATGCGGACGATGTCGCCGAGTTCGGTGCGACATCGCCGCTCGGCGCGCAGCGCTACAGCCGGGCCACGCGCGACGTCGCTGCCTGGCAGTCGAGCGGCCTGGTGTTCGTGACCGGCGAGCTCGCCGCGCGCCGCCGCTTCCGTCGCTGGTCCCGCGACGTCGGGTCGTGAGTCGCCAACGGCATCCGGCTGGCGGACTTCCCGCCGTACGCGGTCCCCCACAACGAGCGCCCACGGCCTCGTGTTCATCGGCCATCCGCGGTCGCCCTGGCACGGCCTCGAGCACGTGCTGGAGCTCGGGGCCGCCTTCCCGGGATGGGACGTCGACGTCATCGGACCGGGCACCGACGAGCTGACGAACGGCCCCGGCCAACGTCCGTGCCCACGGCACGATGGCCGGCGACGCGTACGGTCCCATCCTCGCCCGCGCAGACGTGGCGGTCGGGACGCTCGCCCTCTACCGGAATGGCATGGAGGAGGCATCCCCGCTGAAGCTACGGGAGTACCTTGCGCGCGGGATCCCAACGATCGTCGGCTACCGGGACACCGACTTCCCGCGGCCGCGGCTCCGTTCCTGCTCCAGATCGCGAACCGGCCCAACGGGGTGCTGGCGTCGCTGGAGGCGATCCAGTCCTTCGTCACGCAGGCGATCGGAACCCGGGTGCCCCCTGGCGCGATCGAGCACCTCGACACGGGCCACAAGGAGGAACGGCGCCTGGCCCTCCTCCGCCGGGTCGTGAGGCCATGACGGCAACGGCCGGCCCGCTCCCGAGTCTCCGTCCTCGTGAGCTGTGGCACTCCGCGACGGTGCTGCCGGCCAGCCTCGCGGCTCTCGCCGCCTCAGCGACCCGTTGCCTTCAAGAGCTCGTCGTCCTCGACAACGCCTCGCAGGACCAGAGCGTGGCGCTCATCGAGCGGTTTGCCGCCACGGCACAGTTCCCGGTCCGGCTCCTTCGGTCCGGGCGCAACGTCGGGTTCGCGGCCGGAATGAACCGTGCGATTGCCAGCTCGAGCGCCCCGTTTGTCTTCCTCCACAACCCGGACCTTCGTCTGGTGCCGGACACGTTGGCGCGCCTGTACGCTCGCATGGCCGAGTCGGACGACGGGGTCATGCCGTGGGGCCCAAGCTCCGTCGGGCGTCCGGCGACGACCTGTCGGCAAGCGGGGTGCTTGACTCGACGGGTATCAGGATGACCCGGGACGGCCGCCACTTCGACCGCGGAGCCGGGGAGCCAGACGACGGCAGGTACGATCGGCCCGAAGAGGTCTTCGGGATCACCGGTGCGGCCGTCCTGTTGCGCCGGTCGGCGCTGGAAGCCGGGCGGGTGGACGGCCAGGTGTTCGACGAGGACTTCTTCGCGTACAGGGAGGACGTGGACCTGGCATGGCGGATGCGCGGCTTCGGGTACCGGGCGCTGTACGAGCCTTCGGCACTCGCCTACCACCTGCGCCGGGTCACGCCGGAGCGCCGTCGATCGCTCTCTGCCTCGGTCAACCGCACTCCGTGAAGAACCGTTTCCTCCTCCGCATCCACCACGCGGATCGCGGGTGGCTTGCCGAGTTCGGCGCCGGAGCCTGGCGCGGGACCTGGTCGTGGTCGGAGCCTGCCTGACGGTCGAATGGTCCAGCCTTCCGGCCGTTCCCGTGGCTGCTGCGGAACGGCGGCAGCACCTCGCGCGACGACGGTCGATCCTCCGGCGCGCCAGCACGTGACGTCGCGCGACCTTCGGGATGGTTCCGGTGAGGCCGGCCATGGCGCTGCCGAGCGGTGGGCGGAACTGTGGGGCTCACGGGCGTCGGGACCGGCGCGGCCCGCCGCCGACGTCCGCCCTGACGACGCATGCTGGCGCGGCTGCGCCACCGCGGTCCGGACGACGAGGGTCGCCGACCTCGGCCCGCCTGGCGTTCGGGATGCGTCGGCTGAGCATCCTGGATCCCACGCCGGCGGCCACCAGCCGATGTGCTCGGCGGACGGTCGCTCGCCATCGTCCACAACGGCGAGATCTACAACTTCCTCGAGCTGGCGGGCGGAGCTGGCGGCGTTCGGTCATCGCTTCAACACCGAACGGACACGGAAGTCATCCTCGCCGCCTACGCGAATGGGGCCTGGATTGCGTCCAGCGGTTCAACGGCATCTGGGCGTTCGCCCTCTGGGACGGCGGAGCGGCGACTCGCTGTGGCTCTCGCGCGATCGATTCGGGGTCAAGCCGCTGTACTCGCCGAGTCCGGCGGCCGGCTCGCCTTCGCCAGCGAGATCAAGGCCCTGCGCGACCCTGCCTGGGTCTCCGGGACGTCGAGCCCGCCGCCGTCCGCGACTTCCTCCGTGGACGGCCTCGTCGACCACAGCGATCAGCACGTTCTATCCGCTCGATCCGACCCTCGACCCGGCACGTCGATTAACTTGGTGCTCACCCAGGGTCGCAAGCTCCGTCGACGCGCTACTGGGCGTACCCCATCCGCTCTGGATGACGCGGACGCCCCGCTCGTCCCCGTCCGACGTGGCCCGTGTCGAGAGATCCGGGACGCTGCTGGTCGACGCCGTCGCGCTTTGCAGCTCCGTCGTCCGACGTGCCGCTCGGGTCGTGCCTCTCCGGCGGCCTCGACAGCTCCTCGATCGTCTGGTTCGCCGCCGATCTGCGGGTGACGGCGCAGGCATCTGCATCGCCGGTCCGCGCGATCGCGAACGGACGCCGCACCACGTCTCGCGTTCTTCGCCCGGACTTCACCGAGCCGGGGATCGACGAGCGGCCTTCGTCGATGCGGTGGTCGGCCGCAGCGAGGCGTCGACGCTCCGAACGACCACGCCCGGACGAACGACTTCGCGGCGTCGCTCGACGAGGTCGTCGCGATCCAGGACGAGCCCTTCGGCTCGACGAGCATCGTCGCCCAGTACTTCGTCATGAAGCTGGCCGCCTCACGAGCGAGTCAAGGTCCTCCTCGACGGCCAGGGTGCCGACGAGACCTGTTCGCGGGTATCCGCCGTACGTGGCGATGCGGATCGCCGGGGCGCTTGCGGTCCGGGGACTGGCGATCGCCAGCAGGGCGGCGACGCGCACCTCGTGGGGGCGGCGATCCCGCTCCTTCCGACTGTTGGCCACCTGGCGCTCCTGGACGGGCGGCCGGTCCCGGCACGCCTGCGCCGGCGACGAATGCCGGCGTCGTGGCTCGGCCGGCGCCCGGGGCGTCGCCCCGGCCTGCACCACCGGGCGATCGACCTGCCCCGGAGGACGGTCCTGTCACGGGACCTATGGCGGCAGCTCCGCTCAGAGAACCTCCCGGCCCTGCTCCGGTACGAGGACCGCAACAGCATGGCGTTCGGCATCGAGGCGCGGGTGCCCTTCCTCGATCACCGGTTGGTCGAGGCGGCCCTCCTCCTGCCCGACCGCCTCAGGGTCGGCCGGGACGGCCTGCAGAAGGTGGCTCTGCGACGGGCGATGGCCGGAATCGTCCCCGCCGCGGTCCTGCAGCGCCGGGACAAGATCGCGTTCGGCGCTCCGCAGGCGAAGTGGCTCGCCGGCGCTCAGCGGACACTGTCCCAGTTGCCGGTCCGGAGGTTGGCGGAGCAGGCAGGCTTCGTTCGGGATCGGCAGACGTCATCCGCTTTCGAAGGGTTGTTCTCCTTGCCCGATCCGTGGGTGTGGCGCGTCCTAGCCATCGAGATGTGGCTGCGGGTGGTCTGGGCTGGGCATCCAGACCGAGCGCCATCGTGATCCCGAGCTCCGGGCATCGCCCTCGCATCGTGGTTGTCGCATCGTGGTATCCGTCCAGGCGTACCCCGTCGCCGGAACATTCATCGCGTCCCAAGTGGCCGCCCTCAGGAGCATCGCCGACGTTGCCGTTGTCGCGCCCGACCTGCTTCGATGGAGCCGTCCCGGCGACTTGGTGCGAGCCCGCCCCGCCGCAATCGACGACGGTCCAAGTGGTCCGATCCTCAGGCCGTCTGTCTCGGGCTTGCTCCCGAGACACGTTCCGAGCAAGGCTCGCGCCTACACCGCCGCAGTCCGGGAGTCACTGGAGTGGCTCGAGAGGGAGTGGGGTCGTGCGGACCTCTTGCACGCGCACGTCGTCCTCTACGGCGGGCTCGCCGCCGTGACCGTGGGGCGCGAGCGTGACGTGCCTGTCGTGCTTACCGAGCACTCGGGCCCGTTCTCGATGCACCTTGGCAGCAAGATCAAGCGCCAACTCGTGCGGGACACGCTCAGGAGCGCAGGTCGGTTGGTCGCAGTCAGCCCCAGTCTGGCCAGCCAGATGGTTTCGTTCGAGCCAAGCATCGAGCCCGCGATTGTCGGCAACTGCATCGACACGGACTTCTTCACACCAGCGCAGCGCCCGATCAGCGCAGCTCGCTCCGTGCACCGAGTCGCGGCCACGGGAGCTACCCTCGAGAAAGGGGCCGATGTGCTTATCCTGGCCCTCGGGCGCGTTGCCCGGGCTGGACTGGTCGTCCAGCTCGATCTGCTCGGTCGCGCCACGGATCCTCGCGGCCTTCGGGCATTGGCGCGTGAGGCGGGAGTTGGGGACGCTGTCAACCTACTCGGCCAAGTGGATCGCGACCGCGTGCGCGAGATCCTCACAGTCAGCGACCTCTTCGTATCGGCAAGCCGCCACGAGACCTTTGGGGTCGGCATGGCAGAGGCGATGGCGTGCGGTGTCCCGGTTGTGGCGACGCGCTCCGGGGGCGCCGAGTACGTTCTCACGGGTAGCGACGGTGTGCTGGTGGATGTTGGGGATGTCGACGGTCTATCTGGAGCGATCCTCGATGTGATCGGCGGGCGCCGCAACGTGGACGTCGCTAAGTCCCGACGCGCGATTGAGGCGCGTTTCGGACCCCATGCCTTTCGTCGCGCAATCGCCGATGTATACGCTGGTTTGATTGGGAACAGCGCGCAGTCAGGGCAACGCGTCGACGATGGGTGCCGACCGAGCATCGACGACGTTGACCTGTCTCAAGACGGGCATCATGCATGAGCATTCGGAGGACTGCGGAGCGCTATGGCGATCTTGATCACGGGCGGACTGGGTGTGATCGGGCAGCGTCTAGCTGCCGATCTGCGACGATCGGGCTACGACGTGAAGGTCACCGATCTCGCCATTCGAAAGGAAGCGGACTATCTGCGAGCCGACGTCACACGTTACGAGGAGCTCGCCGAGGTCTTCCGTCGCTGGCAGATCGACCACGTCTTCCACTTGGCCGGCGAGGTCGGCCGGGAAAATGGTGAACAGTTCCCACGTCGCTGCGTGGAGATCAATGTCAGCGGAACCCTGAACCTCATCCAGTTGTGCCTGGAGTCCGGCGCACGCATGTACTTCGCATCGACCAGTGAGATCTACGGCGACCATGGGGCGAAAGCGGTGTCGGAGGACCTCGAGACCTCAGAGGTGCTTCGCCCCAGCAATTGCTATGGGTGGTCGAAACTGCAGGCGGAGCAGTATCTTCGGCACTTCTCGCGGTCAGCTGGACTGCGCGCTGCCAGCATGCGGTTCTTCATGTGCTACGGGCCGGGTGAGCGGCCCGACCCGTACCGAAGCGCCATGACCAACTTCATCGACTCGATCCGACACGGCAGGGCTGTCACCGTCCACCGCAACACGTCGCGGAGTTGGTGCTACATCGACGACATTGTCGACGGCTGCAGGTTGTTGATGGAGCGTTGGAACGGAGCGACTTACGAAGCGTTCAACATCGGCCGACATGAGCCACGCCCGACCATCCAGGTCGCGCAGTTGATCTGCGGGATGCTAGGGATGCCGGATAGTCTCATCGAGCTGGCCGATCCGGGGCCGCTGGTCACTCCAGTCAAGAACGCCTCATTCGACAAGGCCGAGCGTCTCCTTGGCTACCGCGCCACCACCGGTCTCGAGGACGGCGTTCGCCGCACGATCGACTGGCACGTAGCCAAGCTCGACTAGCCGCGAGATTGCCGCTATGCGCGTCCTGATCACCGGCGCGGGAGGCTTCGTCGGCAGCAGGCTGCTGAACCGCTGTCCACGAGATTGGAGCGTGGTCGCGCTGACTCGTCAGGGACTTGGCGTGCGGCCGGGCCTCGAGGTCGCCCGCTGGAGCGGTCCAGGAGACTTGCTGCCGGCGCAACTCCAGCGCCCGTTCGATGCAACGATTCACCTCGCCGGCAACTCGAGCCATGCGCTCGCGGCAACCGACCTGCTCGCAGACCTGAACGCAACAGCGGGGACAGCAGCAGCGGTTCTCGGGCGTGTGCAGACCCGTCGGTTGGTCCTTCTCTCATCTGCAGCCGTCTACGCGGGGCATGTGGGGCTGGTGGGGACCTGGACCATTGAAAGACCGTTGATGGCGTACGGCGTGTCCAAGCTGTACGCGGAAGGCCTGGCTCGGGCGCTCGTCGCAGATGGGCGGATCGGGTCTTTCGCGGGGATCCGGCTCTACAACGCATTCGGCCCAGGCGAGCGCTCTAGCAGGCTGATACCAAGTGTCGTGGCCGCGATCCGTGACCGACGGGCATTCACATTGACAGGTGATCCGGGTTCGCTGGCGGATCCTGTCCATGTCGATGATCTGATCCAATGCCTATTGGGGCTTGTTGAATTCGGAGGCGACTCAGGTGTTCGACCTCTGCGGAGGTGATGCGCGACCATTGGTCGAGCAGGTTGGTCGCATCGCCAATGCCCTGGGGCATCCAGCACCTCCCATTGAGGTCTTGCCGCGGGAGGGGGAGGTTCCGATCCAGTTCTTCAGCGATCCATCACCAATCTTCCGTCAGCTGGGCCGCCGACCGCTGGCCTTCGATGAGGCTGTGGCAGCCTATGGCCGAGAGGTCGGGTGGCTCGCATGAGACGACAGTGACGCTACTTGGCGCGCCGCCCGAGGCCGTGAAGCGTGTCCTTCATCGACACGATGTCGCTTCTGCTAGGAACCAGCCGAGACAGCGGGAAGCTGTCGGCTCGACGTATCGCGACGACGCCGCAGAGCACCAGGAGCAGATACGCGCTCGTGGACACGGCTGCGGTTCCCGCGATCCCGACTGATGGGGTGACAGCCCAGTAGCCGACGATCGCTAGGGCCGAAATCGCGACCTGGATGCCTGCGGTAAGCCACGCTCCCGAACCATGGCTCACAAGGTAGAGGCCGAGTGCCGACCAGACTGGGAGAAGCGCTGCGCCCACAACCAATAGAAACAGCGGCGCCGCGGCGGCCGCGAAACGGGGACCGGCAATCAACTGGATGACCAGAGGGCCGGCAAGAGCCGCGGCAAGCCCGGCGAGTAGCCCGAGTATCAACTCGGCGCGAGTCATCGCCAGCGTCGTGTCGAGGGCCAAGGTCCGGTTTGGGCCGGAGATGCGCCATGCCGTGGCGTTGTAAAGCGGCTGCGTCAGCATCCCGACCCTTTCCGAGAGGGCGAGCGCAAGTCCATAGGTGCCAGCGCTGCTTGCGCCGAGCAGGATGCCAACCACGATGGCGTCGCCTCTCAGCATCACCCAATACGCGAGGGTACCCAGGTGCATGGGAAAGGCGATCCTGAGTGCGTCGCGCCAAGCGGCGTATCGCGCGCGCCAGGCGATGCCCATCCATCGTGCCGTCACGGTCGCCGTGATCGCGGCTGAGGCCGCGGAACCAAGCAGCGACCCGAGGACAGCACCGCTCAAGGGATCGTCAGCAACGAGCGCGCCAAGCGGAGCCAGGAATCCGGCCGCTGTCGACAGCACCGCAACCCCGGCAGCAGAGCCGATCATCCCGGCACCGGAGAGCGCAGTCGTGGCGAGCGCCGCGTATACCGTGAACGGAAGCCGCGAGAGGCTCAGGGTGACGAGCTGAGGGGTGACCCCGCCGTCGATTGTCGAGGCGATCCATCCTGCGCAGGCGACGGTGAGGATCGCAGTGGCGAGCCCGACCCCGATCGCGAACACCATGAACTGACCGTGAAGTTCGGCACGGTGACCGGGGTCGCGAGCCGCCATCACGAGGACGGCCGACTGTGGACCCGCGGACGAACCCACGGTCAGAAGGACGACGACAGTCGCCAGAAGCACGAACGACCCGAAACCCTGGGGTCCAAGTGCTCGGGTGAGCACCGCTAGCGTTATCAAGCCGATGCCCGCTTGTGCGAACTGGGACGCTGTACTCAGCCCGTAGTTGCGCAGCACGACAGTCAGCCGCGTCGCCGCGATTGCCCACGATGATCTCGCCCGGCCCGCCGCAGTCGGTGCAGAATCGCGTTGCCGCGCAGCGGCGACTGCACGGCGATGGCGGCGGCCGTCTGGCGGATCGGCGCCCAGCCCGCCTTCCGCGACTCGGTGAGTATCCCGGCAGCAAGCGCTTCAAGGCCTTGACGAGCGAATTCGAGACCATCCGCGCCAAGATGGCGGGGGTATGACGTGGGTTCTGGGCATCGAGTCGCCGCCGCAACTCCCCCGATTGCAGCCGGCGAAGCCGAACGTCCGTCATCGACTGAATCATCAGCGTCGTGTTCGCCGAAAGCGCACTCCCATGCACGCGGTATCTGACGTAACAACCGTCAAGGCAGGCCATCTCGAAACTGCCCGCGATCCGCAGCCACATCTCGCCGTCGACGTCTGCCTGTAGCGTCTCATCGAACAGCCCGCAGCTGTCGAAGACCGACCGACGGACCATGACCGATGAGCCGTTGATGGGGTTCCGCCAGAACACCGCCACGTAAGGGTCAGGGTGGATGAGCCGTGGGCGGGGTTGGCGCGCAAACACACTCCCGCTGGCGCCCATCAATTCGTAGCCGGTGTAGCACAGCCCGATCGCGGGATTCGCCAATACCAGTTGGACTTGTGCGGAGAGCTTGCCGGGCAGGAAGACGTCGTCTGCGCTCAACCAGCAGATGAGGTCACCTTGGCTCATCTGTATGCCCCCATCAGCGCTGAAGCCGCCCCCTGATTCGCCTGCGTTATGACGGTCATGCGACTGCCGATGCTCCGCAGGACCTCTGCGGTGTAGTCGGTCGATCCATCGTCGACGACTACGAGCTGTACCTTCGGGTACGACTGACCGAGCACCCTATCGATCGCCGCAGATACGTACTCACCTTGGTTGAAGACGGGAATTCACGACACTCACCAGCGGCGCAGATGACAACTCGCCGAGGAGCGGCGCAACGCTACGCAGCGTCATCGTCCCTCCAGGCAGCCGGGATCGTCCGGGCCAGGATCTTGACGTCCAGCCACAGCGACCAGCGGTCGATGTACTCGAGGTCCGCGGTCACCCAGCGGTCGAACTCCGGCTCGCGCCGGCGCCCGGACCTGCCAGAGGCCGGTGATGCCCGGGCTTCATCGACAGCCGCCGGCGGTGCCAGACGTCGTAGCTCGGCCACCTCGCCGGGCAGCGGCGGCCGCGGGCCCACCAGGCTCATCTCGCCGCGCAGCACGTTCCAGAGCTGGGGCAGCTCGTCGATGGACGTAGCGCCGCAGCCAGCGGCCCGTCCGGGTGATGCGCGGGTCAGCCGTCATCTTGAAGGCCGGCCCGTTGAGCTCGTTGATGCGCCAGCAGGCCCGCGCGGCGCGTCCTCGGCGTCGGGCACCATGGAGCGGAACTTGACGCACCTCGAACGGCCGGCCGTGCAGGCCGACCCGCTCCTGGCGGAAGAGGATCGGCCGCCGTCCTCGCGCCGGATCGACGGCGACGACGGCCAGGAAGAGCGGGCGCAGGAGCACCAGCCCGAGGCGCGGCGCCGGCGACGTCCACGAGGCGCTTGACGGCCAGCGCGAGCGGTCCGGTCCGGGCCCGGAGACCAGCGAGAAGACGGGCGTCCCGTCGAGGTCCTCGACCTTGCCGACCGGGATGGCGCGGTCCAGCACGTCCATCGGGATGCGGACGATCTTGCCCTCCTCCTCGCAGATCCGGGTGATCGTGTCGATCAGGTTCCACTGCGAGAACGGCAGGCAGATCGCGACCTCGTCCACGACGCGCGTGTGGAGGACCGCCTCGAGGTCCTCCAGCCGGCCGAGGACGTCCAGCCGGCCGGCAAGGTCGAACTCCTGGTCGTCGAGGAAGCCGACGATGCGCAGGCCGAGCTCCGGGTGCTCCGCCAGCTTGGCGGCGAACGCCTGCCCGCGCGGGCCGGCGCCCAGGACGAGCACGAACCGGAGGTTGTGGCCGCGCCCACGGAGCCATCGGAAGCCAGGCGCATGGCGGCCCGCGTGGTCAGCGCCGGCGAACTGGGCCGGGAAGAGGAACAGGAGGAAGAGCCGGCTGACGTCCGGCACCTTGAAGAGGAACAGCACGCTGAGGGACAGCAGCGCCATGACGACGGTGGCCCGCGCCAGGTCCGCGGCCTCGGAGCGGATCCTCCAGCGTGCCCGCGGCCGGTACAGGCCGTTCAACGCCAGGACGGCGACCCAGCCGACCGCGTAGAGCGCCAGGAAGGCCTGCGGCACCGGCACGATCTGGCGCCACCAGACGGCCCAGTCCGGCCCGAACCGGAGGATCGAGAGCACCACGAGCAGGCCGACGGCCAGCAGCCCGTCGACCAGCATCAGCAGCGCGCGGAGCCAGAAGGCGTAGCGGCGGATCATCGTCCCCGGAGCCTAGAGATGGTGGTGCGTCCGGGCAATGGTACCGAAGCGCTATCTTGTCGCCGCCGTGATCGAGACCCTCCGCCGCCACCGCGGCCCCGTCACCCTCGTCGGCCTGCTCGTCGTGGCGACCGCCGTCTACTGGCTGTCGGCGCACAAGTTCGACGCCGGGCGGCCCGACCTCTTCTACCTGGCGGACGCGTTCCTCCATGGGCGGCTGTGGCTGGAGCGCGCGCTCGGGCCGTACGACGTGATCATCGTGGGCGACCGGGTCTTCGTGCCCTTCGCCCCGTTCCCCGCGATCGCGCTCATGCCCCTCGTCGCCGTCTTCGGCCCGGACGTCGTCACGCAGTGGCAGCCGCTCGTCAACGCCGTGCTGGCCGCGGCCGGCCTGGGCGCCTGCTGGTGGATGCTCGCCCGGATCGGCGTGCGCTCCATCGCCGGATCGCCTGTGGCTCGTCGCGCTCTGGGGCTTCAGCACCGCCATCTGGTTCACGACCACCCGGGGCGGCGTGTGGCACACGGGCCACCTGGTCGCCTCGATCCTGACCTTCGCCGGCCTCGTGGAGCTCTTCGGCCGCCGCCGGCCGCTCGTCATGGGCCTCCTGGCGGGCGCCGCCTTCCTCACCCGGCCGCCGGTGATCGCCGCGCTCCCGCTGTGGGCCTGGGCGGCGTTCCCGGAGGGCTGGCGCCGCAACCTGCGCGGCATCGTCCGCCCGATCGCGGCCGTCGCGCTGGGCTTCGCGCCCGCCGCGCTCTTCGGGCTCTGGTACAACTGGGCCCGCTTCGGGAGCCCGCTCGAATCGGGCTACTACCTCGCCGCCCTGCCGGCCTTCCTCGAGGCCCAGCGGGCGAAGGGCCTCTTCTCCCTGGCCCACCTGTCGATGAACCTGGACCTCTTCCTGGTGCGGCTGCCGTGGCTCCAGGCCGAGTTCCCGTTCTTCCGGCCGGACGGCCTGGGCATGTCGGTCCTGCTGACCAGCCCGGGGCTCCTCTACGCGCTGCGGGCGCCCTTCCGCGACCCGCGCGCGGTCGGCCTCGGGATCACGTTCGTGCTGGTGCTCCTGCCCAACCTGCTCTACTACGGCGGTGGGTGGCTCCAGATGGGCTACCGCTACGCCCTCGACGCGATCCCGTTCGCGATCGCCCTGGCGGGCATGGCGGCGGCGCGCCACGGCCTCCCGTGGTGGGCGAAGGCGCTCATCGCGTTCGGCGTGGCGGTCGGGATCGGCAGCGTCTACTGGGCCTACAACCTGGAGTGACGGCCGGCCTCCCGGGTCACTGGGTGGGCGTCACGCCCCGCCAGGTGCTCGCCGTCAGCCCGAGGTTGCCGACCACGCTCCGGTAGAACTTGGTCGGCGCGCGCGGGTCCATGAGCGCCGTCATCCCGGGCGTCCGCGCCGAGGCGAAGCGGCTCTGGTAGGTCCCCGTCTGCGACCAGGAGCTCCAGAAGATCTGCTCGATCGTCTGGTCCGAGGTGAAGAGGCCCTCGATCACGTAGGAGACGTCGCCCAGGGTCTCGGCGAAGACGGCCTGCGCGCCGGTCCGCAGGAAGCCGGCCGCGAAGTTGTCGACGCGCCGGCGGGCCACCGCGAGCGAGGGGTCGGCGCGCCCCGGCTCGGAGCTCCCGGCCGAGTAGCAGAGGTGGTTGAGGACCACGACCGCGTTGGGCGCCAGCTTGATCGCGGTGCGGACGTAGTACTCGCCGTAGTACGTCGTCGCCGTGTTGCCGCTCGTGAGCGAGCCGTTCAGCCCGAACCCGTCGACCTTGAGCGGGGTCAGCACCTTGTTGTAGGGGTTCGGGAAGCCGTTGCCGTGGCCGAGGTAGATCAGGAGGTTGGCGCCCTGCACGGCGCTCCGGACGCGGGACCACGTGGCGCGCGGCGTGTACACCTCGACCACGGTCGCGCCGTAGGCACGGGCCTTGGCCGCGTACTCGCGGGCGTGGGAGATGTAGCGGCTGGTGAGGGTGCCCGCGGGCCCCACGATCACGGCGACCTTGATGCCGGCGGCGGAGGCGGGGGCCGGGGCGGCGGCGAGGCTGCCGACCGCGAGCAGCGCGGCGAGAAGGGAGACGAGGAGGCCGCGCCGCTGGTTCCTGCTCGTCGGGGTGGACTGGGGGCGGCCGCCCGCAGGGCGACGGGTTCACCGACCGACATGTGGCTCCTCTCTGCCAGAACGCCTCGCTGGGCCGAGGCGACGATGGGATGCGGCGCCGATGTCGGGCTGGGTGGCTCGCCCGTTGGCGGACGGGCCGAGCGGGCGGGTCCGGCGCGACCTCACCCCATTGCCGCGTACCTTGCCCGATCGGGTGCCCGCCGGACAACCCACCGGTTGGTACAGGGGGCTGTGTCGAATGGTCCGGTGCGCGCCGGCGCCGGCCCGGAACGAGCGCGCCCCGCCGTCAGCGCGCAACGCCGTGACCGGCCTCGCTGCGGCCACAATGTCGAGATGGTGATGCTCGGTAGCAGTCGGTCGGGGCGTTCGGGCGCCCTCGTGGCTGCGGCGGTCGCGGCTCGCCCCGGCGCTCATCCTCGTCCTGCTCGCCGCCACCTCCCTGGCGGTCCTCGGGGCCGCGGGATCCACCCTCGGCTACGACTTCCAGGCGTACGCGCAGGCGGCCGATCGCCTGCTGGCCGGCCAGCCCCTCTACGACCCCGCCGTGGACGTCGCGGGGGGCTTCGCCATCTACCTCTACCCGCCGCCGTTCGCCCTGGTCGTGGTTCCCTTCGCCCTCCTCCCGGATCCGCTCGGGACCTGGGCCTGGATCGGCGCGCTGACGGCGTGCTTCCTCGTGGGGACGGCGCTGCTCCCGGTTGACCGCTCGGTGCGCTGGACCGTGGTCGCCCTGGCGGCGCTGAGCCTCCCGTACCTCTACGGGCTCAAGCTGGGCCAGGTGAGCCCGATCCTCTACCTGTGCTTCGCCGTCGGCTGGCGCTCGCTCGACCGGCCGGTCCCGCTCGGCCTCTCGACGGCGGCCGGCACGCTGGTGAAGCTCCAGCCCGCCCTCCTCTTCGGCTGGATGCTCGTGACCCGGCGCTGGGCGGCCCTCGCCGTCGGCGGTGCGGCGCTGCTCGCGGCCGTGGCGATCACCACGCTCCTGATGGGCGTGCAGGTCTGGTCCGACTACCTGTCCCTCCTGGCCCGGGTGAGCCAGCCGGTGACCACGCCCCACAACATGACCCCGGGCGCGGTCGCCTACCGGGCGGGGTTGTCGAGTCGACGCCGCCACGGCCGTCCAGTACCTGGCGATGGCCCTGACGGCCGCGGTGACGCTCTTCGCCTGGCTGCGCCGGGACGCCGCCACCGGCTTCGTCGTCGGCGTCGTCGCGAGCCAGCTGCTCTCACCGCTCCTCTGGGACCACTACGCGATGCTCCTGCTCCTGCCCGTCGCCCTGCTCCTCCAGCGGCGGCAGTGGTGGGCCGTGGCGATCCCGCTGCTCCCGTGGCTGCCGGCCGACCTCGTCTACCCCGCTCATCTTCGGCGCCGCGCTGCTCGGGCCGGTGGTCGCAGGAGAACCTCGCCGCAGGTGGTGACGGTTGCGCACGCAACGAGTGCTATTCTCGGTCCCGATGACCCCCGCACCCCCGGACCTCGACACCCCCTGTCCACCCGCGCCCGCCGGCGAGGCGGGCGCAGCCGAGATCACCGCCCGTCCCCCGGCTGTCCCGGGTCGCCTGCTCGCCGTCCGCCGGCCGTTCGACACGATCGAGCCGGCGGTGTGGGACGCCCTTGCCGCGGCCTCCCCGTGGGCGACCCCGTTCGCCCGCTGGGGCGTCCACCGCGCCTGGTGGGACGCGTACGGCGCGAATGCCCACGAGCAGACGATGGTCGTCGTCGATCCCGCGGCGCCCGACCCCGAGCGCGCCGGTTGCCATCGTCCCGCTCATGCACCGCCACGAGGTGGAGCCCGACGACGCGATCCTCCGGACCCACCTGCGCCCGGACTCGCACCTGCCCCAGGACCGCGGTGGCGCCGACGGCGAAGGCGGTCTTCTTCGGGGCCAGCTACCACGTCGACTACGCCACGATCCTCGCCCGCCCGGCCGACCTTCCGGCGGTGGCCGAGGCCGTTGCCGTCGCGCTCGCGACGCCCGCAGACGCCCACGACCCGGACCACCCCGACCCCTGGGACGTCGTCGACCTGCGGCGCCTCCGCTGCGGCGACCCCGCCGCCGACGCGCTGGCCGCGGCGTTCGGAGCGCGGACCGGCGAGGGCTGGACGGTGGTTCGCGAGCGCGAGGAGGTCTGCCCCGTCGTCGCCCTGCCGGCTGGGATCGACTTCGAGGCGTACCTCGGGACGCTCGACAAGAAGGAGCGCCACGAGGCGCGCCGCAAGCTCCGCCGGGCCGAGGCCGCCGGCGAGGTCCGCCTCGAGCGTTCCGCCGACCCCGTCGGCGACCTGGACGCGTTCGTCGACCTCCACCAGAAGCGCTGGGGCGCCGAAGGGCTCTTCCCGCCGACGGCGGGCGGCGACCAGAGCCGGGCGTTCTTCCGCCGCCTCTTCGAGCTGCTGGCCGACGACGGGACGGTCCAGCTGCACTTCCTGGCCGTCGGCGGCCGGCGGATCGCGGCCGGCGTCTGGTTCGAGGACGCCGAGGCCTGGTACCTCTACAACGCCGGGGTCGACCCGGAGGCCCGCGAGCTCTCGCCCGGGGTCCTCCTGAGCGCGCTCGCGATCCGGGCCGCCATCGCCGCCGGCCGGCGGCGCTTCGACTACCTCCGCGGCGACGAGCCCTACAAGTACGAGTGGGGCGCCGTCGACGAGCCGATCCAGCGCCTCCTCGTCGTGCGAACCGGGGCCTAGAGATGGGTGCCCCGCTGCCCGGCGATCCCTGCGTCAAGCCGACGAACCGCCCCCCGGTTCCCGGCGGCCGCCCGGTGCGCGTCGTGGAGCTGATGGCGACCGGCACGAACGGCGGCGCCCAGGAGCACGTCTACTCGCTCCTGTCGCGCATGGACCGAGACCGCTACGAGCCGACCGTGATCTCGCTCTCGCACGGCAGCGCCGAGCGCAAGATCGCCCGCCTGGGGATCCCGGTCCACGTGATCGAGGAGCCCGACGACGCCATCGCCGTCGGCGCGGTCGCCACGCTCCTGGCCGACATCGGGCCCGAGGTCGTCCACAACCACATGTACCGCGCCGAGCTGGTCGGGACGCGGGCGGCGATCGCCCTCGGCGAGGCCGGCCATGCTCGCCCCTACGTCGTGGGGACCGTCCACTCGAGCCGCGATCCGCTCGCCCGAGGACCGCGAGGTCCTGCGCCGCCTGACGCCGCGGATGGACCACCTCATCGCGGTGAGCCGGGCGATGGAGCACAAGATCGCCGACGAGCGCCCCAGCGACGTCCCGGTCTCGCTCATCTACAACGGCGTGGACCTGGTCCGCTACGACCACACCGACCCCTGCTGCACGCTCCGCGAGGAGTACCACATGCCGGCGGAGGCCCAGATCGCCGGCGTCGTGGCCCGCCTGGAGCACGAGAAGGGCCACCCCACGCTCCTGGACGCCTGGCCGCGGGTGATGCGCCGCGTGCCCAACGCCTGGCTGCTGGTCGTGGGCGAGGGGAGCCGGCGCCCGGAGCTGGAGGCACAGGCGGCCGCCCTCGGGATCGTGGAGCGCGTCGTCTTCACCGGCCGCCGCGACGACGTCCCGGCCGTGACGGCGGCGCTGGACGTGGCGGTGCTCCCCTCGTACCGCGAGGCCCAGGGCCTCACGATCCTGGAGGCGATGGCGCTGTCGCGGCCGGTGGTTGCCTCCGCCGTCGGCGGCATCCCCGAGATGATCGAGGACGGCCGCACGGGGCTCCTGGTCCCGCCGCACGACCCCGACGCGCTGGCCGCCGCGATCATCCGCCTCTTCACCGACCATGCCTACGCCGACATGCTCGCGAAGGGCGGCCACGACCTGGTCCACGAGCGCTTCTGCGTGGAGCTCATGGTCGCCGCGATCGAGGACATCTACGACGAGGGCGCTCGGGCGGTCCGGTTCGCGGAGGTGGCCGCGGCCGTCTGAGCGGGAGGCTCGCGCGCAGGGGGTACCAACGGGCGGGTGACGCGTCGTGTCCGGCTGGTAGAGTCCGCCGGAACCCATCGACAGGGAGTGGACATGCGGCGCTTCCAGCCGGCGGTCATCGCGATCTTCGTGCTGTCCGGCGCTGCCGGTCTGACCTACGAGATCGTCTGGTCTCGACAGCTGGTGTTGATCTTCGGCAACACCACCCAGGCCGTCGCCGCGATCCTGACGGGCTACTTCGCCGGGCATGGCGATCGGCAATCTCGTCGGAGGCCGGCTGGCCGATCGCGTCCGCTCGGGGCTCCGCCTCTATGCCGGCCTCGAGCTCCTGCTCGTGGTGGTCGTGCTGGTCACGCCCGCCCTGTTCACGGCTGTTCGGGGCGCCTACGGGTGGGCGTATTCGATGCTCGAGGAGGACCACGTCGCCCTGGCGCCGTCCGGTTCGCGCTCGCGCTGCTTGCACTTGCCCCGGCGACGATCCTCATGGGGGCCACGCTCCCGAGCCTGACACGGTACCTGGCCCGGCGGGCCGCCGACCTTGGCGACGTCTTCGGACGCCTGTACTCAGCAAACACCCTCGGCGCGGTGCTGGGGGCCTTCGTCGCCGGCTTCTTCCTGGTCGAGATCCTCGGCCTGACGGGATCGCTGATGGCCGGCGCCGCGGGATCGGCCATCGCCGGCCTGATCGCGCTCGCCCTCGCCTTCATGGAAGGACGGCTGCCGGCCGTTGCCCCGGCACCCGATGCGACCAGCCGCGTCGCCTCCGCCTTCAGCTGCGAACGACGCGGGTCCGATCATCGACCGGTGGCCTCGGTGCCCGCGACGTTCGGCGTCTCGCGCTCGTGGTGGCGTTCGCGTCCGGGTTGACCTCGCTTGGATACCAGACCCTGTGGACGCGGCTTTTGTCGTCCGGTACCGGATCCATCTCCTACGTGTTCTCGGCGATCCTCGTGTTCTTCCTCATCGGGCTCGCCCTGGGGCCATTGATCGTGACGATCGGCACGCGCCGCGGCATCCCGACGCTCCCGTGGCTCGGTGCGACGCAGCTCCTGATCGCGGCCCTCGCCGCCATCGGGACGGTCCTGATCGCGTGGCGCCCGTTCGATCTGCCTGTCGGTGCCTCGTGGGCACTTGTCGTTGTCCCCACCGCCACTGCCATCGGCCTCTCGCTTCCGCTCGCCGCCCGGCTCGTTCCGTCCGATGACGCTCACGTGGGCAGGGACGCGGGGCTCGTCCTCGGGGTCGAACACGACCGGAGTCGTGCTCGGGACGATGGCGATCCCGTTCCTCGTCATGCCGATCCTCGGGTCGCCCCTGTCGGTGATCGCCCTTGCCGCGGTCAACGTCCTCCTCGGCGATGGCGATCCTCTGGCTCGGCGGAGGCCGGCGCCTGAGTCGCCCCGCGTCCGCGGCCTCGCTTGCGGTCGGAGGCCTCGTGGTCGCGATTGCGGGCCTTGGCCTGGCCGCCGACCCCTCGGTCGTGCGCGATCAGGCAGCACGGTACCCTGTTACGAGTCGGCCGAGGACGAGATCGCCTCGGTCCAGGCCGGTCAGATCGGCGCGTCACCCGCAGCTGTGGGTGGCCGGCACATCCATGACCGCTCTCACCGTGGACGCGCGCCTGATGGCCGTGCTTCCCGTGATCGCGCGACCGCAGGCCACGGACATGCTGGTCATCGCCTTTGGGATGGGATCCAGCTACCGGACGGGCCTCATCCTGGGCCAGCAGGTCGAGGGAGTCGAGCTTGTGCCCTCGGTCCCGGAGATGTTCCCGTGGTTCTACGACGACGCCGACGCGGTCCTGGCCGATCCCATGGGGCGGCTCCTGATCGCCGACGGTCGGAACCACGTCGAGCTCACCGACCGGTCGTTCGACGTGGTCGTCGTCGACCCGCCTCCGCCGATCGAGAGCGCCGGCACCGGGGTGCTCTACTCGCAGGAGTTCTACCGGGCGACGGCCGGACGGCTCCGCCCGGGCGGGGTGATGATGGAGTGGATCCCATACGGCCAGTCCCTCGCTGAGTTCCTGACCCACGTTCGGACGTTCGGATCTGTCTTCCCGGAAGTGACGCTCGCGTTCGGGCCCGGCGGCTACGGCGTGTTCATGTTCGGTTCGACTGAGCCCATCGGGTTCGGTGACGCCGAGATCCGAGACGTCCTCGCACGCCCCGGTGTCCTGGACGACCTGGCGACTGCTCCCGACTCGCCCGTCGAGTCGGTTGACGACTGGGCCGACCTGATCCCGACCCTCGTGATTGCGTCCGGCGCCGATGTCGACAGCGTTGTCGGGCCGGGCGATCTCATCACCGATGACCGCCCGCTCACCGAGTACTTCCTGCTTCGTCGGATGGCGGATCCCGCCGCCGTCCCGATGGCATCGGAGACCATATCCGCGGCATTCGGACTCCCGTAGGCACCATGATGGTTGAAGTGTCTTCCTGCCCAGCCGGTCCCCGGACCTGAGTGCCGGCGAGGTGGCTGAGCCTGTAGCGACATCGGTGACGGCGGTCGCTCCAGCCCCACGCGGCCGGGGCCGGGTGGCACGGCGCTGGGGCAAGCCGCTCGCCGTTGGCCTGTCGCTTCTAGGGCTGGGCCTCTTCGCAACCATTCTTGTCGCCGCTCTCCGGTTGGAGCAGTACGCGTGGGTCGTCGGCGTCGACAGGGCCCTCTACCGCGACGCGGCCCTCCGGTGGCTGGACGACGGTTCGTGGTACCTCCCCGAGCAGATCGCCGGCCCCTACGCGATCGTCATGGGGCACATCCTCTATCCGCCCACGGCGCTCGTGCTCTGGTTCGTTCCCGCCGCGTTCCTCCCCGACGTGCTGTGGTGGGCAATCCCGGTCACCGTGACCGCGGCCGTCGTCTGGAATCACAGGCCGGCCCCCTGGTCGTGGCCGCTCATGGCAGCCTGTCTGGCCTTCCCGTGGTCGCCAGTCCTGGTTGCAGCCGGCAACCCGACGATCTGGATCATGATGTTCGTCGCCGTCGGCACGCTCTGGCGTCCCGCCTTCGCGCTGGTGCTTCTGAAGCCGTCGCTCTTCCCGTTCGCGCTGCTGGGAGTCCGAAGCCGCGGCTGGTGGGTTGCCGTCGCAGGCATCGCGGTGCTGTCGCTCGCCCTGCTGCCGATGTGGGTGGACTACATCCGGGCCCTGGCCAACGCCCGGGGGTCGATGGCCTCGATCTGGTACTCGGCCCGCGACGTTCCGTTGCTCGTGCTGCCGCTGGTCGCGTGGGCGGGGTCGCGACGGCATCCCGTGCGCCCCGGCAGGCAGGCCGAGATCGCCCAATCGCATACCCTGACGCCGACATGACCCGCGACCGCCTCTGGCTCGCTCTCGCGGTGCTCCTGCCGGCCTTCGCGGCCACGATCGCCCCGCTGCCCACGGGCGACCTCGCCTACCAGCTGCGGGCCGGTGAGCTGATGCTGGCGTCCGGCGCCGTGCTGCGCGCGGATCCCTTCACGTTCACCGCCTTCGGGGACCCGTGGCTGAACCAGCAGTGGGGAACAGGGGTGGCGGTGGCGGTCGTTCACGGCCCTCTCGGGTGGGGCGGGCTCTCGCTGCTGCGGACGCTCCTGATCACGCTCATCGCCGGCCTGGTCCTCGTTGGCTGCCGGGCGGACCTCGACCGCCGGCGGGCGGCCTACCTGACGCTGGCCGGCTTCCTGCTCGGGATCGGCTCGCTGGCCCTTCGGGCGCAGCTGTTCGGCATCGTCTGCTTCGCCGCCCTCGTCGCGATCCTGGCGCTGCGTGAGCAGCGGCCCCGAGCTGTCTGGCTGCTCCCGCTGGTCGTGCTCGCCTGGGCGAACCTCCACGGCAGCTTCTTCCTGGCCCCGCTGGCCATCGGACTCGCGGCGCTGGACGACGTCGTGCGACGACGGCCCGGACGGGGCCGGATCCTCGTGGTCCTGGCGGCCTCGACGGTCGCCACCTGCGTGACCCCGTTCGGGCCGGAGGTCTGGCGGTACGCGGTCGGGCTCTCGACGAACGCCACCATCACCCGGCTCATCTCCGAGTGGCAGCGCACGTCGCCGCTCTCCGTGCTGGGCGTCCTCTACTACGGCTCGGTGGTCGCGGCCGCATACGTCGTGCTGCGGGCCCGCCGCGACGGCCGGACGATCGAGCCTGGGCGCGCGCTCTGGCTCCTGGCTCTCGCCTTCGCTTGGTGCGTACGCGGAGCGTGGGGTCGTCTGGTGGGCGCTGGGTGCGCCCGTCGCGCTTGCGCCGCTCGTCGCGGCGGCGTTCCCCCTGCGTGACCGCCCGGCCCGCGTCGAACCGCCGGCGCTTCGCCGCCTGAACGTCGCGGTCGCGGCCGGCATCCTCGTCGCCGTGGTCGTCATGCAGCCGTTGTGGCGCCCCGCGGATCCGCTGACCGGCCCGGAGGGCACCCTGCGCGACGCGCCCGGCGGCCTGGCCCGCGCCCTGGCGGCCGAGGCGGATTCGACAGACCGCGTGGTCGTCCCCCAGCCATGGGCGTCGTGGTTCGAGTGGTCGGCGCCGGACCGGCTCGTCATGGTCGACAGCCGGATCGAGCTCTTCGACGAGGCGACCTGGACCGACTACCTGGCGATCGCCGACGGCGGGCCCGATGCGCTGGACGTGCTCGCGCGGGATCGGCGCGACGGTCGTCGTCGTGGACCCGCGAGACCAGTCGGCGCTCGACGTGGTCGCTCCGGACGTTCGACGCCGGCTGGCGCCTCGCCTACGAGGACGACGACGGTGCGCTGTTCACGCCGGCGGAGTGAGGGCCGCTACAGCTTCGAGCTCGCCCAGTATCGCTCGGCGAAGCCCGGCAAACCGCCCAGGCTCGCCACCTTCGTCCCGAAGCCGCGGACCGCGTCGCCCATCTGGTCCCTGCCGCCGAAGAGCCGGTCGAGCTGGCTCTCGTAGAGCGTCAGGCCCTGGATCTTGCGCTCGACGGTCTCGGTGATGTCGGCGTACTCGGGGGTGAGGCCGACGTTCGCGGGCAGCCCCGCCAGGGCGCCTGCCGGGAGCTCCTCGAGCCGCCGGAAGTCGTTCCACCAGGCGTACGGGAAGTCCTCGTAGTAGGTGACGATGCCGGCGTACTCGGGGCCCGGCATCACCCAGCGGCGGCCCAGCTCCAGGAGGGCGACGCCCACCTCGCGCACCAGCTGGTGGTCGACGTGGTCGCCCACGCCCAGGGGCAGGTAGACCTTCTGGGGCTCCAGGCGGGCGATCTCCTTCACGCAGGAGGTCGATGGGCGCCCGGTCGTCGGCGCGCGGGGCGGCCAGGAGCTGCTCGTCGCCCTCGTAGCCGCGGAAGACGGCGTCCGGGAGGTCGAGGAAGACGATCGACGCCTCGGCGAAGTAGGCGTAGCGCTCGTCCTCGAGCCGGCGGGCGGCCATGAGGTCGCCGGCCATCTTCGCCTCGACGAGCTCGGCGGTGAGGACGGCGCCCTGCTGGGGCACGTCGTCCGCCAGCGGCTGGCCGGCGATGGGCCGGTTGTGGATGTCCGCGCGCCGGTACCACGACGAGCGCTGCCAGAAGCGCTTGGCGGCCGCGTCGGCCTCCGCCTGGGTGGCGTCGAGCTGCCCGGGGTCCGCGAGGTAGGGCGCGCTCTCCCCCAGCGGGCGATCGGCGGCGATGTTCGCGCGGTTGAAGGCCTCGGTCGTGGGCCAGATCGCCTTGTTCCCGAAGCCGAGCGCCTCGCGCTGGTAGTCCGTGAGGCCGGCCGCCGCGCCGTTGCCGGAGAAGACCGTCAGGATCGTGACGTTCTGGCCGAGCTCGCGCAGGCTCGCGATGAGGCCGCCGCACGACAGGGCGACGTCGTCGGGGTGGGGGGCGACGAAGACGTGGGTCATGGCCCGGCGAGTATACCGATGACATGGCCGGCGACGGCCGGCCGCGAGGCGACGACCGGCGGCGGGCGACGACCGGTGAGAGGCGCGCAGGCGGGCCGACCGCGTCATCCCGTGCCCGATCCGTGCCCGAGGCCGGCCCCACCCGATGCCGACCCCGCCCGATACCCCGCCCGATGCCGACCCCGCCCGATGCACAGGTGGCTCAGGATCGCGCCCTCCGACCACGAAACCCCACCTCGGGCGGCCGGTTTGCCCGCTTTCGGCGAGGGTTTCGTGCGGCGATCCCTCCGTGGTGAGTCAAGGCTGGCTCGCGGTGCCTGCCCAGGCGCCCCGGCCGTGCGCAGCCCGCCGAGAAGCCCGCCGCGCAGCCGGCGTGCGCAGGCCGCCGCGCAAGGATCACGCGCACCTACCGCCAGCCGCCCTCGCCGATGAGCGGGACGAAGACGCAGGCGCCGTGGTTGCGTGGTCCGCAGCGTGGCGCCGTCGCGCTCCACGAGGACGAGCTCCTGCTCGTAGCGCCGCCCCACCGGGATGACGAGCCGGCCACCGTCGGCGAGCTGGTCCGTCAGCGCCGTCGGGACGCGCGGGCGCCGCGGCCGCCACCAGGATGAACGGCCACGGGGCACGCCTCGCCGGGATGCCGCCCGGTCCCGCAGTGCTCCCGTCGCCCACGCGGACCTCCACCCGGTCCCGTAGCCCAGGCGCGCCAGCCGCGCGCGGGCCGTCGTCGCCAGCTCCGGGACCCGCTCCACGCTCGTGACCCGGCAGCCCATCGTCTGCCAGGACGGCGGCCTGGTAGCCGGAGCCCGTGCCCACCTCCAGCACGCGCTCGCCGGGCCCGGGCGCGAGCAGCTCCGTCATCAGGGCCACCATGAACGGCTGGCTGATCGTCTGCTCGTGCTCGATGGGGAGCGCCTCGTCGGCGTAGGCGAGGTCGCCCAGGCCGGCGGGCACGAACTCCTCGCGCGGGACCGTGGCCATCGCGGCCAGGACCCGGGGATCGCGGATGCCGCGCGCCCGCAGGTGCTTCTCGACCATGCGCGCGCGGGCGGCGGCGTACGGGTCGACGTCGCCCGGTGCCTGGTTCCTGTCGTGGCCGCCCGGCCGGATCACGGTCCGAGGATACGCCGCACACGGTGCGCCGGCAGTCGCCCGGTCGGGCGTCGCCGCGAGATGTCTGCCGGCGAGGGCTGGCTGGCTCGTCGCTACGGAGCCGGGGTCACGCTCGCCGCGGGCGTGGCGGCTGGTGTTGCCGATGCCGATGGAACGGGCGACGAGCTCGGCGCCGGCGTGACGGACGGAGCGGGAGTCACGACGGCGCGGCGGACGCGGACGCCGCGGGGCTCGCCGACGGCGCGGGCGTGACCACCGGGATCGGCGCCGGTGTCGGCACCGGCGTGAAGAGGCCGCCCTTCCCGAGGAACAGCGCGTTCAGGAAGATCAGCCCGAAGACGACCGCGATCGCGATCACGAAGACCTTCGAGATGCGGTCGTCGATGTGGACGGCGCGCTCCGACGCGGTCTGCGCGTGCTCGGGCTCGGCGGTCGCCCGGCGCCCGAACCGACGGCCGGCACCCGCAACGCCGGCAGCGGCCGCCGACGGGGCCGCCAGTGTCGCGGCATCGGACTCATCGGACGCGGCGCCTGGTTCCTCGTCGAGTGGCTCGTCGGCCTCGTCGTCGCCGTTGCGTCGTCGCTCGTCGCCCGCGTCGTCCTCGACTCGTCGACGCCGTTTGCGTCGGTCTCGTCGAGCTCGCGGCATCCGCCGCCTCGTCGCCGCGCCTCCGCCGCGACGCGTCGCCCTCGGGCTCGGTTGTCTCCTCGGGCGCGCGCCCGTCAGGATCGGTCATCGTCGCGTCGTCACTCCCTGGTGCCGCCAGAAGGGCGGCGAGCGCGAGGGGCGATCCTGCCCGCAACTGCGCTCCGGCCCGGAAGTGTACCGGAGGCCCGCCCGGCCATGCGCGCGGCCGTGTCCGGCCGCGGGTCGGCAACGACCGGCCAGGGACGTCGGCAGATCGTCAGGCCTCGCGCAGCGGCCGGCTCAGCAGCCCGGCGAGCCCGGCCACCACGGTCAGCAGGCCGAAGATCCCGAACACCGTCGCCGGGCCGAGCGCCTCGCTCATGAGCCCGCCCACCGCCATCGCGATCGTCATCGACCCGAAGACGGCGGAGAAGCGGAACGAGATCACCCGGCCGATCATGTCGTTCGGCGTCCGCTCCATGAACAGCGCCTGGGTGGGGATCACGAAGACCATGTTCGCGACGCCCATCCCCATCGTCAGCCCGAGCGCCACGCCCAGGTTGCCGGTCAGCGCGAGCGCCGCAACGCAGGCCCCGTAGGCCACGTACCCGATGATCACCAGCTGGCCCTTCGCGAGCCGCGAGCCGATCAGGCCGATGACGAAGCCGCCGACGAGGTTGCCGATCCCGATCGCCATCTCGATGAACCCGTAGCGCGCCCGGGCGTCGATCGCGTCCGACGAGAGCGCCTCGCCCGCGTAGATCGCCATGATCCCGATCGTCACGCCGATCGAGAACTGGGCGACGACGGCCTGCAGGGTGTTGGCCCGGAGCACGGGCTCGCCGCGCAGGAACCGCCAGCCGGCGGCCAGCTCGGCGACGAAGCCGCGCAGGCCGGGCACGGCCTCGGCCACGGTCCGGACCACGGCCGGGATCACCATGGTCAGGATGAGGGCGGCCGAGGCCAGGTAGGTCACGGCATCCACCCAGAAGGCCACGGTGAGCGACGTCCCGAGGAAGGCCACGAAGATCGCCGCCAACGGGTAGCCCAGGACGTCGGCCAGGGAGTCGCCCAGCCAGATGGCCGAGTTGGCGGCCACCAGCTCGTCCTCCTTGACGATGCGCGGGATCACCGCGGTCCGGGCCGGCCGGAAGAAGATCGAGACGGTCGTGAGGGCGAAGACGAGCGGGTAGACGAGGACGATGTCGACGGTGGCGGCAACGGGGATCACGAGCACGATCGCGGCCCGCAGGAGGTCCGAGACGACCATCACGCGCTTCTGGTCCCAGCGGTCCACGAGCGCGCCGGCGAGGGGGCCGAAGACGAGGTTGGGCACCGTCGCCGCCACGAAGACCATGGCCACCGCGAAGGCGCCGTTCTGGGTCGCCTCGCCCACGAGGGCCACGAGAGCGAGCTGGTGGAGCCGGTCGCCGAAGAGGCTGACCAGCTGTCCCATCCAGAGCGCCCCGAACGAGCCGTTCTGGGCGAGGCGGACGTACGGGTGCCCCAGCGCCCGGGCGAGGACGCCGCGCCGCGCCTCCCGCAGGCCGCCGGGGGCGCCGGGCGTGGGCGTGGGTGCCGGGACCGCCACGCCGGCGGCGGATCCACCCAGGAAGACCGGCCGCTCCAGGCCGATCGTGTCCGTGAGGCTGGATGCCAGGCCGGTCGCCGGCCGCACGCGCCGCCCCGCTCCCATCGCCGTCGAGCCGGCGGTCGTGACCGCCCCATCCAGGATGGCCTGGCTCGAGTCGGCGAGCCGTGGCTGGCGCAGGAGGCTGGCGAAGACGAAGAAGGCGAGCCCGGCGGCGAGGACGACGTCGCCCGACCGAGAGCACGTTCGGGAAGAGCGCCAGCGGGATGGGGATCACGTCGCCCAGGGGGCCGGCGTGGCGGAGGAACTCGAGCGGGGGATCGAAGGAGAGGACGAAGTGGATCGGCGAGCCGATGTCGGCGGGCGTCAGGCCTGCGGCGGCGAGGGCCTGGTCCCAGACCGGCATGTACCCGCCGTTCACGATGATGGCCGTCCCGTTCAGGGCGGTCCCGACCAGCGCCAGCCCGATGCCCGGGAGCCTGCGGTTCGCCCACAGGGCGACGACGAGGATTCCGTACGCGGTCGCCAGGAGCGGCAGGCGCAGCTCATCGACGATCGCGACGTCCCGGAGGAGCGCGGCCTCGGTCGCGAGGCGGAGCGCCAGCGCCGCGAAGATGAGCGTGGTCCAGCGGAGGCGGACCGCGAGGAGGTTGTCGAGGCGCCCTCCGGCGGCGAGCCCTGCGATCAGCCCGAGGACGATCCCTGCAAGGAGCACCCCGGGATTGTGTCAGGACGCGGGGTCAGAAGCAGGGGCCGTCGGCGCCCCCGGCGCTCGTGTCGGCCACGCGCGGGCCCGTCGCGTTCGGTGCCTTCGGGCGCCGGTCGTGCCCGTGCCCGCTGCGTTCGCGGTGGCAGGCCCGTGCCCGTGGCGTTCGCGCCCGCCCCCGCCCGCGGCGTTCGCGCCGGCCGCCGCCGCCTGCGCCATCCGGCCGCCCGCCTGGGCGATGAGCGGGACCGGTGGTCGGGGCTCTGTCTCGCGTCCGGCGTCGTGGATGCCGGCTGCCCAGTGGGTCTTCGTGAAGGCGTCCACGATCTCGGGATCGAACTGGATCCCGGCGAACTTCCTGAGCTCGGCCATCGCCTCCTCACCCGTCAGCGGCGTCAGCCGGTAGGGGCGCGCCGCCGTCATCGCCTCGAAGGCGTCGGCCACGTGGAGGATCCGGGCCAGCACCGGGATCTCGTCGCCCATCAGGCGGTCGGGATAGCCGGAGCCGTTGTACCACTCGTGGTGGTGCCGAATGATCGGCAGCTCGGGCGCCAGCCGCGTCACCGGGGCGATGATGTTCGCGCCGATCACCGGGTGCGCGTTCATGATCGCGCGCTCCTCCCGCGTCAGGAAGCCCGGCTTGTCGAGGACGCTGTCCGGAACGCCGATCTTCCCGATGTCGTGGAGCAACCCACCCCACTCCAGGGCCTCGAGCTCCTTCTCGGACCGCCGCATCACGCGCCCGATGTCCACCGAGATCAGCTGGACTCGCTGGCTATGGCCGGATGTCCAGTCGCTCCTTGCGTCGACTGCCTGCGCCAGGCTGGCCACCGTCTGGGTGAACATCTGGCGCATCTCGATGTACCGATCGAGCGACAGCCGAATCAGATACACCGGGAGGATGACGAGAAGGACCGCCCACCAGCCGACACCCGCGAGCACGTAGACCTGGCTCATGAGCCATGCGAGCGGTACCAGGGCAAGGAACGTGCCCACGAACGTCGGGGTGTCCCCGCGAATGATGCCGACTCACGCTACTGCCCGCCTCGCAGGGCGAGGATCAGTGACGCGATGACGAGGTTCGAGACGAAGAAGACAGTCGCGCCGAGCGCGGTGGCGGCGAGGCTGACGACTGGGGCCGAGTCACCGGCCATGCACCGCACTGCTGAACCAGCCCGCCGAGGATCGCCGGGAGTGCGAGTCCCGCGTGGTTTGACAGGGTCCCGTACCACGGGATCTCGCGCCGGAACTCGCGGCGATCGGTGGTCCCGATCAGGGCAACCCAGCCCGCCGCGGTCGGGCCCCCGAGGATCATCACGACCACCAGCGGTGCGATTGACGTGCTGATGATGGAGCCGCGAGGCATCTCGATCGGCATGGCCGAAGCGAGGATGGTGATCAGCCGTCCAGAAGACGAGCCCAGCGACGACATCGAGCGTGACGTCGTCGAACACGCGAAGCCGGATCAACTGGTCGACAGGAATCACAAGACTCGTGACGGCCAGCGCAATCGCGCAAACCGCCACGAGTCCGGCGATGTAGGCCTTGAGGCTCCGGTTCATGTCCCTCGCTTAGCCTACGCGGACCCAGGCCCTAATGTAGCCTCGATCAGCGGGGGGCCGTATGGGACGGAAGTACCTAGAACCCGTTCAGCGATGCGCCCCCAGCAAGCATCGCCGAGGCCAACGCTGCTAGGACTGCACCAACGCGAAGAAGCCGGGACTTCATCGTTCGATACCCCGGATGCCTCGCGACCCTACCAGCCCTTGATGCCGAAGACCGGAACCATCGTGTGCCCTCCATGGTTCCCGTGCTCCTCAGGAACACAGAAACCGACCAGACTGGGGTCGGTCGGTTGCACTACTCGCTCCGCCTCACCCTAAGTGCCCATTTCAGGCGAGGCATCTGCGCGTCCGATATTGACAATGCTTCCTAGTACTTGAGTACCAGTCGGCGGGCGGACTCTAGGCCGCGTTCTGGGGGACGGTCAATACGTAACGTTCCCTATCTGCACTGGAGTGCACACGATCTACTCCTCGTCACATTTGGTCAAGAGGGGGCGGCTCGATTCCGAGCTCATCGCGGACGAAGGTCGTGTAGTGCTGGTACTGCTCAGCGGCGGCGGCATGAGCTCCCAGCAGCTGGTACATCTTCACGAGGCTGGCCTCCACCTGGTCGAGGGAGGGATCGGTCTCGAGCAGCGCCCGTGACAGCTCCATTGCCTCGGCGAACCGACCCGTACCCGTGCTGAACGAGATCGCCCTCTCCATCACCTCGAGGTACTGCGCATGGAGCGAGTCGCGGTGCATGGAGGCCCAGTCGTCGTACGAGAAGTCGAGCGCGAACCTGCCGCGATACTCGCCGGCCAGGGCGAGCACGGCCGGGATCGACGGCTCCGGCCCGAGGCCTCTCAGCTGCTCCTTGCAGCGCACGCTGCGGCTCGCGATCAGCTCGGAGTTGAGCCAGATCAGCTCGGTGTCCTGGTTGAGGTATCCCGGCGAGAGATCGTCCGAGTAGCCTGGCTCGATGATGCGACGCAGGAAGTAGACCGTCTGGTGGAGCGAGTTCACGGCCTGGTCGGGGTCGTTGTCGGGCCAGAGTGCATCGAGGGCCTGATCGCGCGTGGCCGACAGTCCGGGCCTGCTCAGGAGGAAGCACAGGAGCGCGAGCGGCTTGCGCCGCATCTCGGTCCCCGGGATCACGCGTTCGCCGACGCGAACGATCACCCGTCCCTGGTCTTCGACCCAGACCCGGTCCGCCGTTCGCCGGGCCAGGTCGCGCCCGAGCATCGGGTCCCGATACGCCCCCTTCAGCTCGCGGCTCAGCGCCCGGAGTCGCCGAACGTCTGACTTCTCGCCGACCAGGTCGAGGATGATCCCGGCTGCGCGGCGGCTGCGCGGCACCCCGACCTCGATGACCGATCGCAGTCCGCGCAGCCAGCGACGCGGCTGGCGCGACGCCGCTTGCCGGACGACCTCGAGCCCCCGCTCGTCCAGGGTGCCGAGCCGGGCGAGCACCGCCTCCGCGAGGGAGGTGACGAGTCCGGGCTCCACGGACCAGAGTGCGGCGATGGCCGAGGAGGCTGGCCCGGGACCGGCGTCGAGGCTCTCGAGCAGCTGGATCGCGCGGAGGGCACCCGTCGCGCCCTGCAGCTCCGCCTGTGCCCTCGCGACCACCAGGAAGCTTGCCGTCTCTGGGCTGCCGGTCAGGAAGGCGGCCAGGGCCCGGGCGAGCTTGACTCTCACGTAGAACCCCGGGTAGCCGGTGTGGCGGCCCTCCGCGAATCGTGTCGAGCAGTGCCCTCGCGTCGTCGGGCAGCCCGAGTCGCATCAGCGTCTCTGCGCGGAAGAACGCGAGGTACGTGCGCTCCGCATCGGTTCGGGGGCCGACTGCCTCGGCCTCGGCGAGCAGGGTGGCGCCGCGATCGGGATCGATGTAGGTGCCGACCACGTCGGCCGCCTCGAGCAGGGTCTCGAAGCGGCCCTGGGCGAAGGGGGACGCCAGGGCGTCATCGATCGCTGCAAGCGCGGCGTCCGTGTCACCGACGTGTGCGTGCGCCCACGCGGCGACGGTGCGCACCGTGTCCATCTCGGGTCCAGCTGAGGTCGATGCCAGCGAGTGCAAGCGACAGGCGCGCACTCCGCAATCCGGCTGCGAGCGTCTCCTGCATCCGTGAGCAAGCCACGCGAGGTTGAGGTGCGAGATCCCGAGGTAGTGGAGGTGGCCGAGGCGTTGAGCGAGCGCCGCCATCTTGACCACCACCCGCTCAGTTGCGCCAAGCGGTCCCATCCAGCATGGAGTCGGCGAGTGTGAGGAATCGACTCGGCGATGGTCGAGTAGACACTGTCAGGTGCGGCATCCCGAAGCCTCGCTGCGCGTGTCCGACCGCAACCGCATATTCCCCGGCGTTGTACTCGACCGTCGTCAGCGTGGCGAGCGCCACCGTGAGGCTGATCGTGGGGTCGCCCTGTGTCGAGGCCGCCAGCGCCCGGGCGGCCGCCTCTCGGGCGCGACCGATGTCTCCCTCGCGGAGGGACGAGCGAGCGGCCAGGGCCTGGGCCCAGCCACCGTCGTCCGGGACCCCGCCGGCCGCGATCAGGTCGACGGCCGCCTGCGCGCCGCCCGATCCGAGGATCGCCTCCAGCGATCCGGCCAGGACCCGGGCCACGTCATCGCTCCGGCCCGCCGCGGCGTAGTGGTGGCCGGCCAGCCACCAGCTGTTGGCCTCCGCGACGGCGGCGATCCTGGCGTGGATCTGCGCGATGCCGTCCGGCCCGACCGCTTCGAGCAGGCGCCCCTCGAGGAAGCTCCGCACGAGCGGGTGGAGGAGGCGGCCGGCCTGGCCCGTGCGGCCGCGACGGGAGAGCAGCCCAGCCTCCTCGGTGACGTCGAGAAGCCGTCGCGCGTCGAGGAGCGAGACGCCGGCCGCGGTGGCGGCGAGCTGGGGCGTGGCGACCTGGAGGAGGGCGCACCGCTCCAGGAACGCCTGCAGCTCGACCGGCATCCGGCCGATCACCTCCTCGGCGAGGTAGTCGTGGAGATCGCCGTGGCGTCCCGACAGGCTGCGGATCACGGCCCGGATCTCGTCTCGCGGCCGCCCCCGGACGGCGGTTTCGACGAGGCGCAGCGTGGCGGCCCAGCCCTCGGTCGTCCGGGCCAGGTCCTCCAGGAGGTCGGCCTCCAGCGGGTGGCGGTAGGTCTCCCGGAAGAGGCGCTCCATCTCGCCGCGATCGAAGCGCAGGTCGGCGGTCGAGAGCTCGGCGATCTCACCGAGGGCCCGAAGTCGCGCGAGGGGCAGCGTCGGCGACCGCCGGGTCGAGATCACGAGGGTCAATCGTTCGGGACCGCGGACGAGCAGCTCGCGAACGATCTCGCGGATCTCGGGAACGTCGTCGACCACCTGGTAGTCGTCCAGGAGGAGAGCTGTGCCGACGGTCACCCAGGCCCTGATCTCGGTCAGGAGCGTGCGCACGATCGCCGCCCGGTCGCCCATCCCGGCCCCCAGCTCGCGGATGAGCGACATGGTGTTGGGGGCGAACTCCGGGTCGACTTCGCGCCCGGCCGCCACGACGTGGTTCACGAAGACGACCCAGTCGCGGTCGGTCTCGTCCAGCCGGTACCAGAGCGTGCGGATCCTCGTCCGTCGGCTCCAGTCGGCCAGGAGCGTCGTCTTCCCGTGGCCGGCGTCGGCCACGATGAGCACGAGCCGCGAGTTGATCTTCGCGGCCATCCAGTCGAGCAGGCGCTGTCGCTCGAGCGTCTCGGCGGGCAGGAGCGGCGGCTGGACCTTCCCGATCTGGACGGGGAAGCCGAAGACGTCGAGCTCGCTCACCGGTGGGATGTCCGTGCGGGTCGTGGGCACCGGCGACGCGTTCTCGGCGGCCGGTGCAGCGCCCGCAGCGGATGGAATGGCGGCGTGGCCGTGCCCGGAGCGTCCGGGTCCCACTGCCACGAGGTCATCGCGTCCGGGCGTGCGCACCCGGCGCGCGGAAGTCGTCGGGAAGTCGTAGGGGAGCGGTGCCATGCAGCCCATGCTGGCGCACAGCGCTCACCGGCCACTTATCTCGTCTGCCCGGCGTGGGTGTCCCGGCCCGGTCAGCCCTCGTACTCGAAACCGATCCGCAGCTCGACCTGGTACTCGACGATCTCGCCGTTCTCCACCTCGGCCGTCGACTTCACGACTTCCACGGACCGGATGTTCCGGACCGTGCGCGACGCCGTGGCGACCGCCTGCCGCGCCGCGTCGCTCCACGAGCTGGGGCTGGTGCCGACCATCTCGCGGATGATGATGACGCTCATCGCTGACCCTCCGGATCGGGCCGCGCACAGGGTCGGCCGCTCCCGCGAAGTCTAGGCGTGGGCGAAGGTGCGCGAGGGGTGCCGCGGTGCGACACGGGTACGGGATGCGGCGCCCCCGCCCGGCGCCGCGCACTCCCGTCCCGGCGTCCCTCCGCTCGCCGTCCCTCCGCCTCGCCGTCCCCCTCCGCCGAATACACTCGCCAATGCTCCGCTCCACAGCACTACCGAAGAACCGGGTCGCCGGCGTGCCCGTGGCCAGCCCGGGGAGCCCCTCGCCGCGCGAGATTCCCTCGCTTGTGCTCCGCCTGTGCGTCATTGGTGAGGGTTTCCGGCACCCGGAGGCGCGGTCGCTGCGCCTTCGACTCGCTTCGTCGGGTTGGGCTTCTCGTTAGTGCTGTCCCCCGTGACATTGACGAGAGAAGCTGAGGGGAGCGCCCGCCGAGGTCGGCGACGTGACCACGAACTCCGTGACGCGCCCGCCGAGATCGGCGACGCCACGTCCGACGCGGCCGCCGGCACGCCGCCCGGGG
>CAVUAG010000007.1:0-162561 GCA_963739365.1 uncultured Chloroflexia bacterium | reverse complement strand
GGCGATCTGTCCGACTCTGCGCAGATGGCAACGATCAGCCCGCCGCGAATCCTCGTCGTCGACGACGAACCGCCGCTCGTCGAGCTGATCACCGGCTATCTCGCGCGCGAGGGGTTCGCGGTGACGAGCGCGGGGGATGGGCTCGCCGCGCTGGAGGCGACGCGGCGTGACCAGCCCGACGTCGTCATCCTCGACTGGATGCTCCCGGGGCTCGACGGGATCGAAGTCTGCCGCCAGCTACGGACGTTCAGGACGCGTGGGTCCTCATGCTCACCGCCCGCGGCGAGGAGATCGACCGGATCATCGGCCTGACGGTCGGTGCCGACGACTACCTGGTCAAGCCGTTCTCGCCCCGCGAGCTGGTCGCCCGGGTCAAGGCGATGCTCCGCCGCGGCCGCCCGGCACGAACCGAGGCACCTCGCATCGAAGATGCGACCCTGAAGGCCCTCGCCGTCGACCCCGGGCGCCGAACCGTCCGCGTCGACGGCCACCCGGTCGAGCTCACGGCGCTCGAGTTCAACCTCCTCGCGGTCCTGGCCCGCGACCCCGGGATCGTCATCGGGCGCCAGGCGCTCCTCGACGCCGTCTGGGGACCCGAGTACCTCGGCGACGATCACCTCGTCGACGTCCACATCGCGAACCTGCGCCGGAAGCTCGGCGACGACCCGGCGCGCCCCCGCTTCGTCGAGACCGTTCGGGGCGTCGGCTATCGCCTCCGCGAGGCCGCTGATGCGGCTCCCGCGCTCGCTCCGCGTTCGGCTCCTCCTGGCGTTCGTCGTGGTCGTCGCGGCCGCCCTCGGCACCGTCGCCGTGGCGATCCTCGTCGTCGGGCCGACTACTTCTCCGACGCGATGGGCCACGTCCCGGGCGATCCGATGGGCGAGGCGATGGGGGTCGCGACCCAGGCGGCCTTCGAGGCGATGCCGCGCGCGCTGGTCGCCGCGACGGTCATCGCCCTCGTCAGCGCCGACGTCGTGAGCCTGGCGGTCGCGGCCCGGATCGCGAGCCCGGTCCGGACCATGGCCGCGGCCGCGCGACGGATCGCCGGCGGCCACTACGACGAGCGCGTACCGGTCGCGAGCCGGATGAGCTCGGCGAGCTGGCGGCCTCGTTCAACGAGATGGCCGGATCGCTCGAGGCGACAGAGCGGCGCCGGCTCCAGCTCGTCGGCGACGTCGCGCACGAGCTGCGCACGCCGCTGACCACGCTCGACGGCTATCTCGAGGGTCTCGAGGACGGCGTGGTCGCCCCGTCCGGAGACCTGGCGGCTGCTCCGCGCCGAGACCGGCCGCCTGACCCGCCTGGTCACCGACCTCTCCGAGCTGTGGCGCGCCGAGGCGCGCCAGCTTCCCCTGCGGATCGAAGCCGTCGACCTGGCCGCTCTCGCCGGCGAAGGTGGTCGGGCGGTTCGGCCCCCTGGCGGCGGCGCGCGGGGTCGGCTCGACCTCGCCTGCGCCGGCGATCGCGCGTGCCGACCGCGACCGGGTCGCCCAGGTGATCGCGAACTACCTCTCGAACGCGCTCCGCCATGCGCCGGACGGTTCGGTGGTCACGGTCCACCTCCGCCGCGAACGGGCAGTCGTGCTCGCGTCACCGACCGGGGCCGGGCCTGGCGCCCGACCAGCTGGAGGCCGTGTTCGAGCGCTTCTACCGGATCGATCGCCGCTCGCAGCCGTGCGTCCGGCGGGTCCGGAATCGGCCTCGCGATCGTGCGGGCGCTCGCCGGCGCGATGGGCGGACGCGCCTGGGCGGAGAGCGACGGCCCCGGGACCGGGCGCGACGTTCGTGCTGGAGCTGCCCGCGGCCTGACGGTCACCTTGACCAAATCGTGAGGAAGCCTTGCGGCGGCCTCCATGGACCCCCGGGTCCAGAGCGGCATCCTCGTACGTGCCGGCAGCCTGGGCGGCACGATTGGAGACGACGCGATGGATGAGACGGCGCCGATTCGCGTTCTGCGGCCTGCCAGCCTCGGCGCGAGCCGGCTGCGGACGATCCTCGTTCTGGCCGTGGTGACGGTCCTGGTGACCGCGGTGGCCTGGTACCTGGACCAGCCATCAGGCGGTTCGAATGTGCGCGCCGGGGCGCCCCCACCGGGCGAGCCACCGCGGACCGGCGACGCCCCGCCAGACTTCCAGGCCACGGCTGTCGACGGGTCCGTCGTCTCGATGGCCGCCCTCAAGGGCCAACCGATCTGGCTCACCATCGGCGCCACGTGGTGCCCGGACTGCCGCGCCGAGGCCCCCGATCTGCAGGCGACGTACGCGAAGTTCAAGCCGCAGGGCCTGGCGGTGCTCGGCATCTTCATCCAGGAGGATGACAAGGCTGTCGTCGACTTCGCGAAGCGGATCGGCTTCACGTTCCCGATGGTTTCGGACCCGCGGGCGAAGATCGCCGACCTGTACCGCGTGTACGGTCTCCCGTCGCACTTCTTCATCGGGCGGGACGGGAAGATCCTGGATGTCCGGATCGGCCGGCTGACGCCGTCGGAGATGGAGACGCTGGTTCAGCAGATTCTCGACGCCTGAACCTGCGACCGCGGACGCTGCGCGCGCCTTGACCAAATCGTGAGCAAGCCTTGCGCCTGCCTCCATGGATCCTTGGTCGAGGGGAGCCATCCTCCACCTACCGGCAGGGTCCTGCCGGGGCACTGCACGATGAGGGTACGGCTCCGATGATGGTCGGCTGGACGATGGGACTTGACGGGTGGCTCTGGATGGGCGCCTGGATTGCCGCCCTCGCCGGGATGGTCTGGCTCCTCGTCCGCACGCCCGCCAGGCGCTCGGAGCGCGACGACGCGCTCGAGGTCCTGCGCTCACGGCTCGCCCGCGGCGAGATCACCCCCGACGAGTTCGAGCGGGCGCGGAGCCTTCTCGACATTGAGATCCCCAGGAGGAACACCCCGTGATTCGACGTCCCACCCGCTTCGCCACTGCCCTCGCGGTGGCAGCAATGCTCGCACTTCCCGGAGCAACCCTGGCCGGAGAGCCCGCCGCGAGCGCCCCGCCCGCCGCCGTCATCGCCTGGCAGGAGCATCTCGACCACATGCAGGCGATGGGCCCGAACCCGGGCACGCACGTCCGCGACTGCATCGCGATGCGAGGCTCGATGGCCGGACAGCTGGGTCCCGACGGGATGATGGTCCAGGGGATGGGCGCCATGATGGGTGAAGGCAACTAGATGACAACCCGGTCTTCGCGTCGGGCGACCTCCGGTGCGCGTCGGCCGACGACCGTCGACAGGGTACGACCGTTCCTCTTCGCGGCCGTGGTCATCGGCGTACTTGCCGTCGGCGCCTACCTTGCGTTCGGAGACTTCCTCAACCGCGGCGGCGGGGCGACCGCCGGCGCGATCGACATCCAGAGCTCGATGGCCGGCTTCACGCCGTCCGAGATCAAGGTCAAGGCCGGGACCACCGTCACCCTGGACTGGTGGACCCAGGACGCCGCCGTCCACCTCGAGCGCGGAGTGCACACGATGGTCTCCGATGAGCTCGGCCTGCGCGAGGAGCTCCCGGCCGAGAGCCGCCGCGCGGTCGTCTGGGAGGTCCCGGACAAGCCCGGGACCTACGACGTCTGGTGCGAATTGTGCTGCGGCGGCAAGGACGCCCCCCAAATGCACGGCAAGATCGTGATCGAGGCCTGATCGTGGCGACCTCCGCCACGGCCGGGCCCGATCCCGCCCAAGTGGCCCCCGGCGGCACCGCGTCGGTCCCGACCACGCGCCTCATCCTCGGGCTGCCGCGCCCGGCCGCAATCCTCGGGGCGATGCTGCTGACGGTCGGCGTCCTGGCCACCGGCTACGTGATGGCGGTTCCCTTCGACACTGCGACCTTCGGCGGGTTGACCGTGCCCACGGTGCTAGCCGCAGGAGTGGCCGATGGCTTCAACCCGTGCGCCTTCGCCCTGCTCGTGCTGTTCGCGACCTACACGCTGACGCTCGTGAACTCCGTGACCTCCGATGGCTCGCCCACCCTGGCTGCTCGGCGCCGCCTGCTCGGCGCCGGCTCGCTCTACGTCGGGGCGGTCTGGATCACCTACTTCGTCATCGGACTCGGCCTGCTCAGCTTCCTGGGCTGGCTCGGGCGCGACCACCTCGTGACGCGGGTGGCGGTGATCGTCGCCCTGATCATGGCTCTCTGGATGCTCAAGGACGTGCTCCTTCCCGGCGTCGGGCCGTCGATGATGGCCCCGGCCGGCACGCACGGCCGGATGCAGCGGGCCATGGAGCGCGGTGGCCTGGCCGGAATGCTGATCGCCGGCGTCCTCGTGGGCATCTGCACGGTGCCCTGCTCGGGCGCGATGTACCTGAGCATCGTCTCGGTGCTGCACGCCTCAGGTGGCGGACCCACCGGCGTCGCCCTCCTGGCCCTCTACAACATCGCCTTCATCGTGCCCCTCCTCGCGCTCCTGCTCGCCGTCAGCGACCGGCGGGTCCTGGGCCAGCTGGGTCGCTGGAACCGCTCCAACTCGCCGTGGATCAAGACGGGCCTCGCGCTCGCTGTGATCGCCATGAGCTTCGGCCTGATGGTGTCGCTGTGAGCAACGCGAGCGCGGACGCGGACCTCGAGACGATCCGCTTCCCGGTTGCCGGGATGACCTGCGTCGCATGCGTCGGCCACATCGAACATGCCGTGCGGACCATCGAGGGAGTCCGTCGAGTCCGCGTCGATCTCCGGCGCGAGACGGCGACCGTCAGCCGCGAGCCTGCGTTGGTGTCGAATGCATCGCTCGCGGCGGCGGTCGAGGCAGCCGGCTACCGGGCCGACCTGTCCGCGGCCATCCCCGTCCCGGCCGACGAGGCCCGCAACTGGCTCGCCCGCCTCCTCGGGCGCTGAACCACCGAGGCGCAGACGTCGCATCCATCCGCAGCACCCCATCCTCGGCCCGGTCCGGCGACAGCCGGCTTGACCAAGTCTTGAGGAAGCCTTGCGCTGACGTGCATGGGCATGGCGACGCGCGTCGTCCACCCTGTCCTCATTGCCGTTCGCTCCCCGGCGGCCCTCCAAGGAGCACGCGTCCCGATGTCCCGACCTCGCACCAGGACCACCTCGAGCACAGGGCGCCGCAGCGCGCCCCCCACTCCGACCCTCGCGCAGAGCGAGAGTGCTCGGGTGGCGCCTGACCTACCCTTCCGGCTCGCAGTCGATGGCGTTCTGGCGCAGATGGCCGCCGAGCGCGAGGGTGCAGCGCGCCGCAATGGGCCGGGCGCACCGGAGTTGGCCGCGGTGACAGCGCCCGGGCTGATCTCGACGACCGTGCCCGTGGCTGGCATGACCTGCCGGACGTGCGAGGTCCGCATCCAGCGTTTCGTCGGCCGCCTTCCCAACGTCCAGGGCGTCAAGGCCTCGGCCGTCCATGGCCGGGTCGAGATCGAGAGCTCGGCGCCCGTCCCCGCGCCGGCAATCGCGAAGGCGATCCGCGCCGCCGGCTACGAGATCGGCCGCACACCATGGCTGGCCAGCGACCCCAACGTCTGGATGACGGCCGTGGCCGGCGTGGCCCTCGTCTTCGCCCTCGCGGTGATCGCGCAGGCGACCGGCCTCGCCGACCTCGCCTCGGGCGCCGGCGAGGTGAGCCAGGGTGGGCTCGTCGTCGCGCTCCTCCTCGGGCTCGCGGCGGGTGTGTCGACCTGCATGGCGCTCGTGGGTGGCCTTGTCCTGGCCTTGTCCGCCTCGTTCCAGGCCAGGCGAGCGGCCGCGGGGGCAACCGACAATCGGCTCGTCGCGCAGATGCGGCCGGCGCTGGTCTTCATCGCCGGTCGGATCGCGGGCTACGCCGTCCTGGGAGCGGCGCTGGGTGCTGTCGGCGCGAGCGTCACGCTGCCACCGCAGGTCACGGCCGTGATGATGATCGCCGTGGCGGTCGTGATGACGATCCTTGGGACCCGTCTCACAGGCCTCTCGCCGCGGATCGCGACCTGGTCGCCGACGCTTCCCATGGGACTCGGACGCCAGCTCGGGCTCGGCGACGGGGCGGGCGGCGCCTACTCGGACACGCGGGCCGCGGGCCTCGGCGCGGCGTCGTTCTTCCTGCCCTGCGGCTTCACCCAGGCTCTGCAGATCTTCGCGCTGTCCACCGGATCGCCGCTTTTCGCGGGCGCCATCATGGCGACCTTCGCGATCGGGACCGCGCCCGGGCTGCTCGCCCTGGCCGGGCTCCCGGTCGTCGTGCCGAGCACCATGCGCCCGACCCTCCTGCGTCTCGTCGGGGTCGTCGTCCTGGGCTTCGCATTCGTCAACGCCGGTGCCGGGATCCAGCTCTCGGGCCTGACGTTTCCGTCGCTCGGCGTGGAACCGGTGGTCGCGGCACCGCTTCCGGCGGGTGGCATCTCCCCCGACGGGACGCAGGCGCTCACGACGTTCCAGGACTCCGGTGGCTACCGCCCCGCCAATGTGTCCATCTACGCGGGCGTGCCGACGCGCTGGACGATCGAGTCATCCACCACGGCCACCTGTGCCGCCTCCCTCGTCGTCCCCAGCCTCGGCATTCGAGTCCGCCTCAACCAGGGGTCGAACACGTTCGACCTGCCCGCGCTGCCGCCGGGTGTCCTGGCCTACTCCTGCTCGATGGGGATGTACGGCGGGCGCATCACGATCGTGGAGCGCCCGACGGGAGCGAACGGCAGGAGCGCCCCCGGTAGTTGACCGCGTGCTGGGCGCCCGTTGGCCCTATTGACGACACCTAGTGAGAATACTCCCCAGGAGTATACGGAGAGACCCATGACCACGCCCGCCGCGGAGTCCATCACGCCGCCCCCCGCCACCCCCATCGAAACCGTCTCCTTCCCCGTCGAGGGCATGACCTGCGCCTCGTGCGTGAACCGGATCACCCGGTTCCTGCGCAAGGTCGACGGCGTCGAGGAGGCCAACGTCAACCTCGCCACCGAGACCGCGACGGTGCTGTTCGATCCCGGCCCGGATCGACCTGGCCGGCCTCTCCGCAGCCGTGGAGGCCGCCGGCTACGTGGCCCGCGTCGACCGCCTGCGCGGGCAGGCGAGACGGAGGCGGAGCGCGACCGACGAGCCGAGCTACGCCGACCGGCACCTGGCCGACCTGCGCCGCCGGCTCATCGTGGCGACCGTCCTGACGATCCCGCTCCTCGATCGGGCTGGCCCGGATGACGATCGCGCCCGGCCTGCCCGAGCTCTTCACCGAACCCGTGGTTCCAGCTCGCGCTGGCGACGCCGGTCCAGTTCTACGCCGGCTGGCCGTTCTACCGCGGGCGCGTTCGAACGCCCTCCGCCACCGCGCGGCCGACATGAACACGCTCGATCGCCGTCGGCACGTCGCGCCGCCTACGGCTACAGCGCTGGCCGCGATCGCGTTCCCCGGCTTCTTCCAGGCGGCCGGCCTCGGCATGGACGGCGAGCCGCTGCCGCTCTACTTCGACACGGCGGCGGCGATCATCACGCTGATCCTGCTCGGCCGCTTCCTCGAGGCCCGCGCCCGGAGCCACACGTCGGACGCGATCCGCAAGCTCATCGGCCTCGCCCCGCGCACGGCCCGCGTGATCCGCGACGGCGTCGAGCTCGACATCCCGATCGAGCAGGTCGTCCGCGGGGACCTCGTCCGCGTGCGACCCGGCGAGAAGATCCCGGTCGACGGGGTGCGTCCGCGACGGTGCGCTCCGCGATCGACGAGAGCATGGTCACCGGCGAGAGCATGCCGGTCGGCAAGGAGCCCGGCGACGAGGTCATCGGCGGCACGCTCAACGGCTCGGGCTCCTTCACGCTCCGAGGCCACGCGGGTCGGGCGCGGACACGGTGCTCGCCCAGATCGTCCGCCTCGTCCAGGAGGCCCAGGGGTCGCGGGCGCCCATCCAGCGCCTGGCCGACGTCGTGACCGGCGTCTTCGTCCCGGTCGTCCTCGGGCTCGCGGCCCTGACGTTCGTGGTCTGGTTCGCCTTCGGGCCGGAGCCCGCCTTCAACCTGGCCCTCGCTCAACACGATCGCGGTCCTGATCATCGCCTGCCCCTGCGCCCTCGGGCTGGCGACGCCCGACGTCGATCATGGTCGGGACCGGCAAGGGCGCCGAGAACGGCGTCCTCTTCCGGAACGCCGAGGCGCTCGAGCGGCTCCACAAGGTCCGGGCGGTCGTCCTCGACAAGACGGGCACGCTGACCGAGGGCAAGCCGCGCGTCACCGAGGTCGTGCTGCGCCGAGGGCGCACCCGGCGAGGCCGAGCTGCTGGCCCTGGTCGCGGCCGCCGAGCGCGGGTCGGAGCACCCGCTGGGCGAGGCGATCGTCCGCCACGCCGCGACGAGCGCGGGCTCGAGACCTGCCGTCGCGAGCGCCTTCGACGCCGTCGCCGGCGAGGGCATCGCGGGCGACGGTCGACGGGCACGAGGTGCTGGTCGGGCGTCCCGGCGTTCCTCGAGGACGCGGGATCGACGTCGGCCCTCGCCGAGGCGGCCGCGCGCAGCTGGCGTCCGACGGGCAAGACGCCCGGTCTTCGTCGCCGTCGACGGGCGGCCGGCCGGGATCATCGCCATCGCGGACACGCTCAAGGCCGGGCTCGGCCGCTGCGGTCGCCGAGCTGCATCGGCTCGGGCTCGACGGTCGTCGATGCTGACCGGCGACAACCGACGACACGGCCGAGGCGATCGCCGCGCGAGGCGGGCATCGACCAGGTCGCTGGCCGACGTCCGGCCCGACGAGAAGGCGGCCCAGGTCCGCGCGCCTCCAGGCCGAGGGCAAGGCCGTCGCGATGGTCGGCGACGGCGTCAACGACGCGCCGGCGCTCGCCTCGGCCGACGTCGGCGTGGCCATCGGCACGGGGACCGACGTGGCGATCGAATCGGCCGGCGTGACGCTCATGAGCGGCGACCTGCGCGGCGCTCGTCACGGCGATCGCGCTCTCGCGCGCGACGATGCGCAACATCCGGCAGAACCTGTTCTGGGCCTTCGCCTACAACGTCGTCCTCATCCCGGTCGCGATGGGCGTCCTCTACCCGTTCACCGGCATCCTGCTCGACCCGATCCTCGCCGCGGCGGCGATGGCCCTCTCGTCGGTGACGGTCGTCTCGAACGCCCTGCGCCTGCGCAGGTTCACGCCCCCGAAGCTGCACGCCGAGGCGCCCGTCCGGCGCGTCGCACAGCCGGCCGTCGGATAGGAGGAGTCTCCATGCGTCTCGCCACGCTCGCCACGCTCGCCCTTCTCGTTGCTGCCTGCGGCGGACGCGGCGCGTCGGCGGCTCCGTCCGCCTCGATGACTCCCGCACCCGCACCTACCGCGCCGGCCGTCGCCAGCCCGCAGGCCACCCGAATCGAGGTGAAGCTGACCGACGCGCTGCGCATCGAGCCGGCGGCCATGACGGTTCCGGCCGGGATCCCTGTCACCTTCGTCGTGACGAACACCGGCACCGTCGCGCACGAGTTCGTCCTTGGTGACGAGGCAACCCAGGCCGAGCACGAGATGGAGATGAGCTCGGCGGGCATGGGCCAGGACGAGGAGATGGCCATCGGGCTCGACCCCGGCGAGACAAAGGAGCTGACGATCACGTTTCCGGCTGCCACGACGCTGCTCGCCGGATGTCACGTCGCCGGCCACTATGCGGGCGGCATGAAGGCGACCGTCGAGATTGTCCAGTAGCCTGTCGAGTCTCTTCCAGATGTCCCCCCAATCCACCATCAGGAGCGTCCCATGGAAGCCGTTCGTCCCGCGAAGCTGATCGACCCCGTCTGCGGCATGGCCGTGGACGTCGCCGCCGCCGAGGCCGGCGGCCTCCTGCTGGAGTACGAGGGCCGCACCTACGCCTTCTGTGGACGCGGCTGTCGCCGCTCGTTCGTGGAGGAGCCGGCGACGTACGTCGCGAAGGCCGAGGCGGCCGCTGCTGGCGCGGGCGCCGATGGGCACGGCGGGGCCGACCACGGCGAGGGCGACCACCATGCCGCGGCCGATCATCACGCCCTCCCCGTCATTGACGAGGGGATGCGTCGCTGGTACGAGAGCTGCGCATGCTGCCTGAGCGACGCTTTCCCGGAGATCAAGGCCCAGCTCGACGCGGAGCGGGCGGCGGCGGCCCTCGGTCCCGTCGACCCGGGGATCTGCGAGGTCGCCGACGCCGAGCCCATGACAGCTGCCGGCCGGTATCGCCCGCGTGATGGATGAAGGGAGACCGAGATGGCTGAACGACGATCGATCGCGCCGAACGAGGACCCGGTCTGCGGGATGACCGTGGAGCCCGCCGAGGCGCGGGCCAAGGGCCTCGCCACGACGTACGAGGACCGGGAGTTCGTCTTCTGCGGCAAGGGCTGCTTCCTCGAGTTCCGCGACGACCCGGAGACCTTCCTTGATCCTGCCTACAGCGCGACCATGTGATCGCCCACCCGGGTCGCCACCCCGTACGGGGTCCGGCACGGGCCCGATGACCACGACGGAGCAGTCCCGATGACCGACGCCACCCGCATCCTCGTCGTCGACGACGACCCGAAGATCCGGACCGTCGTCCGCCGCGGGCTGGCGTACGAGGGCTACCGTGTCGTCGAGGCCGCTTCCGGCGAGGAGGGCCTGGAGAAGGCACGCGAGCATCTGCCCGACCTCGTGATCCTCGACGTGATGATGCCGGGCATCGACGGGCTCGAGGTGACCCGCCGACTGCGCGCGGCCGGTGACGAGGTGGCGATCCTCATGCTCACGGCCCGCGACGAGGTGAAGGATCGCGTCGAGGGCCTCGAGATCGGGGCGGACGACTACCTCGTCAAGCCCTTCAACTTCGAGGAGCTGCTGGCTCGCGTGCACGCACTGCTGCGGCGGCGCGCCACCCCGTCCGGAGAGATCCTTCGCTTCGCGGATCTCGAGCTCGACGTAGACGCCCGCGAGGCGGCTCGCGGCGCACGCCGGATCGAGCTGACGACGACGGAGTACAACCTGCTCCTGCTGTTCATGCGCCATCCGCGCAAGGTGCTCACCCGCGACGTGATCATGGAGCACGTCTGGGCGTACGACTTCGACGGCGAGTCCAACGTGCTCGAGGTGTACGTCCGCTACCTCCGCAACAAGCTCGAGGCGGAGGGCGAGCCGCGCGTGCTCCACACCGTGCGCGGGGCGGGCTACGTGCTGCGCGAGTGACGATCCTCGGGCGCCGGGTGCCGATCCGGACCCGCCTCGCGCTCCTGTACACCGCGCTGCTCGCAGCTGCCCTCGCCGTCTTCGGCGCCGGGGTGTACATCGTCCTTGCCGGTGAGCTCGAGCGCTCGTTCGACGCGACATTGCGCGCGAATGCCGAGCACGCCGCGGGCGCCTTCGCCCAGGACGTTGACAAGGAAGGCAACCTGCGCCCCACTGCCCGGCTGATCGGGCAGTTTGCCTCAACCGGCGGCCGCGTGGTGGTGCTGGACGCGACCGGCGCCGAGGTGGTCGATTCGGCACCCCCGGGCACCGGCTCGCTGCCCATCGCGGAGAGCGACATCGCCTCGGCGCGCCGGCACGCCAACAACCTGCGCGACGCCTCCGTCGACGGCGAGGCGCTCCGCCTCACCGTCGAGCCGATCGTGCTCCCGGACGGGCGGCTCGTGGGCTACGTGGCGTGGGCCGACACCACGAGGCCGCTGCGTGATCTCCTTGCGACCGTGGGTGCGGCGCTCCTCATCGGCGGCGTCGTGGTCGTCGCGCTGGCCATGATGGCCGGCCTGGTCCTCGCGGGCCGGGCTCTCAAGCCCGTTGCGGACGTCACGGACACTGCCCGTGCGATCTCGCTGTCGGGCGACTTCGGAGCTCGCGTCGATGCCGGTCGGCCGGGTGACGAGGTCGGCGAGCTTGCGGTCGCGTTCAACGAGATGCTGGCCGCCCTCGAGGTGAACCACCAGGCGCTCCAGGAGTTCCTCGAGGATGCGTCCCATCAGCTCCGGACGCCCCTCACCGTCATCCGCGCGAACCTCGACCTTGCCCGACGACCTGGTGTCCCCGATGAAGAGCGGGCGGCGATCCTCGGGGACGCGCGCGACGAGGCCGCCCGGATGGGCCGGCTCATCGGCGACCTGTTGTCGCTGGCGCGGGCCGAATCGGGCGCGCGATTGGAGTTCGAGGCGGTCGAACTGGACGCGCTCCTCGTCGAGTCCGTGCGGCGCCAGCACCAGGCCGCCCCGCACGTCCGGATGAGCGTCACCCAGGTGGAGCCCGCGCTCGTAGACGGTGACCGCGACCGGCTCCGAGAACTATTGGGCATTCTCCTCGACAACGCCGCCCGATACACGCCCGAGGGCGGCACTGTCGCCGCCGCGATCGAGCTACGCGGCCATCAGGTCGTCGTACGGGTCGAGGACACGGGCATCGGCCTCGCCGCAGAGGACTACGGGCGCGTCTTCGAGCGCCTCTATCGCGGCCAGCGCGCCCGCGAGATGCGGCCCGCTGGGACGGGCCTCGGGCTCGCGATCGCCCACTGGATCGTCGAGACCCATGGCGGCTCGATCGAAGTCGCCAATCGCTCCAGTGGGGGAACGACGGCGACGGTCACGCTCCCGGTGCGCGGCGCCTGACGTCCCCAGGGTCCCGGTCGCTGAGCACGATGCCTGGTGGCCGGCCTCTCACCGCACGCCGTAGCGGCGAATCCCCTCGAGCTTCGTGCGCTTGAGGAGCAGGGCGTTGACCGCGACGAGGAACGAGCTGCCGGCCATGCTGATGGCCGCGATCTCCGGTCGCAGGATCAGCCCGAACGCCGGGTAGAAGAGACCCATCGCGATCGGAAAGGCAACGGTGTTGTAGCCGACTGCCCAGACCAGGTTCTGGCGCATCTTTCGAACCGTGGCCCGGGACAGGGCGATGGCGCCGAGCACGTCGACCGGGTCGCTCTTCATGAGGACGACATCGGCCGTCTCGACGGCCACGTCCGTGCCGGCGCCGATCGCGATCCCGACGTCGGCCTGGGCGAGCGCCGGGGCGTCGTTGATGCCGTCGCCGACCATGGCCACCAGCTTGCCCGTCGCTTGGAGCTCCCTGACCTTCTCGGCCTTCTGGCTCGGCCGGACCTCGGCGAAGACGGTGTCGAGGCCGAGCTCGCCGGCGATCCTGTCGGCGGTCGCCTGGTTGTCGCCGGTGAGCATCGCGACCTGGATACCGAGGTTGTGAAGGCGCTCGATCGTCTCCTTCGCGGTCGGGCGGACCGCATCGGCGATGGCGATGAGTCCACCTGCCGCTCCGTCGACGGCGACCCGCACCACCGTGCGTCCGGCGCCTTCCAGCTCGTCCGCACGGCCGCCGAGCCCCGCGAAGTCGATCCCGCGGTCGCGCATCAGCCTGGCGTTGCCGACGAGGACCGTGTGGCCATCGACGGTCGCCTCGAGCCCGTGCCCTGGGACGGCATTGAAGTCGATCGCGTCGACCAGGCCGAGCCTGCGCTCCTTCGCCGCGTCGACGACGGCCTGGGCGAGCGGGTGCTCGCTCGAGCTCTCGGCTGAAGCCGCCAGCCGCAGGACCTCGTCCTCACTGACCGGGTTCCCGGCGCCGATCAGCTCGACGACCCGCGGCTGGCCGACGGTAAGGGTGCCGGTCTTGTCGAAGATGACCACCCCGATCTTCGAAGCCTGCTCGAGGGCCGTCGCGTTCTTGAACAGGATCCCGTTGAGGGCGCCCAGGCCGGTCCCGACCATGATCGCCGTCGGCGTGGCCAGGCCGAGCGCGTCGGGGCAGGCGATGATCACGACAGTGATCGCGAGCGTCAGCGCGAAGATGAAGGTCGACCCGCCGATCGTCAGCCAGCCCAACAACGTGAGGATGCCGAGGATGACGGCCGCGGCGACGAGCCACTGGGCGGCACGGTCGGCGAGGCGCTGCGCCGGCGCCTTCGAGTTCTGGGCGAGCTGGACGAGCTGGACGATCTGGGCCAGCGCGGTATCCGCGCCGACCTTCGTTGCCTTGAACCGGAATGTGCCGGTCTTGTTGATGGATGCGCCGATCACGCTCGAGCCGACCGTCTTCTCGACCGGGACGCTCTCGCCGGTGATCATCGATTCGTCGACGCTGGATGCGCCGTCGACGATGACGCCATCGACCGGGCACCTTGTCGCCGGGTCTGATCAGGACGACGTCGTCGATCACGACCTCCGCCGTGGGGATCTCCACGGGCTCACCGTTCCGGATGACGGTCGCCTTCGGCGGCGTGAGGTTGAGGAGCGCCTTGATCGCATCCGATGCACCCGCCCGGGCGCGCATCTCCAGCCAGTGCCCGAACAGCACGAACGTGAGCAGGACGACAGCGGCCTCATAGAAGACTTCGCCCTCGAAGAGGAAGGTCGCGGCGACGCTGAACATGTAGCCGCTTCCGACCGAGAGGGCGACGAGGACCGACATATCCAGCGTCCGATTGCGGAGCGCCCGCTACGCGCCGACGAAGAACATCTTGCCGCTCCAGGCGACGGCCGGCGTCGCGAGGAGGAAGGCCAGGACGTTCGGGTCGACTCCGAACGGGGTCGCGAGCCGAAGGTCAAAGACCTCGGTCGCGAGCGGCGAATAGAGGAAGATCGGGATCGCCAGGATGAACGCGACGATGAACCGGTTCCGCATGTCACGGACCATCTCGTCCATGGTCATCCCGCCGCCGTGGCCCATCGCGTGGGCCATCTGGGCCACCTCGCCATGCAAGGGCGCGCCCGCCGTCGGCGCGGGCAGGGCGTGGCCGGCGTGCTCGACATGGACTGCCGCGTGGCGTCGCCGGCCAGGCCGGCCATCGCGTGGCCGGCGTGCTCGTCATGGGTTGCGTGGGAGGCAGCCTGCACCACCGTGCTTCCGATCACGGCCGGCTGCTCGTCCCGGCAGAGGTGGCACGGGACGATCTCTCCGCCACAGCTGCAGCCGAAGCGCCTCGATCAGCGCCCGGACGTCCGTCGGCGGTCAGGGTCGCCTCGTCGTAGCGAACGGTCACCGTCTGGGAGACCGGGTTCGCCTCGACGCTCCTCGATGGCCTCTTGGCGCCGGCGCAGATAAGCGCCCAAGCCAGCCGCGCTGCTCGCGCGGAGCAGCCCTCCGGCCTCGAAGATGCCCTCGGTCAGTGCCATGGTGCTCCGATTGTCGTATCGACGGTTGCGTTCGCACCCGACCGTCGCAGATGCCGACCCAGCGACGGCTCAGCCCCGTGCGCCGGCCCGCCTGTCGCCCGTGCATGGAATCCTGCCGTCGCTGAGAGCGCGATGAGCACCCGAAGCGACACGTTGGTTCACCGCGACTCCTCATCGTAGACTCAGGCCTGTCTCAGGTTCGCTGCCCAAGGTCTCGAGGACTCAGAGGACGCATCGAGGACGCAGATGCAGGCTCCATCCGGTCAGCTGCGCGTCGGCTCGCTCACGTTGTCGGTCGAGGCATCGGCGCGGGACTTCGCGAATCTGCGCGGCCCCGACGCGTGCACGTGTCCGGCAGCCCCGCGCCACCTGACAGGGTCGGTGCGGGGCGTCGCTGAATCCAGGGCCACGCCGTCGTCCACGTGGATCCCGGTGGCGAGCCGTCGCGCCGGGTCCGATGACCCCCGCACGCGCCTGACCACGCGGCGCGGGGCCTCGCCGGGCCCAGCGGGTCGACGCGGCCTGCCGTACGTCGCTCCCCCTCGCGCCACTGAGCTGGGACACTGCCATGACCGCTACTCCGTCCGTCGCGCCGCCGCGCGACCCCGCTCCCCACACCGCAGCCGCCGGAGGATTCCGCCCGCTGGAGTACGCGGACTCGATCCTGGACCTCGTGGGACGAACCCCGCTCGTGCGGATCTCGCGCCTCACCCGCGACCTCGGGTCCGCTCGATCGCCAACCGCTCGTCCTTGCCAAGCTCGAGATGCTCAACCCCGGCGGCTCGGTCAAGGACCGGATCGGGCTGCCGATGATCCCGGCCGCCGAGAAGGCCGGCCTGCTGCGGCCGGGTGGCACGATCATCGAGCCGACCAGCGGCAACACCGGACACGGGCTTGGCGATCGCCGCCGCGTTGCGCGGCTACCGCTGCATCTTCGTCATGGCCGACAAGCAGTCCGCCGAGAAGCAGGCGCTCCTGCGAGCGTACGGAGCCGATGTCATCGTCTGCCCGACGGACGTGCCGCCCGAGTCGCCCGAGTCGTACTACTCGGTCGCGAGTCGCCTGGCGCGCGACATCCCGGGCTCCTTCTCGCCGGGCCAGTACTGGAATCCCGCCAACCCCGCCGCCCACGAGGCGGCCACCGGGCCCGAGATCTGGGACCAGACGGGCGGACGGATCACCCACCTCGTCGCAAGTGCCGGCACGGGGGGGACCATCTCGGGCACGAGTCACTTCCTGCGCCGCAAGCGGGCCGATCTCGTCGTGGTCGGTGCCGATCCCGAGGGCAGCATCCTCTCCGGCGACACCGCCCGGCCCTACCTGACCGAGGGCATCGGCGAGGACTTCTTTCCCGACGACGTTCGATCCGGGCGTGGTCGATCGATGGGTCCGGGTCTCTGATCGGGAAGCCTTCGCGATGGCCCGTCGGATCACCCGCGAGGAGGGGATCCTGGCCGGAGAGTCCTGCGGGACCGCGATGGTCGCTGCTCTCGAAGTCGCTGGGAAGCTCACGGACGAGGGGCGGTCCGACGGCGTGATCGTCGTCATCCTGCCCGATGGTGGGCGCTCCTACCTCTCCAAGCTGTACAACGACGAGTGGATGCGCGAGCACGGCCTGCTGGCGACGACGGGGTCGTCCGTCCGTGTCGGCGAGGTCATCGACGCGCCGCTCCCGCTCATCGACGCGACCTTGACGCTCGACGAGGCGTTCGCGCTGCTCGCCGGCGGGGCGCCGGCCGTGATCGCGGTCTCGAACGGCGAGCCGACCCGCGTCGTGACCAGGAGCGACCTCCTGGAGCACATCGCGAACCGCCGGCGACCTGCTTCTCAGCCGCCCCGCACCAATCACTCATGCCAGTTTCAGGATCAACTGCTCTAGTTCCCGCATGGACCCCCACAATCCGGCCGCCACCCACGGACCGCCAGTGGCGCCCAGGGCCACCGTCACCGCCTCCCGGAGCACGACGGCACCGGGGCTCGACGGTCGAGCGACCGGCGATCTTCGATCCGCGCTCGAGATCCTCGCGGACCAGATGCACGAGGCCGTCGGTCGGCGCCGGGTGTCGCCGCCAGGAACCGAGGCATTCCGTCGGGCGGACGAGCGCGTCGCCTACCTGATCGAGCTGTTCCGCCTGCTCCAGCGGCGGATGGCGGTCCCCGACGAGGTCTGGGCCCTGGGGCTGCGGCCGCTCGACTGACAGGATCGGCCTGACCGACGGTTGGCGTGGCGCGAGCGGGAATCTCTCAGGCGACCCTCACCCTGCGCTCATGAAGCCGGGCGAGGATGCCGCCATGGAGCACATGCGCCGAGTCAGGATCGCGGTCGCGGGCCTGGGGTGTGGCGGGGACGGCGCTGCCACGATCGAGCGGGAGCTCGCCGCGACCGAAGGCGTGCTTGGTGTCTACGTCAACCCGGCGACGGAGACGGCCTACGTCCACTACAACGCGGCCGAGACGGGTCTATGGACGCTCGCGCGGGCCATCGAACGCGCCGGATACCACCCGGGACGCCCGGTGGAGGCGTGATCACCCGCGCGGAGACGACCACGCGAAAGGAGAGCGGGATGCTCAGGACGGGAACCATGGTGATCGATCCCGTGTGCGGGATGACGATCGACCGCGACGACTCCATCGAGGCGGAGCACGAGGAGACCACCTACTACTTCTGCGATCCGGCCTGCTTGAGCATCTTTCGCGAAGAGCCCGCCCGATGGATCGACGACCACGGGCACCGCATCGTCGAGCACGGCACCGTCGAGCACGAGCACTGAACCCCGGGCGATGTGAGAGAGGATCGGCAGGCGACTGGTGGGACGACGAAAGCCGGCGGGCGACGCGCGCCACGCGAGGACGAAGCCGATGCGGACGTCGGGCGCGGCGATCGCCGCGCCCGAGCGGGCCGAGCCAGCCGGCCATCCATCGCGGCAACCCAAGACCGGCACTGGAGCCCGCTGATCCGCGGGCGCTCGTCGTCAGCCACTGGTTCGACTCCGGAGATCACGGTGAGCCGTACACCGCCACCGTGCGCCTGTCCGGCCGCCGCGTCGGGGCCAGCGGACGGCTCGGAGCCAGGGACTCGTTCACGAAGACGGAGACCATCGGGGACATCGTCCCGGGCACAGGCCCCGTCTCGCTCACGACGTGGGTCTACGGCATCGCGAAGGCCGAGTGGGACGTGACCGCGGAGCTGGTCGGGCCGCCCGCCCGGGTCGAGCGACCCCGATTCGACGGCCGGGGGCGATCACGGTCCTGCACTGTCGAGGGCTGCATGGTCGTGGCGCCGCTGGGCCATCTCGGATGGGCCGACCGACCCAGTCAAGACTCGCTGGGCCCTGCTGGCTCCCCTCGCGAGATCCCCAGCGGTACTGCCCGGGGCGTTCACCACGCTCGCAGTCATCGGGATCCTCGTCGCCGTCGTCCTGCAGGCGGCCATCCTGGCCCAACGGGACCTGGATGTCGCGCGCGGGCTGCTCGTCACCGCGTTCGCGCTTGTCGCCGGACTTGCTCGGAGCGAAGCTCTGGTACATGGCGCTCAAGGACCGGCCGTGGCGCGAGACGATCGGCCAGGGCTGGTCGGTCGACGGGTTCCTCGTCGCGGCGCCGATCGCGGCGATCCTGGCGTCACTGGCGCTGGACGTGCCGCTCGGCTCGTACCTGGACGCGACCGCGCCCGGCATCTTCTTCGCCGTCGCGATCGGCCGTGTGGGCTGTTTCGTGACCGGCTGCTGCGCCGGCAGGCCCACCGCCTCCCGCTGGGGCGTATGGTCCTCGGATCGCCGCGTCGGTGCTCGGCGGATCCCGGCGCAGCTCCTGGAGTCGGGCATCGGACTGGTCCTTGGCGTGGTGAGCCTGCTGGCGGTGATCAACCCCGTTGCCGGTGTCGACGGCGCGGTCTTCGTCGTGGCGCTCGCCATCTACGGCGTTGCCCGCCAGCTGTTGCTCCGCCTTCGGGCCGAGGCACGCCCCTTCTCCTGGCGTCGCGCCCGCCTGCTGACACAGGGCACGCCGTAACGGGGCGCGGCGGGGCTGGCGATCGGGCGGTCAGCGCTCCAGCGCGGCGGCGCGGCGCCGGGCAAGGACTGTCACGGCGACCGTGAGCGCGAGGCCAACGACCGCAATGCCGATGGCGGTCTCGATCCAGAGCTGCTCCGGAAAGAGCTGAACGAGGCGCTGCGTGCCCGGGTCGAACGTGAAGTTGCCCTGCGGGAAGAACACGAGGTGGAACAGGAGGAACGCGGCGTCGAAGGCGAAGGTGACGGCGCCGCCGACCGCAATGGCGACGACTACGAGGGCCAGCGACCCCCTGGCCACCGCCCGCCAGACCCAGGCTCGCCGTCGGTTCACGACCACGACGCTCGCAAGGGCGCCACTCACGATCAGCAGGAACCAGATGAACGGCAGGACGACCGTGCGGACGTCGACCATGTGGGAGCGCTCGGTGGCACCCAGGACGGCCTGGCCATCGATCGTGACCGCGAAGTCTGGTGGGCCGATGAGTAGGTCGGCGAGAAGCGCACCCGTCGCATCCCGGACCTGCTCTGCCGAGTAGCCCGTGATCGCGGGCACGCTCGCTCGCCCCTGGGCGATGTCGATCCAGATCGGATTGAAGAAGAGGGCGATGGTCACCCCGACGATCACGACGATCGTGGCGGCCGCGACCAGGGCACTCCGGACCGACGCCCGCGGGGCGTCGGCGGCTCAGCCGCACCACCGCTCCGCGTCGAGGAGCGCGAAACTGTCTCGCCGGGCCTTGCCTGTCGCGTCGGTGTGGGCCATCAGGGTGGATTCCCTTGAGCTTCGGGGCGCCGGGGGGGGCAGCGGGTAGTGGCCGCCGATGAGGGCGTCCCGGTGGACCGCACGAGTGTCGTCCGACGACCACGATCCACGGCGCGGCTGAGATTGCGATGATGGCTCGATGAGAAGGACTGCGATGGCCGATCGCCGCGGCGGGAAGGCGCCGCTCGTCCGGCGTGCCCGGCCATCCTCAGGGCGCGACAGGGCGTCCGTGGTTAGGTGATCGCCGTGTCGCCACGTGGCTACGCTCAGGCGCCGTCGATTCTCACGGAGCGACGAAGACTGCGCCGGTCATGCCGGCGGCCGCATGACCGGGCAGCGTGCAGATGAACGTATGCGTACCCGGCTGGTCGAACGTCAGGGTGATCGTCCGGGACTCACCGGGCTCGAGGATCGCCTCGACTCCCAACAGCCCGGGCATGTGGAGGGACGGGAAGTTCAGGTCGTGACGTTCGGAACCGCGGTTCGTCAGGACGAGGGTGGCGGGAACGCCGACCTCCGCATCGATCCGGTTCGGGACGAATCGCAGGTCCTCCAAGATCACGGTCATCGTTCGGCGCGACGATTCGGCACTCTCGCGGGGCGCTGAGGCTGTGGCAATGAGCCCGACGACGAGCGCGGCCGTGACCGCGGCTCCGGCGAGCAGCTTCATGACGGTTCGAGTCCTCCCGGCGTACGTGTGTCAGGCTGGGCACCCGGTGTGAGGCGGGGGTGAGTCGCGGCTGAGGTGCGCCTGAGAAGCGAGCCCAGGTGCGACGGCGAACCCGGCTCTGGGCTCAGTACACGACGAGTGGGTTCACCAGGCTGCCGCCCATCTCGATCCGGAGATCGAGATGGGGACCCGTCGCGAGCCCCGTGGCGCCGACCCACGCGATCTGCTGCCCGGCCTCCACGAGCTGCCCACGACGGACGGCCACGTCTCGATTGTGGTTGTACGTCGAGACCATGCCGTCCGGGTGGCGGATCACGACGACGTTGCCGCCTCCGTTGCTCCGCCAGCCAGCATCGATGACGGTCCCCGCGGCGATCGCGCGGACGCTCGTACCGAGTGGGGCCGCGATGTCGATTGCCGGATGGGCCGCCGAGAAGCGGTTCGTGATCGTTCCTCGGACCGGCAACGGCCAGAGATGTCCGCCGCTGCCGCTCGGCTGGCGCGCGACTCGCATCTTGGGCGTGGCCGGCTGCGCTGGCTGCCCGGTCGGTTTCTGCCTCGGCGTCGGCCTCGGCGTCGACATCGGGCCGCCACCCGGGACAAGAACCCTCTGGCCTGTCACGAGTCGCCTCGGGTCGACGGATGGGCTCCACTGAAGGATCGAAGCGAGCTCGACACGGTGCCAGGCCGCCACCTCCCAGAGCGTGTCGCCAGCGCGAACAACGTGAACCGGCCCCGGCGGAGGCGTCGCCTCGGGGGCGGCCAGGGCTGCGGGCGCGCGAGTCGACTGACTGACCCTTTTCGGGTCGCTCGAGGACGAAGGGGTCGCGACCGTCGTCGGTTCCGGCGTGCGCGGGGCCGGAATGACGATGGGGCGGAACGCGTCGGGTGGGATCACCATCTGCGACGTGGGCGGACGGGCTTCGGCTGCTCCGCCGCCACTCCCGAGCGCGTAGATCCCGATTGTCGCGAGTGCTGCCAAGGCCAGGAGTCGACGTCGGACTCCGAAGAACAGGTGCAATGGGGCATCCTCCTGCGGGCAGACGGAGGACCCAGTGGGGATGGGGTCCGGCCGCTGCAAGGTCTCGTCGGTGGGCGGGCGAGTCGCCGGAGCAGATTGAACCCCCGATCTGAGACGCGCCTGAGAGTCGCCTGAGATGCGCGCGGAGCAGGCCGACGCAACCGGCCCGGCGTGCTTTCTCAGCCGAACGCCAGCGGATCCTCATCGCCGGCTCAGGTCCGACCGCTGAACTGGCACCATGCGGAACTCCCTGAGTCGCGCGCGGCGCGATCCGTCCGGCTGTCAGATCGTGGACGTCCTCGTCGGCAGAGGCTACCGGCCCAACGTCATCGAGGCGACGGCTGGCATTCCCATCCGCCTGGTGTTCTACCGCGAGGACGACGACCCGTGCTCCGAGCGAGTGGTTTTCTCGTCACCGCGGATCGATCGCCGCCTTAACCCGGCGGGAACGACGACGATCGAGCTCCCTGGCCAGCTCCCGGGCCAGGTCCGCTTCACGTGTGGCATGGGTCTCTACCGCGGCCGAATCGAGGTCCTCGACAACCACCGGCGCTCGGCCATGGAGTCGCTTCGCCGGTGGCTGGCTTCGAGACGGGGGCCTGCGGGCGCCGCGTTCTTCCTGGCGATCTCCCTGATCCCTGCCGTCGCCCTGCTCTCTCTCGTCGACTTCAGCGGACTCTGGGGCCTGACGCTGGCCGCAACCGCCCTCGCTGGGTGGATCGCGGCCTGCCGGTGGGCCGGTCGGCATCTCGCGCACTCGACGTAGGGGGATCTGCATGCCGTTCGTGATCGACGTCGATCCGATCGCCGTTTCCGTTCTCGGCTTCCCCATCCGCTGGTACGGCTTGATCCTCGTCATCGCCGCGGCAGTCGCGATCGGCCTGGCCCAGCGCGAGGGCGCTCGCCGCGGAATCACTCCTCGGGACATCTCGGATGCCGTGCTCTGGGTGGGCGTCTCGGCCCTCGTCGGCGGGCGCGTCCTGTACGTCATCCAGAACGAGCCCGCAGCGATCTTCGACCATCCCGTGTACCTGGTCATGGTCTGGATGGGCGGGCTCTCGTTCTACGGTGGCCTGATCGGGGGCCTGCTGGCGCTCGCGGTCTTCACCAGGCGACGGGGGATTCCCATGCTCGCGGCGTTCGACGTCGCCGCACCCGCCGTTGCCCTGGGCCAGGCGATCGGCCACCTCGGATGCCTGATCGGCGGTGACTCGTTTGGCCTGCCGACGAACGCGCCGTGGGCAATCGTCTACCGCAACCCGGCCGCGATGGCGCCCCAGGGCATCCCCCTCCACCCCACCCAAGCCTACGAGGCGATCCTCCTGGGCATCCTCTTCGTCGGCCTGTGGACTTCGCGCCGCCGCCTGCAGGGTCTCGGCGACGGGGTGATGACCGCCGCGTATCTCCTCGGCCTCGCCGCCATTCGTTTCGCGCTCTTCTTCATGCGCGACGAGGCACCCGTCCTCGCCGGCCTCAAGACGGCCCAGATCATCGGACTCGGGATCGCCGCGCTCGCGGTCGTTCTCCTCGTCGTCGCGCGCCGCAGGGCGCACCGGGCGACAGCCCGGACCCGCCAGCTGGAGGCAGCCCCCACATGACAGCCCATGTCCACGACAACGACCACCCGGATGCGCTCATTCCGGCATCTCGAAGACGGCGGCGGCCTCGCTTGATCATGCCGGTGCTCCTCATGGCCATCGTCGCCGGCGGGCTCGTGCTGGCAGACATCGTCCCGCTCTCGACAATGCTCTACGCGGGGATGTTCGGTGCGATGCTCCTGATGCACCGCGGGGGCCACAGCGGCCATGGGAGCAAGGGCCACGACGGCACCGGCGGTCACGCCAACCATGCTGGCCAAGCGGGTGACGAACCAGCCGACGCGACGCCCGACGGCGAGGCGGACAAGGGGCGCGGGTCGCAAGGCTGTCACTGACGCTGCGGTCGGGCTCGTGGCCCGATTCCCGCGCGATCTCCCGGATCGATTGTTCGTCGTCAACCACGAGCTGGCGCGCGGGCGGATCGGGGCCCGCCATCTCGGCCCGCGCTACTGAACCACAATGGTGCCCATCATGCCCGCCTCGTAGTGGCCGGCGACATGGCAGGCGTAGGCGAACGGGCCCGGACCGGAGAAGGCGTAGGTCAGGGACTTCGTCTGCATCATGCCGACGTCCGCGATCTCGGGCGTCCCGGCCGTGTCCGCGGCCACGGCGGCCGCTGGCCCGACCATGAACTCGTGGACGGTCGGACCCATCGTCGTGACTTCAAATGTGATCGTCTCACCTGCCAGGATCGTCACCACGTCCGGGCTGAAGCGGAGTTGCGGCGTCGCGACGATCCGGACGACTCGCGGCGTTGCTGGTGTCCCGGCCACGAACCCGGCCTGGCCTGGCCCCGGCGCCGACGCCGGACCGCTCCAGGCACCGCCCATCATGCCGGCGCCAGTCCAGCCGGCACCAGTCCAGCCCGCATCCGTCGGGCCCGCGGCTGGCGGCGAGATGACCGAGCCGATTGCGAGCAAGGCGATCCCCGCAGCCACCAGGGCTGTGCCCAACCATCCCAGGCCTCGTCCGTTCATCGTTCGGACCTGAGCACGCCTGCCGCCTGCGTGTACTCGGCCTCACTGATCTCGCCGCGGGCGAAGCGCGCCCGGAGGATGTCGAGCGCGTCATTGCGCTCGGCCGGCGCCTTGGTCCCGTTGTCGCCGGCCGTCACGCGAGAGACCACCCACGCCACGAGGACTACCAGGCCCACGATCAGGAGGACGAACCCGAGCATCCAGAACATCCCGCCGAGCCCGAAGCCGAGCCCGGTTCCGTATCCCATCATTGCGTTTCACCGTCGTTGCACCCCGGACCTTCCGGACCCTGGTCCCATGATCGGGGGCGCGTCTCTGGTGTGATGCTGGCTCGGGTCAAGATTTGGTCAAGGGGACTCCCGGATCGAGCCGGGCCTGCGGAACTCGCGGGCCGAAGGTCCTCGACGGCGATCCCGCGTGGCGCAGATACTCAACCCGTCCACGCCCGCCCGGGGTCCACCGTGGAGACGGTTCGCGAGATCCTCGCCGCTCATGGCTCGGGCATCTCCAAGCCCGGTCTCTTGGCGTGGGCGCGCTTTGCGCATCGACACGAAGATGACGGACGCGCAGCTCGACGAGGAGCTCGCCCGGCTGGGCGACGAGGTCGTCGATGTCGACGGGTTCCTCTACCTGCGCAGCGTGCGGGACCATGCGGAGCACCCGTCGGAAGAGTCGGCGCGGGACGCGGACGCGAGCCGCTGGGGCGTCGCGACGAGCCAGCCGGACGAGTCCTCGGCGTCCGATGTCCAGGCGGACGGCGCGAGCGACGACGTCCGGTCCGGGCCCCGGGAACCCGGTGCCTGGTCCCCGCCGAGCGGGCCGGCGAAATCGTTTCCTGGCTCTCCCCCCGCCGTGAGAGGTCGCGCCCGAACCCGGCCCTGTGGACATCCCACGTGCCTTGGGCCCAAAGTTGTGGATAGAACACCTGTTCACACGTCGGCCCTCTGGCTAGACTGAACTGCTCGAAGCGCTCCCGCTCGCCGGCCAGCCTCTCGGCTGAATCGTCACTCCGGAGGGCCCGTTCCCCGTGTTCGAACCCAGCAGCGGTGCGGTAACGCGCCGCGTCAGCCGCGTCCGCCCCTCGCAAGGGTGGCGGGTCCGCCCATGACCAACCCCGACCCCCTCCTTATGTCGGCCGACATCGCCCGTAATGGTGCGGAGCGCACCGATCTCGACGAGGTGCTCACGGTTCGCGCCAGTTGCGGAGGCTGGACGTGGACGTAGACAAGCTCACGAGGGAGGAGCGCGCCGTCCTGCGGGCGAAGGCACAGCTCGACGCCTTCGACCTCCGCAACCGCGGCACCTGGTTCAGGTCCAAGGACCACGACCGCATGGTGCTGCTGGGCAGGCTCGCGGACGCGGTGGAGGCCCTCGCGGACGCGAGGTTCGGGCCGGCGCCGCCTGAGCCCGAGGACGACAGCGTCGAGCCGACGGACCTGGCCAGGGAAACCATCCCGGAGATCGAGGGGCTGTCGCGTCGGCACCAGGGCCGCAGGCTGTCGAAGACGGCCGTCGCCGCGCGCGTCGGGATCGACCGGGGCACGCTGGACGAGTGGATCCGACGGGGTTGGCTCACCTGGCCGCCCGAGACGCGGTGAGAATCCCGCGGTAGAACCCGCAACCATCCCGCGCCATCCCGCAGTGCCGGCCCCCATGCTCGGAGCATGGTTGTTGCGCGGTCATGGACGGGCGAGGAGCTCGAGGCGCTCCGGCAGGCGGCGGGCCTGCGCCAGGCTGACGTGGCCCGCCGGATGGGCGTCGCGCGGTCGCGCGTGTCGCTGCTCGAGGGCTCGCGGCGCGTGACCGACGCGGCGGCCCGCCGCTACCTTGAGGCCCTGGCCGCCGAGGCGGCCCGGTGACGACCCCGCGCGAGCACGCGCAGGCCGGCGGGGTGGCGGACGAGCCGCGCCCGGGCGCCGGGGACCCTCGAGCCTGGCACGACGAGGCGGAGCGCCGCTGGCCGGACGCGATGGACGCCACCGACCCGAACGTCTCCGGGCGCGGACCGTGGGCGACCGTCTCGTGGTGCGGGCCTCTGATGGTGGTCCTCCACGCCACGCGCGCCGACGCCGTGCGGTCGCTGCGGGTGATCGACGGCGGCGGCTGCGGTCACGGCTGCTGGGGCGACCACGAGCTCGCCGACCTTGCCGAGCCCGAGGCGATCGACGCGGAGCGCGAGTACGTCCGCGGCCCCCAGCGCGCCGCGCATTTCGAGAGGTGCGGACAGTGCCGCGACTGGGCGGGCGGCCGGGCGCCGGGCGCGGCGATGCGCCGCGCTGCCGATCGGCGCCGGAGGGCGCTCCGGTGACCCCTGCCCGACCCGAGCTGCTCCCGCCCGCCGTCGATCCGGCCGAGGCGTGGGACGACTTCGCGGCCGCGGAGTACGGCGCCGACCCGATGGCCGCCCTCGGCGCCCGCGTCCTCGCGGACATCGAGGCCGAGGGCCCGACCGCGCTGCTGCTCGGGCGGATCCACGCCAAGGCCCACACGATCCTGTACGGGACCGGCGGCAGCCGCAAGGGCACGCTGTGCGCCGCGTGGATCGTGGCGCTGGTGCGGGAGGGCCACCGCGTGCTGATCCTCGACTACGAGGACCACCCCGACGAGTGGCGCGGCCGCGTCGGCTCGCTGGGCGGGTCCGACCCGCTGCCCGAGGTGCTCCACGTCGCGCCGCTGTCGCCCTCGTGGAGGGGCGCGCGCGGCCCGCTGTGGGCGCAGGCGGCCGACCTCCGGCGCCTGGCGGACGCGTGGCGCGCCTCGATCATCGTCGTTGACAGCATCGTCGTCGCGTGCGGGGGCGCCGACCCCACGGACCCCGGCACGCCGGCGCGGTACGCCGCCGGCCTGCAGCAGATCGGCCTGCCCGCCTTGAGCCTGGCGCACGTCACCAAGGAGGGCGGGCTGGCGTACCCGTTCGGGTCCGTGTTCTGGCACAACCTGGCGCGCGCGACCTGGTCCCTCGAGCTCGACGGCGCCGGCGCCTCGAGCATCCTGGCAGCACGGAAGGACAGCCAGCATGAGCGCGGCGGCAGGTTCGTGGTCGAGGTGACCTACCGGGAGGGGCTGCCCGCCGAGGTGTGGGAGCGGCCCTACTCGGCCGTCCTGGCGGAGCGCGTCGCCGACGTGCTCGAGGACGGGCCCGCGACCGTGCCCGCCATCGTGGACCGGCTCAACGACGCGGCGGGGGACGGCGGCCGGGTCAAGGCCGACAGCGTGCGCCACGCCCTCCGGCGCGGCCTGGGCGAGCAGCGCTTCGCCGTCGAAGGCAGGGACAAGACGCAGACGTGGGCGCTCCGGTGAACCGCCGACGCGCTGTCCCGCATCGTGTCCCGCACCGTGACGCGGGCCCTGTCGGCGCGTGTCCCCCATCCTGTCCCGCACCCGTCCCGCTCGTGCGTGGACTCGTCCCGCATCCTGTCCCGCTCCTGTCCCGTGGGCATCCGCGCAGATGCGGGACAGACACGGGGGGTCTACAGGACCCCCGTTGTCCCGCTCGGAGCCGCGTCGTGGCGGGCGTCCTCCTGACCTGGGCGGCCGGCAGGGGCGGCCGGGCGCACGCCTCGAGGGGGAGCGCGCCGCGCGCCCTGTGCGTGCGCCCGAATCGTGAGCTTCTTCTCGGCCGGCCGAGCCCGGCTTTGAGGGCCGATGGAAGGAGGCAGCAATGACCGACGACGCCGGCCTGCGGGCCGAGAACGAGGCGCTCCGGGCGCGCATCGACGCGCTCGAGGCGCAGGCCGACCCGGCGCGGAAGGAGTGGACGGTCTCGGAGATCGCGGGGATGGACCATCGGACCTACATCGAGAACGAGCGGGCGATCCTCGCAGCATTCCGCGGGGGCCGCATCCGGGCCGACCCGGATGCCGACCCCGGCCACGCCGGGCGGCAGTCCCGGCAGCGCGAACCTGCCGCGGCAGACCCCGAGCGGGCGGCCGCGGGCCACAGCCGGCGCAGCGCCGGACCCGCGCGCGAAGCGGACGGTGAAGGTGCGTGAGGGCCGCTCGGCCTGCGTGGCCATCGGCCTGGTGCGGGCCTGCGCGCGTGCGCGCGCCGGCCTGGAGCCGTCTGCGTGGTTCTCGCGGTCCTCCGCCCGGGCACCGGCATGACCGAGCAGGCGCGGCGGCCGGTGGAGCGTGATCCGCTCGTGGCCGCCCTCGCCCGCTACGTCGAGGCGCTCCATCGTCGCTACCCCGACGGCCCCGACCAGATGCGCCGGGAGGGACTTGACGGCAGAGCAAAGGTGTCCGGGATGCACCGCTCGAAGAAGGACCCCGCGGCGTGAAGCGCCTGCCGCGCTCGCTCGACGACATCCGCGGGCCTGCGCGTCGCCCGCTGGATCCGCGAGTCGACGGCCGGCCAGTACGACCGCTACGGCCCGGCCAGCCAGCGCGAGCAGCAGGACCGCTTCATCGAGCGCCACGGCCTCGTCGACACCGGCCTGGTCTTCCAGGTCGCCCAGAGCGGCACCACGGTCTGGCGCTCGCCGACGATGAACGAGATGCTCGCCGAGGCCAAGGCGGGCGCCTTCGACCTGATCCTTGCCGGGTACTCCGACCGCTGGCAGCGCAACCTGCGCCGGACGCTCGAGCTCCTCGAGGACCACCTCCACCCGGCCGGGGTGGCGCTCGTCATGTGCGACCGCCGCATCCTCTCGTCCGATCCCCACGACCGGGACGAGCTCGTCGCCGAGTCGGCGGCGGCGGAGCGGTACACCCTCCGCCTCGCCGAGCGCGTGACCGACGGCTACGCGGCGAAGTTCGACCGCCACGACGACCAGGCCGGCAATCCGCCGCTCGGGCTTCCGGCGCCTGGCGGAGCCGCCGTACACGTTGGAGGTCGATCCGGCGACGATCAGCAGCGCGGTCGCGCTCTTCGAGCGCTACGCGATCGGCACGGTCAGCATCGAGCAGGTCGGCCGCGAGACGGGCCTCGAGCCCGATCGCATCCGCTACATCCTGCGCAACCCCCTCTACAACGGCTGGATCCGCCGTCACCGCGGGGCAGCCGAGACCCGGCGTGCCGCGGCCTGGCGTGCCAACCCGCCCGTGTCCGACGAGCTGTGGGCGCGGGTGGAGGATGTCCGACGCTCGAAGACGCAGGGTGGGGGACCACGCCGGAGCGGGCACATCGATCTGCTGGCGGGCCTCCTCGAGTGTGTCTGCGGGCGACGGCTGCGCAGCGACGGGACCTTCGGCGACGGGCGCCACCGCAAGCTCCACCTCAACCCCTGCGAGGCGTGGGGACCGCAAGCGCGCTACGGCGACGAGACGTGGGAGGTACCGGTGCTCGCGCAGGTCGCCGGACTGACCATCGACGACGGGGTCATCGCTCGGGTCGTGGCCGCGCTGGGTTCACCGGACCGACCGGTCGGTCTCGACCGGGCTCGGATCGAACGCCAGATGCGCGACCTCGCCCTGGACCACGTCGCGGAACGGATCGACGACTCGGCCTACCTCGAACGCCTCGGGCAGCTTCCGCACGGACCTTGCGACGATGGATACGACCCCGCGCGGTGAGCTGGCCGCGAAACGGGCGGTGGAGTGGCTGCGGGTGCTGGCGGACACGTGGGTCAACGCCGACGTCCCGGAAGCCAGGGCGGACCTGCTGCACGCGATCTACGAGCGCATCGTCGTCGTGGGTCGGTCGATCGTCGCGGCACGCCTGACGCCGGCGGCCTACTCGAACGGCCTGGCCCTCGCGCTGCCTCAGGTTGTCATGGCGCGCCCGGAGGGATTCGAACCCCCGACCATCTGATCCGAAGTCAGATGCTCTGTCCGCTGAGCTACGGGCGCGTGGCCGCATGGTAGCGCACGGCGGCATGGCCGCTCGCTGAGCCGGGTCCGCGGGCGAGGGGGTGCCCCACTGCCGCCGACCTGTCATCGCCTGTCCGCTGCTGACGGACGCGGCGCTCATGACCGCTCCATGAGCACATCGACGCCAGGCCCGACCGCTGGGGACGTGGCCGCGACGGGACTGCGGTGCGAACCGGCGTCGCGGGCGCCTCTTTGTCGAGGTCGATGCTCATGGAGCGGTCGCGGGACTCACCAAGAGCGCCACGGTGGTCCCAGACGGGACGGCGCAGGGGTCGACGCAGGCGTTGGCCGGGTGATCGCCCGAATCTGCCCATGGAGCGGTCACGACCGTCGTCGGCCCGCCCGGTGCCGGCAAAGGACGCCCGGCGTCGGCGCCTGCCCGGCATCCGCGCCGACCGGCCGGCCGTCGTCGGCACCTGGAGTCGGCACCCGTAGCGGTCAGCGCTCGGCGAGATCACCGCCGATCGTGCGCGGGCTCCCGGGACCGAGGCCAGCCGGCGACCCCACCCGCCTGTTGTCACGGCGTACGATCCGCCCGTGACGAACCTCGAGACCGGGCGCCTCTCCGACCGCCACCCGCCGTTTCGCTACGCGGCGCTGGCCCGCGTCTGGTTCTCCGACACGGACGCCCAGGGCGTCGTCTACTACGGCCGCTACCTCCCGTACTTCGACAACTCGCGCCTCGAGTACCTGCGCCACCTGGGCCTCGCCGGCTACTGGGCTGGCGAGCGCGAGTTCGCCATGCGGGCAATGGACGTCGAGTACGAGGCTCCGGCGCGCTTCGACGACCTCCTGGAGGTCTTCGTCCGCACGACGCGCATCGGGCGCACGAGCGTGACCACCGAGGGCGCGGCGTACCGCGTGGACGATGACCGGCTGATGTGCACGGCGCGGATGACCCTGGTGCTGATCGACGCGGCGACGCGCCGACCCACGCCGATCCCCGACGAGTACCGCCGCGCGATCGCGGCCTTCGAAGGGGATGCCGTCGAGATCGCACCCGTCGACGGCGCCGGACGGACAATCGGCTGAAGGAGGCTTCGATGGCCCGCCAGTTCGTCGTCCAGCTCGAGAACCGGCCCGGCGAGCTCGCCCACCTCGCCCGCGCCCTGGCGGCGCGCGGGATCGACCTCCGGCACATCGGCGGCGTGGGAGCGGGCGACCTCGGCTGCGCGTTCATCACGACGTCCGACGACGCGGCCACGCGCGAGGTCCTGCACGGCCTCGGCCACCCCTACATCGAGGGGGCCCCGGTTCTCGTCGAGGTGCGGGACGAGCCGGGCGGCCTGGCCGATGCGGCGGAGCGCCTCGCGGAGGCCGGCGTGAACGTCTGCGGGACCCTCATGGTCGGCCGAAAGCCGGGCGTCGTCGAGATGATCTTCTGCGTCGACGACGAGGCAAAGGCGCACGCCGCGCTCCACCAGACTGAGGTCGACGAGGTGGGCGTCGTCGACTGACGACGCTCGCGGGCGCGATCGGCGAGACTACGGCCATGCACGAAGCCGGAATCGCCGACCGCATCCTGGACATCGTGGTCGCCCGCGCCATGGAGGCCGGCGCGCCCCGGATCACCGCGATCCACGTCGAGGCCGGGGCGCTGGCCGGCGTCTCCGAGGACTCGCTGCGCTTCCACTGGGAGCAGCACGCCGCGGGCACGCCGGCCGAGGGTGCGGTCCTCGTCTTCACCGAGGTGGACGAGCCGACCGACCTTCGCCTGGTCTCGATCGACGTCGAGGGCGCCGCGGACGTCGAGGGCGCCGCGGACGCCGAGGCCGACGCGGAGCGCCGACATCGACGACAGCGACACCGCCGCGGGCAACGCCGAGGACTGAGACCCAGTCCTGATACGCCCGCCAGAGGGCATCCGCCTTCGGGACGTTCGGCCGGTCACGACACGCGCGCGCGCGCGCACCCTGCTCGGTGACCCAGCAGCGCCCGGAGGTCGTCGTCCGTGGATCCCCTCATGCTCGCCCGGTGGCAGTTCGGCATCACCACCGTCTACCACTTCCTCTTCGTCCCGCTCACGATCTCGCTCGCCTTCATCGTGGCCGGCTTCCAGACGGCCTGGTACCGCAGCGGCAACGAGCAATACCTCCGCCTGACCCGGTTCTTCGGCAAGCTCTTCCTCATCAACTTCGCGCTCGGTCTCGTGACCGGCATCGTCCAGGAGTTCCAGTTCGGCATGAACTGGAGCGACTACAGCCGCTTCGTCGGCGACATCTTCGGGGCCCCGCTGGCGATCGAGGGCCTCCTCGCCTTCTTCCTCGAGTCGACGTTCCTGGGCCTCTGGATCTTCGGCTGGGACCGGCTCTCGAGGCGGGTCCACCTGGCCACGATCTGGATCGCCGCGATCGGCACCGTGCTCTCGGCCTACTTCATCCTGGCGGCGAACTCGTGGATGCAGTACCCGGTGGGCTACACGTTCAACGAGGCCGCCGGGCGGGCCGAGCTGAACGACATCGTGGCCGTCCTGACCTCGAAGGTCGCGCTCGTCACGTTCGCCCACACGATCCCCGCCGCGTTCATGACCGGCGGCGCGTTCATTGCCGGCGATCGCGATGTGGCGGCTCCTGCGGCACCCGGACACCGACCGGCCGGCCTACCGCACGGCGGCGAAGGTCGGCGCCTGGATGCTGGTCGTCTCCGGGCTCCTCGTCACCGTGACCGGTGACCTCCAGGCCCGGATCATGACCGAGGTGCAGCCGATGAAGATGGCGTCGGCCGAGGCGCTCTGGGAGACCTCGCAGCCGGCCTCGTTCTCCGTCTTCACGATCGGCACGCTCGACGGGACGGAGGAGGTCTTCTCGATCCGGATCCCGTATCTCCTCTCGTTCATGGCAACCGGCGACCCGAACGGCAAGGTGGAAGGGATCAACGACATCCAGGCCCGGTACGAGCAGCAATACGGGCCGGGCGACTGGACGCCGAACATCCCGGTCGCGTACTGGTCGTTCCGCCTCATGATCGGCGTCGGCGCGCTGGCCGCCCTCGCGGCGCTCTGGTTCCTGTGGCGGATGCGGAAGGACCGGCTGCCGTCGCGCGGCATGGTCGCGGTGGCGATCCTCCTGCCCTTCCTGCCCCTCGCCGCCAACTCGATCGGCTGGATCTTCACGGAGATGGGTCGCCAGCCGTGGATCGTCTGGGGGCTGATGCCGACGGCGCTGGGAGTCTCGCCGTCGAACCCGTGGTACGCCGTCGCCATCACGCTCGTCGGCTTCACGCTGGTCTACGGGGTCCTGGCGATCGTCGAGGTGGGCCTCCTGCTCCGGCAGATCCGGCTGGGCCTCCCGGGGGCAGACGCCGGGGGCCGGCGTGACCGGCGAGGGCGAGCGCGAGCTCTCCCTCGGGTACTAGGGGGACGTGGTGATGGAGCTCACGACGGTCTGGTTCATCCTCATCGCCATCCTGTGGGTCGGCTACCTCGTCCTCGAGGGCTTCGACTTCGGGGTCGGCATCCTCCTGCCGGTCATCGGCCGCAACGAGCCCGAGCGGCGGGCGATGATCCGCACGATCGGCCCCGTCTGGGACGGCAACGAGGTCTGGCTCCTCGTCGCCGGCGGGGCCACGTTCGCCGCGTTCCCGGAGTGGTATGCGACGCTCTTCTCGGGCTTCTACATCGCCCTCTTCGCCATCCTGGTCGCCCTGATCTTCCGCGGAATCGCCGTCGAGTATCGCAACAAGCGCCCCGGGCTGGCCTGGCGGACCCGCTGGGACTGGGTGATCGCGATCGGCTCGTTCGTGCCAGCGCTCCTGTGGGGTGTCGCGTTCGCGAACATCGTCCAGGGCGTGCCGATCGACGCCGACAAGGAGTTCACCGGGACGTTCTTCACGCTCCTCAACCCGTACGCCCTGGTGGGCGGAGCCACGACGCTCCTGCTGTTCGTCACCCACGGCGCACACTTCCTGGCTCTCAAGACCGAGGGCGGCGTGCGCGACCGGGCCAACCGGACTGCGGCCTGGGTCGGCCTGGCTGCGGCGGTGGCCGCGGTCATCTTCCTGGGCTGGACGCTGGCGCTCCGGGGAAACCCCGCTGCCGCGGCGACGGCCATCGTGGCGGCCGTCGCGCTGGTTGGTGGCATCCTCGCCAACCGCATCCGTCGCGAGGGCTGGGCGTTCCTGGGCACGACCGTCACGATCGGCCTGGCCGTCGTGACCCTGTTCGTCGCGCTCTACCCGGACGTGATGCCGTCGTCGACCGACCCGGCCTACAGCCTGACCGTGACGAACGCCTCATCGACCGAGTACACGCTCACGATCATGACCGTCGTGGCGGTCCTCTTCGTGCCCATCGTCCTGGTCTACCAGGGGTGGACCTACTGGATCTTCCGCAAGCGCGTCACGGCCCCGCCGGCGACCGTCGAGCCCTGATCCCATGGCCGCGTCCCCCGGCCGTGCATGACGCCGGCTGACCGGCGCCTTCTCGCCTCCGGGCGGATCGCCCGGATTGCCGTCGCGGCGGCGGTGACCCTTGGGGTGCTCGCCGCGGCGCTGGCGGTCGCGCAGGCGTGGCTCCTGGCCAGGTCCATCTCCGGCGCCTTCCTGGGAGGCGAGGGCCCAGGCGAGCTGGCCGGACCGCTCGCCGCCCTCGCGGTCGTGCTCGCCGCGCGGGCCGTGCTGGGCTGGGGTGCCGAGATCGTTGCCCAGCGGATCAGCGGCGTCGTGAAGTCGGACCTGCGACGGCGGCTGCTGGCGCGTGCCGTGTCGCTCGGCCCGCGCTGGGCGTCGAAGGCGCGCAGCGGCGAGGTGGTGCTGCTCGCCACGCGCGGTCTCGATGCGCTCGATGGCTACTTCGCCCGCTACCTGCCGCAGCTGGCGCTCGCCGCGATCGTGCCGGCCGTCGTCGTGATCTGCCTCGCTGCGGTGGACGTCGTGGCCGCCCTGACCGTCCTGCTGACGGTGCCGCTCATCCCGGTCTTCATGATCCTCGTGGGGCGGATGTCAGAGAGCCGCCGCCGGCGACGGTGGGCTGCGCTGTCGCGCCTGGCTCACCGCTTCCTCGATGTGGTTGCCGGCCTCCCCACGCTGCGCGCGTATGGGCGCGCAGACGCCCAGGTCGCGATCCTGCGCCGGGTCACCGACGCCTATCGCGTCGAGACGATGGGGACGCTCCGGGTTGCGTTCCTCTCGGCGCTCGTGCTGGAGCTGCTGGCGACGATCTCGGTGGCTCTCGTGGCCGTGGGGATCGGCCTCCGGCTCGCAGTTGGCGACATGTCGCTCGAGGTGGGTCTCTTCGTCCTGGTCCTGGCGCCCGAGGCGTACCTCCCGCTGCGGCGGCTCGGGGCCGAGTTCCACGCCAGCGAGGAGGGCCTGACCGCCGCGGCGAAGGCGTTCGAGATCATCGACGCGCCGCCCCTGCCCGGCGGAACGCGGACGGCGATACCCCCGCTGCGAGGCGGGCGGCTCGTCGTCGAGGACGTGCGCGTCATCCAGCCGGGCCGGGAGATCGCCGCCCCGGCGGGGGTCTCGCTCGATGTGCGGCCGGGCGAGGTCGTGGCGCTGGCAGGGCCCAGCGGCGCCGGCAAGAGCACGGTGCTCGCGGCGATCCTGGGCCTGGTGGAGCCGAGCGCCGGGCGGATCGTCGTCGAGGGCACCGACGCGACGGTGACCGACGTGCGCGAGCTCGATGGCGACCGCTGGCGGGCCACCATCGCCTGGGTCCCGCAGGAGCCGTTCCTGCTTGCCGGGACGGTGGCCCAGAACGTCCGCCTCGTGGCGCCGGGAGCTTCGGACGAAGCCATCGGCGCGGCGCTGGTCGAGGTCGGGCTGGGCGACGTGTCGCCGGCGCTCGTGCTCGGCGAGCACGGTGCCGGGATCTCCAGCGGGCAGCGGCGGCGCGTCGGCGTGGCGCGAGCACTGCTCCGGGGGTCCCCGCTGCTGCTGCTCGACGAGCCCACGGCGGGTCTCGACGCGACTGCCGAAGCCGCCGTGCTGCGCGCGATCTTGCGAGCGGCGAAGGGCGGCGCAGCCGTGCTCCTCGTGGCCCACCGCCCGGCCGCCGCAGCCGTGGCCGATCGAGTGGTGGCGGTGGCGTGGGCGGCACTTCCGGGCGGGCCTGCGCCCGTGGCCGCGGTCATCGCGGCCGCCCCCGGGGAGGACGCGGCATGAGGCCGCTCGTGCGCATTGCGCGCCTGGGCCGGCCGGTCTCGGGGCGGCTGGTCGCGGCTGTCCTGGCGGGCATGGGAGCGGCGATCGCGGCGATCGGTCTGGCCGTTGTCTCGGCCTGGCTCATCTCCCGCGCCGCGGAGCAGCCGCCGATCCTCTACCTGATGACCGCGGTGACGGCGGTGCGCGCGTTCGGCATCAGCCGGGGCGTCCTGCGCTACTCCGAACGGCTCGCCTCCCACGACGCCGCGTTCCGGATCCTCGGGGAGCTGCGCGCCGACGTCTACGCGCGGCTTGCCCGCCTCGCCCCCGCGGGCCTGGCCGAGCTCCGCACCGGCGACCTCCTGGCTCGTCTCGTCGGCGACATCGATGGGCTCGCCGACCTGTGGCTCCGGGTCCTGTTGCCCTACCTGTCGGCGGGCCTCGTGGCTGCCGGCGCGGCGCTGTTCGTGGGTTTGCTCGTACCCGCGGCGGGCCTGGCGCTGGCCGGCGCCGTCGTCGTCGCCACGGTGGGGGCGCCGCTGGCGGCGATCCTCGTTGCCCGCCGCGCCGATGGCGCCCTGGCGCCGGCCCGGGGCGCGCTCGCCGACGCGGCCGTGGATCTCCTGCACGGCGGTCCCGAGCTGCTCGCGAGCGGCGCGGCTCCCCTGGCCGTGGCCCGCGTCGAGGAGATCGATGCGCACCTGGCCGCCACCGAGCGGCGCGTGGCGGCGGGCGCCGGGATGGGCGGCCTCGTCGCGGGGCTGGCCGCGGGCGCTTCGACCTGGCTGGCCCTCCTGTTGGGGATCATCGCGGTCCGGGACGGCTCGCTGGCCGGCGTCCTCCTGGCCGTGGTGGCGCTGACGCCCATCGCGGTCCACGAGGTGATCGCCCCCCTCGTCCCCGCCGCGCGACTGCTGCCCGGGCTGGCGGCGTCCGCGCGACGTGTGGTCGAGGTGCTGGATCGGCAGGACCCGGTCCCGGATCCCGCGGCGCCTGCCGCGGCGGTGCCGGACGGGCCGCTCGGGCTCCGTGCGCGGGGACTTACGCTCCGCTACCCGGGGGCGTCGCGGGACGCACTGGCGGCGCTGGACCTCGAGGTCCCGGCCGGCGCCCGGGCCATCGTCACCGGACCCAGCGGATCGGGGAAGAGCACCTTGGCCGCCGCCTGCCTGCGCTTCCTGGATCCGATCGCGGGCACGCTCGCGGTCGTCGGCGCGGTGGAGGCGACCGGCGCGGCAGATGGGGCCGGCGCGGCAGCTGGGGCCGGCGCGGCGATGGGCCGGCGCGGCCGACCTCCGGACGTTAGCCGGGGACGACGTCCGGCGGGCCGTCGGGCTCTGCGAACAGGATCCCCACGTGTTCGACGCCTCGATCGCCGACAACCTGCGGTTTGCCCGCCCGGGCGCCGCCGACGACGAGCTGCGCCAGGCCCTTGCGGATGCCCAGCTCCTCGACTGGGCCGCGTCCCTTCCCGACGGCCTCGCCACCGCGGTGGGGGAGCACGGCGCGCGGCTCTCGGGCGGCCAGCGCCAACGGCTCGCACTTGCGCGGGCGCTCCTTGCCGACGTGCGGATCCTGGTTCTCGACGAGCCGACGGAGCACCTCGACGAGCCGACGGCTCGCGCGTTCGCGGTCGATCTCATCGCAGCGACGCAGGGCCGGACAGTGCTCGTCCTGACCCATCGCCCCGACCTCTTCGACGTCGCGACCTGGATTCGGGCCGGTGAGCTGCTGCCGGCGCCGCCGTCGCCGGCCGCGTGACGCCGGCCGCGTGACGCCGGCCGCGTGACGCCGAGCCTCAGCTGGTCGAGCGCGCGTCCAGGAACGCCTCCAGCCGCGCCAGGGCGACAGGCAAGTCCTCGCGGCCCAGCCCGACCCGCACGTGGTTGCCGAGGTGCCCGAACGTGCTTCCGGGCAGGAGGAGCACGCCCTCGGCCTCCACCAGGTCGGCGGCGAAGCGATCCGCGCCGAGCGGGGCGGCGAGACGCGGGAAGCCGACCGAGCCGGCAGCCGGCCGCACCCAGGTCGCGAACGAGGGTCGCTCCGCGAGGAAGGCGTCGAATCGGGCGAGGTTCGCGCCGACCAGGGCCCGGGACCGGGCAAGCACGGTCTCGCGCGCCCGCAGGGCGATGATCCCGAGGATCTCGGAGGGCGCCGCGGCGCAGATCGTGGTGTAGTCCTTGAAGGCCGCGCAGCGGGCGAGCAGATCCCGGTCGCGCGAGGCGAGCCAGCCGATCCGGAGCCCGGCGAGGGCGAACGACTTGGACAGGACACCGATCGAGACAAAGGACGGCGCAAGGTCCGCCCCGGCCGGCAGGGGCGCGCGACCGTCGTGCTCGAGGAACCGGTAGACCTCGTCGGCGACGAGGCGCACCCCGGCCGCCGCACAGGCGTCTCCGAGGGTCCGCCACTCCGCGTCCGTCGGGAGCATGCCGGTGGGGTTGTGGGGGGCGTTGACCACCACGACGCGCGTCGCGGGCCGGATCGCGGCGACCAGGCGCGGCACGTCCAGCGCCCATCCGTCGGCCTCGTGGAGCTCGTGGAGGGTCACGTCGGCACCGGCCGCCCGCGCAACCTCGTGGAGGCTCTGGTAGCCCGGCCACGTGACGATCGCGTGGTCGCCGGGACCCACGAGCACGTTCAGGAGGCAGAAGATCGCTTCCTCGGCACCGGAGAACACGAGGATGTCGTCGGGGTCCGCTGCCGCGTAGAGCGTCGCGATCTCGGCCCGCAGGAGCGGATGGCCGGGGGATTCGGCATAGCCGAGCCGGAGATCGGCCCAGGCGGCCTGCATCTCGTCGTCGGCGAGGGCCAGCAGCTCGGCCGCCGGCCAGCCCTCCACGTCGGACGCGCAGAGCAGGTAGCGGGCGGCGAACTCCCAGCGGGCGAAGTAGCGCTCCAGGGCGAAGTCGGTCAGTCGCATGGGCGGAGTCTCGCACGCGCGGAGACCGACGTGAGGGCCGGTGGCGGCGGGCCCACCCGCGTCACCGTCTTCTTGCGCTGCGGCGGGTTCACTCGCCAATGATGCCCCCGGCAGCACTACCCAGCTACGCCGGCCGGGCGGTGGGGCGCCAGAGCCTGGGCGAAGGCTTCCCGCTGCTCGAATCCATCGTCGCCGTGCTGCGTCGACGCCCGACTTTGGCCCTCGCCGGCCTGATCAGCCCGATCCGGGCCTCCTCCTGCGGCAGAGTCGTCCGCTGGTGCTCCCCCACGGCGACATTGGCGTAGAAACGGGGGGCGCCGACCGGGCGATCGGCGCACGGCGACGAGCGGGTGGGGGAGCGGTGAAGCGTCAGCGGGTCCGCGTCACCTTCGCCAGGCCGGGCGGTGCGTCGGGGTCGCGCCCGCGGGCTCGCGCCGTCGCCTCCGCGAGGAGGAAGCCCGGCAGCACGTAGGCGAGCGGCGTCAGCGGCTCCGGCAGGCCGGGTGCGACGACCAGGGCGTGGTCGCGTCCGGCCACTTCGCTGCCGCCGATCGTCCAGGGCAGCGTCCCGCTGCGCCGGGCGACGACGAGCGCCTCGTCGACGGCGACCCCGGCCGGGCCGTCGGGGCGGAAGGCGATCGTCGGCAGGTCCGGGCCGGCGACGGCCACCGGACCGTGCAGGAGGTCGGCGGTGGAGTAGCCGTCGGCGAAGATCCGGCCCGTCTCCTTGAGCTTGAGGGCGACCTCCAGGGCCGTCGCGAAGTTGTGACCCCGCGACACGATGAGCGCCTCATCCGCGCCGGCCAGCTCGGCCACGCAGGAGGCGCCCGGCCCGCGCACCCAGGCCTCCGGCGATCTCCAGGGTCCGGGCCAGCTCGTCGGGCAGGCCGGCCAGCGCGCTGGTCCAGGACGCCCCGCCGGCCAGGGGCGCGGCCAGGCGTGCCACGAGCCCGGCGAGGACCGCGAGCGAGGCGACGTACGTCTTCGTGGCTGCGACCGACCGCTCCTCGCCGGCGCGGAGCGGCAGGACCAGCTCGGCGGCTGCGGCCAGGGCGGACGACGGCTCGTTCGTGATCGCGAGCGTCGGCGCTCCGGCTGCTCGCGCGGCCTCCACGACCGCGGCCACGTCCGGCCCGGCCCCGGACTGCGAGACCGCGACGAGGAGGACGTCGTCCCAGTGAAGAGGCGCGGCGTAGACAGTCGTGATCGACGCTGCGGCAAGGCCGACCGGGATTCCGAGCGTGGTCTCGACCAGGTACCGGGCGTAGATGGCGGCATGGTCCGAGGTGCCCCGGGCCGCCACCAGGACGAAGCGCGGCGCCCGCCGCCCGATCGCCGCGGCCACGTCGTCCAGGTCAGCGGCACCGTCCCGGAACGTCCGCTCGACGACCGCCGGGATCTCGGCGATCTCGCGGGCCATGAGGGTGGGGAAGGGCCCGCCAGTCCCCGTCGGGCCGTGCCCGCTACTCCCCATCGGTCCGGACGTAACGCCGCCCGATGAGGGCGTAGGCCGGGAGTCGGCCCAGCGCGTCCGCCAGCGGGCGCGGCGGGCGGCCGTCGCGCCCCGCGACCGCAAGGAGGGCGTCCGCGTCGGCGGCGCTCGGGCGCGCGTCGACCACCGCGAGGTCGATGATCACGTGTCCCGGCTCGGCCTCGCCGAGCGTTGCCACCGCGTCCGCGGGGGGCGGCCCGGTCTCGAACTCGGCCCTGACCTCGGCCTCGGCGCGCCAGCGCGGCCGGCGGAGCAGGATCCGGCGCCAGATCCCGGCGACGTGCGGCGCCACGCGGCCGTCGCCGGCCTGCGGCGTGAGGACCACGTCCTCGCCGCGTCCCCAGCGGGCCGCCTGGTGGAGGAGCGCGTACTCGTCGAGGTCCGCGTAGCGGCGCAGGTCGTCGGCCGGCGAGCCCTCGCCGAAGATGGCCCGGATCGAGGGCGCGAAGACCTCGGCGAGGTCGAGGTCGATCGCGCGCACCGTCCGGTGGAAGTAGACCTGCTGGTACATGAACAGGCGGGCCGTCAGGAACATCTCCAGGGCGGCGAGCCCGGGCTCGTAGAGGGTGAGGCCCTGCTCCGAGATGAACGCGTAGCGGCGGAGCCGCTCGGCATCCACGGGGCCGGCGGACACGCCGGTGAAGTACGCGTCGCGCCGGACGTAGTCCAGGTTGTCGACCGTGAAGACGCCGGACAGCAGCGGCTGCAGCCAGCGGACCCAGCGGGGCATCGCCGGGTCGTCGAGGGGCGGCTTCGAGACGAGGAAGGCGACCCAGGCGGGATCGATCGCCTCGCCGTCGGCGAAGGCCTCGCGGGACGCGATCCCGTCGCCGGGGGCACGGCGCAGGCGCCGGATGAGCGGGCCGAGCTCACGCTCGATGATCAGCTGCGAGAGGTCCTCGTGGCTGAGAGCCTTCGCGCCGGAACGACGACCATCCGCGGGAGCCGGGAATGCCGCGAGGACGTGGTCGTCGAAGAAGTGGGCGAACGGCCCGTGGCCGACGTCGTGGAGCAGGCCGGCCATGCGCAGCGTCTCGACGACGAGGCCCTCGGTCGGGGGTCGCATCCCCGGGTCCGCGGCGGCCAGCGCCTCCACCAGGGACGAGTAGAGCTGGTGCCCCCAGAGCCCCGCCTCGTGCATGACGCCGAGGCCGTGGGTGAAGCGCGAGTGCTCGGCCGTCGGGAAGACCCACCGGGCGCTCTGGAGCTGGCTGATCCGGCGCAGGCGCTGCAGCCAGGCCGTGTCGAGGATGTCCTCCTCGGCGGCATCCTCCTCCGGCAGCCCGGCTGCCCGCGCGTCGCCCGGGGCGAGCCGCTTCGTCAGCTCGATGTAGCCGTGGATCGGGTCGCTGATGAGGTTGACGGCGGCGAAACGGGCCGGGCGCATGGGCCCATTGTGGCCGTTCGCCGCCGGACCGGAAGGGCCGAGCGTCAGGGAACCCAGACCGAGGCGGGTGTGCTCGTGCGGCCGACATTGCCGGCCCGATCGCGAGCCTGGACCTTGAGCCAGTACCGATGCCCCGATGGGCGCGACAGGAGGCGCAGGCTCGTGGTCGTCGTGTTGTCCCGGACGAGGCGCCAGGCACCGTCATCCACGCGATACCAGACGTCGAAGTCGCGCAGGCCTGCCCAGTGCGACTGCAGGAGCGGGTCGTAGCCGTGCCAGGTGAACGTGACCGTCGTGCCGCTCCGCACGGCGCTGTCGATCTTGGTGCCGGGCGCCGTGTGGTCCCTGGATTCGGTGAAGATCGCGCTGGCGACGGCGCTCCCGTCGGAGCGTCGGACGGCCACGCCGAACCCGACGTAGTTCATCCTCGGGCTCATCAACATGGCCCAGTGCGTCGCGCTCCCCTGCCACGCCTGGTAGATCCCGGCCAGCGTCGTGCCGCTGAGGCCGCCCGACCACTCGGCGATGTTCTCGCTCCAGGCGAACCACTGGACGCCGGCGGCGGTCGAGGGCCGGGGCGGCGTCGCCGCCGGCTGCCGCATGGCTGAACGTGGTCGTTGCGGCGAGGTTGTCGGCCCGCGTCCCGGCGACTCGCTCAGCGCAGGATCCGCGCGGAGCGGGACGAGACCCTGCGGGCCGCGCGATCGCGGTTCGTCCAGGCAAGGAGCGAATGCCTCGGCGGAGGTCCGCCGTGAAGCTGCTCGCCGTCGCCGGCGCCAGGTCGGTCGCCGACGCGCAAGCGCGACGACCAGGGCCGGCCACGAGGCCGAGGAGCACGGCGGGAGCGCCCGGGACAGGAAGCAGGGACCGCACGAGGCGGAAGCGTACCCGGGAATCGGCTCCCCCGAACATGGCCGATGGCTCGCGATTCGCGGCCGGACGCACGTGCGATGGCGCAGCTGCCACCGGATCAGCGATAGCGGGCGGCGGCCGCGGCGAGGAGATCCTTCACCTCCGCCCGCAGCCCGGCCGGCGAGAGCACCTCCACGTCGGGGCCCCACGACAGGATCCAGCTCCGGATCTCGATCGTGCCCGAGACCGTGGCCCGCCAGCCCAGCGCGCCGTCCGGCTCCCGTTCGATCACCTGGGTCGGGTGCCACGTCGTCTCCGCGACACGCGCCGCGACCGTCGGGGCGAAGCGAAGGAGCACCTCCACCGGCTCCTGGTCCGAGATGATCCCCCAGGCTCGCTCGAGCGCCTCCTCGATCGCGCCGTCCGGTGGGGCGTCGAAGACATCGGCCGTCAGGGTCAGCCGCCGGATCCGCTCGAGCTTGAACGTGCGCACGGCCCCGCGGGTCTCGTCCCAGCCGATCAGGTAGAGGGCGTGGGTCTCGGTGGACGGCTCGATCAGCCAGGGGCGCACCCGGGCGGTGCGTGCGGCCCGGGTCGGGTCGTAGGTGCTCGGATCGTAGGTCAGCTCCACGACGCGTCGCTCCGCCCACGCCTGGGTGAGCGCGTGAAGCCGGCGCATGCCCTCCGGGTCGGGTGGCCGGTGGGCCATGACGTCGAGCGTCCGGTGGACATGGCGGCCCAGCACATCGGGCAGAGCCTCGCCGAGCTTCTGGAAGGCCGCCGCGAGCTCGGGGTCGTAGGCGTCGGCGTACTTGGCCATCAGTCGTGCGCTGAGGAAGACAGCCATCGCCTCGCCCTGGGTGAGCCGGAAGGCCGGGAGCAGCGCCGCCTGGGCCAGCCCCCATCGCCCGCCTTCCGCCCAGACCGGGATCCCGAGCTCCTCGTCGAGCGCCTTCAGGTCTCGGTAGGCGTTCCGGCGGGACATGCCCAGGAACCGGGCGAGCTCATCGGGTGTGACCCCGTCCGGATGGGACGACAGGTAGGTCGCGACCCGGTAGAAGCGAGCCACCCGGTCGCGCTTGCGGCCGGCGAGGGTATCGCCCCCGGGCAGGTCCCAGCGATCCACGATCCCTCCGAGCCTTCAGTTCGTGGGCGGGAACACGGTCACCGGGTCGCCCCGGTGGGTGGCCGCCAGGATCGCCGAGAGCTCGCCCCGGAGGGCACCCGGCGAGATCTCGAATCCCGGTCCGCCGAGGTGAGCTTCGGCTCGGCCGAGCTGACCGTCGGCAAAGACCCAGGTGTCGATGGTGCCCCGCCAGTCCGCGAGGTCGATCGCCCCGACGAGCCAGCGGACCTGGGGGAAGGCGTTGCGGAAGACCGTCCCGTCCACCGCGACGCGACAGTGGCGGGCCCGGGCGCCTTCGACGTAGACGAGGCCGAGATCCTCCGCCGGTGCGCGCAGCTCGGGGGCGAAGGCTGCTGCGAGGAGCGCGAGGTCGAGCGACTCGCCCTCGACCGTCGCCGGGGGAACCGGGGACCAGCGGGCGCCGGTCTGGCGGGTCCACGCCCGGTCCCGGAAGGGCAACCGTGCCATGGAGGCCGACGTCGCGGGTGGTGGTCACGTCGGCGAGCCAACGGAAGCTCTCCCCGGTGCGTGCGCCGCGGACCCGTGCGATTCCCAGCGAGCGGCCGTCCACGGTCCCGCCGAGGTCGAGCGTCAGGTTCGCCGAGGTGCCAGCCGCGAGCGCCCCGTCGCACAGGGGCGGGAGAAGGGCCGGGTCCGTCGGCCCGTAGCGAGAGGCGGCCGCCGGGCGATCCCGGAGGGCGAGCTCGTTCGCGATGGCCGCGCCCGCGAGCAGAGTGCCCGAGACCACCGCGAGCCCGACGCCGAGGACAACGGCCGCGCGAAGCCGGACGGGGCGGCGGCTGCTGGCGCCGAGCAGGCGTCGGGCGATGCCGAGGCCCGCGAACAGCGAGGTTCCCAGCATGGCGAGGACCCATGGGTAGGCCGCTTCCGGCGACGGGACGAGCGTCTGGAGGCCGCGCTCGGTGAGCTGGCCCGCGAGGCTCGTCATCGCGGGCACGAGCACGATCATGGTGGCAACGCCGAGCGCGGCGATGGTCCGGAACGCGAGGTCGCCTCGGGCCGCTGGGGGCCAGGCGACCGCGACCAGCGCGACCGCGAGGGGGGCCAGCGCGGCCAGGCCCACGAGGAGGTCGGCCGGCCCTCCGGGCCGGTACCCCGCGAGGAGCAGGGCGGCGACGATGCCCCACAGGACGGCGAGGCTGACGGCGAGGAGGCGGATCTCGAGGAGTCGTACGCGCACGGGTTCGAGTCTAGAGCCGATGGCGCCGTGGAGCGTTGACCCGGGAATGGTCGGAGGGCGCCCGTGGCGCAACGGGCTTTGCTAGAGTCGTCCGGACGCAGGTCACCCACACCGCTGCGGCCATGGAGGAGTGACATGAGCGAAGAGCCTGGAGCAGCGCCGCTGCCGGAGACACCCCCGGAGGCGGCGCCGGACGCCCCGGCCGAGGCCGAATTGGCGTCCGCGGCTGCGCCGGCGCCGGACGCCCCCGCCGAGGCCGCGGCCACGGATCCGACAACAGCGATCCCCACGCCGGCCGAGCCGGTGGGTGCTGCCGGGACGCCGCCCCCGACCGTGCCCGTCGAAGGCTCGACCGGCGGGACCGGCGGCGGCCGCAACGCCCTGATCATCGGTGCCGTCATCGTGGCCGCCGCGATCATCGTGGGCGCCCTGGTCATCGGCCAGAACCTCGGGTCGTCGAGCCCGAGCGCTGCGCCCAGCGCCGCGCCGACCGAGGCTGCCAGCGCGCCCCCCCCGAGCCCACGCCGACGCCGGCCCCCACGCCCACCCCGAACGCGTGCGCTCCGGAGAACCTGGCAACGCTCACGGCGGGCATGCTGACGCTGGGTGCCGACAACCCGGCCTATCCGCCGTACTTCGAGATCAGCGACCCGGTGACGCCCCCCTGGGAGCTGGGCGATCCGACGAACGGCAAGGGCTTCGAAGGTGCCGTCGCCTACGCCGTCGCCGACAAGCTCGGCTTCGCGAAGGAGAAGGTCACCTGGACGGTCGTTCCGTTCAACAACTCGTTCGCGCCCGGCGCCAAGCCGTTCGACTTCTACATCACCCAGGTCTCCTGGACGCCCGAGCGGGCCACCGCCGTCGACCTCTCCGACGGCTACTACTTCGTGAACCAGTCGATCGTTGCCATGAACGGGAGCCCGCTCATCGGCGTGACGTCGATCGCCGCCCTCGCCCAGTACAAGTTCGGCGCCCAGGTCGGGACGACGAGCTACGACACGATCGTGGAGACGATCAAGCCCACCCAGGATCCAGCTGTCTTCGACACGAACGACGCGGCCATCCAGGCCCTGCAGAACGGCCAGATCGACGGCCTCGTCGTCGACCTGCCGACGGCGTTCTACGTCACCGCGGCGCAGATCGTCGACGCCGACTTCAACCCGCTCGCGGCGATCGTCGGGCAGTTCCCGGCCCCGGCCGAGGGCGAGTTCTTCAGCCTCGTCCTGGCCAAGGACAGCCCGCTGACGGCCTGCGTCAACGAGGCCATCGCGGCGCTGAAGGCCGACGGCACGCTGGAGTCGATCACCCAGGAGTGGCTGGCGGACAAGGCGAACGCCCCTGTCTTCGGGCCCTAGCGCGAATCGACCGAGGCGCCTCGTGCGCGCTCGCCAGACCGGCGCGTGAGCGCTCTCGGCGGCGGCCCGCCCGACCCTGGTGACACGGTTCACCTGCGGTCCGGCGGGCCGCCGCGTCGCGCCGACCGCTCCGGCGCGCTCCGCTCCACCGCGATCGCGCTCACCAGCACCGTCCTGTTCCTCGCCGTCATCGGGTGGGTCGTCGTCAACGCGCCCGGCTGGCCGGCGGTCCAGGAGTCGTTTCTCAACGGCGAGATCTTCGCGGAGACCTTCGGCTTCATCGACGGCGAGTTCGTCTGGGAGCGGTCGATCCTCCGCTTCTTCCTCACCAACGTCGCCCTCTTCCTCATCGCCGAGGTCCTGATCCTGGTCTTCGGCCTCGTCCTGGCCGTCCTGCGCAGCCTGCCGGGCCCGGTCCTCTTCCCGTTCCGTGCCGCGGCGACGGTCTACGTCGATGTCTTCCGGGCCCTGCCGGGGATCCTCGTCGTCTACATCCTCGGCTTCGGGATCCCCGGGCTCGGGATCGCGGGCGTGCCGGTCGACCCGTTCATCTATGCCGTGGTCGCGCTCACCCTGATCTACTCCGCCTACGTCTCGGAGGTCTACCGGGCCGGCATCGACTCGGTCCACCCGAGCCAGGAGGCGGCGGCGCGCTCGCTGGGCCTCTCGCGGTTCCAGTCGCTCCGCCACGTGATCCTCCCCCAGGCCGTCCGGCGCGTGGTGCCGCCGCTGCTCAACGACTTCATCGGCCTCCAGAAGGACACCGTCCTCGTGTCGTACATCGGCGTCGTGGAGATCTTCCGGGCCTCCCAGATCAAGCAGGCCGCCACGTTCAACTTCACGCCCTACCTGGCGACCGCTCTCGTGTTCATCGTCATGACGATCCCGCTGGCTCGCCTGGTCGACTGGCTGGTGGCGCGCGACCGGCGGCGTGCCGCGGCGAGCGTGCGATGAGCGCGGACGGCATCGCGGTGACCGGCGCCAGCGCGACCAGGGCGGCTGCACCCGGCGGCCCGGCGCTCGTCATCGAGGACCTGCACAAGTCGTTCGGCAAGCTCGAGGTCCTCCGGGGCATCGACCTCGCCGTGGCCGAGCACGAGGTCATCTGCCTGATCGGCGCCTCGGGGAGCGGCAAGTCCACGCTCCTGCGCTGCATCAACCTGCTGGAGCCGATCGACGCCGGCCGGATCGTCGTGGAAGGCGAGGAGATCACCGGGCCCAAGGTCGACCTGAACCGGATCCGGCGGCGGATCGGGATCGTCTTCCAGTCATTCAACCTCTTCCCCCACATGAGCGTCCTGGACAACGTGACCCTGGGGCCGCGCAAGGCCCTGAAGCTGAAGCCGGCCGAGGCCGAGGAGCGAGGACGGTCGCTGCTCCAGCGGTTCGGCCTCGAGGAGAAGGCCCTCGACTTCCCCGACCGGCTCTCCGGCGGCCAGCAGCAGCGGGTGGCGATCGTGCGGGCCCTGGCGATGGAGCCCGACCTGCTCCTCCTCGACGAGGTCACGAGCGCGCTCGACCCGGAGCTGGTGGCCGAGGTGCTCAACGTGATCCGCGAGCTCGCGGCCGGCGGCATGACGATGCTGATTGCCACCCACGAGATGGGCTTCGCCCGGGACATCGCCGACCGGGTCTGCTTCCTCGACGCCGGGCGCATCCTGGAGGACGGGCCGCCCGAGAGAATCTTCGGAGAGCCCCGCGAGGAGCGCACCCGCCAGTTCCTGCGCCGGATCGTGGAGGCCGGGCGCCTCCAGGTGTAGTCAGCCGCCGTCGCGGAGGCCGAGCGGCCGGATGCGGCTGACGATCCGTTCGGCGATCCCGTCGGGCACGACCGAGTCAGGATCCCGGAGCTCCCCCAGGTGCGCACGCAGTCCCACGAGGCTCGTATCGAGCGGCGGACACGTCGGGCAGACGGCCAGATGAGCCTCGACTGCGGCGCGCGTCCCGGGCTCGAGCTCCCCGTCGAGGTAGGCGGAGACGTGGCGCCGAGCCCGCCAGCAGTGCAGCGGCTGGGCCAGGCTGGCAGCGCGTTTCGGATCCCCTTCGGCCTGAATGACGGAAGTCGATCCGAAAGGGATACATCGGCGATGAGCGTGTCGCCCTGGCGAACCAGCCATGTCGCGAAGGTCGGGGCCGGCGTCGGCGTGGGGCGGAACGGCCGGCTCGGGCCGGACGCCGACGGCGCTGGCGTCGCGGTTGCCGAGGGCGCCACCGTCCCGGCGACCGGCCTAGGCGGTCGGCTCCCCGGCTGCGCGCCGGTCGAACGGCGTCGGAGCGTGGAGGGTCAGCTCGCCGGCGAGCGCCAGGCCTTCCTCGGCGGTCGCGATCTGGTCGCGGCCCCGCCGCTTCGCCACGAAGCAGGCCCGGTCCGCGGCAAGGAGCACCTCGTCCGCGGTGGACCCGAACTCGGGATAGGTGGCCACGCCGATCGACGCCGACACCGGACCGGCGCCGCGTCGCATGCCCCAGTCGAGGGCGATGGCGTTCAGGCCGGACCGGATGCGCTCAGCGAGGACGATCGTCCCGGCCGCGTCCGTGGCCGGACAGATGACGGTGAACTCGTCGCCGCCGTACCGGAAGACGCGGTCGGCGTCGCGCAGGCAGGCACCACGGATGGCATCGGCGACCGAGCGCAGCAGCTCGTCGCCAGCCTGGTGGCCCAGGCGATCGTTGACGGTCTTGAACTGGTCGAGGTCGAGCATGAGCAGACCGAAGTGCTCCTGGGTCTCGACGCTCCGCGCGAGCCACTCGGCGAATGTGCCCTGGTTGAGGAGGCCGGTCAGGTCGTCGGTCTGGGCCTCGATCTCCATCGCCCGGTATGCCTCGGCGTTGCGGACCGCGATGGACGCCTGCGCGGCGAAGAGCTGGACGAGCTCGAAGTCATCTTCGTCGAAGCGTTCTTCGGTTCCGAGGCGCTCGAGCGATACGACACCGCGGACACCCTCCCGGCCCAGGAGCGGGACGCAGATCAGGCTGCCCTCCACGTCTCCGGTCGAGGCGAACTGGTGGATCCGGGGGTCCGACAGCTCGTCGAGGACGAGCTGGGGCTCGCCGTGGGCGAGGACCCAGGGCGCCAGGCCCTCTTCGCCGGGCTCCCACGGCTGGATGTACTCATCGGCGTGAACTCCGCGGGCCATGAGGGGCGTGAGCCTCCCCGTGGCCGGGTCCACCCACTCGATCGAGATGTTGTCCCAGCGCACGATCGCCGCCAGGCGATCCGCCACCTCGTCGAGGACCCGTGGAAGATCGAGGGTGCCGAGGATCGAGCCGCTGATCTCGAGGAGCGCTCGCTGGCCGGCGAGGCGCCGCTCCAGCCGGATCGACTGCTGGCGCAGCTGCTCGGTGGCATCGGCGTTCGCGATCGCCTGGGCCGCGAAGGCGGCGTAGATGACGAGGAGCCGCAGGTCGTCGTCGCTGAACTGGCGGAGGCCGAGCTTGGACAGGACGATCACGCCCAGCACGCGCTCCTCGAAGACGAGGGGCGCGAGGAGCATCGATTCGTCCAGGTCCTCCTCTGTCCCCGGGATCGTCATGGCCCGCGGGTCGCGGGCGGCGTCGGGGATGTTCTGCGCGACGTTGTGCTCGGCGACCCAGCCGGTGATCCCCTCGCCAACGCGGATCCGGAGCTGGTCGGGCGTCTCGTCGTGGAACTCGCCGACCAGCCCGCGCATCGCGACCGGCACCACCCAGCCGTCGGCGCGCAGCCGATAGACCCGGACGTTGTGGTACTCGATCAGCTGGTCCAGCTCGTAGGCAATCGCCGTCCCGATCTCGACCTCGGTGGTGAGGCGCGCCAGGCGGGCGCCCAGCTGCTGGATCGACTGGAGGTGGGCCGCCCAGGTGGCCATGCGTTCGTAGTTCTGGGCGTTCTTGATGGCGGTCGCCGCCTGGGCCGCGAACCCGGCCAGGGTGGCCAGCTCCTCTTCCGTCCAGGCGTGAGGCCGGTCGTGGAAGACGATGAGCAGGCCGAGGAGGTCGGCCCCGTCGCAGAGCGGCGCGGCGCAGATGGTGTCGAAGCCCTCCTGCACCACCGCGGAGCGGACCTCCGCGGCCCGCGGATCGTCCCGGTAGTGAGTCGCGAAGAGAGGACGCCGTGCGGCCGCGGCCTCGGCGGGGAGGGATGGGACGGGGAAGTCCCGGACGGCCTCGAGGTAGGCCTCCGACAGGCCGCGCGCGACTTCCGCCGTCACTCGGCCGTCGGGACGACCCAGGAAGACCGCAGCCCGGTCGCCGCCGAACAGGACGCGGGCGTGGTCCACGACGCCCGCGAGGATCTGCTCCAGGTCGAGCTTGCTGCCGATGTCGGTCGCGATGCGCCGCAGCGCCTCGGCACGGTGAAGCTGGGTCGAGGTCTCCGCGCGCAGCCGCTCCGTGTGCACCGCCACGCCGAGCTGGCGGGCGACGGCCACGAGGAATGTCTCCAGCTCGCCGAGGCTGGCGAGGGGCGTGTCGTCGGCAGTGAGCAGGACACCCCAGGGACGGCCGGAATCGCCCGGGATGGCGACGGCCAGGCGGGTCGGGAGGCGGTGGCCGAGCGGGAGCCAATCGTGCCCCGAGGTCCCGGTCTCGCCAACCGGGCCGGGGGCGGTCAGGGCTCGGCCGGGGAGCCCGGCCAGGTCCGACGTCCAGCTGATGCGATCCGCGCCCTCGCCACGGGCAGCGACGGGAGCCAGGCGTCCGTCCCGTTGCTCCAGCACGACGGCCAGGTCGTGGCCGGCGCGGCCGTGCATGAGGTCGACGGCGGCACTCGCGATCTCGACGAGGCTGCGGCCCGAGGCGATCAGGTCCGCGAGGCGTCCCAGCAGGTCCATCTCGACGAGCCGCCGCTCAGTGTCGAGCGGGGATCCGTGGGGCGGGTTGAAGCGGGTCGCGTCGCCTGCCGTGGCGGCGATCGAGCTGGTCACCGGGTCGCCCGCGAGGCCCGTCGCGAGGCTGGCACCGCGGCCGACCACGGAACCGGCGCCGATGCCGGCTCCCGAGTCACCGGGTCCCACGAGGCGCAGCACGCGGTCGGGCCGGGCAGCATCGCCGGAGTCGAGTGAGCCGTGAGGGGGCGGAGGCCGTTCGCCGGGGCGGGTCCGCAGCTCGACCAGCTCCGCCCCGATCGAGGGGATGGGGCGCGGCGGCCCCGCGACGTGACCCCGTCCGCGGCCGCCCCCGCGACCCGGCTGTTCGGCGGCCGCGAGGAAGCGCTGGAGGTCCCCGAGGCGATAGCGCCGATCGCCGCGCTGGTTGATGCGGTAGAACCGGAGTCGCCCCTGGTCGCTCCACGTCCGGATCGTGTTGGGATGGACGCCCAGGAGGCGAGCCGCCTTGGCGACCGTGAGGGTCGCATCGGACGGACGAGGCGTGAGCTGCGTGGTCGGATCTCCCGCCGGATCAGTCCCCCTGTCCCTCGCCACCGTGGTCCGGCATTGCGGAATGGAGGATTGCTGAAGTTGGCGAGCCGAATCTCCACTACTTAACAGTTCTTGCCAATAGCCAGATGGTCCCAGCGTTCGCTACCGTCGGGCGGTGAGGCGCACCGCGACCAGCGTGACGACCACGGCCGCGACGCCGACGAGGGCGACGCCGAGCACCGCGAAGAGCGGATCGCCGGCGAGTCCAGGCGCCGCGGGGTTCGTGCGCACGTCGCCCGCGCCGGCGGGTGACGCCGTGGGGTCGACCGCGAGGGCGACCGAGGTCGTCGCGAGGAGCGCGGCCACCGCGAGCGTCAGGGCGAGGCCGGCCGCCGTGCTCAGGTGCAGTGCCGCGGTCCGGCCGACCGCCGTGCTCATGCGCAGCGCCGGCATCGCGCCCGGCACTCCCCGGCGGACGGGGCGAGCGCCCGCCGCGGCACCACGCCGGTACCCTCGCCCGTCCGGGCACGCACGCGCATCAACCGAGCCCGCCCGTCGCCAGGGCCCACCCCAGGCCGACGAACAGCCCCAGCAGCCCACCCGCCAGGGCGACCGCGGCGGCCACCGGGCGTGCGCGCCCTCCGTCGGCCAGGACGCGCATCGCCTCGTCGCGCTCCAGCGTGGAGACGACGAGCGGGCGACCGGTGCCCGCGGTGATCGCCACGCGTCCAGCGGGCGTGACGATCGGCGTGCCGAGCACCGTGGCATGGTCCACGGACGACAGCTGCTCGATCCGGAGCCGGACCACGGCGCCCGGGGCGAGGGCGGTGCGGACGTCCGGCGTCAGGGCTTCCCCGGCCTCCTCCGCGGTGCCGACGGACTCCCGGACCAGCGTCACGAGCCCCACATCCAGGGCGCCGGCGTCGATGTCGATCTGGTCGACGCCCTCGCGGATCCGGAAGGGCACGGACTCCAGGCGCTCGTCGAGAAGGCGCCAGTCGCGACCCCGGCGCGTTTCCAGGCGGCGCCGCCGGAAGACGAGCGGACGCTCGTTCTCGTCGGGGAACTCGTCGTCGGCATCGAGCCGGCCGTCCACCCGCACGTAGCTCCGCTGACCCGCAACCGCGAGCGCTCGCGCCGCTTCCACCCCGACCGCGGGCGTGACGGCGAGGAGCCGGCCGACGCGCACGCGGGGCCCGTACGACCGCAGGAGGAGCGTGCCGATCGCGATCGCGACAAGACCGGCGGCGATCACGACGAGGGGGCTCACGGCCGGGGATGGTAGCAGCGCCGGGCAGCGAACGACCCGGAGGAACCTCCGCGTCGCGTGGGCCTCGGCCGGAGCCTCCGCCATTAGCGAGCTCATGACCCCTCCGGGTCGAGATCCACGCTACCGGCTGCCCGGCGCAGGGTCAATCGCCGCAATCCACCGAATCACGGGATCCGGTGCGCGTTGTCCACAGGGCGTCCACCGTTGGAGGGCGGTGCGTGGCGGCAGGCGCGACGGGCGCTCCTACGCGATCGTGCGCCCGGTCGCGGGGTCCAGCGCGCGGACCTGGCCGCCGTAGCTCGAGATGACGAGGCGGCCGGCCACCATCTCGGCCCCGGTCGCGACATCCGAGTGCGCCACACGCCATCGAACCTCGCCGTCGGCCTCGAGGGCAAACGTCTCGATCTCGGCCTGGACGATCACGTGGTTGAGCCGCGACGAGCCGAGGATCACGACGATGGGCGACCCGGACCGGTGGAGCCAGCGGAGCTCGCCCGTCCGGGCCTCCAGCCCGTACGCGGCGAAACCGTACGCCACGACGAGCAGTCCCGCGGTGTCCCAGGCGAGGCCGGTCGGCGCGTCGAAGATCGGCGAGGCCAGGCGGGCGGCCCAGGTGCCGCCGGGGCTCTCGACCCGCAGCTCGGCTCGGCACAGGCGCTCGGAAGTCGGTGAGATCCGCGGCCCGTAGTCGTGGAGCCCGCCACCTGCCTCGCTCAGGGCGTGAACGGCGTCGCCCTGCCCCGAGCCTGCCCACCGAAAGCGGACCCGGATCCCGCCGGGGAACGAGACGACCTCCTGGTGAGCCTCCGCGGTCATGCCTCGGGGTCGACCGGAGCCGGCGCCGGGCTCGCCGTCGGAGGCGGTGCCGAGGTCTGCCGAGGATGCCGTTCCCGACCCTGCCGGAGTGGCGGCGATAACGCTCTCCGTGGCGGCGATCGGCGCCACGATCGCGTTCGTGAGCGCGCGGAGCGCGGCCGGCGACACCGGGAAGACCGCGCGGTCGACGCCGGCAGCCGCCCAGACCTCGCGGTGCCGGCCCAGGTCGGGGTCCATCACGACCCGCACGGGGCCGGCATGGCCGACGGGAGGGATGCCGCCGATCGTGAAGCCGGTCAGGTCCCGGGCCTCGCGCGCGGTGGCGCGACGGATGGCCGGCTCGCCCACGACCGCGGCGAGGCGCGCCACGTCGACCCGGTTCGTGCCGGAGACGAGGCACAGCACCGGCTCGTGGCCCAGCTCGGCGTGGGGCGCCACGAAGACGAGCGACTTCACGATCTGGCCCAGCTCGACCCCGAGGGCGCGTGCCGCATCCTCGGCCGTGTGCGTCGTGGCATCGAGAGCGACGATGCCCAGGTCGATGCCCTTGCGGGCCGCGGCCTCCACGACGCGGCGAACGGCCGGGTCGACGGCGGCGGGGTCGGGCCGGGGCGGACGGAGGTTGGGGCACGGCCGGGAGTCTAGCATCGGGCACGACTGGTCCGACTGCGGTGTCGCGGCCGCGTCATGCTGGAGATCCCGGTCGAGCTGCTCGGTTCGTCGCCGAGCGTGCCGCTGGGACGCGGAGCGGCGGCTGCGGGCAGCCTGGTGGGGCCGCGAACCTTGCACGGGTCGCGACGAGGCCACCCCACCAGCGTGTCAGCGCCCCGCGGCGCCGGCCATCCCGTTGCCTGGTCGGCGCGCCAAGGCGGGAGGTCGGCCGGGCATGGCCCCGGCCTCCCGGCTACGATCGCGGCGATGCGCGCGATCATCTTCGACTGGGACGGCACTCTCGCCGACACCCTCCACCTGATGTACCTGGCCACCGAGGAGGTGGCCGCCGGCCTCGGGCACGACCTCACCTGGGCCGACTACTGCCGCCTCTGGACGCCCGACTGGCGGGCCCTCTACCGCTCCATGGGCATGCCCGACGAGATCATCGAAGAGGCCGGCCGCCGCTGGTGGGCGGTGTACCGGGGCCGCGACGAGGCAGAACCTGCTGCCAGGCGCGGCCGAGGCGCTCGAACGGCTTCATGCCGCCGGCCTTCCCCTGGCCCTCGTGACGGCCGGCCACCGTGCCAACGTGGGCGCCCAGCTGCGCCGGCACGGGCTCGAGCGCCTGCTGCCGGTCCGCGTGCACGGCGACGACCTGCTCGAGACCAAGCCGCACCCGGCGCCGCTCCTGCGCGCCGTCCGGGAGCTCGGCCTGGGGGACGATGCCGCCGGCACTGCGTACATCGGCGACGCGCTCGACGACATGCGGATGGCGCGCGCGGCCGGCGCCCACGCCGTCGGGATCGACTCCTTCCTCGGCGACGACGCCGCCCTGCGGGCCGCCGGGGCTGCCGAGACAGCCCCCTCCGTCGCCGCCTGGGTCGATCGATTTCTCGCCGCGCGGGTGTAGACTGGAATGGCGCCGGACGGAGACCGGCCGAACAGAAGATGGGGACAGGGGAGCGCCGCGGCGGCGCTGAGAGTGCGGGACCACCCGCAGACCCTCGGAACCTGATCCGGGTCATGCCGGCGAAGGGAGTCCAGGCGACGCCTCCGTCCCACCACCGGAGGCGTTTCGATTCCATGAGGGGCCGCCCCCACCTGCACGCGATCCTCGTCGGCGACGGCGACGTGCCCACGCGGGCGGCGCTCGACGCCGCGTGGCCCGGGTGGGACGCTGACGCGGAGCTGGTCGTGGCCGCCGACGGCGGAGCGACCAAGGCGGCCGCGGCCGGCCTGGTCCCCGATCTCGTGGTCGGGGACGGCGACTCGCTGGGGCGCGACGGACTTGCCGCCGTCCGCGCGGCGGGCATTCCAGTCGAGCTGGCCGCCATCGAGAAGGACGAGTCGGACCTCGAGCTGGCGGTCGCGGCGGCGGTCGGGCGCGGCGCGACCCGCCTCACCATGCTGGGTGCCCTCGGTGGCGCGCGCTTCGACCACGCCCTCGCGAACGCGTGGCTCCTGGCGCATCCCGCGCTGGGCGGCCGGGTGGCCGTCCTCCTCGACGACGCGACCCGCGTCCGCCTCCTCGACGCCACGGCCGCGCCGGCCGAGGTCCGGCTGGACGGGGCGCCGGGTGACCTCGTCTCGCTCTTCCCGTTCGGCGTCGACGCCGTCGGCGTCACGACCACGGGCCTCGCCTACCCGTTGCGCGACGAGCCACTTCGGAGTGGGCCCAGCGCGCGGCCTCTCCAACGTCCGATCCGGTCCCGAGGCGCGCGTCGCGCCTGCGGAGCGGGCCGCCTGCTGATCGTCGAGACACACCTGCCAGGAGGGATCCCATGAGCCCCGCGTCCCCCGCGATCCCGGCCGTCCCCGACACGAGGTGGCGCACCCGGGACATCGTCGTGACCGCCGTCATCGGCGTCGCGTTCGGCGTCGTCTTCTGGGCCTGGGGCCTCGCGTGGGCGCCCATCGAGGCCGCCCTGGGCCCGGCTCGCTTCCTCCTCTACGCCGTCTGGCTCGTTCCGGCGGTGCTCGCCCCGCTCATCGTGCGCAAGCCCGGGGCCGCGCTGTTCGCCGAGATGCTCGCGGCCGCCGTCGCCACCTTGATCGGCAGCCAGTGGGGCCCGGACACGCTCCTGTCCGGCTTCGTCCAGGGGGCCGCAGCGGAGCTCGTCTTCGCCTTCACGCTGTACCGGCTCTGGTCGTTCCCGGTTCTCGCCCTGGCCGCGATCGCCTCCGCCGCCGCGGCCTGGGTGCACGACTGGGTGCTCTACTTCCCCGAGGTCGAGCTGGCGACGATGATCCTGTTCGGGGTCCTGATGGCCATCTCGGCCGTCGTCATCGTCGCGGGGGGGTCGGTCTTCCTCGTCCGGGCGCTGCGCCAGGCGGGCGTCCTCGAGGGCTTCCCGGGCGGCGCAGCCTGAGCGAGCGCGCGGCAGCCGGCGACGTGGATCAAGCGAGCGCCGGCCCCGTCTCTCGGGCGCGCGATCCCGGTCTCCGTCGTCGCCCGGGACGTGGCCGTCACCTATCCGGGCCGTGCCCGGCCTGCCGTCTCGGGCATCTCCTTCGACCTGGCACCGGGCGCCTGTCTCGTCGTGGCAGGACCCTCCGGATCTGGCAAGAGCACCCTGGCCCGGGCAATCGCCGGGCTGGTCCCGTGGGCTGCGCCCGGGCGACTGGACGGGGATCTTCAGCTCGACGGTCGGCCTGTCGCGAGCACCGACCCGGCGGCCCTCGTAGCTCGGATCGGCATCGTCTTCCAGGATCCGTCCAGCCAGCTGGTCATGGAGCGGGCGGAGGACGACGTGGCGTTCGGGCTGGAAGGACGGGGCTGGCTCCCGATTGCCATGCGCACCCGGGTGCCCGCCGCGCTCGCCGAGGCCGGCCTCGGCGGGTTCGACCGGCGCCGGACGGCCCGGCTCTCGGGCGGTGAGCAGCAGCGCCTCGCCCTCGCCGGCGCGTTCGCCCCCCATCCGGGCCTCCTCGTCCTCGACGAGCCGACGGCCAACCTCGACCCGCCCGGCGCCCTGGCCTTCGCCGAGCGGCTGGCGGTGCTCCGCGCAAGGCGCGCGACGACGCTCGTCCTCGTCGAGCATCGAGCCGACCTCGCGTGGCCCCTCGCCGACCTGGTTCTCGCGCTCGCGGCGGACGGCACGCCGCTGGCCCTCGGCACCCCAGCGGAGCTCCTGGCCCGGCATCGCCCGGCGCTGGTGTCCGCCGGCATCTGGCTGCCCGACGAGCCCGTGGTGCCGCTCCCCGCCGGCGGTGCCGGTGGGCCGGCGCCGTGGCATGGGTTGCGCGCGGGCGAGCCCCGGCCGCCCCTCCCGGACGCCCCGCCGACGGGCCTCGTGCCCGCCGCGCCCGCGGCCGAGGCCCGCAACGTCGACTTTGCGTTCGAGCGCGAGATCCCCGTGCTGTCCGGCCTGGACCTGGCGATCGAGCCGGGCGCCCGGGTGGCCCTCCTGGGCCCGAACGGCAGCGGGAAGTCGACGGCAGCCCGGCTCCTCGTCGGCCTCCTGCGCCCGACCCGGGGCACCATTCGCATTGCTGGTCGCGACCCGGCCCGGATCGCCCCCCGCGAGCTGGCTCGCCTCGCCGGCTACGTGACCCAGGATCCCGAGCGGTCCTTCCTGGCCGGCACCGTGGAAGCCGACCTCCTCCTGGGCCTTACGCCGGTCGAGACGGCCCGGGCGGGCGATGTGGCCACGGCGCTGGGCCTGCCCCTGGACCGCTTCGGCGCCCGGAACCCGTTCACTCTGTCGGGCGGGGAGCAGCGCCGGCTCTCGCTGGCCGCCCAGCTCGTGCGCCGGCCAGGGCTCCTCGTGCTCGACGAGCCGACGTTCGGCCAGGATCGCCGGGGCTACGAGGGTCTCCTCGCACTCGTGCGCGGTCGGGTCGAGGCCGGGACGGCCGTCGTCGCGGCCACCCACGACCTCCGCTTCGCCGCCGACCTGGGCGGGCGGGTCGTCCGCCTCGCCGCCGGCCGCATCGCGGAGGACGCGCCGTGATCGCGATCCCGACCCGGGCCGATCGCGTCGCCACGAGCCTGCTCGGGCGGGCCAGTCCGCTCGCGACCCTGGCGGTCGCGCTCGCCTGGCTCGTCGCCCTCTCCACGACGACCGACCCGCGGCCGCCCATCCTCGTCACGGTGGTTGCGCTCGTCGGGGCCCTCGCCCTGGGCCGTGTCCCACCCGCCGACCTCGCCCGTGGCCTGGCCCCGCTCTGGCTCGCCGCCCTCTCGGTCGGCTTCTTCAACGCCATCCTCTCCCCGGCCAACGCCGACCCTGCCGCCACGGTCGTGCTGTCGTTCGGCCCGATCCAGCTCACCGAGCCGGCCCTGGCGGCCGGCCTGGCCCTCGGCCTGCGCGTCGTGGCGATCGTGGCCGTGGGCGTGGCATGGGGCCGGGTCACCGATCCCACCCACCTGACCGACGCCCTCGTGCAGCAGGGCCGTCTCCCGGAACGCTTCGCGTACGGCGCCCTTGCCGCGCTCCAGGCGATCCCGTGGCTGGCCGAGGATCTCGTGGCTCTCCGCGAAGCTCGTCGGATGCGCGGACTGCGGTCGAGCTGGCATCCCCGGATCCTCGTCGGGCTGCTGGTCCTCGCCATCCGGCGGGGCGACCGCCTGGCCGTGGCCATGGACGCGCGCGGCTTCGCGGCGCCGGGCCGCACCCGTTACCGGGAGATTCGCTGGGCCGTGCTGGACACGCTCATCGTCGCGGCCGGCCTCGCGGTGCTCGCGGGGATCGTCGCCCTGCGGTAGCCTCAGCGCATGCCGACGATGCCAGCGGCCGGTGACCCGGCCCCCGATTTCGCCCTTCCCGACGAATCCGGTGTCATCCGGCGCCTGTCGGACCAGAGCGGCTGGACGGTCGTCTACTTCTACCCGAAGGACGACACGCCCGGCTGCACGACGGAGGCCTGCGCGTTCCGAGACGCCAACGACGCCCTGGTGGCGGCCGGCGCCGCGGTCTGGGGGATCAGCCCCGACGACGCGGCCAGTCACGGCCGTTTCCGGGCGAAGTTCCGCCTGCAGTTCCCGCTCCTCTCGGACGAGGACCACGCGACCGCGGAGGCCTACGGAGCCTGGGTGGAGAAGGTGAGCTACGGCCGGACCTACATGGGCATCCAGCGCTCGACCTTCCTGGTGGCACCGGACGGGCGGATCGCCCACACCTGGCCCAAGGTGAAGGCCGAGGGGCACGCCGAAGACGTGCTCCGGACGCTCGCCGCCGTCCGGGCCGACCGGCAGGCATGAACGAGGGCCACGCACGATGTCCGTGGACGATCGATCGCAGGCTTCCCGCACGGTCCGCGTCCGCGGGCGGGACCGGCACGCAGTGACGCCGCAGCCGCTCCCTCCGGGCGAACGCGCGGCGGCCCACGCGTGGCGACCCCCGCGGTTCCTCGTCATTGCCGCCCACCCCGACGACGCCGAGTTCGGCCCGGCCGCGACCGCCGCAGCCTGGATCGACGCCGGCTCGATCGGCCGCCTCGTCTGCTGCACGTCGGGCGACGCCGGCGGTGAGGACCCGCACGCCGACCCGCTCGTCCTTGCCGCGACGCGCGAGGAGGAGCAGCGCCGGGCCGCCTCCATCGTCGGTTACGACGAGGTGGTCTTCCTCCACCAGCCGGACGGGGCGCTCGCCAACGAGCTGCCCCTCCGCGAGCTGCTGGTGCGGGAGATCCGGCGGTTCCGGCCGGACGCCGTCCTGGCCCACGACCCGGAGGTCCTCTTCTACGTCGGGGCGGGCGTCAACCACGCCGACCACCGCGCCGCGGGGTTCGCCGCGGTCGACGCGGTCTTCCCGGCTGCCCGCAACCCGATGGCCTTCCCGTCGCTGGCCCGGGCCGGCCTCGTCGCCCACGTCGTGCGCCGGCTCTACCTCTTCTGGCCGAATGCGCCGACCGCCTGGGTGGACGTCACCGGGACGCTGGACCGCAAGATCGCCGCACTGCGCTGCCACGCCAGCCAGGTGGCCGATCCGGACGGCCTGGAGGCCCGGATCCGGGCCTGGTCGGCCGAGGAGGGCGAGCCGATCGGCGCGGCCGCCGCCGAGGCGTTCCGGGTCATCGTGATCGACGACGATCCGAACGAAGGGCCGCACGAGGCCGACGCGGGCTGAGGTTGCGTCGTGCCCGGCAGCGTGCCCGGACCGGCGGTCAGGCCGGGCTGAGGAGGAGGGGTCGAACGCGGCCCCAGGCGTTCCAGAGGTCGCTGAGCTCCTCGGCTCGGCGTCCCAGCAGGTCGATCATCTCGCCGAGCGTCAGCTCGCCGGCTGCCTGGGCCACGAAGCGCCCGACGTCCACCTCCACGCCGGCGTAGAGGTGCGGCAGCTCCGTCTCTGACGGCCAGATCCGGATTCGCATCGGATCCAGGCCCGCGTAGCCGATGGCGAGGGAGAGCTCCCGCTGGCCGGGCACGCGCCCGTCGGCGAAGCCCTCGTTCCCATCGTACCGGTAGCCGAGCGCCGCGAGCGCGGCGGCGATCTCCCGGCCCTGGAGCTGGGTGTACGGCGCCCAGAAGCCCTCGTCGGGGAAGGTCAGGGCAGCCCCATCGATGGCTCGCAGGCGGACGGCCTCGACCAGGGCCGTGAGACGCCTCTCCCAGTGCGGCTGGGCCTCGGCATCACCGGCCGCGAGGACTGCCGCGATCCGCCGGAGGACGTCGCGGTTCCCGGCGAGCAGGGGCAGGATCGCGGGCTCCGCGTCGGCTGGCTCGGCGGCCGGCGACTCGGCTCGCTCGGCGGCCTGCGACTCGGCGGCAGCCGGGCTCGCGTTTTCGGGCGCGGCCTCGGGTGCCGGGACCGGGGTGGCGCGGGCGACGACCGTCGCCGGGGCGAGGAGCTCCGAGGTGGCCGGCCTGACGCGTTCCAGGCGCTCCGATTCCTCGCACGCGGCGAGCGCGATCCGGGCGTTCCGGCACGCCTCCGCTGCGCTCTCCGCGGCGATCCGGGCCCCGTCCGCTTCGAGGCCCAGGCGTTCCACGGCCTGGAGGAGCCCGCCCTCGTCGGCCTGCTCCCGGGCGAGAAGGCGCACCGCCTCGCGGGTCCGGGCGTTGATCCGGTCGATCTCCCGGAGCCACTCGCGGGCGGCCACCTCCACGGCGCCCTTCTCCGCTGCACCCAGCCGGGAGTTCCGGAAGGAGGCCTGCGCCTCGTCCTTCGCCGCCCGGATGGCGCGCGGATCCACGGCGGCGGCGGCGCGGTCTTGGCGGTCGATGTGCTGGTCATAGGCCTGCCTGGCCTCGCGCAGGCGCTCCTGGGCCGCAAGCGCCAGGGCGTTCATCCGGTCGGCGAGCGAGCAGGCATCGTTGACGGCGACGCGCGACGGGCCGCACGGATCCACGGGATCGCCCGTGGCGGCGCCCGGGCCGCCTGCCGGGAGCACGTCGGCCGGCCCAGCCGTTGGGAGCACGTCGAGAGGTGACAGGACGACGGGCGCCGCCACGGCCGTGACGGGCGGGAGTGTGCTCCGCGGCGCGGGGTCTGGCCGCGCTGGGCGCCGGCGGCCACCGAAGAGCGCGACGACGCGGTGCTTGAAGCGCACGGGCAGGCTCCGCCACGGAGTCCGGCTCCAGCGCCCCCGAGCGCACGGATGCGGACCACTGCGAGGGTAGGCGCGCACGATGCCCGGCGTCAATCCAACTTCGGGACTCCCGCGCACCGGGACCCGGTGCGCGGTGGGGAGCGCGCGCGACATGTCGGGTCTCGCCAGGAGACGGGTGGTATGCATCGGCTGGCGCTGTCGTGTAGCATCCGCCCGCGTCGACCCTGGGCGTTGGGGGAGCGCCCGGCACGTCATCCTGAGCCCATCCCCGAGAGGACGCAGGCGACCGCATCGTGGCCATCGACCCGAACCAGGAATTCCTCGTCCAGCCGGTCGATGCTTCCTGGCTCCAGTGCAACATCGAGTGCCAGGAGGCGTGCCCGGTCGGCACCAACTGCCGCGGCTACCTCAATCTCGCCGCCGAGGGCCGCTTCGAGGAGGGGTACATCCTCTCCCGTGAACCGAACCCGGTCGCGGCGATGTGTGCCTACGTCTGCTCCGCCCCGTGCGAGCGCGCCTGCCGCCGCGGCGACATCGACCGACCCCTCGCGATCCGGGCCATGAAGCGGTTCCTCGTCGAGTGGCACGAGGCATCGGGCATTCCCGACATCATCCCGCCGATCACGCCCCGGGACGAGAAGGTCGCCGTGATCGGGTCGGGCCCGGCCGGGCTGGCCGTGGGTCGCGAGCTGGCCGTCAAGGGCTACCAGGTGACCGTCTTCGACAGCCTCCCGTATGGCGGGGGCACGATGCTCGTCGGCGTCCCGGCGTTCCGCCTCCCGCGCGAGGCGATCGAGATGGACGTCCGCCTGGTCGAGCGCCTCGGTGTGACGTTCCACTACAACACCACGGTCGGCAAGGACGTCCGCTTCGAGGATCTCCAGCGCGACTACGAAGCGATCGCCATCTGCGCCGGCGCCATGGACGCCGTGGGCCTCGACATCGCCGGCTCGGACCTCGACGGCGTCCAGTACGGCGTGGACTTCATGAAGAAGGCCAACCTCGGCCAGCCGCTCGCGGTCGGCCGCAACGTCGTCGTCATCGGGGGCGGCTACACCGCGATGGACTGCTCCCGGACCAGCCTGCGCCACGGGGCCGAGAACGTGACGATTGCCTACCGGCGGACCCGCTCCGAGCTCGTCGTCGACGAGGAGGAGCTGGGCGAGACGGAGCGCGAGGGCGTCCGGATGGAGTTCCTCGTCAGCCCGATCGAGCTCCTGGGCGAGGACGGGACGCTCACTGGCGTGCGGTTCATCCGCAACAAGCTCGGTGAGCCCGATGCGTCCGGGCGTCGGTCGCCGGTCCCGATCCCGGGGTCCGAGTTCGTGGTCCCGGCGGACACGGTGATCCCGGCGGTGTCGCAGGCGGCCGACCTCAGCTTCCTCCCGGTCGAGGCGAGCTTCGAGGTCGGGCGCGGGCGGCTCCGGGTGGATCCGGCCACCTACGCCACGAACGTGCGCGGCGTCTTCGCCTGCGGCGACTTCGTGACCGGGCCGACAACGCTCATCGAGTCGGCCGGCCACGGCAAGAAGTGCGCCTATGCGATCGACCGCTACCTCGCGGGCCAGGCCGAGGTCACGGTTGCCGCGAACGTGAAGATCACGAGCTCATGGCGCCACGAGATGCCGGAGTTCTACGACGTCCTCCCGCGCCAGCACATCCCGGTGGCGCCGGTCGAGGTGCGGATGCCGTCGCGGGACCCGGAGGTCAACTTCACGACCCCGGTCGAGCTGGGCTATGCGACCACCCAGGCAGTCGCCGAATCGACGCGCTGCCTCATGTGCAACTACAACATCTGGTTCGACCCCTTCCGGTGCGTGCTGTGCGGCGCGTGCGCCGACGTCTGCCCGGAGGGCGTCATTCACATGGTCGACGTGAACCAGGTCAAGTCGGAGGGCCACCTGCCCGAGCTGGAGGAGGCCTACGGCTGGGACCAGGGCGCCGCGATGATCCTCGACGAAGAGCGGTGCATCCGCTGTGCGCTGTGCGTGAAGCGATGCCCGTTCGACGCCATTACGATGGAGCGGTTCGAGCTCCACGAGGTCTCGACGGACGGACGGCTCTACAAGGAGTCGTACCGGGACGCACAGCTGGCCGGGACGCCCGGCGTCGCAGGAGGAGCCAGGTAGGTGAGCTTCCTGGAACGGGTGGACCAGTCGATCCGGCGGAGTCCCGTCTTCCGGTCCATCTTCCGGAACCCGTACCCCAACGACGAGCGGTCGCGGGCGTACGCCGTGATGAACAACGTGTTCCTGCACCTGCACCCGGTCCGGGTGCGGCAGCACGCGGTCAAGTTCGCCTACACATTCTGTCTCGGCGGGCTCTCGTTCTTCCTGTTCCTCGTGCTGACCGTGACCGGCGTCTACCTGATGTTCTTCTACGCGCCGACGGCGACCTCGGCGTACTCGGACATCCTCAAGATCCAGTCGGAGGTGCCCTTCGGGCTCCTGACCCGGAACATCCACCGGTGGGCCGCCCACCTGATGGTCTTCTTCGTCTTCCTCCACATGATGCGGGTCTTCTACCACGGGGCCTACAAGCCGCCCCGGGAGTTCAACTGGGTCGTGGGCGTGGTCCTGCTCTTCCTGACGATCATGCTCAGCTTCACCGGCTACCTGCTGCCGTGGGACCAGATCGCCTACTGGGCGATCACGATCGGCGGCAACATGGCCGGCTACGCGCCGCTCTTCAACACGCCGGGCAAGCTCCTCCTGCTGGCCGGCCTCGAGGTCAGCGGCAACACGCTCCTGCGCTTCTACGTGCTCCACATCATGGTCTTCCCGCTCGTCGCTGCCATCTTCCTTGCCGTCCACTTCTGGAGGATCCGCAAAGACGGTGGGATTGCGGGACCGCTATGACGAGGCCGTCGTGGCGTTGCCGCCTCCGCTCCGTCGCTCACGCACCTTGGGTGCGCTCGCTCCGGTGCTCGCCGGCGCCTTGCGCTGAACTCGTCCTCGCGGCCCGCGGGAGACTCCCATGACCGACCAGCAGGCACCGCCCGAGCGCCGCGTCGTCGTCCCGGTCGATCCCACGCGGCGGACCGAGATCGACAAGCAGCGCGTGCCGATGTCGGCGCGTCCGTACCGCCTGCTCGCGATGGTCAAGCAGGACGCCGTCGTCCGGGTCCAGAAGGAGCCCGACGACACGGTCATGACCTGGCCGCACCTCCTGGCCATCGAGTTCCTGGCGGCGGTGGCGATGAGCATCTTCCTGCTCGTGATGGGGCTCATCGTGAACGCCCCCCTCGAGGAGCTCGCGAACCCGAACGTGACGCCGGAGATCGCGAAGGCGCCCTGGTACTTCCTGGGCCTGCAGGAGCTGCTGGCCTACTTCCATCCCTCCGTCGCGGGCGCCCTCGTGCCCGTCTTCGTCCTCGTCGGCGCGGCCCTGATCCCGTTCGTCGACCGCGGGAACCTCCTCGCCGTCCGGCCGTCGGACCGCAAGACCACGGTCGTCCTGTTCACGCTCTTCTGCGGCCTCGGCCTGGTCCTGACCTTCCTCGGGATCTTCTTCCGGGGACCCGGCTACGCGTTCACCCTGCCCTGGGTGGACGGCTTCTTCTTCTCCCTGTGACCGGCGCAGCGAACGGACGGGACCGGACTGCATGAGCAACTACCACGTCGAACCCGCCGACAAGCCCCAGGCCCTCACGGCCGAGGCCCTCAAGTCCCTGCGCGACGAGGCGCCCAAGGGGCTCTCGCGCCGCCAGCTCCTGCGGACGTCGCTCGGGGCAGGGATTGGACTGTGGCTCCTGGAGGTCACCGCCGGCAGCCTGCTCTTCGTATGGCCGAACCTCTCCGGTGGATTCGGAGGCGAGGTGAGGATCGGGAAGCTGGACGACATCAAGAACGCGAATGCTGCGCTCCCCATCGGCGACGGCTTCCCCGCCTACTACCAGGAGGCGCGCGCCTTCGTGATGCTCGTCGATCCGTCCCGGCAGGAGTTCATCCCCGGGGAGGATCGGACCGGCGACGGGACCGCGCTCAACGTCCGCGCCCTCTACCAGCGTTGCCCGCACCTTGGCTGCAAGCCCAACCCGTGCGTCAAGTCGTTCTGGCTGGAATGCGCCTGCCACGGCTCGCGCTACGACCGCCTGGGCACGAAGGTGAAGGAGCTCGGGCCGGCGCCGCGCGGCATGGACCGTTTCGCCGTGATCGTGGAAGCCGACGGGACCCTGGTCCTGGACACCGGGAAGATCACCCTCGGCTCGCTCCCGGTCGCGCTCGGCCAGCCGGGCCTGGAGCCCTCCAAGAGCCCGACGGGGTGCATCTGATGACCGTCGTCGATCGCAACGAGCGAGGAGCTCGATGACCGACCAGCAGCCCGGCCAGGGGCCCGAGCAGCGGCTGCCTGTCCCGCGCGAGCCCGCGGAGGTCGCGCCCGCGGAGCGCTTCACCGCGCCCCCCCAGGCGCACACCATCGGCCTCTCGGCCGAGCGTGCCGCGAAGATCGTCCGCCAGAGCGGGAGCTCGCGCTGGGTCGCCTTCCTCGTCGTCTCGCTCATCGTCATCTTCGTCATCGGCTACTTCTTCTACGAGCTCGGTGTGCCCGGCATCGAGGGCTCCAGCCGGATGGACAAGGAGACGGCGGCCCAGCAGGTCACGGACGTCGAGCGGGGTGCCGAGCTCTACACGGCGAACTGCTCGCGCTGTCACGGGGACACGGGCCAGGGCGGGATCGGGCCGGTGCTCAACGAGCAGGCCAAGCTCCTCACCCACCTGACCCCGGCAGTACCTGGAAACGGTGCTCACCGTCGGCGGACGCTACATCTGCGGCGACCCGAACTCGCTGATGCTTGCCTGGCTCGAGCCGAAGGGGCCCCTCAACTACCGCCAGCTCGAGGAGCTCATCGCCTTCATCCGGGCACCGACGACGCTCACGTACACGACGAAGGACCATGAGACGGGCGAGGCGACGGAGCACACCGGCTGGAGGGACGAGAGCTACACGATGCCGGCCGGCGCCACCCCGGTCCCCGCCTGCTGGAAGGATGCCTTCGGCGGTGGTGGCGCAGCGCCACGCCCGCTCCGTCCGGTGCGCCCACCACGGCGCCGTCCGACGGCGGCCACGGCGGCGAGCCACGGTGCCGGTCACGATCAGCGCGTCCGGGATCGCCTTCGACACGGACACCCTCGAGGTCCCGGCCGACACGCCCTTCCAGATCGTGTTCACCAACAACGACGCCGGGATCCCCCACAACGTGGCCATCCACGAGGGCTCCCCCACCGGTCCGGCGGTCTGGACCGGGGAGATCTTCAACGGGGTGGAGACCCGGACCTACGACGTGCCGGCCCTGCCGGCCGGGACCTACGGCTTCGTCTGCACGGTCCACCCCAACATGACCGGCACCCTGACGGCGAAGTAGGAGAGCTCGATGGCGGCTCAGGCGCTTGGTCCAGGCACCACGATCGTCCGACGGCGGGCCTTCTTCGGCCTGCTCGACGCGGGCGGCTGGGCCTGGGCGACGCTGAAGGCCGCCTTCTGGTTCGTCACCATCATCATGCTGATGGCGTACATCCCGGACCGTGCCCTGTACGCCACGGTGCAGCCGACCATCGAGATCGGTGTCCCGCTCCAGACGTTCAACAAGAACCTCAATGTCACGCCGATCAATCTCTGCCCGCCTGCGATCGAGACGCTGCCGTGCCCGGCCCCGGTCGGCGCGGTCCTGCCCTGGCAGCCCAACCCGCCGGAGCTGGGGCTCCCGCAGGCGCGGACGGACGCTGCGATCGTGGCGGCGGGCCTCGAGACGCTCCTCGTCGGCGGCTCGGACGGCGCAGCGGCGCAGGACAGCGTGTACGCCACTGTCATCCGGGCCGACGGCAACATCGACGGCTGGACGGCCGGGGCCTCCCTGCCTGCGCCGCGAGCCGGTGCGGCGGCCGTCTTCTTCGCCGGCTCGGCCTTCGTCATCGGCGGCACCGACGAGACCGGGGCACCGACTGACACCGTCTTCGTGGGGACGCCAGACGCTGCGTCGGGGAAGATCACAACCTGGGAAGCGTCCGATGACCTGAAGCTCCCCGCGCCGCGGGCGGAGGCCACGGCCGTCGTCACCGGCGACGGCATCCTGCTCGTCGGCGGCAGGGATGCCGGCGGCCCGGTCTCGTCGGTCTGGCAGGCGCCGCTCAAGTCCGCGACGGGCGCGCTCCAGCCGTGGCGCGAGCTGCCCGCCTTGCCGAATGTGCGGGCGGGGGCGACTGCGGTCGTCCTGGGGTCGAACCTCTTCGTCTACGGCGGCGTGGACGCTGCCGGGCCGACGGCCGAGGTCCTGCGCGGCGCGATCGGCCTCGTGGAGGGCGACCCGATCCCCACCCTCACGGGCTGGTACGCCCCGACCGAGGCGTCCGCGGCGGAGGTCAACCTCCCTGTCGCGCGCACCGGTGCGATCGGCTTCGTCGCCAGCGGGACGCTCTACTACGTCGGCGGCGAGGGTGGTGCCGGCGAGCTCTACTGGAGCATCCCCGATGCAGAGGGCAACCTGACCGGCTGGGAGACGCTCGCCCAGAGCGGGCTCCCCCCCGACCTCCAGCTTGTCGATGCGGCGCCGATCGTATCCGGGGCCAACGCCTTCCTCGTCGGGGGGACGACGGCCGGCGTTCCCACGCAGGGGATCGCCCGGGCGAGCCTCGCTCCGCCGCAGCCATTCTTCCAGCTTGGCCTCTTCTACGTCGTGCTGCCCGCGCTCGGGATCGAGGGCGAGGTTGGCCAGCAGCTCTCGTACCTGGTGGCTGCCGGCGTGGCGACCACCAACTTCGTGCTCCTGATCCTCATCGGGTACCTGTACAACCACCCGGCGAAGGCCGCGGCGCTCCGCGACCGCTTCCGCAACCGGCGGCGCCACGCGGCGTAGCCGGCGGCCTGCCCCGCGCCGGCGCGGGGCCACCCGTGCCTCGCCGCGCCTGCGCCGCGCCCGGTCCCCGCCGGACGATACGAGGTCGCAGCCCTCGCCCCGCCGGGCGGCAGCGTGGCCGGCCCGCCTCAGGGCAGGTCGCCCTCGCCCGGAGCGAGCGGCCCGCGCCGCGTCTCGAGGCCGGCGCGCACCCAGGCGACCATGCCGCCTGCGACGTTGTGGACGTCGCTCCAGCCGTTGCGAAGGAGCCATGCCGTGACGGCCGCAGACCGGCTCCCGCTGTTGCAGATCACGTGGAGCGGGCGATCCCGCGGCAGCTCCTCGAAGCGGAGGAGGAACGACGAGGTCGGGTAGATGACCGCTCCGGGGGCCCGGACCTGGACGAACTCGTTGCGTTCGCGGACGTCGACCAGGAGGGGCATGCCCACACCCGCGCGCTCGCGGCCGCGTCAGCACCCGTCGCTCGGCGCCGACGCTCCCTCCGGCCCGCGCCTGCGCGCAGGCCCGTGGCCGCAGTCAGGCCCATGGCCGCTTCGTGCACGTCGATGGTGGGGATCTGCGGTCGGCTCGTTGAACGTCACGCGCGCGGCCTCCGTGCGAGGGTGGGGGCCGCCAGGTCCAGTGGTGGCCGATGCGCCCGGCCCGGTGGCCCGGCCACGTCGTGCGGCGGGTCGGGGACCGAGCCCGCCGGCGGCGCGTCGGCCAGTGGAGCACCCGCCGACCCGGCATCCAGCCGCGCCAGCCGGTCGTCGATCGCCGCCAGCAGCGCCGCGATGTCGAAGCCGCCGCCATGGCCCGCCGCCGCTGCCCCCGCGAGGCGCACGCGCGCCCCGCGAAGGTTCGTTGCAGCCCCCGCCGGGTTGCCGCGACGTGCGTGCACGAACGCCGCCGCCAGCTTGATGAGGCCGGCGAGGAGCTCTCGCTCCGCGGGATCCGCCGTTCCCATCCAGGCCGGCTCGAGCTCCTCGTGGGCCAGGTAGTAGTCGCCCCGGGCATAGGCCGCGAGGCCGCGCGCCACGGCCGCCTCGCGTTCCGCCGCCGGCAGGGGACGGAGAACCTTGGCGCGGCCGCGCGGGTCGACGACGCGGGTGGGCTGGAGCACGTCATCTGCGCGGAACGGGATGGTCGGGGCCCCGCCGGTGCCGCCGTCGGCCACCGCCGTGGGCTCGACCCCAGCCACCGCCGTGGGCTCGACGCTCCGCTCCTCCGTCACGCCAGCTCGGCCAGCGGCCGCCGCCCGGCGACGCCGCTCGACAGCTCGTGCCACCAGGCGACGTTGCCTTCGCCCAGGCGCCAGCAGAGCCAGACCTGGCGCCCGGCGACGAGCGCAGGGAAGTCGACCAGGCCCGTCTCGATGTCCCGGAGCATCACGTCCCACGCGTCGAGCCGCTCCACCGCGGCCTGCATCTGGTCGATCACCGCCTGGATGCGTGCCGCGATGACGCGCCCCGAGCCGGGCTCGCCGAGACCGGCGGCGTCCGTGAGCGCGTCGTCGACGAGGGACCCGCTCGAGGCGGTGGGCACCTCGGCCAGGCTCACGGCGTGCAGCCGGTCGCGGAGGCCCAGGAGCTCGCCGCGTCGCGCCTGCAGGTCTTCGAGGATCGGCCGTACCTCGCGGAGGCGCTCGTTGGCTCGGTCGAGGGTGTAGAAGCTCGTCACCGGTCAATTCTACCGGGGGTGGCGCGGGATCCCCTCGCGGGGGCTTCGCTGCCGGCCGCAACCGCACGCGCTGCTTCACGAGATGCCGGCGACGCCGGTCCACCGCAGGTGTCAGCCTCGACCTTGCCCGACGATCATCGCGACCAGCGACGCGGCGCACTCGTCGACGCTGCGCTCGTCCACGTCGATGACGAGATCGGCCAGTGCCGCGAAGGCCGGCTCGCGCCGGGCGAGCGTGCTCGCGGTCCAGGTCGCCGACCTGGCGTCGGCGCGCCGACTCGCGCCGGCGCCGACCCGGGCAAGGAGCGTCTCCGGCCGGGCGCGCAGCCACACGACCAGGACGCCCTGCCCGTGCTGCTCGCGCCAGGCACCGTCGTCGACGACGGAGCCGGCCGCGCTCGCCACCAGTGGACCGGGGTGCGCCAGGACGGCGTCGAGAGCGGCCCGCTCGAGCCGATGGAGCTCCTCGATGCCCAGCGTGGTTGCGACTTCGGGTGGAGCGACCCCGGCCAACCGGCGGACCTGGTCGTCGTTGTCGAGGTAGGGCCAGCCAAGGAGCCGGGCGGTCGCCCGTCCCACGCTCGACTTCCCGGCGCCCATCATCCCGACCAGCAGCACGAGGCGGACGGGGCCAGGGGCAGGGCGACTCACGGCCGGAGGATAGCCCGCCCTGCCGGCACGAGGCCGGGTATCGTTGCCGCCACGTGGGCCCGTAGCTCAGTGGCAGAGCGAGGGACTTTTAATCCCTGCGTCCTGGGTTCGAATCCCAGCGGGCTCACGACCCATTTGTGCTCAACCGCCGCCCCGCGTGGTCCCTTGCTGCGAGGTCACGGGCCCAAGTGGCAGCAACGGTGGCAGCAGCGAGCTCCAGAATCCACCCCGCGAGGTGCCTTTCCGCGGTTCTGGCTGGGCGCCCATACCGCACCTCGACCCTCCCGCCGGCCTGGCCCTTGGCCCGGGTCCCGACATCCAGACCTCGCTCGTGTGTCGGCCTCCGGGCGCCCCTGCGGCCCTTCCACGAGCGTGGCCGGCCGCCCGCACCCCTCGCACCCCTCTCGCCAGCGGGGGTGCCACCAGACGCCCAAGGTCGCCCGGGTGGTGGGTCACCCCTGCGATCAATCGGCGTTCTCGACCCCGGAGCGCCTCCGCCGGAGACGGACGCCGAGGGCTGGGGCCCGTCTACGGCTCGACCACGGTGACCCGGGCGCGAACCGACCCATCCGGATCGATCGCGAGGATCGTCGCCGAGGCAGGCGGGTACTCGCAGTCTGGTGTGTCGCCGGCACGGTTCCCACTCGATGGCGAGCGCGAACACCGTCTTGTCAGCGTCGGTGGCGAGTGACCAGAAGCTTGCCCCTGGTCGCCGCAGCGTTTCCGGCCAGCCGGCTTGGGTGCGTCCGTCGGCGCCCAGCGCCATGACGCGGCCATCCTCCAAGGCGAAGTAGAGCGTGCCATCGTCGCCGACGACGGGCGCAACGCGGGTCTGTCCGCATCCGGTGGAGCAGCCGCCGCCGCTCGCGGTTCGGAGGTCGCAGAAGCCGGCATACGCGAGGCCGACCGGGCTGCTCCAGCGCCCGCTCACCTCGCCCGATGGATCGACGGCATAGACGACCGTTCGTTCGCCGTCGTGTTGGTCGGTGACCACGAACGCCGTTCCCTGTGACCCCGTCGCCGGCGGCGCCGGCACAACGACGGCTGACGCGCCGTTCCACTCGGGGCTCAGCGCGACCGGCAACTCCACCGTCCACGTGGTCCGCCCTTGGCGGTCAACCGAGTGGAGCCGCGAGGGCGCGTCGATCTCCCCTTGCCAGTCGCTCTGCCCCTGGGCGAAATAGACCTGGCCGTCTTCGCCGAAGCCCGGGTGCGAAACGCTCAGCGAGTCGAACTCGATCGGCCACCCCGGCCGCATCCCGTCGAGATCGATGGCGCTGACGATCGCGGAGGTCGTGTCGGGATTCCAGGACTGCTCGTGGGCGATGAGGTAACCCGTCCCATCGGGTCCGAGATCGGTCCCGAACTCAGATGTCCCTTCCTTGGTTGCGACGGCCCTGCCCGTCTCTACCGTCCCGTCGCGTGACACCCGAATGATCCGTGTCGTGGCGCTCGACCCTGCCTCGTCGTACGTCTTCGCGACTAGGTAGAGGCTCGCCCCCGATCACCCTGGGCTCGGTCCACGGATCGACCGACTTGGGGCAGCCTCACCGGCCAGCCGTCAAGCGGCCGTCCGTCGCGATCGAAGCCGAGAACCTCCGGTGCGTCGTCGCTGCACACGGCCCGGACCGAACCATCACCCGCGTCTGCGGCGATCTCGCACCCCACCCGACCTTCGACCAGGAGCGGCCAGCCGGGCCGGACCCGGAGGTTGTCGTCGAGGGCGACGAGGAGCGTGTCGTCTCCGTCCGGAATGGCGACGTAGAGTCCACCGTCGCCACTCAGGAGCCATGCGGCTGTACCTGCCTATCCGGAAGGCGGTGTCGCGCACCGGCAGCGTCGACGGCGAGACGGGTCGAACGACCGCCGGTGTCGCACGTTGGTGTCGGCGCGGCCGTGGCCGACGGCGTCTCTGGGGCGGCCGTCGCGGATGCCAGCGACGACGGTGACGCGGAGGCGGACGAGCTGGCGACCGGAGACGGAGTCGGCGTCGGGCTGGTGTTGGGAACCGGCGAGTCCGACGGCGCGGGCCCGCACCCGGCAAGGGCGAGCGCGAGGGCGAGGATGCCGAGTGCGGATGCTGCCCGGTGGTCGCTCATGTCAGTCGCCACGAAACGATCTCCGTTCATTCCGTGCCGATCTGCCAGAGGAAGGCGTGGTAGTCATCCGAGGTGATGGCGCCCCAGCCGACGATCTGCCCGTGCTCGTTGATCTCGAGGGCCCGGCTGTCGCGTTCGCCGGGCGTCCCCAGGGCGATGATCAGGCCAATTGGCTCCCAGAGAACGGCCTCGCCGAACCGGTCGTCCCAGCCCACGACCTGGCCGCACTCGTTGATGCCCATCGGTACCCCGTTCCCCTGTCCGCCGAGCGTCCCGAGGTCGGTCATCACGCCCTCCTGCCAGAGGAAGGCGTGCTGGGCACCGTCGGCGGTGCCGCTGCTCCCAACGATCTGACCTCGGTCGTTGATGTCGGATGCGGCGCTGGAGCCTCCCCCGAGCGTGCCGAGGTCGGTCATCACCCCGTCCTGCCAGAGGAAGGCGTGCTGGGCGCCGCCGGCGGTGGCGCTGGTCCCAACAACCTGACCCCGGTCGTTGATGCCGTTGGCGAACGACCGTGTCCCGCCGAGCGTCCCGAGGTCCGTCATCACGCCGTTCTCCCAGAGGAAGGCGTGCTGTTCCTCTGCGCTCGTGTTGGCGGCCCCGACGACCTGGCCCCGGTCGTTGATGTCAGTTGGGACCGTGGCGATGGTCCCGCCGAGGGTCCCGAGGTCGGTCATGGAGCCGTCCTGCCACAGGAAGGCGCGACCCGGGCTGTTCCCGGAGCTCGTGCCGACGACCTGGCCCTGGTTGTTGATGGCGCTGGCAGAGCTGTACGGCCCGCCGAGCGTGCCGAGGTCGGTCCACACGCCGTCCTGCCAGAGGAAGGCGTGCCAGCTCGAGGCGGTCAGCACCTGGCCGACGACCTGACCGAGGTCGTTGATGTCGTGGGCCATGGTCGGGTAGCCGCCGAGCATGCCGAGGTCGATGACCCGGGGCGGGATCGTGATCCGGTCACCAGGGCGGATGAGGCTGCGGTCCGTGATCTGCGGGTTGGCCGCGAGAAATGACTTGACGGTGACGCCGTATTGCTGGGCGATCTCCCACAGCGTGTCGCCACCCACCACGGCGTGGACCCCCAGCGACACGCACGACGCGGGCGTCGGGGCGGGGCTCGGGGCGGCCGTCGGCGCGGGGGTCCCGGGCGATGGACCCGGAGACGGCGACGAAGTCGGTGCAGCCGTCGGGGTCGCGGCCGCCGCGGTCCCCGAGGGAGCGACGGTCGGGCCGGGCGTGGAGACTGGGCCGGTGCTCGGGCCCAACGGTGACGATCCCGTCGGTGTCGGGGACGTCGGGGTGCCCGTGCACGCCGCGAGGAGGGCCCCGAGGAGGAGGGACGCAGCTTGGCGCTTCGCGTTCATCTGTCGCCGCTGGTGCTACGGGTTGAGCCGCCGGTGAGGCGGTTGACTTGGGGCGTTGGTGGCGGCCGGTCACCGTCGATGAGGATGGCGGCCCGGCGGTGGTCCATCGCGACCGTCTCCTCGACCGGCTGTCAGCGCTCGACGCTCGGGTCGACGACGCGGCCCATGAAGAGGACGGCCCCAGACTCGATGTCGCGCAACGCGTACAGGAACGGGTGGTCGAGGCGAAGGGTGATCGTCTTCGCCGGGACGGGGGTGCTGCCAACACAGCCTCCGCCGGTTGCACGCATCTCGACGGCCGTCGCGGCCGCCGCCTTCGTGCCTTTCTCGTCGACGTCGATGTTCGCCTGGTGGATGACGTCCCCTATGTAGAGGATCTCCTCGTAGGTCTTCGGCACATGGATGGCGGTGAAGTCGGCCTCTCCACGGGTGAGAGCAAGGGGCATCCCCATGGACCGCAGCACGCCGGCCAGGGTTGCCTTCGTCTCGGCGCCGAAGCGGGGCATGAACAGATCGACCGAGTAGTGGTAGCAGTCACACGCGCACGTACCGCCCGCTTCGAAGTCTCCCCAGGTCTCCTGGTTCCGCTCCCGCTCGCTCCCGAGCGTCGCGGTGATCCGGCCGAGCTGGCTCGCGGTCAGCTTCGACTCGAAGGATGGGAGGTCGTCGGGCAGGATGAGCGTCATCGCAAGCGGGGTCGTCCAATCCCCGCCCCGGTACCGAAGCTCGGTCGCCTGCCAGCCGTTCCCTCGAGCGTAGGGGATCGTCTGGCCGCCCGATTGCTGCATCGTCGGGACGCTTGACGAGTGACCCGTCGAGGCGGGTGAATGGCTTGGGCTTCGTCGCCTCCTTGCCGAACTCGAGCTCCCATTCACCCTTGAGGTAGATCGCGTTGACGAGGGCGAGCCGGGTCAGGTCATCGAGGACGCCTTGTGGGAGGAGCTCCGGGATGCGCTTCTTCGTCTGCTGGCTGATCCAGGCGTTGATCGACTTGCGAGCGGCCTCGTAGTCGGCCTTGTAGTCGACGAGGCGGACACCGGCCCCAAACGTCGAGCTGATCCGCTCAAGATAGGGTTGCTCGATCTTCCAGCCCTGCTGGGCGAAGGCGGCATTGCGGGTCGGGGCCTTCGCTGCCCGAGTAGACGCTCCGTGATCCCGCCCTGTTACACGAGAGCCGAATGGCATGGCCCCCGGCGCCCGGTGCGGAGCGGAGCGCCCGGTGCCGAAGCGTGTGCGGGCGCAAGTCGTCGCCCAAGGTCAACGTCCGGGATCGCGCCTCGGGACTTGCTCAAGGTCCAGTACAGATAGCCCCCGGCGTGAGTCGGAGGCCGTGTGCCGCGTCGGTGACCGTGACCGGCTCCCAGCACGCACTGTGCGTCTGCCACGGCGATGCGGGATCGGTGGGACAACTCCCGGCCGGGGGCGCGGCGAGGAGGTCGACCATCAGAGTGGCCACGCCGTCGCTCCCGGCTATGTCGCGTGTGGTTGCCTCGGCCGTCCCCTCTGTCGTGTCGCGGGAGGTGAACGCACAACTGAAAGCGCTTGTTGGAATACAGGGCTCAGGCCCGACCCCGCAGGCCCAGCCCATCTGGTAGGCCCCGGCGGAACTGATGACGACGGCCTCGCCCGGTGTGAGCCCGGTCACCCCGACCGAGAGTTGGAGCCGACCGTCCAGGGTGTACCCCTGCATGTCTGTGCCCGTGTCGGTCATCGTGATGCCGTCCTGGCTGACGGTGGGCCACCCTGTCACTACCGTCGCGGTCGACGGCGCCGTCGGCTGGAGCGCCGGAGTGGGTGTCGGCTTCGCCGTTGGCGTCGGTGGCACGGGGGTCGGAACCGCCGTGGGCATCGTGATGGAACAGCCGACGAGCAGCACGGCGAGGAGCACGAGACCTAACCGAGCGAAGCCAGCCATCGCTCTCTCCCGCTTCATGGACGCTGCGCGGCTTCCCCTAATTACGCGAGAGGCGAACGGCCCCAATGCCCCGCTGGCTCTGTCGCGATCAGGCACGGTTCCGCGGAGTCTCGCTCGCACGCTGGGCCGTCAGCACGAACGCCGCGACCCGATCCAAGGCGTCTTCGAGCACGCGCGCGAGCCCGTGGCCGAGGCGCGGGTAGGTGACGAGCTCGGCCGCCGGCAGGCGCTCGGCGAGCGGCGCGTTCGAGCAGGGCGGCGCTTCGCGAACGGGTCCGACGTGCCGGAGAGCAGGAGCACGGGGCACGTGAGCCGCGGCCAGTGCGCGGTGCGGCTGTCCCAGTCGTCGGGCCGGCCCGGCGCGTGGAGCGGGTAGGAGAGGAGCACGAGCGCGAGGGGCGGGCGACCCGCGGCGCATGCGTCGGCCGCGGCGAGGCTGGCCACGCGGCCGCCGAAGGAGTGCCCGCCGACGGCGATGGGCCGGCCTTCCGCCGGCAGGCCTGCGCCGCTCGCGCCCCGCAGGAGCGCCGCGAAGACCGGGATCGCCCGCTCCGCCCGCCCTTCGGGAAGGTCGACCGCCCGAGCGTGCGATCCCGCGCGCCCGCAGGCCGGCGACGTGCGGCGCCATCGTCGCGGCGCTCCCCGACGCGCCGTGGCCCAGGACCAGGACGGGCTCCGCACGGCCCCGGGTCCGTGCCGCCACGCGACGGGGCTGCCCTACCCATCGGCCGGCGGGACCCCGAAGAACGTCTCGCGGAGCCACTGCCATGGATGGAGCTGTTCCCAGTGGAGCACCCACTCCTGGACGATCTTGGGGATCCACAGCAGCACGAGCACGAGCCCGAGTTGTGGCCAGGTCCGGGGCAGGAACCGGGGCGCGAAGCGGCGCACGATGACGACAAACAGGTAGAAGTTCTCGAACAGGTTCGGGAACACGAGCAGGAGCTCGCGTGAAGCCGTGGCCTCGAACAGCAGCACTCCGAGGAGGCGCCACCCGAAGAGGGCGATGGCCACCCAGCGCAGCATGAGCTCGGGCCAGCGCCAAGCCATGAAGGCCGCGAGGCCCAAGTACCACGTGTCGAGCCACTTGTCGATCTGGGAATAGAGGGCCCCGAACTCGAGCGGCTCGCCGAGGGCACGGGCAAGAGCGTCGACGAGTACGACGTCGAGCGCATCGACGACCAGCGAGGCGAGCACCCCCGCGATGGGCCAGCGCAAGATCGTGAGGGGGAGCACCACCCGGATCGCGATGACGATCGCTGCTGCCACGGTCAGCCTCGCCCTGCGTCGCCGACAGCCAGTCGGGCGCCGCCATCATGCGCCACGCTGAGATCGCCCGTGACCATGCCGAGCGTTCCGGCATGCATGTCTGCCAGCCGTGGTCAGGGGCGCGGCGGGTCGTCCGGCCCACGTCCTTGCCCGGCCCCGGCTCGACGTCCCGGCCGGGGCCGGACCCGACGTTCCTCGGGGGCCGCCGGCCCCTCCGGAGCCGCCGGGCGATCGTGTCCGGCCCCACGACGAGCGGCGCCACGTAGAGGACCACGAGGAACGGGACGAGGAAGCGGCCCGCGCCGCGCGCCGCGATGGCGGCCACACTCAGGCCGACGAGGAGCAGGACGTAGGCCCACAGCCAGGCCGGCCGGATCCCGGCCAGGAAGAGCCGCCGGGCGGGGATCGCGGCCAGCACGAAGCAGAGCAGCACGAGCGCGACGAGCCACGGCGCGGGGAATCCCATCGGCCGATCATACGGCCCGGACGCCCCAGCGCTCCCGGACGTGCGCGCCGCGGTGCTCCTGCGTTCTCGTGAAGCACATGCGGTCGGCGTCGGCTGCCTCCGGCCGGCGCGAGGTGAGACCACCAAGGGGTCAAACGGCCCCTCGTGAGCTGACGTGCTACCCTTGGTCGTCGCCGCATCGCGTGGCGAAGCGTCGCGTGGTCATCCCCCTTCTCGAACGGACCGTGCGTTCCGCCCTCCCTGTTCGGGAAGAGTGTGGAGGTCCCTCGTGGCCACCGGTACCATCAAGAAGGTCGTTGCCGATCGCGGCTTCGGCTTCATCGTCGCCGAGGATGCGAAGGAGTACTTCTTCCATCGTGACGGCCTCGATTCCTCGTTGAGCTTCGATCGCCTCGTCGGTGGCGAGCGCGTCGAGTTCGACATCGAGCAGAGCCCCAAGGGCCCTCGCGCCGCGCACGTGCGCTCCGCCTAAGCCGGACTCGTGGCCCGTCCATGCGGACGGGCCACGCCCGCCCCTGGCATACGCCGGCCTCGCCCGCCGCGCGGAGCTGCAGCGGCCCGCACCCTTGCGACACCCCGGCGTTGCCGGCGCCCCGGAAGGAGCGACGCCATCGCCCGCACCGTGTTTGCCTCGACCTACCCGCCCCGGCATTGCGGCATCGCCACGTTCACGCAGGCTCTGTCCAGCGCAACGGGAGAGCGCGAGGTCGTCGCCATCCACGCGGCCGGCCCCAACCTCCTCTACCCCGGCGAGGTCCACCACCGCATCAGGCGCGAAGAGCCGGGCGACTATGCCCGGACCGCCCGCGACCTCTCCAGGTGCGCCGACGTGGTGTCGATCCAGCATGAGTACGGCATCTGGGGTGGCGAGGACGGATCGGCCGTCCTCGACTTCGTCCATGCCCTGGACGCCCCGGCGGTAGCCACCCTGCACACCGTCCTGCGGCACCCGACGCCCAATCAGCGCGCGATCCTCCTGGAGCTCATCCGGGCGGCCGCCGCGACCGTGGTGATGTCACGCTCCGCGGCGCGCGTCCTGACCGGGATCTACGGCGTGGCCGCCACGAGCATCGACGTCATCCCCCACGGGGTGCCCAACCTTCCGCTCGTCGATGCCGAGACGATCAAGCCCGCCCTCGACCTGGCCGGCCGCGAGGTGATCCTCAGCTTCGGCCTGATCGGCCCCGGCAAGGGCCTCGAGCTCGTCATCGACGCGCTCCCGGCGGTCGTCGCCGCTCGCCCAACCGCCTGCTACGTGATCCTCGGCGCCACCCACCCGAACCTCCTGGCGACCGAGGGCGAGAGCTACCGCCGTTCCCTCGAGGACCGCGTGGCCGTGCTCGGGATGGGCAAGCACGTTCGGTTCATCGACCGCTTCGTCGGCCGAGTCGAGCTCACCCGCTGGCTCGAGGGCGCCGACGTCTTCGTGACGCCCTACACGAACCTCGACTTGACCGTGTCCGGGACCCTGTCGTACGCGATGGGAGCTGGCCGCGCGATCGTCTCGACCCCCTATGCCTGCGCCTCCGAGCTGCTCGACGACGGCCGCGGCCTGCTCGTCCCGCCCGGATCGCCCGCTGCGTGGGCCGACGCCCTCATCGGCCTGCTCCAGGACGACGAGCTCCGTGCTGCGGTTGGACGACGTGCCTACGAGCACAGCCGGGCGATGGTCTGGTCGAACGTGGCCGTCCAGTATCGCCAGCTGTTCGCGCGAGTGGCGACCAGTGCCCGGGCCACGGCCGCTGCACGGCTTGCGGCGCGGCCGACGGCGCCGCAGACGGGCGCAGCCTCGCATATCGTGGATGGTGGCTGACCAATCGATCCGACGGGAGCCTGCACGTGGTGACGTGGGATGCGCGGGACTGGCTGGCTGGCCTCATGGGTTGCCCACGAAGCGAGCTCACCGTGATCAGCACCGATCGGTACGGCGAGCGCGAGACCCAGGTGCGCTACGAGCGCGGCGGCCAGTCGGTTGCTCGCCTGATCGTCACCGGGCCCATCCGCGAGATGGGCGACCGCGAGGGTGCCGGCCACTGGCTCGTCTCCGCCCAGGTCGGCTGGGAGGCGAAAGGCGCCCAGAGCGCCCGCGTCCCCGAGTCCGAGCTGATCGTCTACTAGGTACGATGTCGGCGTGACCGATGCACGCCCCGGGGGTGTCCGCGGGTGGCTTGCCCGGACCCGCCCGATCCTCCCCGTCCTGATCGCCGAGGCCATCCTCTGGATGGGCTTCGGCGCGCTCCTGCCAGTCCTCCCGCTCTACATCACCGAGCAGGGGATCGACACCGTGACGCTGGGCTGGATCGTCGCCGCCTGGCCGGCCGCCCGACTGCTGGGCGAGCCGCTCTTCGGCTGGCTCGGCGATCGCGGCGACAAGCGGCTCCTGATGCTCGGCGGCCTCCTTGTGACGGCCGTGGTGGTCCCCATGCCACTCGTCCTCACTGGGGTCCCCGCCCTCGTGCTCGCCCGGGCCCTCGCGGGCCTTGCCACCGCCGCCTATGACCCGGCGGCGCGTGCCTACATCCTCGACGCGACACCCCCCGCGGAGCGCGGCGCGGCGTTCGGGCTCTACAGCTCGGCCCAGATGGGTGGCCTTCTGCTGGGGCCGGCGTTCGGGGGAGCTGGTGCAGCCCTCGGCGGTGGGTACGTCTTCCCGTTCGTCTTCTGCAGCGCGGCCATGGTCGCCGCCGCCGTGCTGCTGGGCCTCACGATCATGCGTCGTCCTCTCCCCGTTCACGTGGCCGACGCGGACGCACCTGCCGGGGCGTCCGAGAATGCCCCCACCTCGCTGTGGAACCGCCTCCTCGTCGCCGCGATCGTCATCAACGTGGGGAGCTTCTTCGCCTCCGGCATCTACGAGGTCATCTGGAGTCTCTGGATGACCGAGCTCGGCGCCGATCTCGGCCTCGTCGGGCTCACCTTCGCCGCCTTCGGCCTCGGCGTCCTCGTGCTCTCGCCCGTCGCTGGCCGCTGGTCCGACCGGCGGGGCCCGCTCCTCTTCATCGTCGTCGGGAGCCTCGGCGCCGCGGCCAGCGGGATCCTCTACGCGGTCCTCAGCGACCCGGTCCTCGTCCTGCCCGTCGCCTTCTTCGAGGGATTCTCCTTCGCCCTCCTGGGCCCGGCGCTCTACGCGGTCGTGGCCAGCGGCACCCCGGCGGAGCGTTCGACCACGACGCAGGGTGTCTACGGTGCCGCCGGAACCCTGGGGATGATCGTCGCCTCGATCGCGGCTGGCGCGCTCTTCGCCGTCGACATCCACCTGCCCTTCTACGTGTTCGCTGTCGTGCTGGTCGTCTCGCTCGGCCTGGGGCTCGTGATCGGCGGACGGCCGCTGCGCGATCTGGGGCGGGCATCCGCAATTGCGGCGCCGGATCCGTTTCTGGCTGCCGCCGACGTCGAGGGAGTGACATGACGGTCGCCGACTGGCGTGACGTCGACCCGGCCGACCTCAGTCCGGTGGTCCTGCTCGTGGGCGGCTTCCTCACGATGCCCGCCTGGTATCGGCAGCTGGCGTCGGCGCTGCTCGACCGTGGCGCCGCGGACGTGGTCGTCGCGCCGATCTACACGCCCGACTGGGTCCTGAGTGCCGTACGCGGCCTGGGCCCGGTCACGACGCGTGCCGGTCGGTCGCTCCTCGATGCCGGCGCGCGCAGCGCGGCGATCCCTGCGAGTCGGGGCGCGCCGATCCTGTACGTCGGCCACAGCGCCGGCGGCATGCTCGGGCGCCTCCTGACCTCGCCCGACCCGTTCGAGGGCCGGCGGTTCGGCGCCAGCGGCCGGATCGGCGCCCTCGTGACGCTCGGGACGCCGCACCTCGTGGGCGATGAGGCGCGCTGGGGACGCCGCGTTGCCACCTCGGGGGCACGGTTCGCCAACCGGCACGTTCCCGGGGCGTGGTTCGCCCCGACGACGGGGTACCTGGCCGTCGCCTCGCGACGCATCGAGGGCGACGACAGGGCCGACGACCCCCGCTCCCGTGCCATACGGCGCCTCTACGAGGACGTCCACCCGGCCCCCGACCAAGCGGTCGTCGCCGGGGACGGGCTCGTGCCGGTGGCGTCCGCGCTCCTGCCCGGGGCGCGCCAGCTCGTCCTGGACGAGGCGGTCCATGGGCCGGGCTCGCCGCGCTGGTACGGTGGGCGTGAGCAGCTTGCCGCCTGGTGGCCGGTCGCACTGGAGGTGTGGCGTGACGCGCTGCGGGCGCGCCAGGCGCTGCGGTCGCGGTAGCTGCACGGCCGCCGCGCGGCCAGGGTGCCGGCGTGGCGGGCCGGCACGTCGCCGACCCTCAGGCGCCCTCGAAGGCGATCTCCAGGGCCGTTCGCATCATCGTCACGGTGCGCTCGGTCGCCAGCTCGGCGCGAGAAAGCCAGGCCGCGCGATCGGTTGAGCCGTGCGGCTCGTCGCGCAGGGTGCCCCCCGTGATCGTCACGCTGTAGAGAAGGGCGATCGCCTGCATCTCCCGCGGGCGCCCGTCGGCGAGCTTCCCGGGGAAGACTCGCGAGCGGACGGCGGCGATCCGATCGACCCGGCCCGTGAGGCCGGTCTCCTCCTCGAGCTCGCGAACGACGGCATCCTCGGGGCGTTCGCCGAAGTCGATGCCGCCGCCGGGGAGCGTCCACGAGCCCGGCGACGGCTCGCCGGGGGCGAGGCGGCAGCAGAGGATGCGCTCCCCATCGCGGCACACGGCATAGGCGGCGACCCGCACGAGCCGAACGATGCCGTCGGCATCGGCGGGGGCATCGTCGGCGTTCCGACCAGGGTGTCATGCCGGCAGTATCGCGGGTCTGCGGGCGGCTGCACGGCTCGACCGTCGAGCCACGAGGTCCGCGCCAAGGCGGGACCTCTCCCGCACCTCCGCCCGGCCAGCAGCCCGCGTCGCGGCGACATGCGCGACCCTCGCCGGCTCGCGCGGCAGCCGTCGCAAACCTTCACGCGCACGGCAAGGTTGTGGGATCATGCGTGGATGTCGCGTCCGCCGTCGGCGAGCGAGCCCGCCCGCCACCCTCAGCGCCTCCTCAGGATCCAGGAGGTGGCGGCCGGGACGGGGCTGACGCCGCGTTCGATCCGCTACTACGAGGAGATCGGGCTCCTCAGGCCGGCCGCTCGTTCGCAGGGAGCCTACCGGCTCTACGACGCCTCCGACCTGGAGCGGCTCGGATTCATCCGTGAGCTCCGGGACGACGCGGGCTTCAGCCTGGCCGAGATCGCCCTCCTGCTCGAGGACGAGGAAGCCCGGATCCGCGATCGCGAGCGCTTCCGGACCACCGGGGAGCCGGCCGAGCGGCGTGCCATCGTGCGCGATCTGATCGCCCGGATGGACCGCCAGGTGGCGACCCTTGAGGCGAAGGCCGGCCGTCTCCGGGCGATGCTCGAGGCGGCGGAGGCGCGCCGAGCCCACCTTCACGCCCACCTGGACGAGCTGGAAGGCGGCGAACCGGCGCACGTCCCGGGCACGCCCGACACCGCGCCCGGCGCTCCCGCGCCCGCCCGGGTCCCCCGTGCACCCCGCGCGGAGACGGGCCCGTGACCGGTCGCGGCCTGGCCAGCGGCGGCGCGCTGCGGTCGCTTCGCCATCGCAACTTCCGCCTCTTCTTCGGCGGCCAGGCGATCTCGCTCGCCGGTTCGTGGATGCAGTCGGTCGCCCAGGCCTGGCTTGTCCTCACCCTGACCGACGACCCGCTCATCCTCGGAATCGTCGCAGCGGCGCAGTGGCTGCCGGTCCTGGTCCTGGGGCTCTTCGGCGGTCTCATTGCCGACGCTCTGCCCAAACGCCCGACCCTCATCGCCGTCGAAGCGGTGATGGCAGCTCTCGCCATCGTGCTCGGGGTCCTCACCCTCACTGGCGTTGTCGAGGTCTGGATGATCCTGGTGCTCGCCGTCTCTCCTCGGCTGCGCGAACGCGGTCGAGATGCCGGTGCGCCAGTCGTTCGCGGTCGAGATGGTCGGCCGGGAGGACGTAGTCAACGCGATCGCCCTCAACTCGGCCACGTTCAACGCCGCCCGCGTGATCGGACCGGCCGTGGCCGGGCTGATGATCGCCGCCTTCGACATCTCGGTCGCCTTCTTCGTCAACGGCGCGAGCTTCCTGGCCGTGATCGTTGCGCTCCTCCTCATGCGCCCCGCCGAGCTCCGCACCCCGCCGCCCATCCTGCGGCCGCGGACCGCCCGCGCCGTCCTCGTCTCGGTCGGCGAGGGGCTCAGCTACGCTCGACGCACACCGGCCGTCCTGCTCCCGGTCGTCGTCGTGGGTCTCGCCGCCACGATCGGGATGAACTTCCAGGTGACGATCCCGCCGTACGTCCGCGACGTCCTGGGCGGCGACGCAGCAGCGTTCGGGTTCCTGATGGCAGCCAGCGGGCTCGGATCCGTGGCTGCCGCCCTCTACCTCGCGACACGCCGCCGCCCGAGCGCGTGGGCCATCGCGGTGGGGGCGACGATGCTCGGCGCCGGCCTGCTGCTCGCGGCCGCGGTCCCGGTCTATGCGGTGGCGCTGCCCGCCATGGCGCTGGCCGGGTTCGGGGCGATCTGGATGGCGGCGAACGGAAACACGCTCATCCAGGCCACGGTGCCGGACGAGCTGCGCGGCCGGGTCATCAGCGTCTACACGACGGTCTTCGCCGGTTCGACGCCGATCGGCGCGCTCTTCGCGGGCTCTCCTCGCGTCGCGGTGGGGGGCCGTGGCGGCGCTGCTGGTGGGCGGCGCGCTGACGGTCGCTGTCGGTGTGACCGCGCTGGCGTGGCTCCGACGGCACCGATCGATCGGGGCGGGACCGGCCGAGCCTGTCCCGACGGCACCGTCCGCGGCCCATTGACAACCGGCGCTGCCGAGCGTAGGGTCTGGCACAGATGAGCAGCCTGCTGCACAAACGAGCAGCAGGCCCAGCGAGGCACCCGGCCCCGAATGACGATCAGCGCTGCGCCCCCACGCCAGGGTGAGCCCCTCTCCGGTGAGACCCGGCTGATGCTTCGCGCCGCGCAGCTCTACTACCGGCTGAACCTCACCCAGGACCAGGTCGGTGAGCGCCTCGGCGTGAGCCGGTTCAAGGTCGGCCGGCTCCTCGACCGTGCCCTGCGCGAGTCGGCCGTCAGGATCGAGATCGTCCACCCGGCCGCCCGCCTCGTCGAGCTCGAGGATGCGCTGACCCAGCGTTTCGGGCTGCACGGCGCCGTCGTCGTCGACGTGCCGGCCGCCGGATCCACCGCGGACGACGAGCTCCTGGCCCGCGAGCGAGTGGCCGGCGCGGCCGCGGCGCACCTTGCGGCCCTGCGCCCCAGCGGCGCCATCGGCGTCTCGTGGGGCCGGACGATGCTCGAGCTCGCGGCACACCTCCGCCCGGGATGGACGGTCGCCACCGAGATCGTCCAGCTCAACGGCGCCACCTCTCGGTCCACGTACCCGACGCGCGCCCACGAGATCGTGGAGCGGTTCGGCGCGACGACCGGGGCCGCCATCCGCCTCATGGCCGCGCCGGCGATCGTGGGCACGGCCCAGCTTCGCGACGCGCTCGAGCGCGATCCCTCCGTGGGCGAGACGCTCGCGGCCGCGCGGGCGGCCGACACGGCCGTGTTCGGGATGGGGGTCATGGGTCCCGACAGCGTCCACGTCGCGTCGGGCTACCTCGGCGATGCCGACCTGGCCGCGCTCGCGGACGCCGGAGCGGTCGGGGACGTCCTGGGGCGCTTCCTCGCGTTCGACGGCCGGGTCGCGCTCCCATCGCTCGACCGGCGAACGATCGGGCTGCCGATCGAGGAGCTCCGGACGAAGGCGCTGGCCGTGGGCCTGGCTGCCGGTGCGGGGCGGGGTCCCATTGCCCTCGCCGCGCTTCGGGCGGGGTGCATCAGCGTGCTCGTGGCCGACGAAGCGACCGCCGCCTGGGTGCTCGACCATGCGTGATCCCAACGAAGTCAGGGAGCTCGTGCGCCGGATCGTCGACGCCACTCTGGCCGGCGACGCGACGGCACCCACGGGCACACGGGAGGCCGCCGCCGCGCCGGCCGCGGCTCGCGAGATGATCGCGATCGGCGGCGACCACGGCGGCTATCGCCTGAAGGACGCCATTGGCCGCGTGCTCGCCGAGGCCGGCTTCGGCGTCCGGGACTGCGGCACCAACAGCCCGGCAGCCGTCGATTACCCCGACATCGCCCACGCCGTCGCACGCCTCGTCGCCGACCGGGAGTGTCGCTGGGGGATCATCGTCGACGGCGCCGGCATCGGCTCCTGCATGGTCGCCAACAAGGTGCCCGGCGTCCGTGCGGCGCTCTGCCACGACCTTTCGTCCGCCCGCAACAGCCGCGAGCACAACCACGCCAATGTGCTCACGCTGGGGTCGGGATTCATCGGGGAGGGCCTGGCCATCGAGATCGTGCGGGCCTGGCTGGGGACCGAATGGGGACCGGGCCGCCACGCGGCGCGGGTCGAGAAGATCAGCGAGATCGAACGTCGCTACGCGAACGCACCTGGTGAGGGCCGAGCAGGATGACCGAGACGAGCAGCCAACGGAACGAGCTGGTGGAGGCGATCACCCGGGAGGTGCTCGCCGCCCTGGCCGCGGACACGGGCACCGGAGCGGGCGCGAACGCGCCGGCCGCGAACGTTGGCCCGGCCGCCGCAGCCACCAGTGCAGGCGCCGCCTCGGACCCCTGCACCTCCTGCCAGCGCGCCTGCGCCGCCCAGTGCGCCCCCAAGGTCCGCGACGTCGTCGCCGGCGGTGCCGCGCGCGTCGAGTACCACGGTCGCGCCGCCGACGTGCCCGGCGACCTCGCCCGCTACATCGACCACACCCTCCTCAAGCCGGACGCCTCGGCCGCCGACATCGACAAGCTCTGCGCAGAGGCCGCTGAGCATCGTTTCGCAGCCGTCTGCATCAACCCGACCTGGGTCCGCCGTGCGGCCGACAACCTGCGCGGCACGGACGTCACGGTCGCGTCGGTCATCGGCTTCCCGTTCGGGGCCGCGACCAGCGAGGTCAAGGCCGTCGAGGCGCGGCGGGCGATCCGTGACGGGGCCCGCGAGATCGACATGGTGATCAACATCGGGGCCCTCAAGAGCGGGATGGTCGACGCAGTCCGCGAGGACATCGCCCGCGTCTCCGACGCCTGCCACGAGTCCGGCGCCGCGAACAAGGTGATCATCGAGACGGCCCTCCTCACGGACGAGGAGAAGGTGATCGCCTGCCAGCTCGCGCGCCAGGCGAAGGCCGACATGGTCAAGACGTCGACCGGGTACGCGGCGGGCGGGGCGACCGTCTTCGACGTGGCGCTCATGCGCGAGGTGGTCGGCCCGAGGATGGGCGTCAAGGCCGCGGGAGGCATCCGGACCCTCGAGGACATGCAGGAGATGATCGCGGCGGGGGCTACCCGCATCGGGGCTTCCGCCGGAGTCAAGATCGTCAGTGGAGAGAAGGGCGCACATGGGCACTATTGACCTTCGGGCGTACGTCTTCCTGGACAGCCTCCAGGCCCAGTACGCGGCCTTCCTCGGGACGGTCGCCCAGGGATTCCTGCCGCTCGCGGGCGACGCGTCGCTCATCCTCGAGGTGTCCCCGGGCATCGAGATCAACCGCCTCACCGACATCGCCCTCAAGACGACGTCCGTCAAGCCGGGCATGCAGATCATCGAGCGCTACTACGGCATGCTCGAGATCCACTCCCCGTCCCAGGCCGAGGTCCGGGCCGCGGGCGCGGCGATCCTGGCCGAGATCGGCGTGGCCGAGACCGACCGGATCAAGCCGCGGATCCTCTCGAGCCAGATCATCCGCCGGATCGACGACCACCAGGCCCAGCTCATCAACCGGACCCGCCACGGCCAGATGCTCATCCCCGGCGAGACGCTCTACGTCCTCGAGCTCGAACCGGCGGCCTACGCCGCGCTGGCGGCCAACGAGGCGGAGAAGGCGGCCCACATCAACATCCTCGAGGTGCGCAACTTCGGCTCGATGGGCCGCATCTACCTCGGCGGCGAGGAGCGCGACATCGACGTCGGCTGGCGGGCGGCGCTGGCAGCGATCGAAGGGCTCGAAGGGCGCGAGGCGAAGTCGTAGGTAGGCGCCGGCCGACGAGACTGTCGACGGGCGAGCTCACGGTAAGCATGAACGAACACAGGCCAAACGGCCACCAGGGTCGAGAAGGAGAACGGATCGATGGCAGAAGCGCTCGGGATGATCGAGGCCCGCGGGTTCGCGGCGGTGGTCGAGGCGGCCGACGCGATGGTGAAGGCGGCCAAGGTTGAGCTCGTCGGGTACGAGAAGACCGGCGGCGGCTACGTGACCGCGGTCGTCCGCGGCGACGTGGCGGCGGTCAAGGCCGCGGTCGAGGCCGGCGTGCGCAACGCGGCCAAGGTCGGCGAGGTCGTCGCCAGCCACGTCATCGCCCGGCCTCATGTCAACGTCGACCTCGTGCTGCCGCTCGGGCGGCTCGAGGAGGCCAAGGCCGAGGGCGGCCAGGGCTAGGAAGCGGGACGCGGCGCGCCGGCGGCAGCCGGCGCGCAACTCCCCCAGCAGGCGGTGGAACGATGCTGCTCGGACGAGTGACCGGGACCGTGGTGGCAAGCCAGAAAGAGCCGCTCATGGAGGGCTGGAAGCTCCTTGTCGTGCGCCAGCTCGACGCGGAGAACCGCGAGTCCGGCGGGTACGTCGTGGCCGCGGACGCGGTCGGGGCGGGCGTCGGCGAGGTGGTCCTCTACGCCACCGGCAGCTCCGCCCGCCAAACCGAGACGACGAGGGACCGGCCCTGCGACGCGGTCGTCATGGCGATCGTGGACACGTGGGAGATCGGCGGGACGGAGGTCTACCGCAAGTAGCGGGTGAAGGCCATGAACGAGCTGGACGAGCGCGAGATCTCCGAGATCATCGAACGGGTGCGCCGCCGTGTCGACGCGGCCGGCGGCGAGCGACCAGGCGCCGGCCTGCGCGCGGAGGCGGAGCTCTCGGCCGCCACCGCCGCGGAGCTGGGCGACGGCATCCACGCGACGATCGACGAGGCCGTGGCGGCGGCGACCGAAGCATTCCGCGCGTTCGGCGCCCAGGGCCTGGCGGCCCGCAAGGTCATCATCGACGCCGTGCGCCGGACGATGCTCGACCACGCCGAGCAGCTTGCCCGGATGGCCCACCAGGAGACCCGCATCGGGCGGTTCGAGGACAAGGTCGTCAAGAACCGCCTCGTCGCCTCGAAGGCGCCCGGGCCCGAGGACCTCGAGGTCCAGGCGGTCTCCGGCGACGCGGGGATGATGGTCACCGAGTTCGCGCCGTTCGGCGTCGTCGCCTCGATCACGCCGGTCACCAACCCGACCTCCACGATCATCAACAACACGATCAGCATCGTCTCGGCCGGCAACGCGGTCGTCTTCAACGCCCATCCGAGTGCGCGGCGCTGCTCGGCGGAGACAATCCGGCTCATCAGCCGGGCGATCGTCGCGGCCGGTGGGCCGCCGAACCTCGTCTGCGGGGTCGCGACCCCCACGATCGACACCGCGCGCGCGCTCATGAGTCACCCCGGCGTCCGCGTGCTGCTGGTCACCGGCGGCCCCGCGGTCGTGCGCGAGGCGCTGAAGACGGACAAGCGGGCGATCACCGCCGGCCCCGGCAACCCGCCGGCGGTCGTGGACCAGACCGCCGACGTCGAGCGGGCGGCGCGCGACATCGTCCACGGCGCCTCGTTCGACAACAACCTCGTCTGCATCGACGAGAAGGTCGTCCTCGTCGTCGACTCGGTCGCAGACCGGCTCATCCGGGCGATGACCCAGAACGGCGCCTACCTGCTCAAGGAGCACGAGCTCCGCCGTCTCGAGCGGGTCATCTTCACGGAGCCCGGCCAGCCGGGGAAGCCCGGCCACATGAACCCGGCCTGGATCGGCCAGGACGCGACCAGGATCCTCGCCGAGATCGGCGTCCAGGCGGAGCCCGCGCCCCGGCTGATCATCTGCGACGTGCCGCGCGACCACAGCCTGGCCTGGACCGAGCAGATGATGCCCGTCCTCCCGATCGTGCGCGTGGGGAACGTCGACCAGGCGATCGATCTCGCCGTGCGGATGGAGCACGGCTTCCGCCACACGGCCTCGATCCACTCGACGAATGTCGAGACGATCACGAAGATGGCCCGGGCCATGAACTGCAGCATCTTCGTGACGAACGGGCCGAACTATGCCGGCCTGGGCGAGGGGGGCGAGGGCTTCACCTCGTTCTCGATCGCCAGCCCGTCCGGCGACGGCCTGACCCGGCCCCGCACCTTCTCGCGCGAGCGGCGGATCACCGTCGTCGGCGCGCTGCGGATCGTCTGACGGTGGCACCTCGCGCCGTGCCCGCGATCGAGCCGGCCCTCGCGCTCCTCGAGCTCGACTCGATCGCCGCAGGCATCGAGGCCGGCGACGCGATGGCGAAGCGCGCCCCGATCGACGTGCTCCGCGCCGGCACGGTGCACCCCGGCAAGTACCTGGTCCTCGTCGGTGGCGCCGTCGCGGACGTCGAGGAGGCGCTCGACGCGGGTCGCGAGGCCGGGGCGTCGTCCGTCCTCGACGCCGTCCTCATCCCCAACGTCCACCCGGAGCTCGTGGCGGGGATCCGCGGGGAGCGTCGCGCGGCCGCCGGAGAGGCGCTGGGCGTCATCGAGACCGCCACGATCGCCGCGATCCTCGAGGCCGCCGACGCCGGGCTCAAGGGCGCTCACGTGCGGCTGCTCGAGATCCGCCTGGCCGACGACCTCGGCGGCAAGGGCTACCTGCTCTTCGACGGGGCCGTGGCCGACGTGGAGGCCGCCGTGGAGATCGGGGCCGGTCGCGTCGCCGGTTCGCCGGGCCTCGCTCACCGCGTGATCGCCCGGCTCCACGTCGAGATGGCGGACAACCTCGCCGCCGACGCGCGCTTCGCCGCGCGGATCCGGGAGTAGCGGTCGTGCAGCTGGCCCGCGTCATCGGCACCGTCGTCGCCACCGTCAAGACCCCCGGCCTCGAGGGCGTGAAGCTCCTCGTGATCCAGCCGCTCGACCGCCACCTCGTCCCGGTCGGCGGCCAGCTCGTCGCGGCCGACGCGATCCACATGGCCGGCCCCGGCGAGCTCGTCTACTTCGTGGCCGCCCGCGAGGCCGCCGAGGCGATGCCCAACCGCTTCGTCCCGGTCGACCACGCGATCGTGGGGATCGTGGACGCCGTTCGGTCACTCGCGAGCGACACTCCTGTGCCGCAGCCGGCGAGTCCGACCCCGCCGGAGGCCAAGGCGCGGCCGCCGAAGAAGGTGCGACCCGGGCGGAAGGCGCGTCCGGAGACCCGGCCATGAAGCTCGCGCGCGTCGTCGGGACCGTCGTCTCGACCATCAACACCCCTGACTTCGACGGCCGGACGCTCCTCGTGTGCGACCTCCTCGATCCTTCGGGCAAGCCAGCCGGCGGCTACCTCATCGCCGTCGACAGCGTGGGCGCCGGCGCCGGCGAGACCGTCCTCCTCCTCGACGAGGGCAACTCGGCCCGCCAGGTCCTCGCCGCCCCGGGAGCGCCGATCCGGACCGTCGTCGTCGGGATCGTCGACACGGTGACCGGCCCGGAGGGGCGGTCGGTGACCATCACGCGCGAGGAGGCGCGGGACATCCTCGCCCGGTGGCAGCCGATCCTCCGGCTCGCCGACTGGGACATCGACCTTCGGCTCGTCACGACGCCGTGGCGCAAGTCCGGGCGACATCAAGGTCGACCTCGACGACCGCAAGGCCGTGCTCCTGCTTCGTGCCGGCCAGCCCTCGGAGCACCTCGAGGAGATCGTCGTCCACGAGCTGCGTCCACCTGCGCCTCTACGCCATGGACCAGATGCTCGTCCAGCTGCTCGACGCGGTCTTCGGGGCCGACGCGGACGAGCCGAAGCGCGACTTCGCCGAGACGCAGTTCATGACGCTCCTGGAGTCGACGACCGAGGACCTCGCGAAGGCGCTCCTCGCCGCGAGCGGGAGTCCGACACCGCTGACGTTCGAGCGTCTCCGCGACGGAGGTCGAGCGCGAGATCGGCCCAGAGGCCGACGGCGGGGTGACGCGGCGTACACTCCGTCGATGTCCACGATCCGGATCGCGGTCGCCTCGACGCCCCTGACGGCGACGCTCGAGGAGGCCGTCCCGGCGGCCATCGTGGCCGTGGAGGAGGCCGGCCGGCTGGGCGCCCGGATCGTGTGCCTCCCCGAGACCGGCCTGCCCGGTCACCGCGACCAGCCGAGGCCCGTGCCCGACGTGTCGGCGGGCGCGCTGGAGGAAGCGCTCCGAGAGGTCGCGGCTGCGGCCCGCAGGGCGGGTGTTGTCACGATCGTCGGGGCCGAGCGCCCGACGCCCGCCGGTCGCGAGATCGTCTCGGTCGTCTTCGACGCCGACGGCACGAGGCTCGGCGAGCAGGCGAAGACCCAGATCGACCCGACCGAGGAGGCGCACTACGTCGCGGGTTCCGGCCGCCGCGTCTTCACGGCCGCGGGCCTCACCTTCGGGATCGCCATCTGCCACGAGGCGTTCCGCTACCCGGAGATCAGCCGCGCCCTCGTCCTCGCCGGTGCGCAGGTCGATCTTCGTCCCGCACTTCGTGATCACCGACGACGGCTCGCTGCCGTCCCGCTGGTGCGATGCGACGAACCCGTACAACGAGAAGGCGATCATGCTGCCGGGCGCTCGAGAACACGGTCTTCGTCGCCGCCTCGAACGTGGCCGGGTCCCGACCAGGGCTCCGTGACCGGCGTCATCGCCCCGGACGGCACGCTCGTCGCGAGCCTGCCCTACGGCGTCGTGGGCGTCGTCGCCGCCGACGTCGACCTCGACCTGGCGACCCGTCGCCTCGCCCTGCGCTGGGCACCGGAGCGGAGCCTGCCGACGTAGCGCCGGGCACGATGCACGAACCGCGCTTCCGGGCGACCGCCGACCGCCGTCATCGTCTTCGCCGTCGCGATGGCCTTCCTCGAGTCGGCCGTCGTCGTCTACCTGCAGCGTGCGCTCGGGATGGAGACGGGCGTCCTCTTCCCGCTGCAGGACCCCGGCGCGGTGGGGGAGTTCGCCGCGATCGAGGTCGGGCGGGAGGCGGCGACGCTGGTGATGCTGGCGACGGTCGGCTGGCTCGCCGGGCGGAGCTGGCTGGAGCGCCTGGCATGGACCGCCGTCGCGTTCGGCGTCTGGGACATCCTCTACTACGCGTGGCTGTGGGTCTTCATCGGCTGGCCGCCGTCGCTCGACACGTGGGACCTGCTCTTCCTGATCCCGGTGCCCTGGACGGGGCCGGTCTGGGCGCCGGTGGCGGTGAGCGTGGCGCTCATCGGGTTCGGCCTGGCGGCGGCGGCTCGTCTTCGCGCAGGCCGGCCCGTGCGGGCGGGTCGCGCGCAGGTCGTCGCAGGGGCCGCAGGCGGCGTGATCGTGATCGTGGCCTTCTGCTGGAACGCGCCGCTCGTGCTGGACGGCGGGGTCCCGACCGACTTCCCGTGGCCGGTCTTCGCCGCCGGGCTGGGGCTTGCGGCCTGGGGCGCGACAACGGCGCTCCGACCGCGCCCGGCCTGATCGCCGCGTCCCGCCCTACCTGACCGAAGGGTCGACGACGCGGCCCATGAAGAGGATTGCCCCGGTCGGAACGTCGCGGACGAGGAACAGGAACGGCCGGTCGACCCTGAACTCGACCTCCCTGGTCATGGGGCCGCCGCCTGTCGCCATCATCCACGGCCGTCGCGGCGGCCGCCTCGGTCCCCTTCTCGTCGACGTCGATGTTCGCCTGGTGGATCACCTTCTTGATGTAGAGCCCGGTTTCGCGCGCGATCGGGCTGATCCCCGAGAAGTCGGCCGTGTCGACGTCGAACGCGAGGGGCATTCCCATCGCCGCGAGGGCATCGGCAAGGTCGGCGCGCGCCTCGATGCCGAACCGAGGCATCGTCACGTGCACGTCGTAGACCTCCCACGTCGTCGTCCCGGGTGGCTCCGTCCGGAGGGCGCCGATGATGCGGGTCAGCTTCTGCGAGGTCAGCCCACGCTCGAACGCCGCCAGGTCCTCCGGCACGATGATGGTCATCGCCAGCGAGTCGCCGATGTACGGGAGCTCGACCGCCCGCCAGCCCGCGCCCGCCGCGTACGGGAGCATGCAGAGGCCGGTTCCCTGGCAGCGGACCAGGTTCATCGTCGGGACGGTGACGCGCGAGCCATCCGCCCGGATGAACCGGCCCGGCTTCGTGTCGGCGGCCTCGAACGGGTTCAGCCACGGCGCCTTGAGGTACATCGCGTTCACGAGGACGAGGCGCGTGAGCCTCGTCACGTCGGGCTTGGCGAGCAGGCTCCGGGATCCGGCCGGCCGTCTGCTTCTTGACCCAGGCGTTGACGGTCTTCCGGGCGCCGTCGGGATCTGTCCGGTAGTCGACGAGCCGGACGCCCGCGTCATATCGCGACGCCAGGGTGTCGAGGTACGGCTGTTCGAGCGGCATCCCCACCTGGGCGAACGGTGCGTTCGCGATCTTCAGGAGGACGTCTCCGCCCGCCCCTCCCGAGCCGTCCGCGAACCTCCCGCTCCTCGACGACAGGGCGCGGTCGAGGGCATTCATCGCCGTGGCCAGAGTCGTCTGCGCCGGCAGACCGCATCACCCTGTCCATCTCGGCCGCGGTCTCGCCCTTCGCGCCGGCGCGCGCCATCGCGAGAGCCAGGGCAATGCTCGTCGGCGAGATGACGGCGCCGTTCGCCGGGTCGAGCGTGCCGTCCGAGAGGATCCGCTGGTACAGGTCGAGCCCGAAGGCGTTGATGGCTGCGGCCGCCTTCTTCGCGGCGGATGGCGACGCCGAGGCGCGCGGTGCGTCCGACTTCGCGACGTCGACCGCGGTGGGGCGGGGCGTCGGCTCGGGGAACGAGGCGAGGTTCGCCGGGACGTAGCGGACGGCCGCAGCGATCGGCTCGGGACACCAGGGAGTCGACGGCTCGCCCACGTAGCCGCGGTCACCGCCGACGAGCAGGACCGAACCATCGGCGAGGGTGACCGCGGAGGCGCGCTCGCGCGGCTCCGGCAGGGGTGTCGTCGCGGTCCAGGTGCCGGTGGCTGGGTCGTAGATCTCGGCGTCGGCGATGGCCACGCTGCCCATCCCGAAGTCGGGACCGGCCAGGCCACCGGCGACGAGGACGCGGCCGTCGCCGAGGAGCACCGCGGTTCGATTGGCGGCCGCGCTCCGCATCGAGCCAGCCGAGGACCAGCCAGTCCGCGGGTCGAATCGCTCGGCAGCGGCAGTGACCGCCGCCGTCCCGCCGCCGCTGATGCCGCCGACCACCAGCGCGCCCCCGTCCGGAAGCGCCACGAGACCGAAGTCCTCGCGGGCAACTGCGAGAGAGCCGGCCGCGAGCCAGGATTCTGAGGCTGGGTCGTAGATCTCGGCGCGCGCGAATGGCGCGCTGTCGCTGTCCGGGCCGCTGCCGCCGACGAGGAGGACCCGCCCATCGGTCAGCGTGACGGCCCGTGCCCCGCTGCGCGCCGGCCCGATCTCTCCGGTCTGCGACCAGCTCTGGAACTCGGGGTCATAGATCTCGGCGCTCGCGAGGTCGCTTCTGCTCCGACTCGTCGACGTAGGTGCCGCCGGCCACGAGCACCCTCCCATCGTGGAGGAGCGCCACGGCGGGGGCATACCGCGCCACGCTGAGAAGGCTCGTCGCCGACCACGTGCCGGCCTGCGGGTCGTAGAGCTTCGTGCTGGAGTAGGCGCCGAACACGCCTTCGACGGGCTCGGCCGACGTCACACCGCCGGTGACGAGCGCTCGCCCGTCGTCCAGGGTGACTGCGACGAAGCCGTCGCGCGGTGCGTTCAGGCTTTCCGTCGCGCTCCACGTCCCGGCGGCCGGATCGAAGACCTCGGCTGCCGCGCTCTCCTCCCACGCCCATCCGGGAGTGCAGATGTTGTCCGACCCGACGACGAGGACGCGGCCGTCTCCCAGGACGACCGCGTGCGTGCTGGCGCGCCCCTCGAGCAGGCTGCCGGCCGGGACCCACGTGGATCCGTCGGCAACCGGGGTCGGCGACGGCGTGACGGCAGGGGAAGGGGAGGAGGACGGGGTCGTGAGCGACGGAGGGTGAGGGCGTGACCACGTTGCCGCACCCCGCGACCGCGACGGCCACCGCCACGGCGGAAAGCGTCCGCCACGCACCGAGGTGTCGCATCGCCGTGCCTCCCCACTGAGAGGGCGGGGGACGCGCCCCTGGGATCGGTGGTACCGCGCGTGAGACGAACGGCGGGCCGGCGGCGTTTCGGTCTGCTCGGCCGCTCGAGCAGATCGTCGCGCGCGGCCGGCCGGTGTCGAGTGCCGACCGGCCCGGGCGTCTACCCCTTCGCGAAGACGACCCGGAACTCCATCGTGCCGTTGTCCTGGACCGCGATGATGCCGGCGACGTTCGGCGCCTCGATGCCGTAGTCGGCGAAGACGATCGGCAGGCTCCCGGCCACGACGACGGTGCCGTCCGCCTCGAGCCGGGCCTGGCCCTCGACCGTGACGTCCTTGACGACGCCGTGGAGGGTCAGCTTGCCGGGGAGCGTCACCGCCACGTCCGCGCTGCCGAAGTCCGCCGGGAGGGCCACCGGCGTCGCCAGGTCGAACGTGGACGTCGGGAACGTGTCGGACTGGATGCCGCGGCTCCGCAGCTGCGCGTCGCGCCGGTCCTTGTCGCTCTTCAGCGTCGTCATGTCGACCACGATCTGCGTCGAGACCAGGCGGAGTGCCCCGGCATCGCCGTCCACGGTGAGCGACCCGGTGACGTCCTCCGTGCGCCCGACGGCGTCGGTCTCGGCATTCTGCTGGAGGAACGTCTCCCGGACGCGGTAGCCGGCGACGCCGGAGACGACGGTCCACGGGCCGGCGAGGTCGCCGGTCTGCGCCGGGGCGCCGGTGGCCGCAGGCGCTCCGGTCGACGCGGACGGCTGGACCGGAGCGTCGGTCACGGCTGCCGTCGAGGACGGTGCGGGCGTGTCGAGCCCCAGCTCCGCGACATTGTCGCCGGCCAGGAAGGTGCCATACACGGCGATGCCACCCACGGCGACGATCGCGACGAGCGCGACGACGATGACGGCAATCCGACGATTGGCCATGTTCCCCCCTGCGCGTCCATGCGCGCTGCTGTTCACGTCGGCGCAGTGTCGCGGCCGTTCCTGAAGACTCGGCTGAATGCCCCGCGACCCGGCGCACGCGCCGCGCGACCAGCCGGTCCGCGGCGAAGTCTACCCGGAGATCCGCTCCAGCACGATCGGCGTCGCGGCTCGGCGGCGCGTCCGCGATCGTGACCGCGGCCCGGTACTCGGCGGCGGCGGCCTCGGCCATGGCGACCGATCGAGCATGGACGAGGCAGAGCGGTCGCTCGGGCCCGACCTCGGCCCCGACGGGCGCGACCCGCGTGAAGCCGACCGCGTGGTCGATCGCCTGGTCGGCTCGGACTCGCCCGCCGCCCATCCCGACGATCGCCAGGCCGATCGCGCGCGCGTCCTCTGCGGCGATGAACCCGGCGCGGGCAGCGAACACGGGCACCGTCACCTCCGGCAGCGGCAGGTAGGCGTCCGGGCCGCTCCAGCAGGTCGGCCGGCCCGCCGAGGGCGGCGACCATGCGCGCGAACCGCTCCGCGGCTTCGCCGGATCCAAGCGCGCGCTCACAGGCTTCGCGGGCGTCCGCGACGCCTGCGAAGAGCCCGCCGATGACCAGCAGCTCGGCCGAGAGAGCCATCGTCACCTCGTGCTGCCGCGGCTCGCGGCCGTCGGCCCCGCCCTCGCCGGCCAGGTAGGCGATCGCCTCGCGGACCTCGACGGCGTTCCCGGCCGTGGTGCCCAGCACCTCGTTCATGTCGGTGAGGATCGCCGTCGTACGGCACCCAGCTCCGTTCGCGACTGCCACGATGCTCTCGGCCAGTGCCTGGGCGTCCTCGACTGAGCTCATGAATGCGCCGGTGCCATACGTAACGTCCTGGACGAGGCCAGTGAGGCCCGCGGCCAGCTTCTTCGACAGGATCGAGGACGTGATCAGGGGGATGCTCTCCACCGTCGCGGTCACGTCCCGGATGGCGTAGAGCCGCCGGTCGGCCGGGGCGAGGTCGCCTGTCTGGCCGATGATCGCGCAGCCGACCTCGCGCACGACCCGACGGAAGTGGGCGTTGTTGGGCGCAGTCGTGTAGCCGTCGATCGCGTCCATCTTGTCGAGCGTGCCGCCCGAGTGGCCGAGGCCGCGCCCCGAGATCATCGGGACCGCGCCGCCGCAGGCCGCGACGATCGGGGCCAGCATGAGCGAGATCTTGTCGCCGACGCCGCCGGTGGAGTGCTTGTCGAGGGCGGGTCCCGGGAGATCGGCGTCGGACCAGTCCAGGACCGTTCCGGAGTCGCGCATCGCCAGGGTGAAGGCCACGAGCTCGGCCCGGGTCATCCCGCGGAAGAAGACCGCCATCGCGAAGGCGGCTGCCTGGCCCTCGGTGATTGTCCCGTCGGTCAGGCCGCCGACGAAGAAGGCGATCTCCTCGTCCGACAGCGTCCGGCCGTCGCGCTTGGCGCGGACGACCTCCTGCGGGAGCATCGCTACGCCTCCGGGACCGGGCTGGCGAACGAGGCGACGAACGCCCGGACCAGGCGCGTCAGGTCGGCAGCGGCCAGCGCCGCGCCCCGGAGCGTCTGGGCGTGGTCGATCGGCTCCGTGCTCATCCCGACGGCCAGGTTCGTGATCGCGCTGATCGCGGCCACCCGGATTCCGGCATGGCGGGCGACGATGACCTCGGGCACGGTCGACATCCCGACGGCGTCGGCGCCGAGCACCTTGTAGGCGCGGATCTCGGCCGGCGTCTCGAAGAGCGGCCCGAGGAGCGAGCAGTAGACGCCCTCGTGGAGGCGGATGCCGAGCTCGCCCGCGAGCCGGACCAGGCGTGCCCGCAGCTCCGGGTCGTAGGCGTCCTCCAGGCCGACGAAGCGTTCGCCCCAGTCGTCGTCGTTCGGCCCGATCAGGGGGTTCGTCCACATGAAGTTGAGGTGGTCGGTGATGAGCATGAGGCTGCCCGGAGGAGCTTCCGCGCGCAGACGATCCCGCCGCGTTCGTGAGGAGCAGTGCCTCGACGCCGAGCGCCGCGAAGGTGCGGATCGGCAGCTTGATGACGGCCGGCGGGTGGCCTTCGTAGAGGTGGAAGCGGCCCTGCATGCAGGCGACCGGGACGCCCTCGAGCGTTCCGAGCACGAAACGGCCCGCGTGTCCCGCGACGGTCGAGGGCGGGAAGCCGGGGATCTCGGCATACGGGACGGCGACGGGGTCGTCCAGGGCGTCGGCGAGGCCGCCCAGGCCCGAGCCGAGGACGATCCCGAGGCGGGGCCGGAAGCCGGGCGCGCGCTCGCGCAGGACGTCGGCGGCCAGGGTCGCGGGGTCGATCCCGGGGTGCGTCATTGGACGGACTCCTTGCCGAGGTGCTCAGGGCCGAAGCTCAGGGGGAGGAGCTCGCCGAGCGTGATCGTGCGAAGGACCCCGGCCGGGACGGCGAGGTGCACCGGGGTGTCGAGGGCCGTGAACTCGCGGAGCCGCTGGCGACACGCGCCGCAGGGTGTCGGGATCCCGAGGGTTCCGTCGGCGATCACGAGCACCTCCGTGATCTTGTGCCCTCCGGCCGCGATCAGGACCCCGATGGCGGACGCCTCGGCGCACTGGCTCTGCGGATAGGCGGCGTTCTCCACGTTCGCCCCAACGTGGATCCGGCCCTGCTCGTCGCGCAGGGCGGCCCCGACGAGATACTGCGAGTAGCGGGCGTAGGCGCGCTCGCGGACGGCGAGGGCGGCGGCGAAGAGGTCGTCGGCGGACATCGGCTGGACGGCTCCCGGTTCGCTCGCGGTGCTTCGGCCCGACGAGGGCCTCTCACTGTAGCGCGACGACGCTCCCGCGTGCGCAGCACCGCACCCGAGGGGTCGCCTGCACGCCGGGATATGCCCGGGTGCGTGGACGGCACCGTTTGACGATTTGGCCTAGTGGGCTCATACTTCGCGAGCGGGGTGGAGCAGCGGCAGCTCGTCGGGCTCATAACCCGAAGGTCAGGGGTTCGAATCCCCTCCCCGCAACCAAGTCGCATACCGACGTCGAGAACCCCGGTCCGCCCGCCGGGGTTCTTGCTTTTCGGCCCAGGCACTGCGTTGGAGGCGATCGGTGCCAGCGGGGCGTCGCACGCAGGGCTAGGGCCGCTCGATCCTCACGTCGTCCACGGCGGCCTCGACCAGGCTGTCGGAGCCCTCGTCGGCGGCTCCCAGCACGATGCGCACCGTCTGCCCGGCCCAGGCGTCCATCGCGACGCGTGCCGACGCCCAGGCCGCTGGATCGTCATCCGCGCCGCCGAGCTCCTCGAATACGAGCGTGCGGGTGCCGTCGCCGCCTCGACCCAGGCGCGGAACCAGTCGTCGGGCGACGCGTCGGCAGCGTGGGACAGGTAGTACCGGAACGTGAGCGGCCCGACCGTTGCCGGCAGCGCGATCGGCGCGGAGCGCGTCGTGGTGGTGCCATCGAGATCATTGGCGTCGGGCGAGGCGCCGGCCGCCGCGCCGGTGACCAGCGCACGACTCCCGGACACGGCCGCGTCGAGCTGTCGCGGCTGGCCCAGGGTCGCGGTCGGCGCCGGGTTCGAGCGCTGCCACCGGCCACCGGTCGCGGTGTCGGTGCCGTCCGGGTTCACCGACCACCCCTTCGACCCCTCGAAGTCGTCGAAGAAGGTCCCGCAGTTCGCCTGCTGCCGCTCGATCGCGCCGTACGGGCAGCCGGCGACGCGGAGCGTGTAGAGGAGCGCCTCCCGGTTGCGCTTCGTCTCGCGGGAGATGATCTCGTCCGGCGAGTAGTGGTCGGTGGCGTCGGACGGAGTCTGGGTCGGGAAGAGCTCCCAGGTGAACGAGAAGATCCGGTGGCGCCCGTACATCCAGTCGATCTGGTCGCCGTCGGTGACGTAGAGATCGCTCGACTGCATCGGCCGTGTAGCCGTTCCGGGCAGCCATCCGGCGCCCGATGGTGACGAACGTGCGGTAGTCGTCGATCGTCATGTCGGGAGGCAGGTCCCGTTTGGTGTAGCCGTACGGCCAGAGGACCTGCTGCCCGTTCGTGTGGAACGTCACGTGGACCTTGATCTGCTGCTGGCCGTCGACGACCCGGCTGTTGACGAAGTCGCGGACGACGCGCGTCTCGGGCGCCGAGAAGGGCGCCGGGCCGCGGTAGTTCCAGGCCGCCGGGTTCGAGGACGAGCCGCCGCAGCAGCCCCAGCGGTAGTCGTAGTTGCGGTTGAGGTCGGTGCCCACGTAGCGCGAGCCGAGGTTCGCCTGGCGGTTCTTGCGCCAGAGGCGATACGGGCTCCCGCCCAGGTCGTAGACGTGGCCGTCGGGATTGACCGAGAAGATGATCCAGGTCTCGCGCGAGTCCACGACCGCGCGGACGGCAGGATCGGTGGCGTAGTCCCGGGTGAGCGTTCGCGAGGAGGTAGAGCGCCTGCTCCAGGGTCAGCCGCTCGCGGGCGTGGTGGAGGGCGTCCACCAGCACCTCGGGCTCCGTCTCGTCGACGGCGACGTTGTCCGAGACCTTGGCGACCCAGATGTCGCGGCCCCTGCGTGCTCCTCCCGATCGACATGACGTCCACGAGCTCCGGGGTAGGCGGCCTCGGCGGCGTGGATCTCGGCCACCATCTCGGCGTTGGTGTGGTAGCGGCTGTCGCAGGCGGGGTAGTCGGGCTCGGCGGCGGCGGCAGGCAGGACGGGGGCCAGCAGGGCGACGAGGACGGCTCCGACGAGCAGCCGGGTGGCGCGGGCGGCGAGCCCGGGGACGCGACGATGCAGCATGGGGGCAGCCTGACCGACGTCGGCCGACCGGCGCAACCGGTCGATGGTGCCTCGCTGCACCGGGACGATGGGCCTACCCACTACTCCCAGCGGAACGTTCGAGCTGTCAGGAGGCTGGTCCCGATCGCCCACGCGGCCAGCACGACGAGCGGTTCGACGCAGGTCCCCGGTGCTCGCGCCGAGGCCGATGCGCAGGGCGTCGGCCAGCGCGGCCGTTGGCAGGAGCGACGCGAGCGCGCCGAGCAGCCCGGGCAGCTGATGGGCCGGCACGAGCAGTCCGCCGAGGAGGATGCCGAGCAGGAACAGGGCGTTCGTGAGGGCCATCGTTGCCTCGGCGCGGAGGGTCCCGGCGATCAGGAGCCCGAGTGCGCTGAACGCCGCGGTCCCGAGGGCGAGGGCCGCCACGACGGCGGGCGGGCTCCAGTCGGGTCCGGGCGCCCAGCCGAAGATGCCGACAGCCAGGCCGACGAGGAGGATCGCCTGGATCGCCTCGATGACGACGATCGTGCCGATCTTCCCGGCCATGAGCTGACCGCGGGTCAGCGGCGAGGCGCCCAGCCGCTTGAGGACGCCGTAGGAGCGCTCGAAGCCCGTCGAGATGCCGAGGTTGACGAGGCCCGCGGCCACGATCGCCGTCGCCAGGACGGCCGGCAGCACGCCGTCGATCGGCGCGGCGCCGGGCAGCGTCGTCTCGGCGTCGGGAAGGATCGTCCATCGAGCCGAAGAAGACGAGGAGCACGGCGGGCAACAGGAGGGTGACGAGGAGGTTCTCGAGGCGCCGCGAAGTGAGGCGCAGCTCCATCTCGAGCATGGCGGCGACCCGGGCGAAGGCCGACGACGGGCGCCCGTCACCGGGCCGGAGGATGTCGGCGGTGGCTCGGCCGTTCATGGTCGCGCCGTCCACGCCGTCTGCGCGGTCCGCGTCCGGCTGTGCGATCAGCTCCAGGAAGCGATCCTCGAGCGTCCCCCCGGTCGTGCGCATCTCGGCGAGAAGGAGCCCGTGCTCGGCGCACCACGCGGCGAGAACGGCGACCGCGCGCGGGTCGGGATCGCGTCCCGCGAGCCGGTGGCGGCCCGCCGGTCCGTCGTCCTCGATCGTGCCGCCCAGTGCCGCCCCGAGCCCTGCGAGGGTCAGCGGGGTCGAGCGCGGGGTCCCGGCCGTCCACCGCCGCAAGGCGGAATCGAAGCGCGGGCGTCGATTCCGCCACCAGCTCGGCCGGCGTTCCCGAGGCGAGGACTCGCCCGTGGTCCATCACGACCACGTGGTCTGCCAGGCGCTCGACGTCCGCGAGCTCGTGCGTGGTCAGGAGGATCGTCCGTCCGGCCGCCCGCAGGTCGCCGATGAGCGTGCGGACGGTCGCCTTCGCCTCCGGGTCCATTCCCGCGGTCGGCTCGTCGAGCACCAGGAGCTCCGGTCGCCCGACGAGGGCCAGGGCGAGGGCCAGCCGCTGTCTCTCGCCGCCCGAGAGGAGCTTGCAGCGCCGAGTCGCCGCGTGGGTCAGCCCCAGCAGCTCGAGCAGCGCCGTCGGGATCGGCCGGCGCGGCGAAGAGGCGGGCGTGGAGCCGGACGAGCTCGCGCGGCAGGGCGGCGGGCATGATCCCGCCCTGCTGGAGCATCACGCCGATGCGCGGGCGCAGCGCGGCGCCGTCGCGGTGGGGATCGAGCCCCAGCACACGGACCTCGCCCGCCTCCGGGCGCCGGTAGCCCTCGAGGATCTCCACGGTCGTCGTCTTGCCCGCGCCGTTGGGACCCAGCAGCGCGACGAGCGTGCCGGCCTTCACCTCGAGGTCGAGGCCGTCGAGCACCGTGAGCTGGCCGTAGCGCTTGCGCAGGCCTCGCACGGAGATGGCGAGGTCGCCGCCGGGGGTGGTCGCTCCCGCAGGCCCGGACCCGACGGTTGCCCGGGTCGACCCGGCCGTCGCGGTCCCGGCCGTCACTGGAGGATCGTCGTCAGCAGACGGTCGAGCTCCGCGGCGTCTCGCACCTGGCCCACCTGGACGTCACGGATGATCCCCTCGCGATCGACGAAGAAGGTCTGCGGCGGACCAAGGACCTTCCAGGCGGCCCCAATCGTGCGCTCCGGATCCGCGACCGTTGGCCAGGTGGCCCCCTGCCCCGTCGCGAAGGCCCGGGCCGGATCGGCGTCATCCTTGTAGAGGGCACCGACGACGACGAGCCCCTTGGCTGCATGGCGCTGCGCCGCGTCCTCCAGGAGGGGGAACTCCTCGCGGCACGGCCCGCACCAGCTGGCCCAGAAGTTGACGAGCACGGGCTGGCCCCTGTGCTCGGCGAGGTCGAACGGCGCTCCGTCGAGCGTGGTGCCGGCGAGCCCCGGCGCCGGCTTGCCGACCAGGGGCGAGCCGATGATCGCCCCGCCTGCGTCGGGGCTGCCGCTCGCGCTCCCGCCGGGAGGGCCGGCGCAGGCGGCCAGGCCGGCGCTCGCCAGCGCGAACAGGATCGCGAGGAGTGCCACGCGGTGAATCGGTCGGGACATCGAGGGTGCATTCTAGGCCGCCCGCGGAATCCGGCAGGCCGGTCGCTCGTCACGCCCGGCCCGCGTCCGCCAGCCGACGCCGCCGTCCAGCGCCGGCCCGACGGCCGGCCCGCGCCCCGCCGGCCCGCGCCCGCCGGCCCGGCCCGGCTCCCCGGCCGCGCTGGGCGTGCCTCTCCTACTTCGCCGTCAGGGTGCCGGTCATGTTGGGGTGGACCGTGCAGACGAAGCCGTAGGTCCCGGCCGGCAGGGCCGGCACGTCGTAGGTCCGGGTCTCCACCCCGTTGAAGATCTCCCCGGTCCAGACCGCCGGACCGGTGGGGGAGCCCTCGTGGATGGCCACGTTGTGGGGGATCCCCGCGTCGTTGTTGGTGAACACGATCTGGAAGGGCGTGTCGGCCGGGACCTCGAGGGTGTCCGTGTCGAAGGCGATCCCGGACGCGCTGATCGTGACCTGCACCGTGGCCCCGCCGTTGCCGCCGTCGGACGGGGCCGCGGTGGGCGCACCGGACGGAGCGGGCGTGCGCGCCGGGGCTCGCTCGACGCGGGTGCCGGCGAGGCCGCCCCGCCCCCACCTGGGGCGTCGCCCCGCGGCGGGATGACCCCGCCGGCGATCAGCAGCGACCCCACGAAGAGCACCGCGAAGACGATGAGCGTGCCCGTGGGGAAGCGCGGCGCGGGGATGTTCTCGAGGTGGCCCGTCGCGTCGGCCTTCTCGACCTCGCGGTACTCCTTCCGCGCGTCCACCAGCCAGCCGACCAGGCCGATGACCGTCATGAGGAGGCCGGCGATGAACACGACGGGGTCGATGACGAGGCCGAGCAACAGGGCCGCCGTCGCGATCGAGGCGATCAGAGGCCGGAACGAGGGGCCGGGGATGTGCACGCCGGCCGGGGGGCCGACGACGACCGGTGCCCCGGCAGCTGGTCGCGGACCCGTCGCCCATCGAGGCTGCGCCACTCGCGTCCGCGGGCAGGGCCGCCGCCTGGTCCGCTGCCGCGCCCTCGAGCGCGTCGTACTCGCGGTTCGCTTCACGTCCCCAGTAGAGCAGCGCCCCGACGATGGCGACCAGGCCGACCACGAGGGCGAGGACCCCGAAGGGCTCGATGACGACCGTCGAAGAGTCGGGGATCGGCTTGCCGGTCTCGGGATCCGTGGCCGGGACGATCTTGATGAAGAGCGTCGCGAGCAGGAAGGCGAAGGCGCCTCCGGCGGCCAGGAACGGGCGCCAGGCTCGGGCCCGGCATGTGGATCCCGGTCGGGGCAGGGGGCGTCGGCAGCGGGCGGGAGATCTGCGGGCCGGCCGTGGCGTATCGGCGGACCACCCAGAGCAGGTAGCCGACCACCGGCACGAGGAGCAGGACCGGAATCAGCAGGATGAGGGTGTTCCAGTCAGGCGAGAGCAGCGAGCCGAGGATCTCGAGGAGCTTCTCCCAGATCGTCATGTGCTGGCTGGGGGCCTCCGTCTACTGCTCGTCGCCGCGGGGCGAGCCCACGACGAGCACGTAGGCCATCAGGGCCATCGCGATGCCCAGGGCGAACAGCATGGTCATGCCGCCCCAGTCCTGGCTGAGCGTCCCGTACACAAGGGCCAGCACGATGAAGATGGCGCCGGCAAGAAGTGCGAAGCGCGGCTTGGTGATCACGGGTCCCTCCGAACGCTACAGCAGGTAGAGCGTCGAGAAGAGGACGATCCAGACGACGTCGACGAAGTGCCAGTAGAGCGAGGTCGCCTCGACGGCGTCGTGGTGGCGGGCTGTGAACTGCCCCGCCAGGCCACGGTAGAGGACGACCGACAGCATGACAGCCCCGCCCAGCACGTGGGCGCCGTGGAAGCCGGTCAGCGTGTAGAACGTGCTCCCGAACGCGGTGTCGGTGATCCCGAACTCGAGCTGCGTGTAGTCCCAGACCTGGCCGATGAGGAAGACGAGCCCCAGGAAGAGGGTGACGGCGGTGGCCCGGAGGAACGCCGTCCGGTCGCCCCTGCGGATCGCCCAGATGCCGAGCTGCATCGTCACCGAGCTCAGGACCAGGATGGCGGTGAGGGTGCCGGCGACGACCAGGTGCTCGGGCGTCTGGAGGTTGAACGCCTCGGCCTCGGCCTCGTTGACGAGGGGCGGCCAGTGCGGGGCGGTGAGGCGGACGTTGAAGTACGCCGCGAAGAGCCCGGCGAAGAACATCACCTCGGAGGCGATGAACAGGATCATCCCGAGGATCGGGTTGCTGATCCCCTGCCGGGCGTGGCCGCGGGCCTCGGCGGCCCCGACGTGCGGTGTCACGGCGGACTGCTGGACGGCCATCGTCAGTGCCCCACGTTCGACTGCGCCGCGTCCGAGGCGTGGCGCAGGTCGAAGACCGGGCGCTCGGAGCGGATCGACGGCAGGTGGTCGAAGTTCCAGGCTGGTGGCGGCGACGTGGTCGCCCACTCGAGGGTGCTGCCCTCCCACGGGTCGTCACCCGCCGGACGGCCGCTGCGCAGCGACGAGAAGACGTTCCAGAGGAACGGCAGCATCGCGACCGCGATGATGAAGCCGCCGATCGTCGCCACGAGGTTCAGGTCGTTCCAGCCGGCCGTGGCGCTGTAGTCGGCGATCCGGCGGGTCATCCCATCCGTCCCCAGGAGGTGCATCGGGAAGAAGGTGAGGTTCATCCCGATGAAGATGCCGATGAAGTGGATCTTGCCCAGGGTCTCGTCGAGCATCCGCCCGAACATCTTCGGGAACCAGTAGTAGATCCCGGCGAAGACGCCCATGACGGAGCCGCCGAACAGGACGTAGTGGATGTGGGCGACGATCCAGTAGGTGGCGTGGACGTGGTAGTCCACGGGCACCGAGGCCAGGAAGGCGCCGTTGATCCCGCCGATCAGGAACATCGCCAGGAAGCCGACCGCGAAGAGCATCGCCGTCGTGAACGACAGCTTGCCCTTGAACATCGTGGCGACCCAGTTGAACATCTTGACGCCGGTGGGCACGGCGATGAAGAACGTCATCAGGCTGAAGAACGGCAGGTAGACCGAGCCCGTCGTGAACATGTGGTGGGCCCACACGGAGAACCCGAGGGCGCCGATGGCCGCGGTGGCGAAGACGAAGGCCTTGTAGCCGAAGAGCGGCTTGCGGCTGAAGGTCGGGATGACCTCGCTCACGATCCCCATGGCCGGCAGGATCATGATGTAGACAGCCGGGTGGCTGTAGAACCAGAAGACGTTCTGCCAGAGGATGGCGTTGCCGCCCTCGAGGGCCGTGTTGAAGAACGCACCCCCGAAGTTGCGATCGATGTAGAGCATCATCAGCGCCGCGGTGAGGACCGGGGTCCCCATGAGGACGAGGACGCTCGTCACGAGGATCGTCCACACGAAGATCGGCATCCGGAAGAGGGTCATTCCCGGCGCCCGCATCTTGAAGATCGTGACCAGGAAGTTGACCGCGCCGAGGATCGAGCTGGTCCCGACGAGAAGGAGGGCGATGATCCAGAGGTCCGTGCCCAGCCCCGAGGCGTACTTCTCCTGGGCGAGCGGGCTGTAGCTCGTCCAGCCGTTCGCGGCGGCGCCGCCGAGCGGGAAGCCCAGGATCGCGATGAGCGCCGAGAGGGGGAGCAGCCAGAAGGACAGGGCGTTGATACGCGGAAAGGCCATGTCCGGGGCCCCGATCATCAGCGGCGTCAGGTAGTTGCCGAAGCCGGCGAGGAACGGGATGACCACCCAGAAGATCATCACCGACGCGTGCATCGTGAACATCTGGTTGTAGGTCGACTCGTCCATCACCTGGAGGCCCGGCTGGGCCAGCTCGGTGCGGACCGCGAGCGCGAGGGCGCCGCCGACGAGGAACAGCAGGAGCGAGTTGAAGAAGTAGAGGATCCCGATCTTCTTGTGATCGGTGGTCGTCAGCCAGTCGTAGAGCCGGCTGGGTTGGGCAACGGCAGGGCGGAGCGCGGTGGTCGCCATCGAGCCTCCTACTTCGCCGTCAGGGTGCCGGTCATGTTGGGGTGGACCGTGCAGACGAAGCCGTAGGTCCCGGCCGGCAGGGCCGGCACGTCGTAGGTCCGGGTCTCCACCCCGTTGAAGATCTCCCCGGTCCAGACCGCCGGACCGGTGGGCGAGCCCTCGTGGATGGCCACGTTGTGGGGGATCCCGGCGTCGTTGTTGGTGAACACGATCTGGAAGGGCGTGTCGGCCGGGACCTCGAGGGTGTCCGTGTCGAAGGCGATCCCGGACGCGCTGATCGTGACGGGTCACGGTCTCGCCCGGCTCCGCGCTGGCGCCCGGCTCCACGCTCGTCGAGGGGGCCGGAGTCGGCGTCGCCGGCGGTGTCAGCTTCTCGACGAGCCACGCGTCGAACGCGGCCCGGGGCTCGACCACCACCTCGAACTCCATCGCGTGGTGCAGGAGCCCGCAGAACTGCGTGCACTGCCCGCGGTAGGTCCCCTCGCGATCGGCCAGGAACTGGATGACCTGGTCCTTGCGCGGCGTGATGTCCCGCTGGTAGAGGAAGGCCGGCACGTAGAACGAGTGGATGACGTCGGTGGCGTGCATCTGCAGCTCGACCGTCTCGTTGACGGGAACGTGCATCTGGGGCGGCTGCCAGTCCGTCCGGTCGCCGCCGGGCGGCGGCACGCCGATGATCGTGACGCACTTGCCCTTGTTCTCGGGCGCCCCGCAGTCCTCCCAGCGGACGTCCGGCGGTGCGTAGACGAACTGCCACTGCCACTGGTAGGCCACGACGCCGATCCGGACCGGCGGATCCTCCTCGTGGGCGTCGATCGCGTTCACGGTCTGCCAGGAGACGACGAAGAGCGCCAGGACGATGGCGATCGGGATGGCGGTCCAGACGATCTCGAGCTTGTTGTTGCCGTGGATCTGGGGCGGGAGCTCGTCGTCGCCCTTGCGGCGGCGATAACGGAGGACGGCGAACAGGATCAGGCCCTCGACGAGCACGAAGATCGCGATCCCGATCAGGAAGACGATGTCGTAGAGGTTCCGGGTCGCCTGGCCCTGCGTGGTCGCCGCATCGGGCGGGAAGGCCGTTCGCGGGTCGAAATCCCCGGTGCAACCGGCCGCGAGCAGGGCGACCGCAGCCAACAGCAGCGCCAGCGCCGTGCGGCGCTGCGGCCTCCTCCCGGTGAGCCCCATGAGCCTCCCTCGACAGTGCATGCTGTCGTGCTCCGCCCGAACGGGCGGCCCTCTCTCACAGCTCCCCGCCGGGGGACGCCTGCGGACGAGAGCGCGCGCATGATACCCGAACGCGTGCCGAGATGCGCATGCGACGAATTCAGTTGCCGGGAGCGCAACATCCCACATCGGCGAGAGACGCGGGAGAATGCGCGCGTGATCGACCGCCCGGGGCCCACCCGTCATCGCTTCGACCGCCTTCGCCGGAGGGTCGCGCCCACGCCGAACGGCCCGCGTTCGGGCGCCGCCGCGAGGATCCTCGTGCCCCTCCCGGTCATGGCGCTTCTGACGTTCGTCGCGGCTCCGGCGGCCCTGGCCCACGGGACGGAGGTGCCGCCGCCGCCCGACCTCGGGGCGTTCCTCTTCGGCTGGTCGCTCCACCCCCAGGTGTTGCTGCCGCTCCTCCTCGCCGCCGCCGCCTACCTGTGGGCCGTCCGTCGGGTCAACCGCGCCCACCCGGACAACCCGGTGCCCCGCGACCGGCCCGTCTTCTGGCTCGTCGGCCTGGCCTGCCTCGCCCTGGCTCTGCTCTCCGGGGTCGAGCGCTACGACACCGAGCTCTTCTCCGTCCACATGGTCCAGCACGCGCTGATCATCTTCGGCGCCGGCGCATCGCTCGTGCTGGCCGCCCCGATCACCCTCCTGCTGCGCGTGGCATCGCCAGAAGCGCGCGACCGCTGGATCCTCCCCGTCCTCCGCTCGTGGCCGGTCAGGGTGATCAGCCACCCGCTCGTGGCCTGGCTCCTCTTCACGGCCGTCACGTGGGGCAGCCATCTGTCGCCGCTGTTCGACGCTGCCCTCGAGGACCCGACGATCCACTATCTCGAGCACGTCCTCTACCTCTCGACGGCGATGCTGTTCTGGTGGCCGGTCGTGGGGCGCGATCCGAGCCCCTGGCGCCTGCCGTACCCGGCTCGCGTCGGCTACCTGTTCCTGCAGATGCCCCTCATGTCCCTCCTCAGCGTGCTGATCCTCTTCTCGGAGCAGGTGCTCTACCCGCACTACGCGACGACCGGGCGGCCGTGGCCGCCCTCGCCCCTGGAGGACCAGCAGCTCGCCGGCGCGATCATGTGGGGCGTGGGCGACGCCGCGTTCCTCGTTGCGATCCTCCTGGTGATCGCGGGCTGGATGCGCCACGACGAGGCGGTCACGCGCCGGCGCGAGGCCGCGGAGGATGTCCGGGCTGCGGCGCCGAGGGCCCGCGGCGGGAGCTGCGCCCACGGGGCCGTCCGCTCAGGTCGAGGGGATCGGCGCCTCGAGGTAGGAGCGGTAGCGCCCGGGGTCCACGTTGCCGCCCGAGACCACGCAGACCACGGGACCCGTCGCCCTGTCGGCGCCCACGTCGGCCGCCCGGAAGCGGAGCGCCGCGATCGGGAGGGCGCCGGAGGGCTCCACGACGAGGCGCGACTCCTCGGCCGCGATCCGGACCCCGGCGGCGATCTCCTCCTCGCTCACCGTCACGATGTCGTCCAGCAGGGCCCGCAGGTGGGCAAACGTGCGGACGCCGAGCGCCTGGGTCCGCGTCCCGTCCGCAATCGTCCGCGAGACATCCGCCGCCGACCACTCCACGATCCGGCCCAGGCGCAGCGACTCACGGGCATCGGCCGCCAGCTCGGGCTCCACGCCGACGACCCGGGCGCCCGGGCAGACCGCCTTGACGGCGGCTGCGACGCCCGACGCGAGCCCACCGCCGCCGATCGGCACCAGGACCAGGGCGAGGGCGGGCAGGTCCTCGGCGATCTCCAGCCCGCACGTCCCCTGGCCCGCGATGATCCGGTCGTCGTCGTAGGGCGGGATCATGGCCAGGCCGCGCTCGGCGGCCAGGCGCTCCGCCACGGCCTGGCGCTCGGCGCTGGCGTTGCCGACCGTCACGACCTCGGCGCCGTCGGCGAGCACGCGGTCGCGCTTGATCGCGGGGGCGTTCTCGGGCATGACGATGACCGCCGGGACGCCGAGGAGCCGGGCAGCCCGGGCCACCCCCTGGGCGTGGTTTCCCGACGAGTACGTGATCACGCCCGCGGGCGCGCTCTCGCGGGGAGAGCGAGGCAGCCGCGTTGTAGGCGCCCCGGATCTTGAAGGCGCCGATCGGCTGGAGCGACTCGGCCTTGAGGAGGTGACCCCGGGCCGGGTCGCCGAGCGAGACGAGCGGCGTGCGCACGGCGATCCCCCGGAGCGTGGCCGCGGCTTCCCGGATCCGGGCGAGATCGACCAGCGGCGCAACGGGTACGGGGGCGCTCATGCCGCGGCTGGGCGCGCTAGCGATGCGACCGACCGCACTCGACGCAGGTTGTCGACCAGGGGACCACCTCGTGGCGCTCGGCCGAGATCGAGCCGCCACACATCTCGCAGACCGTGTAGGTACCGGCGTCGATGCGGGCGAGGGCGTGCTGGATGGCATGGAATCGCCGCTCCGCCTGCTCGCGGAAGGCGAGGTCACGCTGCTGGGCGAAGACCTGGGCCGCCGCGGCCGCCTGGGACCCGTAGGTCATCTGGCCGGGCGCCTCGATCTCCTCCCCGAGCTCGGCGCGCACGCGGGCGAGCTCCTCGAGAAGCCGGGCGCGCGCAGCATCCAGGTCGGTGACCGCTTCCATCGCACAATCCTAGCGGTCTCGTCGAGTCGCGGAGCGACGATCTATGCTCTCCGCATGACCCGGCAGGTGCCGGGCGGCAACGGAGCTGCGCCCCATGGCCATCGCGATCGATCCGGTCTGCGGGATGGAGGTCGACACGGCGACCGCCACCCTCACCTCGGAGCACGAGGGCACTGTCTACTACTTCTGCGGCAAGGGCTGCAAGCTCGACTTCGAGGACGAGCCCGAGACCTACCTCGACCCGGAGTACAAGCCCCAGGGGATGTAGCGCCGCCTCCCGGCGGGACCGAGCGTGGCCGCTGCGCGCTGTGCCGACGCCCCTCGCCAAGTGGTACGCTCGGCCCGGCGGATGCATGCGCCCGACTCCCGGGATTGGTGTGACCCCCGGATCGTGACGACCTGGTAATGGAGGAGCTCCCGAGATGACCTACGTGATCGCCGAGCCGTGCGTCGACACGATGGACCAGGCATGCGTCGCGGTCTGCCCCGTCGACTGCATCCACTTCGAGCAGGGCGTTGACCGGACGCTCTACATCGACCCGAACGAGTGCATCGACTGCGGCGCGTGCGAGCCCGAGTGCCCGGTGAGCGCCATCTTCCCCGAGGAGTCGCTGCCCGCCGAGTGGACCGAGTACACGAAGATCAACGCCGTCTGGTTCACGGACAAGGATGCCGCGCGCGCCATGGTGGAGGCGATCAAGCCCGCCTGACGGCGGTCCGGTGCCCCTGATCGGGCGCTACGCCATCCGCAGCGGTCGCTGACCGGGCACCGCCGCCCGGACCCGGCACCTTCGACGACCGGCCCCCGGCAACGGGTGGCCGGTCGCCTCGCTCTCAGCCCGGGAGCCGCCACCCCGATGCGCATCGTCTCGCTCCTGCCGGCAGCCACGGAGATCCTCTGGGCCCTCGGCCTGGAGGACGACATCGTGGGCGTCTCGCACGCCTGCGACTTCCCGCCGGCCGTGTCGGGGCGGCCGGTCGTGACGCGGCCGCCGGGGGCCGACGCCGGGCGGCCGTCACACGAAGTGGTCGACGCGGCCGCGCTCGCTGAGCTCCGGCCCGACGTCGTCTTCACGGGGGCGGGGCCACGGGAATGGGATGCGGGGGTCGACCTCACCGTGGTGGTGCTCGATCCGGCCAGCGTGGAGGGGATCCTCCACTCGATCGCCACGGTCGGGGCCATGACCGACGCCGAGGACGAAGCCGTCGGGCTCGTCGAGATCCTCCGGGAGAGGCTCGCCGACGTCGAGGAGGTCGCCGCCAGGCGGCGCGACGACGGCCACCACGCCCCGCGGGTCGTCGCTCTCGATGGGCTGGCGCCCCTCTCGTCGGCGGGCCTCTGGGTGCCCGAGCAGATCCGGCGTGCCGGGGGCTGGGAGGTGCTGGGGAACGACGGCGAGCCGAGCGCGCCGGCAACCTGGGAGGCCGTTGCGGAGGTCGATCCCGAGATGGTGCTCCTGGTTCCGCGCGGGCTGCACCTCGGCGAGGTGGCGCGGGCCTGGAGCACGACCTCGCGGCCCGCGTTCGCGGCCGACATCCGGGCGGTCCGTCGGGGCCGCGTCTTCGCGCTCGACGCGGCCGCCTACTTCAGCCGTCCCGGACCGCGCGTGATCGACGGGATCGAGATCCTGGCCGAGATCTTCGACCCGGTGGCCTTCGTGGACCTGGCGCCCGAGGGGAGCTGGGTTCCCGTTCTCTGACCGTGGCGCGAGGCACTGCGACCCGCCTGCCGGCCGCCCCGCGCCTGACACGACGGGGCAGTGGGATACACTCGCGCCCATGTCGCCCCTCGCAGGCCGCTCGCATCGCCACCGTGGGCACCGGCGTCATGGCCGAGTCCATCGTCGCCGGGCTCATCCGCGGCGAGCTCGTCGAGCCGTCCGCCGTGATGGCCAGCCATCCGCGCCCGGACCGCCGCGAGCATCTCGCCCGGGAGCTCGGGATCCGGGTCACGGCCAGCAACGTCGAAGCGGTCACCGGCGCGGACGTGGTGCTCCTCGCCGTCAAGCCGCAGATGCTCCCCCGCGTCGCCCGCGAGATCGGCCCGCACCTCGCCCCCGGCCAGCTGGTCCTCAGCGTGATCGCCGGTGCCACGACGACGGCCCTGGGGGGACTCCTCGGGCACCCTGAGATCGTGCGGAGCATGCCCAACACGCCGGCCCAGCTTGGCCGCGGGATGACTGTCTGGTATGCCACGCCCGAGACCACGGACGACCAGCGCGCCCAGGCGAAGGCGCTCCTGTCCGCGCTCGGCTCCGAGCTCGAGGTCGACGACGAGAAGCTCGTGGCGATGGCCACGGCGGTCTCCGGCACCGGCCCGACCTACGTGTTCCTGTTCATGGAGGCGCTCATCGACTCCGCGGTCCACCTCGGGTTCCCGCGCCATGTCGCGCACGACCTCGTGGTCGAGACGCTGGAGGGCAGCACCTTCTTCGCCAAGCAGTCCGGTGATCACCCGGCCGTGCTCCGCAACATGGTCACCTCGCCCGGTGGGACGAGTGCGGCGGCCCTCCACGAGCTCGAATCCGGGCGCCTGCGGACCGTGCTCTCCGAGGCGGTCTGGGCCGCGTATCGCCGGACGGTGGAGCTCGGCGACCAGCTCGAGGCCGCCGTCAACGCTCCCCCGGAACGCCGCCACCGGTGACGGCCGCCCGACCCGACGCGCCGCCGACGCCAGGCGTCCCCGGCCCCCGCGGGCTCCTGGCGATCTTCGCCCACCCGGACGACGAGACCTTCGGCGCCGGCGGGACGATGGCGCTTGCCGCTTCAGCTGGCGTCCCGACGTGGATCGTCTGCGCGACGGACGGTGACCAGGGCGGCCTGGAGGGCGCCCGCGCGCTCGACCCGGAGCTTCGGCGGGGTGAGCTGCGCTGCGCGATGACGGCGCTCGGGGTTGCCGAGCCGATCTTCCTGGGCTACGGCGATTCGGGGATGGAGGGGTGGGCCAAGCCGGCCGGGTGCCTCGCCCTGGCCGACGAGGAGGAGGTGATCGAGCGCCTCGTGGCGGTCATTCGGGACCTGCGCCCGGCCACGGTCGTGACCTTCGATCCCGGGGGCATCTACGGTCACCCCGACCACGTCGCGATCTCGGCCCGGGCCAGCGAGGCGTTCCGGCGCGCCGCGGCCGAGCCGGGTGGTCCGACGACGCTCTACCACCAGGCCCTCGCGCGCGGCGACCTGGCCCAGTGGGGCCAGATGGAAGCCCAGTGGGCAGCTCTCCGCCGCGAGGATCAGACGGCGCCGAAGGAGCCCACCGCGGACGACCTCCTCCAGCAGCAGCGGTTCGTCGAGCTCGCCCGTCCCGACGACGAGATCACCACCCGCGTCGACGTGCGGGCGGTGCTCGACCGGAAGCTCGCGGCCTTCGGCTGCCATGCCAGCCAGGTCCGCGAGGACTGGTCCATCGCACCGCGCGAGATGCTCGATGCGTGGCTGGGGCGCGAGACGTTCGTCCGGGTGGAACCGGCGCCGCTGCCGGGAGAGCGCGAGACGGCCCTGCGCGGCGTGGTATAACGCCGGCGATGTCACGCTCCGCTCGCACCGACGGGCTCGACGAGGCCCTCCTCCCCAACGCCGAGACGGCGCTCGAGGCCGCCGAGGCGCCGCCGCCGAGGCAGCCCGCCGCCGCACCGCCCGCGGACGCACCGCCCGCGGAAGCCCAGCCCTCGCCGGCCCCGCGCCGACGCGGCAGGCCCCCCGGCTCGAAGAACAAGCCGAAGCCGGCCCTCGTCGATGCAGCCGCGACACACGCTGCGAGCCCCGCACCCGGTCGCGAGCCCGGATGCCGGCTCGTCGGCGGCGTCCCCGACGCGCCGACGCGGACGTCCGCCCGGGGCTCGGCGCGTCCTGCGGCGGCAGCCCGAGCCCACGGCGCGCCCCTCACCGTCGAGCAGATCGTGGCCGTCGACTCGCCGCGCGAGCCGCGCCTCTCCCCGGACGGCCGGCGCGTGGCGTACACGGCCGAGGCGGCCGGGACGCGCCAGGCCTTCATCCTGGACCTGCGCTCCGGGCTGGCCCGCCAGGTGACGGCGTCCGAGCAGGCGGTCAGCGACCCACAATGGTCGCCCGACGGGTCGCGGCTGGCGTACGTCCGTGACAAGGCCATCTGGATCGTCGGGATCGACGGCACCCGGCCGACGATCGTGGCCGACCATCCGGCCGGCCAGCACCTGCCGCGCTGGGCACCCGATGGCCGCCGGATCGCCTTCGTCTCGCGTCGTCGCGGCTGGAGCCAGGCCTGGATCGTCGACGCGCCGTTGCCCCGGCGTGGACCCCGACCCGCTCGCGAGCAGCGCCCCGAGCCGCGCGCGCTGACGCGGAGCGGGATCGACGTGGACGATCTCCAGTGGTCGCCCGCCGGCCTCACGATCGCGGTGCTCGCCCAGCGCGACCCGGACCTCACGACCACGCAGGTGACGATCGTCGACGTGGCCGGCGGCGAGGAACGCATCGTCGCAGGCGTTGGGGCATGGGAGACCAGCCCGCGCTGGCTTCCCGACGGCAGCGGTCTGCTGGTCGCCTCGGACCGCGATGGCTGGTTCCAGGTTGTCCGCGTGCCCATCGGCGAAGGCGCCCGGTCGGCCCTCACGTCCGGTGCCGTCGACCACGGCGACTACCTGGACGGCTTCGGCATGGCGGCCCTCCCGTCTCCGGACGGCACCCGGTTCGTCCACCCGGTGCTCCGCGATGGGCTCGCCCACCTGGTCGTGGCGCCCCTCGCGGCCGCGGCGCCGGTCCGTCGCGGCCCCGGCCGACCGCGGAAGCAGCGCCCGGACGAGACGCCGGGGCCCGGGGTCCGGATCGACCCGTTCGACGGGGTCTGGCGCGCCGTCCACTGGCTGCCCGATGGGAGCGCGATCCTCGCCATCGGCTCGTCCGAGCGCGACCCGGAGGACTTCTGGATCCTCCCGGTCGCTGCGGCGGACGGCACCCGTGCCCGGCCGCGGCGCCTGACCCGCTCGCTGCCGGCCGTCGTTCCCGTCGCGGGCTTCGTCGCGCCGGAGCGCCTCGCGGTTCGGGCGCGCGACGGGCTGTCGATCCCGATGACGCTCTGGCGCCCCGCCGGCGCGACCGGGAGGCGCGGGGGGAGGAGCGTCCCGACCATCGTCCACGCGCACGGCGGCCCCTCGTCCCGGGTCCTTCTCGACTTCCAGCCGTTCCGTCAGCTCCTGGTCCAGGAGGGGTTCGCCTTCCTGTCGGTCGACTTTCGGGGCTCGACCGGCCGGGGCCGCGACTTCCGCCTTGCCAACGCCGGCGAATGGGGACACGCCGACGTCCATGACGTGATCGATGCCGCACGCTGGGCGGCCACCCAGCCCTGGTCGAACGGCAGGCTGGCGATGTTCGGCGGCTCGTACGGCGGCTACCTCACCCTCGGGGCGCTGGTGGACGAGCCGGCGATGTGGGCCGCCGGCGTGGACCTGTACGGCGACTCCGAGATCGCCGAGAGCTATCGCCACGGGGACCGCGTCGGGCGCGTCGACCTCGAGCGGATGATGGGCTCCCCCGACGACCCGGCCCGCATGGAGCCCTATCGCCGCGGCTCCCCGGTCTACCGGGCTGAGCGGATCGAGGCCCCGCTGCTCATCCTCCACGGCCGGCAGGATCGCCGGGTGGTACCACTGATGACCGAGAGGATGGTCGAGGCGCTCGAGATCGAGGGCAAGCACCACGAGGTCCACTGGTACGCCGAGGAAGGCCACGGGTGGGAGCGCCGCGAGAACCGCCGTGACGCGTTCGTGAGGATCCTCGCCTTCCTTCGGCGCCACGTGCTCGAGGAGCCGCCCGCCGCGGGGCGCTGACTGCCTGCGGGGCGCGCGGCCCCCCGGCGAGGCTTGGAGCTTCTGTACCATCGGGGTTCGACTGCCCCCTCGAGGTGGACCACTGCATGCGCTTCTCGATGTCGCTCGGCCGGGACGATCCCGCCCCGTCTCCGCCTCGGGAATCGCGGCAGCCGGATTCGGGGTCGCTCTCGCCCGGCGAGGCGGCCGCGATCGAGGTCCGCCTGCTCGAGGCCCAGCTGGAGCGGATGCGGGGAATGCTCTTCGGCTACTCCAGCCTCTTCTTCGCCACGATCCGCAACTGGACGTTCCTGTCGATCGGTCTCCTCGTGCTGGGCTGGAGCGGCGTGCTCCCGGCGGCCGTCGTGCCCGTGCCCTTCGTCGTGCCGTTCGCCTTCCTCGAGACCGGCTACCTATTCTGGTACACGGTCTTCGCGCGGCGTCACGCCGAACGCCTCGAGCAGGCGATCAACGAGCGCCTGGGCCGCGACGTGCTCGTCGCCCACCGCCTCGAGGCCGCGTACTTCTATCCTGCCGACGCGCCGAAGATCGCCGCCTTCTCCTTCGGCAACCCGCTCGGGTTCACGGGCGCGATGACGATCGGCTACGCGGCGGGCGCCGGGCTGCTCTGGCTGGCCGGCCTTCTCTCGACGAACGCGTTCATCCACGACAGCAAGAGCCCGGGGTTCCCGCTGAGCCTGCCGGAGACGATCGTCGTCCCCCTCGCGATCGCCTGGACGCTCGTCATCGCCGGGTACCTCGTCTGGACGTTCCTGCGCCGGCCCGACGAGGAGCGCTTCCTCGCGGTCCTGCGCGACGCCTATCGACTGCCCGTGCCCGAGCCTGCGCCCGTGCCCGAGCCAACGGACGAGCCCGAGCTGGCGGCCGAGCCCGAGCGGCCGGCGCTCGAGAGCTCGGCGCCTGCCGCCCCAGCCGAACCGCCCCCGCCTCCGGAGGACCGATGAGCACCCATCCCGCCAACGGCTCGATCCCCGAGCGCAGCCTGCGAGCCACCTTCATCTGGCTCTCGCACCGGCGCGCTCTGGGGCGGCTGGCCACACGCGTGGCGATCACCCGGCCGATGGTCCGGCGCTTCATCGCCGGCGAGTCGCTCGAGGAGGTCCTGCCGGCCCTCGATGCGCTGCGCGACGCCGGCTACCTGACCACCGTCGACGTCCTCGGCGAGTCGGTCGACTCGGCCGACGCCTGCGGGGCGGCGGCCGGCCGCTACGAGGAGACGCTCGACGCGCTCGCGGCCCGCGGCCTGGAGCGGAACGTCAGCCTGAAGCTGACCCAGATGGGCCTCGACATCGACCGCGACCTCTGCCGGGACACCGTCGCGACCGTGTTCCGCAAGGCAGCCGAGCACGACGCGTTCGTCCGGATCGACATGGAGGACCACACGAAGACGGACGCCACGCTCGACCTCTGGCGCGAGCTGCGGCCGGTCAACCCGAACAGCGGCGTCGTGATCCAGGCGGCGCTGCGACGGTCGTCCGGCGATGTCGAGACGCTCATCGGGGAGCGTGCCCGGGTCCGCTTGTGCAAGGGGGCCTACAACGAGCCCTCGTCGATCGCGCTGCGGGACCGCGACGAGGTCAATGCCGCGTACGAGAAGCAGGCCCGGCGCCTCATGGCGGATGGGGTCTACCCGGCGCTCGCAACCCACGACGGACGGCTCATCGGCCGCCTCATCCGCTGGGCCGAGGGCGAGGGGATCGCCCGCGACCGCTACGAGTTCCAGATGCTCCATGGGATCCGCCGCGACCTCCAGGCGCAGCTGCTCGCCAAGGGTTTCCGCGTCCGCGTCTACGTCCCCTACGGCACGCAGTGGTACCCGTACTTCATGCGGCGCCTCGCCGAGCGGCCGGCGAACGTGACGTCGACGCTCCGCTCGATCATGAAGGAGGGGACGGGGGCCGCCCCGAAGGGCTGACGCCCCGGACGAGCGGCCGTCCCAACCCTGCAAGGAGCGCGACGCCGGGCGCAAGGCCCCGGCTTCAGCGGTGGTGGGTGCGGCCGCGTGTCGTGTTGAGCACATGGCTCTCGGATGCGAACCCCGCGTGGGTGGCCTCTCGAGCCCGCCTCGCGGCCGACCTCTACCGCACCGCGAACGAGCGCTTGGCCAGGCCCATCCAGTAGCCGTCGATCCGGAAGTCGGGCGTTTCGTCGGCGCCGACGCCGCGCCGAGCGTCACGAAGAGCGGCGCGAAGTGCTCGACCGTTGGGTGCGCGTACGGCATGCCCGGGCGCGCGGTTCGCGGAAGTCGAACAGGGCGTCGAGGTCGCCGGACGCCAGCGTCTCGGTCGGCCCAGCGGTCGAAGTCGATCGACCAGGTCGGCGCGCCCGCCTGCCCGCCATGTACTCCCGCACGTACGGCAGCCCGTGAGTCAGAAACCCGCTGCCGACCACGAGCACGCCCTCGTCGCGCAGCGGCGCGAGGCGCCGCCCGATGCGGAAGAGGCGCTCGGGGTCGAGGTCGGGCATCGACACCTGGAGGACGGGAATGTCGGCAGCCGGGTACATGACGGTGAGCGGCACGTACGCGCCGTGGTCGAGGCCCCGGTTCGGCGCCTGGGCGACCGGCTCGACATCGCGGACGAGCCTCGCTACGGACGCCGCCAGCTCCGGCGCGCCGGGGGCGGCGTAGCGGGTGCGGTAGTAACTGCGCCGGGAAGCCGTAGAAGTCGTAGACGAGCGGAGCACGGGCGTCGTCGCGCCGACCGTCAGCGGCTGCGACTCCCAGTGGGCGCTGACCATGAGGATCGCCCGCGGCCGGGGCAGCTCACGGCCCCACGCCGCCAGCTCGACGGGCCAGACCGGGTCGTCCACGAGGGTCGGGGCGCCGTGGCCGATGTAGAGGGCGGGCATCCGAAGCGGCTCGGCGGGCGCGGGGGGAGTGGCAGGTGCGGGGACGTCGTGCGCTGTCATGGCACCACGCTACCACGGTTATAGTTGCGTGCGCAACTACTCCCGGGAGGGCGCGTCCATCTGCTCTCGCAGCCACTCCACGATCTCGTCCACGATCCGCTCGCCGTCGAGCGGATCGAAGTGGGGCACGTGGCGTACGGCCGGGTAGACCCGGCGCTCCGTCGTCGGGAACTGCTCGAGGAACGCGGTCGAGGTGGTCGGCACGAGGCGGTCGTCGCCGCCGTGAACCACCAGCGTGGGCACCGGGAAGCCGCCTTCCTCGACCAGGCGCGCGTTGACGCGATCCATGGCCTCGAAGAGGTAGCGGCCCAGGCGCGCTGTCGTCCGGCCAACTGCAAGGGGGTCGGGCTCCGTGACGATCGGTGGCTTGGGGTCGCGCGCGATCTTCTCGGCGTCCCACGGGTTCGAGATGGCGAACGTCGGGCGCACGCGCGAGAGGACCGTGGCGAGAGCCCGCAGGCCGGCGTTGCCGCCTCCGAGCGCCGGCGCCGACAGGACCGCGACGTCCGGTCGGGGCCGATCCGAGAGCAGGTAGTCGGCCACGATGAGCGCGCCGTACGAGTGCGCGTAGATCGCCGCCGGCAGGCCGTCGGTCCGGCCGGCATCCAGCCGGTCCTCCACGTCGTCGAGCAGGTCGTCCCACTCGTCAACATCGGCGCGCCGGCCGCCCGAGGCGCCGAAGCCGCGGTGGTCGTAGGAGGTGGCGACCAGCCCGGCGGCGGCGAACCGCCCCCCGGTCGCGTCGTGGGACCCGGAGTGCTCGCCCAGCCCGTGGACGACGAGGATGGTGCCCCACGGATCGCCGGCCGTCGGCCACCAGCGCGTCAGGAGTGGCGTGCCGTCGCGCGCAGCGACGGTCTCGACCTCTGAGCCGCCGGGTGATGGAGGTGAGGCAGTCATGCCGCGCGGATCACCATGTTCCGCGCACTGTACGAGACCGCGCGAGCCCGCGTCAGGCTTCCTCGACCACCACGTCCACCGTGGCCCCCGGTGTCGTCTGGGCGAGGATGACACCGCCGATGACGAACGCCCCGCCGAGGAGCTGGATCGGCGCCAGCGACTCGCCGAAGAGGAGGGTGGCCAGCGCGATCGTCCAGACCGGCTCCACGGTCGAGACCAGGGCCGTCTGGGCCGCCCCGATTCGCGCCGTGGAAGCGTAGAAGGCGGAGATCGCGATGGCAGTGGAGAAGACCGCGATCCCCAGCAGCCCGAACCAGGCGTCGGTCGGGACCTGGGCGGGAAGCACTGGCTCCCCGGCCGCTACCGCGAGGACGGCCACGATCCCGAACGTGCCGCTGATCATGAGGGCCGACGCAACCGCCGGTCGCGTCTCCGCACCGGCGCCATCTGTTCGCGAGGCAGCCGTCTCGCCGCGCCGCTCACCGGCCAGTCGGGCGGCGAGGATGATGTAGACCGAGTAGATGATGGGCGAGGCGACGATCAGGACCAGCCCGACGGGGTCCGCCTCGGTCTCGATGCCGCCGATGGTGAGGACGACCCCGAAGGTCACGAGGGCCAGGGCCAACCATGGCCGCCGGCCCTGCAGGCCGTGGCCCCATCGGATCGACAGGACGGCGACGAGCGCTGGGTAGATGTAGACGATGAGTGCGGCCAGCGACGCCGAGACGTACTGCAGCGCGGCGTAGTAGGTCGAGGCGTTGCCCACGAAGAACGCCCCGAGCCCGAGCAGAGCGATGACCCGCCGCCGGGGCAGGGCCCGGAGCGCGGCGCGGTTGTCGCTCATCAGGAGCGTCCACGCCCAGACGATGGCCCCCCCGATCAGGAATCGCCAGTAGAGCAGGGCGAGCCAGTCGATCCCTGCCCCGTAGACGCTCTTGGCGAACAGGGCGCCGGACCCGTAGCCGCAGGCCGAGATGGCCGCAAGGGCCACGCCCAGCAAGCGGCGATGATCCATGTGCTGACGAGCCTAGCAAAGCCGGGGTACCTCTCGCGCCCCCGGCGGTCACGACCACCATCCGCGCCCGGACGACCGTCGGCGCCTGCGGTACCCTTGATCGGTCGGCCCGCGCCGTGCCGTTCCCCTCGGTGCGCCGGCTTCGAGATCCAGGAGGATCGCGAGGTCCCGTGACAACCACGACGGGCCACGAGGTGCCGGTCCAGGAGCTGGATCGCGTGACGATCCGCTTCGCCGGTGATTCTGGCGACGGGATGCAGCTGACGGGCACCCAGTTCACCCGGGCGGCTGCCGTCTTCGGCAACGACATCAGCACCCTGCCCGACTACCCGGCCGAGATCCGGGCACCGGCAGGCTCGCTCCCTGGCGTCTCCGGCTTCCAGATCAGCTTCAGCTCCAGCGACATCCACACTCCGGGCGACGCGCCCGACGTCCTCGTCGCCATGAACCCGGCGGCGCTCCGGGCCAACGTGAAGGACCTGGTCAAGGGCGGCGCGATCATCGTCAACAGCGACGCCTTCACGCCGCCGAACCTGGCCAAGGCCGGGTATGCGGGCAATCCTCTCGGCGACGGGTCGCTCAAGCCCTACCGGGTCTTCGAGATCCCCGTCACCACGCTCAACGCGCGGGCCCTCGAGGGGCTCGACATGACAGCCAAGCAGGTCGACCTGACCAAGAACTTCTTCGCTCTCGGGGTCATGTTCTGGCTCTTCGAGCGAAGCATGGACCCGACCCTTCGCTGGATCGAGGAGAAGTTCGGCTCCCGTGCCGTCGTGGCCGAGGCCAACCGGCGGGCCCTCCGGGCGGGCTACGCCTTCGGGGAGACCACCGAGATCTTCCACACCCGGTACGACGTCCCGTCGGCCCACCTGGCGCCCGGCACCTACCGCAACGTCACCGGCAACGAGGCCACTGCCCTCGGCTGCGTCGCCGCCGCGGCCCTCTCGGGCCGCCCCCTTGTCTACTCGACCTACCCGATCACGCCGGCCACCGACATCCTCCACCAGCTGGCCGGCTACAAGAGCTACGGCATCAAGACGTTCCAGGCCGAGGACGAGATTGCGGCCATCGGCGCCGCGATCGGCGCCTCGTACGGTGGCGCCCTCGGGCTCACCGGCACGTCCGGCCCCGGGATGGCCCTCAAGGCCGAGATGATCGGCCTCGCTGTGATGGTGGAGCTGCCGCTCGTCATCGTGAACGTCCAGCGCGGCGGGCCCTCGACCGGCCTCCCCACGAAGACCGAGCAGGCGGACCTCCTCCAGGCCCTCTACGGGCGTAACGGTGAGTCGCCGCTGCCGGTCGTCGCCCCCGCCTCGCCGGCCGAGTGCTTCACCATGGCGATCGAGGCCTGGCGAATCGCCCTCAAGTACATGACGCCCGTCATCTACCTCTCCGACGCCTTCCTGGCCAATGGCACCGAGCCGTGGCTGCTGCCGGGCCTGGAGGACCTGCCCGACCTCCACGTTCCGGACCGGACCGAGGCTGCCGGGTTCCACCCCTACGACCGGGACACCGAGACGCTGGCCCGGCCGTGGGTCGTGCCCGGGACGCCCGGGATGGAGCACCGTGTGGGCGGCCTGGAGAAGCTCGACGGCCTGGGCACGGTCAGCTACGACCCCGACAACCACCACCGGATGTCGCTCCTGCGCGCCGCGAAGGTCGCGGGGATCGTGGGGGACATCCCGCCCCTGGACGTGTTCGGGCCGCTCGAGGGCGACCTGCTCATCCTGGGCTGGGGCTCAACCTATGGCCCCATCAGGAGCGCGGTCGAGCGCCTGCAGGCGCGCGGCAAGGCGGTGGCCCACGCCCACCTCCGTCACCTGAACCCGTTCCCGGCCAACACCGGTGACGTGCTCCGCGGCTACCGGACCGTGCTGATCCCGGAGGTCAACCTGGGCCAGCTGCGAACCGTCATCCGCGCGGAGTTCCTCGTCGACGCGCTCGGCTTCAACCTCGTGCGAGGCAAGCCGTTCGCGATCGCCGAGATCGAGACCAAGGCCGAGCAGCTGCTCGGTGACCAGTGAGGCCGGCCCGATGACCCTGCAGACGACCCCGGGCACCGAGCCGCAGACTGCCCCCGAGCCCCTCAGGCTCACCAAGAAGGACTTCGCCAGCGACCAGGACCCACGCTGGTGCCCCGGCTGCGGTGACTACTCGATCCTCGCCCAGACCCAGAAGGTGATGCCCGACTTCGGCATCCCACGCGAGAAGATCGTCTTCATCTCCGGGATCGGCTGCTCTGGCCGCTTCCCGTACTACATGAACACCTATGGCTTCCACTCGATCCATGGCCGGGCGCCGACGCTGGCGACCGGGCTCAAGGTGGCCCGCCCGGACCTCATGGTCTGGGTGGTGACGGGCGACGGTGACGCTCTCTCGATCGGCGGCAACCACATCCTTCACGCGATGCGCAAGAACGTGGACATCCGCGTCGTGATGTTCAACAACCGGATCTACGGGCTCACGAAGGGCCAGGCGTCGCCGACATCGGAGCTGGGCCAGAAGACGAAGTCGACCCCGGTCGGCTCGATCGACTATCCCATCCACCCGCTCATGATCGCCCTCGCGGCCGAGGCGAGCTTCGTGGCCCGCACCGTCGACACGCAGGCCGACCACATCCAGGGTGTCATCGAGAAGACCGGCTTCCATCGCGGATCGGCCTTCGTCGAGGTCCTCCAGAACTGCAACATCTTCAACGACGGCGCTCACCGGGTCTTCACGGATCGCGACGTGCGCGAGGACCGGATGCTCATCCTCGAGCACGGCAAGCCGATGCTCTTCGGCAAGAACCGGGGCATGGGCCTCCGCCTCGATGGGCTGCGCCCGGAGATCGTCCAGCTCGGCGTCGACGGCGTGACCGAGGCCGACATCCTCGTCCACGATGAGACGAGCGAGGACCCCACGATCCACAACATGCTCGCCCGGATCTACTGGCCGGAGTTCCCGGTTCCGATCGGCGTCATCCGGAACGTCCCTCGGCCCACGCACGACGAGCTGATCGAAGCGCAGATCCGCGACGCGGTCGCACGCGAGGGCGCGGGCGACATCGCCAAGCTGCTCGGGGGTGGCGAGACCTGGACCGTGCGGTGAGCGGCACCGGGGTCGGCGGCCCAGCCGGGACGCCCGGCCCGGATGTCGCCAAGGGTGCCCCCGCCGAGACGCCGGGCTTGGCCGGCGAGGCGGTGGCCGTCCTCGCCGACGACCTGATCTGGGGGACGCGCCTCGTCGGACAGCTCCGGACGCTGGGTGCCCTGCCCGTCCGGGCCGGGTCCGCCGACGCATTCGAGGTCGTCCTGGTCGGCGGTGGTGCCTCGCGCGCGATCGTCGACCTGACGGCCCGCGCCTACGACGGCGTGGCGATGACGCGGTCGGCGACGGAGGCCGGCCTGCGCGTCCTGTGCGTCGGCCAGCACGACGACCGCGACCTGCGGGCAGCCGCCCTGGCGGCCGGTGCCGAGCGCGTCTTCTCGTATCGGAAGCTGTTCGAGGACGGTCACGCCGCGCTGGCGGCCTGGCTCGGGGTCCCGGTGCCGGCGCCGGGCACCCTCGCCGTCCCTGCCCCCGCCGGCCCCGCGGAGGCTCCTCGCGCATGAGCGCCCCCATCGTCGCCGGCAGCGGCCGGCCGACCATTCCCGGATCTCGCTTCGCCGAGCGGATCGCCCGCGCCCAGGCCGGCGCGCGAGCCCGCCGGCTCGACGCGCTGCTCGTGGGCGTCGGCCCGGACCTGGTGTACCTCGCCGGCTACGGCGCCATGCCCCTCGAGCGCCTGACGATGCTCGTCGTCCCTGCGGAGGGGCCCGTCACGCTCGTCGTGCCGCGGCTGGAGGTCGCGCCGGCTCGGCTCTGTCCGGCCGCCGCCGGCGGCCACGTCGCGATCGCCACGTGGGAGGAGACCGAGGACCCCGTAGCAGTGGTGCGCGGCCTCCTTCCGCGATCCGTCGGCCGCCTCGGTGCGTCGGACCGGCTCTGGGCTCTCCACCTCCTGCGGTTCCAGGCGGCGCTCCCCGCGGTGGTGTTCGAGCCCGCCTCGCTCGTCCTGCGCGACCTGCGGATCGTCAAGGACGCCGACGAGGTGGCCCTCCTGGGCCTTGCTGCCCAGGCTGCCGACCAGGTCGTCCACGAGGTGGCTCATGGCCGTCTCGTCGGGCGGACCGAGGCCGACGTCGCCCGCGAGGTCCGCGACCGGCTTGTCGCGGAGGGGCACGACCACGCCGAGTTCGCGATCGTCGCCTCTGGCCTCAACTCCGCCTCCCCGCATCACGAGGCATCGGACCGCGTGATCCGCGCCGGCGAGCCGATCGTGCTCGACATCGGGGGCCCATTCGGCGGCTACGGCAGCGACATCACCCGAACGATCTGGGTGACGGGCGGGGATGCGGCCCACGGTCCCGACGACGAGTTCCTGCGCCTCTACGCCGTTCTCCGCGCGGCCCAGGCCGAGGCGACCCATGCCGTCCGGCCGGGCGTTGCCTGCGAGCGGATCGACCTCGTCGCCCGCGAGATCATCTCGGCGGCCCACCACGGTGCGCACTTCATCCACCGGACCGGCCACGGCATCGGCCTCGAGGGTCACGAGGACCCCTACATCGTGGCCGGCAACGCCGAGCTGCTCGAGCCCGGAATGGCCTTCAGCATCGAGCCCGGGATCTACCTGGAGGGCCGCTACGGCGCCCGGATCGAGGACATCGTCGTGTGCGGCGAGGACGGCCCCATCGTCCTCAACGAGGCGCCCCGCGACTTGCTGGTCGTCACGGGGTAGGGGAGGCATCCTCGCGGTCACGGCGATCGACTGTCGGGGCGGCGACAGCCGATCGGCCACATGGGCGTCCGGGCCACTGGCGCGCGGACGCCTCGGGGACGGTCGTGCGTCCGCTACCAGCTCGGCGTCATCGCGGCGCACCATTGCCTCGACTTCGGGAACCGAGACGCAAGGGGAACCCGGAGCGCGAAGGGGGACTCCGATGCTTGACCACAGCACTCCACTCCAGGTCCAGGGACGTGTCGACGACCGGATGACCGAGATGCAGGCCCGTCGACTCGCAGCCGAGGCTCGCGCCGGCAGCAGCCGCACGCACTGGCTCACCGGCGAGCTCCGCGCCGCCATCCACTCGAGCACTGCGCTCGTGACGCGCCTCCGGCACGTCCACGTGCGGCCCGGGCCCAGGATCGCAGCGGGTCACCACCGCGCCTGACGCTCGCCTCCCCAGCGCTCCCAACGGCCGTCGCCCTCCCGGGCGGCGGCCTTCCCATGCCCGACCCACAGGCCCGCCGCCGGCCACGCCCAGGCCTGCCGACGGCGCCCGTCGGGGACCGGCGGTATGATCCGCCGCAGCCGGCCTGCGCCGGCGAGCCCATCCGTCCGTCATGCGCGGCGCGAGCCGCGGAGCTGCCCCGATGAGCGACCAGCGGCTGGAGCCGACGGCCCAGCACGAGATCCTCTCCGCCGCGCCTCCGGACGGCCCCGTCGCGCCCACGCTTGTGGACGCGGCCACGCTCGTGGACGCGCCCGCGCCGAGGTGTCCGCCACGATGCCCGGTCCCGACGGACCCGCGCCGGAGCCGCCGACGCCCTGCACCCAGGCCCAGCTGCGCCGGTTCATCAAGAGCCGTCCCTACGTGCCACTCCACGAGCTGCGCCGGCGATTCGGCCTCAACGGCGCGGACGATGATGTCTCGGGCGTCGACGTCGACGGCCAACGGATCTTCATCGGGCTTCCGGAGCGCGAGACGGGGCTGCTGGGCGACCTGCTCCGCCAGGGCGACGTCGGCTACGAGCTCCTGCTGGATCCGACGAGCCCCCTTGTGATCGGCGTCTTCCCCATGCGGCCCGTCCAGCGGCCCTGACGCTCCGGCTGGGCGGCTCCGATCGCGGGCGTCCCTGGGCTCGATCCCGGCCGCGACGCGACGCCTGTCGCGCGGACGACAGCTCCGCGGTCGGATCGCCCCTTTACCCGGGCTCGCCCGCACGGGCATCATCTGAAACACCGGCGCAGTCCGGAACCCTCGATCCCCAAGGAGGACCGCCACATGACCAGCAAGCACAAGGCTCCCGATGGCGTGATCAAGAGCAAGGCCTTCGAGGACGACGTCGAAGGCCACGTGATGGTCACCAGATCCGCCCCCGACGGCGTCATCAAGAGCAAGGCCACCGAGGACGACGTCGAAGGCCACGGCATCAAGGCCAAGGCCCCCGACGGCGTCATCAAGAGCAAGGCCACCGAGGACGACGTCGAAGGCCACAGCATCAAGGCCAAGGCCCCCGACGGCGTCACCAAGAGCAAGGCCACCGAGGACGACGTCGAAGGCCACAGCATCAAGCCAAGGCCCCCGACGGCGTCATCAAGAGCAAGGCCACCGAGGACGACGTCGAAGGCCACAGCATCAAGGCCAAGGCCCCCGACGGCGTCACCAAGAGCAAGGCCACCGAGGACGACGTCGAAGGCCACGGCATCAAGCACAAGGCCCCCGACGGCGTCATCAAGAGCAAGGCCACCGAGGACGACGTCGAAGGCCACGGCATCAAGGCACAAGGCCCCCGACGGCGTCACCAAGAGCAAGGCCACCGAGGACGACGTCGAAGGCCACATGATCGGGACGATGAACCCGGTCCTCGCGCGGGACCTCGCCCGCGCCAAGGAGCACGACATCCAGCGTGCCGCGTCTCGCGGCAACCTGATCAGTGAGGCCAAGCGGGCCATTCGCCGCAAGGACTGACCGCGGCCTCACTGGGATCGAGCACGCAAGGCGCCGAGGGCGGGCCGGGGGGCCCGCCCTCGGTTCGTGTCTGCGGACCCATTGCGACGCCCAGCCGTGCTCGTAGCATTCGTCCGTCGAGGTCGGGTGCACGTTAGCGGGAGGGCTGAGTGCCAGCGGACGAGCGGGCCAATGCCGCAGAGGCGCTGCGGCGCTGCATCCTCTTCTCGCGAGCTCGACGACGAGACACTGGCGCGCTGCATCGAATCGCTGCGCAGCAGGCGCTACCGTCGCAACGAGACGATCTTCCACCAGGGCGACCCCGGCGACTCGCTCTACGTCATCGAGAGCGGCGCGGTGAAGATCGTCCTCCCGGATCCCGAGGGCGAGGAGGGCGCCATCATCGCCACCCTCAGCGCCGGTGACTTCTTCGGCGAGCTGGCGCTCCTCGACGGCGCGGACCACTCGGCGACCGCGATCGCCCTCGAGTCCACCGAGGCCCTCGTCCTCCGCCGGGACGCCTTCGACCGTCTCGTGGACGAGGATCCCGGCCTGCGGCGCGCCCTGTTCGCGGGTCTTGTCGGCGAGCTGCGCCGCCTGACGCACCACGTCGGCGAGCTCCACTTCCTCAACCTGCCCGGCCGCCTGGCGCGGCGCATCGTGCGCATGGCCCGCGACGCCGACCCGGATGCGCATGGTGAGATCAGGCTCTCGTGGCCGTTCTCCCAGTCCGAGCTGGCATCGATGATCGGGGGGACGCGCCAGACCGTGAACCGACTGCTCGCGGACTTCGCGGCCGAGGGGCTGATCCGGATCGAGAAGGAGACCCTCATCGTCCCGGACCTCGAGCGCCTCGAACGGGCCGCGGAACGATGAGCGGAGGCGTGACCGGGACCGAGCGACGACGGGCCGGCGAAGCGCCCGACCTCGCGGCCACCCGCGAGGCGCTGGCGGCGATCGGCCGTCGCGCCGAGATCGCGCGCCGCCTGGAGCTGGGCGGCACCGAGGCGGTCCTCCGATCGGTCGTGGAGGCCGCCGTCCTCCTGTTCGAGGCCGAGGCCGCCTCGCTCGCCCTCTTCGACGCCTCCCGCAACGTGCTGGTCTTCCGCGTCGCAGCCGGCGCCCAGGGCCAGGGCGTCGTCGGACTCGAGATCCCGCCCGACCGCGGGCTCGTCGGCTACGTCTTCTCCACGGGCCAGGCGCTCGCCATCTCCGACGTCGCCCGCGACCCCCGGTTCGGGCGGAGCTTCGCCGAGCAGACCCAGTACGTGCCGCGCTCGATCGTGGCCGTGCCGCTCGTCGACGAGCGGGGCACGATCGGCGTGCTGGAGGTGCTCGACAAGCGGACCGAGGCGACCTTCTCGATCCGCGACGTGGAGCTGGCCGGCGTGTTCGCCCGCCAGGCGTCGGTTGCGATCCGGGCCAGCCGCGTGGAACGCGACGTCGCCGCACTGCTCGCGGACGTGCTCGGCACGCTGGCCGGGGATGCGGCCCCGCCGATGGCGTGGAGGCACTGGTCGCCGCCGCGGTCGCTGACGTCGGTGGTCCGGACGATCCGCTCTGGCCGCTCGTCGAGCGGGTGGCGGCGCTGCGTCGGGCCGCCCCTGACCAGGTGGAGCTCGTGACCGCGCTCCTCGATGTCCTCGTGCGCCAGGCCGAACGGGACGCGAGCGGGCTGCGCGGCGCCGGTGGGCGCGGCGGCGCGGGCGGCCGCGGGCTCCGCCGGCGCGCGCCCGGTCCATGAGCGAGGAAGAGCTCCTTCCCGGCCTGGAGCGAGCCCTTCGTCGGTGCCCGCCTCGCCGGCCTCCGGCGCCAGGCGCCGTTCGGGAAGCTGGACCGCGAGTGGGCGCTCGGCGGCACGGACGGCACCGGGGTCACGGTCGCGATCATCGACTCGGGCGTGGAGCGCGACCACCCGGCCGTGGGCGGGAAGCTCGTCCGCAGCGTCCGGGTGGAGCTCGCGGCGGACCCGGACGACGATCCCGTCGTGGTCGAGGATCCCGAGGCACTGGACGTCGTGGGCCACGGCACCGCCTGCGCGGGGATCATCCACGCCATCGCCCCGGGCGCCGATCTCATCTCCGTGCGCGTCCTCGGGCCCGACAACCGGGGCAAGGGGATGGTGTTCGCCGCCGGCCTCGACTGGGCGATCGAGCAGGGGGCCACGGTCGTGAACCTGAGCCTCTCGTCCAAGAGCGAGGCGCTCTTCGGCCTGTTCCACGACCTGGCCGACCAGGCCTACTTCGCCAACGTCCTGCTCGTCTGCGCGGCGAACAACGTGCCCGGCAACAGCTACCCCTCGCTCTTCGCCTCGGTCGTCTCGGTCGCCGCCCACGACCTCGCCGACGCCTCGGCCTGGTTCTACAACCCGGACCCGCCGGTCGAGTTCGGGGCCCACGGCGTGGACGTGGACGTCGCCTGGCGCGACGGGGGCCGCATGACCGCGACCGGCAACTCGTTTGCCGCGCCGCACATGGCCGGGTACGCAGCGCTCGTCCGCGCAAAGCACTCGGCGGCGTCCCCGTTCGAGGTGAAGGCGATCCTCGCGGCGACGGCCTCGGAGCCGCCCTCTCGGTAAGCAGCGGCTGTCTTTCGACCGCGTGTGGCGGTCGCCGGGAGCCGGCGCGGCCTTGCCTTCGCCGCGGCGCCCCCCCGGCGGAGCGGTCGGGTGCCCGGATCAGGTGCCCGGATCAGGTGCCGGCGCCGGGCGCCCCCCGACGCAGGTCGAGGAGGCGCGGGCGGACGAGTGCGCCAGCGTTCACGAGCTCCAGGAAGTCGGCCCCGTCGAGTGCCAGGAGGGCGCCGTCGGTGGCGGCCGTCACGGTTGCCGTCCGCGGGATCCCGCGCAGCAGGCCAATCTCGCCGAAGACCTCGCCGGGTCCCTCCGTCCGCAGGTGCTCGACCACGGCGGTCTCCGATGCGGAACTCGCCGCTCACCAGCCGCGTGACGGCGAACGCCCCCTCGTCGATCAGGTAGAAGCGGTCGGCCACGTCTCCCTCGTGGATGACGACCTGGCCGGCCGTGACCCGCACCGGCTCCATGCGCACGGCCACGGCTTCGAGGGCCGCCGCCGGCACGCCCGCGAAGAGCGGCAGTCCGGCCAGCCGGTTCACGCGGACGTCGGCCGTGGACCCGGCCCTGCGCCGCGCGGCCGAGGCCGCCATGAACGCGCCCACCAGCCCGGCCACGGCGACGGCCACGCCGGACACGGCCAGGACGGGACCCGTGCCCACGGCGTCGGCCAGGACGGGGATCAGGAAGGACCCCAGGGCGAAAGCGACGATGGAGACCGTCCCGAGGATGCCGAGAGCCCGTCCACGCACGACGTCCGGCACGACCCGCTGGAAGATCGTCGTGCTGGACACCTCGATCACGAGGCTGCCCGCAGCCGCGATCGTGATGGCCGCGATCGCGACTCCGAGGGCCGGGGCGAACCCGAGCGCAGCAAGGCCGATCGCGTACACGAAGGACCCACCCACCAGCACGGGCGCGAGGCTCGGCCGCAGCACCAGCGCGCCGGCGACGAGCGCGCCGATGAAGCCGCCGAGGCCAATGCCTGCGTTGAGGAAGCCCGTGGCCTCCTCGCCGCCGCCGAGATCGGTCGTGGCGATGATCACGGTGAGCACCGAGAGACCGCCGCCCACGGCGGAACCGATGACGTCGATCACGGCCAGGCCCAGCAGCGGCACGAGAATGCGCGATTCGATGAACGGGCATCCGCGTCGGAGCCGGCGCAGGGGCGAGTCCGGGGGCCGGCTCCGCGACAGGCGCCGCAGCGGGCGCGTCCTGCGCGACCGGCGGCTCCGTGACCACAGCGGTTCCCTGGCTCGCGACGCTGCGCGGCAGCCCCCACAGGACCATGGCGATCACGGCGAAGCTGGCGGCATTGAGGAGGAACGCGATCGACGAGGCCGCCAGCGGCGATGAGGAGGCCGGCCACGGCGGGGCCGACCATGAAGGCGAGGTTGTCCAGGGTCGACCACGCGCTGTTGGCCGGCCCCAGCTGCTCCTCGTCCTCGACGAGCGTCGGGAGGTAGGCGCCGATCGCCGGTCCGAAGAACGCCGAGAAGCACGTGGCCCCGATCGCGAGTGCGATGACGAGCCAGATCGGCCCATCGAGGAAGACGACCACCCCGATCACGAGCATGACGATCCCCCGGGCGACATCGGTCGAAAGGAGGACCAGGCGCCGGTCGAAGCGGTCGGCGACGATGCCGGCCGGAACCGAGAGGAAGACGTAGGGGAGGACGCGCGCGGCTCCGACGAGGCCGAGGATGAACGGATCCTCGGTCACCTGGTACACGAGGATGAGGATGGCCACGAGGTAGAGCCAGTCGCCGATCGACGAGACGAACTCCCCGACGAGCAGCCGCGTCAGCGGCCCGTTGCGGAGCAGCTGGCGATAGGCGCGCAGGACGGTCATCGCGGCGGGCTCACGGGGCGCCCGGAGGCACGCCCACCGGCGCGCTCATCGTCGAGCCTGCGAGCGAGGCGGCGGCTCGACGCCCTCCAGCTCCAGGAGGCGCTCCTTGAGACCGAGCAGCTCCTCGCGGCTGCCGAACCAGCTGCCGCCGTAGCCGCCGAGCGTCCCGTCGCCGGCGATCACGCGATGGCAGGGGATCAGCAACCCGATCGGGTTCCGGCCCACCGCTCCGCCGACCGCCCGCGCCGCGCCCGGGCTTCCCGATCCGCCGGGCGACCTCGCCGTACGAGGCGGTGGCGCCGCGCGGGATCGTGCGAACGCCCTCGAGGACGCGTTGGTCCCAGCCGCTCATGCCCTCGAGGACGACCGGCAGGTCGAACGCGTCGCGCGTGCCGGCGAGGTGCTCGCCGATCTCGCGCTCCAGCTCGGCCAGGTGGGCGCGGGCCTTCGGCGAGGCGCCGGGATCGGCGGCCGGCACCAGCGTGCCGCCGGGTCCGCCCGCCCACCGACGCCGCGAACGCCTCGTCGGTCGTGCGCAGCTCCAGGCCGACGATCCCCTCGTCGGTCGCCGCGGCGTGGAGCGGCCCGACCGGCGTGGCGAGAACGGCCACGACCGCGGGCGCGCGCGTGGTCGAGGGTGCCGGAGGGGCGGCGACGGGGCGCGGCATCGCCGGAGTGTAGCGTCGCGCCCGAGGGGCGAAGCGCCCGGTTCGGGCGGCTGCCGAGCGCGGTCGCGGCGCGGCTACGGCTCTGCGGGTTCGGAGGTTGGCCGACGACGCCCTCGACCGGCTCGTCGACCGTGGAACGGGGAGCGGCCGGCCGGTGGCCCGGGGCGAGCGTCCAGCGCTCCTCCGGCTCGGGCTGCGGCGGCCCGGCGGTGATCGGTCCCGGGATGACCGCAGCCGTCCCGAACGACCCCGCCACCGGGACGAACCGGGCACCTGCGTGGTGCTGGTCGCCATCCTTTGGGTCCCCTGTCATCTCGCGCGTCATGCCCGCATCGTCCGGCGGGCATGTGCCCGCGGTCAAGGTCCGGGCGGCCCGTTCGGCGTGGAACCCGACGACCCGTCCGCCCGACGAACCGACGCTCTGTTATACTCCGGGGGAGTATGAGCGCCAGCGTCCCGACCACCCCCACGCCGCAGGCCCCGCCGTCGGCAGCGCCGCCCGTCGAGGTCTCGTTCCCCGTCGTCGGGATGACCTGCGCCTCGTGCAGCAACCGGATCGAGCGGTTCCTGCGCAAGACCGACGGCGTCGTCGAGGCGAACGTCAACCTCGCGACCGAGGTGGCCACGATCCGCTACCTGCCCGAGGCCGTCGGGCGCGGCGAGCTCGTCGGGGCGATCGAGAAGGCGGGCTACGAGGTCCGCCCGGGCTCGCTCGAGGCCGCCGAGGCGCGGGCGACCGGGCGCGGTCGAGACGGCGACGAAGGACGACGAGCTCGACGAGACCGAGCGGATCCGCGCCCGCGAGCAGCGCGAGCTCGGGATCCAGTCCGCCGCGAGCATCGGGGTCGCGATCGGGATCATGGTCCTGATGTTCGGGCCGTTCCCCCTGACGATGCACGACGTCAACCGCCTGGTCCTCTGGCCGGCGACCTTCATCCAGTTCTGGGCCGGGCGTCGCTACTACCAGGCCGCCTGGAAGAGCGCCCGCCACGGCGGCACCAACATGAGCACGCTCGTCGCCGTCGGCACGAGCGCCGCCTGGGGCTACTCCGTCTTCGTGACGATGTACCCCGAGGTCATCATGCGGGCCGGCCTGCCCGCCGAGACCTACTTCGACTCGTCCACGATCATCATCGGCCTGATCCTCCTCGGGAAGTGGCTCGAGACGCGGGCGAAGGGGCGCACGACCGGCGCCATCCGCCGCCTGGTCGGCCTCCAGGCGAAGACGGCACGGCTCGTTCGCGCGGACGGCGACGTCGACGTCGCGATCGAGCAGGTGCAGCCGGGCGACCTCCTGCGCGTCCGCCCGGGCGAGAAGGTCCCGGTCGACGGCGTCGTCAGCGATGGCTCGAGCGCCGTGGACGAGGCGATGCTCACCGGCGAGGCGATGCCGGTCACCAAGGGCCCCGGCGACGAGGTGATCGGGGCCACGATCAACACCACCGGCAGCTTCGTCATGCGCGCGACCCGCGTGGGGCGCGACACCGCCCTCGCCCAGATCGTGGAGATGGTGCAGCGCGCCCAGGGCAGCAAGGCCCCGATCCAGCGGCTGGCCGACCAGATCAGCGGCGTCTTCGTCCCGGTCGTCCTCGGGATCGCCGCCGCTCACGTTCGCCCTCTGGTGGCTCCTCGGGCCCGAGCCGAAGGTGACCCTCGCGCTCGCCGCGTTCATCACCGTCGTGATCATCGCCTGCCCCTGCGCGATGGGGCTGGCCACGCCGACCGCGATCATGGTCGGGACCGGGCGCGGCGCCGAGGCCGGGATCCTCGTCCGCGGCGGCGAGGCGCTCGAGAACGCGCATCGCGTGACGGCAGTCATCCTCGACAAGACCGGGACGCTGACGCGGGGGAAGCCGGCCGTCGCGGCGCTCATTCCCGCCGGCGACCTGGCCGAGGACGACCTCCTGCGCCTGGCCGCGGCAGTCGAGGCGGGCTCCGAGCACCCATTGGCCTCGGCGATCCTCCTGGCGGCGCGCGAGCGCCGGCTCGCGTTCCCCGGCGGCGACGCGTTCGTCGCGACCGCGGGCGGCGGCGCCGAGGCGACGGTCGAGGGCCGAACGGTCCTCGTCGGCAGCGCCCGCTTCCTGGCCGAGCGCGGGATCGCCCTGGGTGAACCGGCCGCTGGCGGCGACGGCTGGCAGCGGCGGGCGAGGCCCAGGCCGCCGTCGGGCTGGACGCCGGTCTTCGTGGCGGCCGACGGCGTGCCCGTGGGCCTGATCGCGATCGCGGACCCGGTGAAGCCCGAGTCCGCCGAGGCCGTCCGGGCCCTCGAGGCCGCCGGCATCGAGGTCTGGCTGGTCACCGGCGACCACCGGGCCACCGCCCTCGCGGTCGCGGCGCAGGTCGGGATCCCGCACGAGCGCGTTCGCGCCCAGGTGCTCCCCGGCGACAAGGCCGGGGTCGTCGACGAGCTGCATGCCCGCGGCAAGGTCGTGGCGATGGTCGGCGACGGGATCAACGACGCCCCGGCCCTCGCGGCCGCCGACCTCGGCGTGGCGATCGGCACCGGCGCCGACGTCGCCATCGAGGCGTCCGACATCACGCTCGTCGGCGGCGACCCGCGCGGCGTCGTCGCGGCGATCGCCCTCTCGCGGCGGACGATGGCGGTGATCCGCCAGAACCTGTTCTGGGCGTTCGCCTACAACGTCGCGCTCATCCCGATCGCGATGGGCATCCTCTACCCGCTCTTCGGGATCACGCTCAACCCGGCCATGGCGGCCGGCGCGATGGCCCTCTCGTCGGTGAGCGTCATCTCCAACTCGCTGCGCCTGCGCGGCTACGACCCGCGCCCGTCGGCGGTCCTGGTCGCCGCCCAGCACCGGACCTGGACGCGCGTCAAGGACGTGGCCTACCTCGCGGTGATCGCGGGGCTGGCGGTCGGCGTGGCGGCGGCCGTGATCGGCGTCAACCGCTGGCTGGACTCGACCGCCGTGCCGGTGGAGCTGCAGGCCTCCGCCCTGGGCGGCCCGGCCCCGGTCTGGCAGGTGGCGGCCGGCGAGCAGGTCCTGGTCACCTTCACGAACGACGCCGATGCGCTCCACCTCTGTCGTCCTGCCCGGTGCGCCCAAGGTCGAGCTCAACCCGCGCCCCGGCCAGGAGCAGTCGGCGCGGTTCGCCCTCTCCGAACCCGGCACCTTCACGCTCTCGTGCGCGCCGCTGGAGGAGACGGCCTCGGCGGCCGACGCGGTGGGCCCGGACGAGGGTGGGATGGCCGAGGTCGACGCGATGGGTGGCCCGGCGATGGCAGCCGCGATCTTCGAGGTCAGGTAGCCGGCTTCAGCGCGGCTCGCGGAGCGGGTTCAGGCGTGCCTCCGACCACGTCCCGTAGGCGGCGGCGATGTCCTCGTCGGAACGCCACAAGGTGGCCCAGATCGGTGCCTCGTTGACGGTCCAGTCCACGCGCGCGTCGCCGTCCCTCTCGACGCTGCAGGCGATGAGGCCGCGCGTCTCGCCGAAGAGCCCGAAGATGCCCGAGTCACCCCAAGGTCCGGTGGCCTCCTCGCCGGCCTCGCAGCGGCCGCCGGCCGTCGTCACCGCCCGTGCGACGAACCGGTCCCAGCGGTACCGGAGGGCGGCCGCGTCGTCCCAGAGGCTGTAGCGCACCGCCTTCGTGTCCGTGGCCGAGCAGACGAGGGCGGCGAGCTCGGTCGCGTACGTCACCTCGGCCGAGCTGCAGTCGTTGCGCACCTGGCGCGGGACCCAGGCGCGAAGTCGGGCGACGTCTCTCGGGCGCACCGACGCGCGGCGTGGGGACCGGGGTTGGCGAGGGAGTGGGGGATGGCGTCGGCGATGGCGTCGGCGTCGGGGTGGGCCGGGGAGTCGATCGCGGTGTCGGCTGGGCTGCCGCTGCGGCCGCCGGGGTCGGCGAGGCGAAGGGCCCGGCGCCCGTCGATCCGGCGACGAGCAGCCCGGCGCCGACCACGAAGCCGCCGGCGACTGCGACGAGCGCGACGGCCGCGACGGTCCCGGCAACGCGTGCCCGGCTCCGGCGGCGCCTCCCGCTGGATGCGTCGCGTGGCCCGCCGGCCGGGACGGTGACGGCCGTGGGAGATGTCGCCGCTTCGCGCCCCGTTCCGGCGAGCGCCGCGCGCGCGGCGGCGACGAGGGCGCCGGGCGTCGGGAAGCGCGCAGCCGGGTCCTTGGCGATGGCCCGGGCGACCACCGCATCGAGCGTGGCGGGGAGGCCCGGCACGCGCTCCGAGATCGCGGGCGGGTCTGCGTGGACGTGGGCCCAGAGCGCGGCTTCGTACGTGTCCCTCGGGTACGGCGGCGCGCCCGTCAGGAGCGTGACGAGCACGCATCCGAGGGCGTAGACGTCGGCCCGCGGCGCCAGCGCGGGATCCGGCGCCGGTGCCGCGGCGTCGTGCGCGAACTGTTCGGGCGCCATGTAGGCCGGCGTCCCCATCGGCCCCAGCGTCAGCGCGGTCGGGCCCGAGGTCGCGGCCCGCTTCGTGAGGCCGAAGTCGGTCAGGTAGGGGATGCCGCGGGCGTCGAGGCGGATGTTCGAGGGCGTGACATCGCGGTGGACGATGCCGCGGCCGTGGGCGACATCGAGCGCATCGGCGATCGGGGCGAGGAGGGCGATGACCTCCGCGGACGGCAGGGGGCCGCGGGTCCGGACGACCTCGGCGAGGTCCGGGCCGTCGAGGAACCGCATCGCCAGGTAGAGCTGGCCCTCCCACTCCCCGGCGGCATGCATCGGGACGACGTTGGGGTGCTCGAGGGCGGCGAGGGTGTCAACCTCGCGCAGGAAGCGCTCCCGGTAGGCCGGGTCCACTGCGAGAGCCGGGGCGATCAGCTTGAGGGCGATTCGCCGGCGGGGCCGCAGCTCGGTGGCCAGGTAGACGACGCCCATCCCGCCCCTGGCGAGGACGGCATCGACCTGGTAGCCGGCGAAGGTGCTGCCGGCCGGGAGCAGTTCGATCACGAGGCCTCCTGCGACCCGCGGTCCGGATTGCTCGCGGAGTATCGCACCACCCGGGCGTCGCTCCCGGTCAGGCCACGGCCGGGACGACGAAGAGCAGGATCGGCGTGGCGATCGCGACGGCGGCGATCGCGGCGACCCGCCCCGCGCGCCGCCCGAAGCCGAGCGGGGTGAAGAGCTCCGCCGCCAGCAGCCCGCCGAGTGCGGCCGGCGCGGCGAAGACGCCGGCCACGACGCCGAGCGGCACCGTGATTCCCGCCCCGACCAGAAGGAGCTGCTGCCCCATGGCGACCGTCACGATGGCCAGGAGATCGGCGCCCACGATCCAGGCCACGATCGCGCCCAGGATGGCGTCGCCCTTCGTGGCCGCCAGGGCGACGGGATAGGCAATCGCAGAGCACGCCAAGGGAGAAGACCGGCAGGGCGAGAGCGAGGCCCGCACCGATGCCGTCCGGCAGGATCACGGGCCCGGGTCCCGCCTGCTCCCACTCCAGTGCGAGCACGGTGACCAGGGAGAGCAGCGCGGCGAAGATGCCGGCTTCGAGGCCACGCTGGAGCCATGCCGGGGGGCGGATCCGGCTCATGACGCCGATGGTACGCCCGCCGCCGCGTCGGGCTACCCCGTGTAGCGCCGGAAGATCGCGACCGCGTTCTGACCGCCGAAGCCGAAGCCGTTGACCATGGCAGTCTCGACCTTCGCCCTGCGCGCCACCAGGGGCACGTAGTCGAGGTCGCACTCCGGCAGATCCGGGTTCTCGTGGTTGGCCGTCGGCGATAGCACCTGGTCGCGGATCCCGCCGATCGCCGCAAGCACGGACGCGATGCCGGCGGCGCCCACGAGGTGCCCGATCATCGACTTCGGCGAGCTGACGGCCAGCCGCGATGCCGCCGCGCCGAACGATGCCTTGATCGCCCGCGTCTCGGTGACATCGTTGAGCGGCGTGGACGTCCCATGGGCCACGACCCAGTCCACCTCGTCGGCCGTGATGCCGGCGTGCTCGCGGGCCATGGTCATGGCCCGGGTCGCACCGCGCCCCGTCGGCTCCGGGGCGGAGATGTGGAAGGCGTCGGCGGTCAGCGCTCCACCGAGGATCTCGGCGATCGGGGTCGCGCCCCGGGCGAGGGCGTGGGCCAGCGACTCCACGACCACGACGCCCCCGCCTTCGCCGAGGACGAACCCGTCGCGATCGCGGTCGAACGGCCGGCTCGCCCGCGTCGGGTCGTCGTTGCGCTTCGAGAGGGCGCCCATGTTGCCGAGCGCCGCGATGCCCACCGGGAGGATCGGCGCCTCGCTGCCGCCCGTCAGCACCACGTCCACCTCGCCCGACTGGATCAGACGGAGCGCGTCGTGGAAGGCGATGATGGAGGTCGCGCAGGCGGCCGTCTGGGCCATGACCGGCCCGGTCAGGCCGAACTCCATCGAGAGCATGCAGGCAGCCATCGAGCCCGAGAGGGCCGGGATCGCAAACGGGCTCACGAAGCGCGGGCCGCGCGCGTCGGCCGTGTGCGTCCCCTCGATGATCTGCTCGATGCCGCCTCCGCCCGTGTTCACGACGACGCCCACCCGGTCCCGCTGCTCGGGCGTCTTGGCGGCCAAGTCGAGGCCGGCATGGGCGATCGCCTCCTTGCCGGCAGCCATCGCGAAGTGGATGAAGCGGCTCATCCGCCGGGCCATCTTGGGGTCCATGCCGGTGCCCGGGTCGAAGCCCTTGACCTCCGCGGCGATCCGAACCTCGAAGCCGGAGGCGTCGAAGCTGGCGATGGGGGCCACGCCCGACACGCCCGCCTGGAGACTCGCCCAGTAGGTCTCGAAGTCGTTCCCGTTGGGCATGACGGCGCCGAGGCCCGTCACCACGGCGCGACGGGCGGGATCCTGGCTGGGCGGCACGGGCATCTCCTCGGGGCTCGATGGTCGGCATCGCCGACCCTGCGGTTACGTCACCGACTGCCGGATTGTAGTGGCCGGCGGATCAGCCGCCCCCGGAATCAGTCGCCCTCGTAGCGCTTGAACACGACTGCACCATTGTGACCGCCGAGGCCGACGTTGTCGGAGATGGCGTAGCGGATCTCCCGCTGCACCGTCGCCACCGGGACGTTGAGATTGATCTCCGGGTCCGGATCGCGGAAGGTCGGGACACCCGGGACTGCCTGGTGGTGGACGGCGAGGATCGTGAAGATCGCCTCGACCGCGCCGGCGGCGCCCATGAGATGGCCCGTCAGCGACTTGGTCGCGCTGATGCTGATCTCGGGCGTCCGGTCGCCGAAGACCGCCCAGAACGCCTGCGCCTCGCGGAGATCGCCCAGTGGCGTCGAGGTCCCGTGGGGGTTGATCATGTCGATCCACTCCGGCCGCACATCGTGGCGCTCGAGGGCCTGGGCCAGCGCCCGGCGGACGCCATCGCCGTTCTCCACGGGCTGGATGAGGTCCCACGCGTCGGCGGCCGACCCGAACCCGACGACCTCCGCATAGATGGTCGCCCCGCGTGCCCTCGCGTACTCCAGGTCCTCGAGGACGACCGCGCCGGCACCCTCGCCCAGGACGAAGCCGTTCCGCGAGATGTCGAACGGCCGCGAGACGGATTGCTCGACGTCGCCCTCGCGGGGCGTGCCCATGCCGCGCATGTTGGAGAAGCCGATGTGGACCAGCTCGTGGAGCGGCGTCTCGGTGGCCCCGGCGATGGCCGCCACGACGTCGCCCCGCCGGATCAGCTCGGCCGCCTCGCCGATGTTGTGGGTGCCGGTGGAGCAGGCCGTCACGATGCACATGTTCGGCCCGCGGATCCCGGTCTCGATCGCGATCTGGCCCGAGGCGGTGTCGGGGAGCATGTTCGCGATGAAGAAGGGGCTGACGGCCCGCGCGCCCTTCTCGAACCAGAGCTCCTTGTTATCCATCATGAGCTTCGAGCCGCCGCCGCCCGAGCCGAAGTAGACGCCGATGTCGTCGCGGTTCGCGTCGGTCACCTCGAGGCCGGAGTGGGCGAGCGCCTTCTTCGACGCCGCAACGCCCAGGACGACGTTGCGGTCGGTCCGGCGGACCTCCTTGAAGTTCATCCAGGCGGCCGGGTCGAAGTCGGGCACCTCGCCCGCGACCTTGCAGTCGTACGGCTCGGGGTCCCAGTAGGTGATCCTCTTGAGGCCGGAGACACCGCTGGCGAGGTTGCTCCAGACGGTTTCGACCTCGTCTCCGATCGGGCTGACGAGGCCCATGCCGGTGACGGCGATGCGGCGGGTGAAGTCGGGCTTGCGCACGGTGCTGGGTACTCCTGTCGCGGGGGTCGTCTGCGGTCGTCTGCGGTCGTTGTGGGTCGGAGCGCGGCCGTCAGGCCGGCGCCGTGGCGTCCGGGTCGGCCAGGCCGCCCGGGGCGTTGGGGTCATCGAGGGGAAGCGTCTCGGCGTCCGGCGCGATCCGGCGGATCAGGCCCGAGAGGACGCGGCCCGGCCCCACCTCCACGAATCGGGTCACGCCGGCGGCGCTCATGGCCGAGACGGCGGCGATCCAGTCGACGCCGGTGGTCAGGTGGTCGACCAGCTCGGCCCGGCAGGCATCGGCGGTTGTGAGGAGGGACGCGTCGGCGTTGGCGAGGAGGGGGACGACGGGGTCGGCAAATGCCACGCGCGCGAGGGCGGCTCGCATGCCGACGGCGGCGTCGGCCATGAGCGGAGAGTGGGCGGCGACGCTGACCGGCAGCACGATGGCGCGCTTGGCGCCCAGCCCCTTCGCGGCGGCCGCGGCGGCCTCGACGGCGGGCCGCGCGCCGGAGACGACGACCTGGCCGGGCGAGTTGCGGTTTGCCACGCCGAACGTACCCTGGTCCGCGCCGGCTGCAACGAGGTCGGCGAGGCGCTCGTCGGGGAGGCCGACGATCGCGGCCATCGCGCCCGGGTGCCCCTCGCCGGACGCCTGCATGAGGCGGCCGCGCTCGCGCACGAGGCGGATCGCGTCGGCGAGCGAGACCACGCCGGCGGCCACGAGGGCGGAGTACTGGCCCATTGAATGGCCGGCGGCGAACGCCGGGACGAGGGGGTCGCGGCCATCTGCGGCTCGTCGCCTCCTCGAGCGCACGGAGGAAGGCGATCGAGGCTGCAAGCAGTGCGGGCTGGGCATTGGCCGTGAGGTCCAGCTCCTCGGCCGGGCCTTCCCAGGCGAGCCGCGAGAGGGGCTCGCCGAGCGCCTCGTCAGCCTGGGCGAAGACGGCGGCGGCGGCGGGCGAGATCGCGGCGAGCGCGCGTCCCATGCCCACGGCCTGCGAACCCTGGCCGGGGAAGACGAAGGCGAGGCTGGACATCGTGCTGGCGGTACCTCGTGCGAGTGAGCCGGGTATGGAGTGGCGTCAGGCCCGTCCTGCGACGCCGTTCCGAGCGGAGGCGCTTGGCTTGCCCGAAGCGCGGTCGGGTGCAGGGTACCGCGCGAGCACGCTGCCATCCGCAGAACGCGTGCAACGTTGCACGATTCCGGCCCATGGGCTAGCCTCATCCGGTGACCGAGACCAGTGCGCGCACCCCGGCCCCCGGCGCCGCGCGCCCCCCTTCGCCCGAGCTCCGTCCGCGTCCTGCTCGCCCCCCGGCCGGGCGGCCGCACCCCGCCCGGGTCACCACCGCCTCCCTGGAGGCGATGGCCGATGACGTGCTGCTCGCCCCGGTCGCCGCGGCACGGTCGCGGATCCAGAACCCGCGGGAGCTCTCCGAACGGGTCGCGTTCGGCAAGGCACTCTGGAGAGAGCTCGTCATCGGGTTCGCCGCCCAGCTCGGAGACCTCCGCCTCGGCTTCACCCAGCTGGCTGCGCTCTACGCAGTCGCGGATGGCGGCACCACCACCATCGTCGACCTCGCCGACACGCTCAATCGCTCCCCGTCGGCCACCTCGCGGCTCGTGGACGGCCTGGTCCGGCGCCGGCTCCTCGAGCGGCGCGAGGAGCCCGATGATCGCCGGATGAGGTCGGTCTGGCTGACCGAGCGCGGGCGTGCGCTCGTGGCCGTCATCGACCGGGCCCGCGCGGACCAGTTCCTCGCCGTGGTCCGGCCGCTCCCGCAGGCCGAGCGCGCGATCGTGGCGATGGGTGTGGCGGCCCTGGCGACCCGCGCGGTCTCGCGGCGTGGCCGCCTCATCAAGCAGCGCCCGCTGTAGCGTCGCGCCGCCGGCCCTCCGCGTGCACGCGGGTGCGGCGGCCGTCCGACGGGCCGCGGGCTGCGCCCCAGCCCTCCACGGGCACGCGGCTGCGCCCCCCAGCCCTCGACGGGCACGTTTGCGTTGAACGCAGCACTCGGCCTTCCCCGCCGGCGCGCCGGCAGGTTCCTTGCGCTCGACGCCAGGATCGTGCACGGGTGGCCCGGCCGTGGAAATTCCTGGCGTCCGACACGCCGTTTCCTGCGACGTTCTGGTCCGGATGGCGCGGTGTTGCGTTCAGCGCAAGGTGCCTCGCCCAACGCCAAGGGTGACCTGGCTACCGGCCAGCACGCTCCCCGATTTGACGCGGCGATCTCGCAGGCCCCACACTCCGCGCGAAGGGGAGTAGTCCCTCTCCGGTTGATCGACATGCTGGCGCCTCGGCGCCCGGTCGCCGGGCCCTCGCGGGCGGACGAGACCTTCGACCAGCACCCATCCCCGGGTGCCGGGTCGAGGTCGTACCCCGCCCGGTGCCCCCCAGCCGGAGACTCCTGTGGACGCCTTCTGGTTGAGCTTCGGCATCGTCCTGCTTGCCGAGCTGGGCGACAAGAGCCAGCTCATGGCCCTCGCCTTCGCCGCCCGCTATCCGGCCTGGATGGTGCTGGCCGCGGTGACCGTCGCGACGCTCATCGTCCACGCGATGTCCGTCCTGCTGGGCGCGGCGTTCGCGCTCGCCCTCCCGACGAACGTCATCAACATCGTCGCTGGCCTGGCCTTCTTCGCCTTCGCGGCCTGGACGCTCCGGGGCGACGAGCTCGGCGAGAAGGACGAGTCGCGGGCCGCCCGATCCACGCGCTGGGCGATGCTCTCCATCGGAACCGCGTTCTTCCTCGCCGAGCTCGGCGACAAGACGATGCTCGCGACGATCACGCTCGCCACCAACAACGAGCCGATCGGGGTCTGGCTGGGCTCGACCGCCGGGATGGTCGCCGCCGACGCGCTGGCGATCGGGGTCGGCGCGCTGCTCGGCTCGCGCCTCCCGGAGCGCGCGATCAAGGTCTTCGCCGCGGGCGCCTTCGTCGTCTTCGGCGCGATCCTCGTCCTGCAGGGCCTCGGCGTCCTCTGAGATCGGCCGGCGGCGGCCTGGGCGGGTGTGGTCGCCCGACAGCGGGTTGGCTGTCAGCCGCCCCGCAGGGCGAGCAGCTGGCCGACGAACGCAATCAGCGTGAGGAGCGTCGGGACGCCGACCAGCAGGACGACCGTCAACACCAGCAGGCGTGTAAGGCGGCGCTCATCGGCGCTCCTCTCGGGCGACGCCGCATCCTCGCCGCCCGGCGCGAACGGGGCGTCGAGGCCGCGCGGACGGTCCGTGTCGGCCCACGGGGGCGGCTGGGCCGGTGGCGGCCGGTTCGGCCGGGCGCGGGCGGCGGAGCCTCCGCAGGAGCGGGCGTGTCCGCGGTGGGGTCCGGCGCCGCCCCGGGCGCCTTCGCGTCGGTCATCACCGGATCATGCGCCTTCGCGCCTGGCGGCCCCGACCAGGGGCTCCGCCACCTCGCGGGCCACGTCGGCGAGCCCGCTCGGGGCGGCAGTGGCGGGCAGGCCGAGGATCACGTGGCCTGCACCGGCCCGGACGAATGCCGTAGCCACGGCCCGCGCCTCGCGACGCTCGGCCGCCGTCGTTCCGCAGCTCAGCTGGGCGGCGAACGTGAACGCGTCCGGGTCGCGGCCGGCGGCGCAGAGCGCCCGTCGGATCTCGTCGCGCTTCTCGGCGAAGTAGGCGACGTCGCCCGGCCGGTTGCCCGGCATCGGCCAGCCGCTCCCGTAGCGGACGGCCAGGGCGATGCCCCGCCGGCGCTGGCCGCCGAGCCAGATCGGGGGGCCGCCCGGTCGCACCGGGGGCGGCTCGTTCGTGGCGTTCCTCAGCGGGTAGAACGGGTCGTCTCGCGTGACGCCCGGCGGACGCAGGGCCGCGTCCGACAGCAGGGCCGCCACGGTCGCGACCCCGCTCTCGAAGCGATCGAACCGCTCCGCCATCGGCGGCAACGGGATGCCGAAGGCCTCGTGCTCGCCCTCGTGCCAGCCGGCGCCCATGCCGAGGATGAACCGGCCGCCAGTGGCGTTGTCGAGCACCGTGGAGGCCTTCGCCAGGACCGACGGGTGCCGGAACGTGTTGGCTGCGACGGCAATCCCGATCCACTTGCCGGGCACGCGATGGACCAGCGCGCCGGCCGCGGTGAGCGCCTCCACGGCCGGGCCGCCCTGCTCCCGCGCGGCGTCGGAGAGGTGGTCGCTCAGCCAGCCCGCGTCGAACGTGTCGAGCTCGCCGGCCAGCGCCCAGGTCTCGTCGAGGCGCCGCCAGTCGATCCCCGCCGAGGCGGTGGCCGCGATTCGGAAGCCGACCAGCCCGAGATGCCGGGGAGCTGCGGCGGACGGCGACCCGGCCCCGCGCGGAGTCCCGGTAGGGCGCGGAGCCTGGACGTTCGCCCGCCATCACGCGTTCGGGAGGCTGGCCCGCATCCGCGCCCCGGTCGTGATCGCGCCGTCCGACGCCGACGACACGAGCGCCGCGTACTTGGCGAAGACCCCGCCCGGGTAGCGCGGAGCCGGCGGCGTCCAGGCCGCGCGCCGGGCCGCCAGCGTCGCCGCGTCGACGTGCAGGTCCAGCGCCTTGCGGTCCACGTCGACCTGGATCTCATCGCCGTCGGCGACGAAGGCGATCGGCCCGCCGAGCGCCGCCTCCGGCGCCACGTGCCCGATCATCAGGCCGTGCGTCCCGCCGCTGAAGCGTCCGTCGGTCAGCAGCGCCACGTGCTCGCCGAGGCCCTCGCCGACGAGCGCCGCCGTGACCGACAGCATCTCCTGCATCCCGGGGCCGCCCACCGGGCCCTCGTAGCGGATGACGATCACGTCGCCGCGGTTGATCGTCCCGGCCTTCACGGCCTCGAAGCAGGCGTTCTCGGAGTCGAAGACGCGGGCCGGCCCACGGTGGTGCCGTCGCTCGTGACCGGCGAGCTTGATGACGCAGCCCTCCGGCGCCAGCGTTCCGCGGAGGATCGTCAGGCCGCCGCTCGGCCTTGAGGGGTGCCTCGATCGGGACGACGACCTGCTGGCCGGGTGTCTCGACCGCGACCGAGGCGATCTCGGCGATCGTGCGGCCGTCGACCGTCGGCCGGTCGCCGTGGAGCAGGCCGCGCTTGAGCAGCTCGCGCATGACGAGGCTCACCCCGCCCGCGTCGTACATCTCGGACGCCGAGAAGCGGCCGCCCGGCTTCATGTCGGCAACGACCGGCGTCGCGTCGGCGATCCGGCTGAAGTCGTCGATCTCGAGGGGAATGCCGGCCTCGCGGGCGAGCGCCAGGAGGTGGAGGACGCCGTTCGTCGAGCCGCCCGTGGCTGCCACCGAGGCGATCCCGTTCTCGAGGGAGCGTCGGTCCACGATCGCCGAGGGCCGGACGTCGCGCGTCACCAGGTCCATGACGATCTCGCCGCAGCGGCGCGCCGCGTCGTCCTTGGCCGGATCCTCGGCCGGGATCCCGTTGAGGCCGGCCGGCGAGAGCCCGATGAACTCCATGACCGTGCTCATCGTGTTCGCCGTGTACTGGCCGCCGCAGGCGCCGGCGCCCGGGCACGAGACGCTCTCGATCTCGTAGAGCTCGTCCAGCGTCATCTTCCCGGCCCGGTAGGCACCCACTGCCTCGAAGACCGTCACGATGTCGGCGTTCCTGCCCTTGTAGACGCCCGGGTAGATGGTGCCGTTGTAGAGGACGAGGCCCGGGACATCCATGCGGAGGAGCGCCATCGCGGCGCCCGGGATCGTCTTGTCGCACCCGACGAGGCAGACGAGGCCGTCGAAGAGATGACCGCGGACGACGGTCTCGATCGAGTCGGCCACCACCTCGCGCGACACGAGGCTCGCCTTCATCCCCTCTGTGCCCATCGAGACGCCGTCGCTGACGGAGATCGTGCCGAACTCCATCGGGGTCCCGCCGGCCGCGCGGATCCCCTCCTTGACGAACTCGGCAAGACGCCGCTGGTTGTAGTTGCAGGGCATCGTCTCGATCCACGACGTGGCGACGCCGACGATCGGCCGGGCCAGATCCTCGTCGGTGAAGCCGACCGCCTTGAGCATCGCCCGGGCCGGCGCGCGGTCCGGTCCGTCGGTCAGGCGCGCCGAGTGGCGCTTCGCCGGGTGGCTCGGCTGGTCGTAGGGGAGGGCGCGGTCGGGCATCGTGGAGGTCCTCGGTTGGTGGGCGCAACGGGGCGAGGCGAAGTGTACGGCTGGCTACCGGATGCAGGGACCCGTATCGACCGCGGCAGTCTCTCCGATGCCCGGCCCGATCGCCAGCGCAACGGCCGCCGGGTCCAGCGCATAGCCCACCGCCTCGTCGGTCCGGGACTCGGCGAAGACGACGCCACCCACCGTCCCGTTCGGCAGCACCAGCGGGCCGCCGCTGGCCCCCGGCTCGATTGCCGCCCGCAGCTCCAGCACGTCGCGGATGACCGGCGCGTCGCCGTAGATGTCACGACCGCGCGCCCGGACGAGGGCCGTCACCGCGGCCGGCAGCGTGGTGAGGCCGGCCCCGTTCGGGTAGCCCAGGGCAGCGCCAATCGAGCCCCGCTCGGGCGCCTCCGACGCGAGGACCAGGGCCGGCAGGCGCAGGTCGGCCACGTGCACGACGGCGACGTCCAGGTCCGGATCGAAGAGGACGACCGTGCCGCGCCCGGACCCGGCCTCGCCGCGGAGCGTGACCCGCTCGGCTCCGGCAACGACGTGGGCGTTCGTGACGAAGAAGCCCGCGGAGACCGAGAACGCCGCCCCGGTGAAGGAGGCGCCGCAGCCCTGTGCCTCCACCCGCACGGTGCTCGCGAGGGCGCGGGCGGCGATGCCGCCGGCCTCGACGACGGCCGGGAGCTCCACCGGCGGCGCCGGCAGCGGCTCGATGCCGCTGAAGACCTGGGGCAGGCCACTCTCGTCCAGGACCGAGCCGACCCTGCCGATGACCTCACCGGGGGGCGGGAGCAGCTCGAGGAGCCATCGGACGGCGACGGATCGGCCGGCGATGCCCGCGACGACCGGGACGGAGCTCGTCGCGAGAAGCCCGCCCACCAGCCACGTGACGAGGAGCACCTGGGCCGCCCCGAGCATCGCCCCGAGGGCACTGTCGATCCCGCCCGCGACGCCCCCCACCAGCTCCTTCCGCATGACGGCCCCGACGCTCGAGCCGATGGCCTGGGCCATGGCAACCACCAGGAAGGCGCCCCCGATCGCCACGAGGGCGCGAGCCGGCTGCTCGAGCCCGGCCAGGGCGCTGACGAGCTGTGGCGCGAAGGCGACGATCACGACCACGGCGACGCCGACGGCGGCCAGTCCGAGGACCTGGGGGATCGCGCCCGACCGGAGGCCGATCAGCGCCCCCATGATCGCCAGCACGAGCACGATCAGGTCGATCGTGTTGATCGGGAGGAGGTCCATCGCGGGGATTGTGCGCGACGGCCCGGAATCCGGCACCATGGCCGGGGTCGCCGCCACCGATGCTCCAATCAACCGCCGAGGAGTCGCCCGCCGATGCCTGCCCCTGATCGCCTCACGGTCCTCCGCGCGATTCTCGACAGCGGCGCGGTCCACATCTTCAACACCCCGAATGCCGACGCGGCGTTCGAGATGGTGGCTGGGTGCGCCGAGGGCGGCGCCACCGTCGTCGAGTTCACGAACCGCGGCGACTTCGCCCACGAGACGTTCGTGAGACTCTCGCGCCGGGTGGTCGCGGAGTTGCCCGATGTGATCCTGGGGTCCGGCACGATCATCGACGCCCCCACCGCGGCCCTGTTCATCGCCGCCGGGGCCCGCTTCATCGTGGGCCAGTCCTACAGCGAGGAGGTCGCCCGGCTCTGCAACCGGCGGCGGGTCGTGTACATGCCTGGCTGCGGCACGGCAACGGAGATCGCCGCGGCCGAGGAGCTCGGCTGCGAGATCGTCAAGCTCTTCCCGGCCGCCGCGTACGACGGCCCCGCCTTCGTGCGCAACTTCCTGGCCCCCAGCCCGGGGTCCCGGGTCATGCCGACGAACGTCGTGGCCACCGAAGAGGCGACGCGGGCCTGGATCGACGCGGGCGCTGCCGCCCTCGGGGTGGCCAGTCACCTCTACCCGGCCGAGCTGGTCGCCTCCGGTGACCGGACCGAGATCGCCGTCCGCACGCGGCGCTTCCTCGGCTGGGTCCGCGACGCGCGCGCGGCACGCGCCTGACCATCGACAAACCGGCCCTGTTCGGGCCGGCCACCCCGCGCGCCAGACGAGGTCCGAGCCACCGATGACCGCAACCGACTTCGCGTTCGATTTCGAGCGCTTCCTCGACCTGCCGCGCCTCTCCAGCCTCCGTCTCTCGCCGGACGGCCGGCGCCTCGTCGTCGCCGTCGGCGGGCCCGATCCGGAAGGCAAGCGGATGCGCTCGGCGCTCTGGCAGGTGGACCCGGCGGGCGTGGCGGCACCCCGTCGCATCACCCGCTCGGCGGCCGGCGAGGCGGGCGGGGCCGAGTTCCTTCCCGACGGCTCGCTGCTCTTCACCTCGAGCCGGCCCGATCCAGACGCGAAACCGGACCCGGACGCGAAGCTCCACGCGCTCTGGCTGCTGCCGCCCGACGGCGGCGAGGCGCGCCTCCTCGTCGCGCCGGACGGCGGCGTGGACGGGATCGCGACCGCCAGGAACGCGCCCGTGGTGGCCTTCGGAGCGGGGCTGTTCCCGGGCTCCGCCGAGCTGGCCGCCGACGCCGAGCGGGGCAAGGCTCGCAAGGACGCCGGCGTGAGCGCGCTGCTCTTCGAGGACGACTACCCGATCCGCCACTGGGATCACTGGCTCGCGCCCCGCCGCCGGCACCTTCTGGCAGCGGCCGTTCCGGCCGATCCCGAGGCGCCGTTGCCGGCCCCGCGCGACCTCCAGCCCGACGTCGAGACCCTCACCTTCGAGGACACGGGCATGGGCCTGGCGCCCGACGGGATCGTTCCTCGTCGCGGCCCGCCACGACCTCTCGACACTCCCCGACATTCTCGAGGACCTCGTCGTCTTCGACCTCGCGACCGGCGAGGTCCGGGTCCTCACGCCGGGCGACGCCTGGTACGACGCGCCTGCGGTGTCGCCCGACGGGCGATCGGTGGCGGCCGTCCGCACGACGTTCGGCAGCCCCGACGAGGCGAACCGGGTCAGCCTGGTCCTCGTCGACGTCGCGACCGGCGGGCAGCGGACGCTCGCCGCCGAGCTCGACCGCTGGCCCGAAGGCCCCACCTGGGCGCCCGACGGCTCGGCCCTCTACTTCACCGCCGACGACGCCGGCCACCACCCGGCCTTCCGCGTGGACCTCGCCGACGGCCGGGTCACCCGGCTCACGGCCGAGGGCGCCCTCGGCGACCTCTGCCCGAGCCCGGACGGCTCGACCGTCTACGGGCTCTGCGCCACGGTCGGTGCGCCGCCACGGATTGTTCGCCTGGACGCACGGATAGCAGACCAGGTGCCGGAGGTGCTGGAGAACGGCATCGACGAGCGGGGGATCGTTGCGCCGGGCGTCGTCGAGCGGCTGACGGCCCGGGCGAGCGATGGCACCGAGATCGGGAGCTGGCTCGTGCGGCCGGCGGCTGCGTCGGCGGAGCACCCCGCGCCGCTCGTCGTCTGGGTTCACGGCGGCCCGCTCGGCTCGTGGAACGGCTGGCACTGGCGCTGGAACCCGCACCTCCTCGCGGCCCGCGGCTACGCGGTGCTCATGCCGGACCCGGCGCTCTCCACCGGGTACGGCCAGCGCATGGTGGACCGCGGCTGGAACGACTGGGGCGGCGCGCCGTACGAGGATGTCACGGCGGCCGTGGACGGGGCGCTCGCCGGGCGGGCGGACCTGGACGCGTCGCGGACGGCGCTCATGGGCGGGTCATACGGCGGCTACATGGCCAACTGGGTGGCCGGCCACACCGGCCGCTACCGGGCCATCATCACCCACGCCAGCCTCTGGGAGCTGCGCGGGTTCCACGGCACGACCGACACTGGCATCTTCTGGGAGCGGGAGATGGGGAACCCGTACGAAGAGCCCGAGCGGTACACGCGCCAGTCGCCGTTCGAGCTCCTCGCGAACATCCGGACGCCGATGCTCGTCATCCACGGGGAGCAGGACTTCCGGGTTCCGGTCAGCGAGGCCCTCCGCCTCTGGACAGACCTGCGCCGCCATGGCGTCCCGGCGAAGTTCCTGTACTTCCCCGACGAGAACCACTGGATTCTCAAGCCGCAGAATGCGCGCCTCTGGTACGCCACGGTCCTGGCCTACCTCGACGAGCACCTCCTCGAGAAGCCGTTCGAGCGCCCCGGGCTGCTGTGACGCCCGGTGAGCCGGACGCCGCCGACGCGAAGGTGATCCGGGCCTTCTTGCGCGAGGGCAGGCTGGTCTCGATCCCCGCCCGGGAGAGGAAGAAGGTCTGGTGCTCCGTCACCTGCGGGACCTCTGCTTCCCGGAGGATCGCGTCTATCCCGAGAAGGAAGTCCACCACCGTCTCGCGCTCTTCCACCCGGATGTCGCCGCCCTGCGGCGATACCTGGTGGAATTCCGGCTCATGACCCGCGACGCCGGGGAGTACCGGCGGGCCTGAGTCCGCCGCCGTCAGCCGTCCGCGAGGGCCGTCCCGAGGCGCGTATCGACGCGGGGTGTCCGGGCGGCCTCCCACGCTTCGATCTCGGGCAGCTTCGCCGCGACGTAGCCGATCTCGTCGGTGCCGGCGAGGAGCATCCGCTTCGCGAAGGGGTCGATCTCGAAGTCGAGCGTGCTCCCGTCCGGGAGGAGGACGCCCTGCTCGGCGAGGTCCACGGTCAGGCGCGCGTCCGGATCTGCGCCGACGAGGTCGAAGAGGCGCGCGTGCGTGGCCGGGTCCACGACGATCGGCAGCACGCCGTTCTTCAGGGCGTTGTTGCGGAAGATGTCGGCGAAGCTCGTCGAGAAGACCGCTCGAATCCCCCACGCGGTGAGCGCCCAGGGCGCGTGCTCGCGCGACGAGCCGGTCCCGAAGTTGTCGCCAACGAGGAGGATGTTCCGGCCGGCCATCTCGGGCCGGTCGAGGACGAACGGCGGGTCCTTCAAGGTCCCATCGTCGTTGAAGCGCCAGTCGCGGAAGAGGGCGTCGGCGAGGTCGGACTTGTCGGTGATCTTGAGATAGCGCGCCGGGACCACCTGGTCGGTGTCCACGTTCTCGGCGGGCAGCGGCACGACCTTGCTCGTGAACTGGCGGAAGGGCTCGGCCATGGCTCAGTACCCCCGGCCGACCATGGCCGGCTGCTCGATCCCGGGGAGCGTCCGGGGATCGGTGACGACGCCGGCGATCGCGCTGGCCGCAGCGGTCAGCGGCGACGCGAGGAGCGTCCGACCGCCCCGCCCCTGGCGGCCCTCGAAGTTGCGGTTGCTCGTGCTGACGGCGTACTGGCCGGGCGAGAGCTGGTCGCCGTTCATGGCGATGCACATCGAGCAGCCGGACTCGCGCCACTCGGCACCGGCCGCGCGGAAGACCTCGTGGAGCCCCTCGCGCTCGGCCTGGGCCTTCACCTGCTGGCTGCCCGGCACGACCATGAGGCGCACGCCCTCGGCCGCGTGGCGGCCCTCGAGGGCCGCGGCCGCCTGGCGGAGGTCGCTGATCCGGGAGTTGGTGCAGCTGCCGATGAAGACGACCTCGACCGGCTGGCCGGCGATCGGCTGGCCGGCCTGCAGGCCCATGTACTCGAGCGCCCGCTCCAGCGCGCGGCGGGCCGACGGGTCGGCGGCGTCCTCGGGCCGCGGCACGCGCCCGCTCACGGGGATGCCCATGCCCGGGTTCGTGCCCCAGGTGATCATCGGCTCGAGGGTGTTCGCGTCGAGCGTGATCGAGGTGTCGAACGCCGCGCCGTCGTCGGTGGGGAGCGTCCGCCACCCGGCGACCGCCGCGTCCCACGCTGCGCCCTGCGGGGCATGGCGACGGCCGTGGACGTACTCGAAGGTCGTGTCGTCGGGTGCGACGAGGCCGGCGCGCGCGCCGCCCTCGATGCTCATGTTGCAGATCGTCATCCGCTGCTCCATCGAGAGCGCCCGGATCGCCTCGCCGCGGTACTCGAAGACGTGGCCGGTGCCGCCGCCGATCCCGATCCGGGCGATCAGGGCGAGGATGACGTCCTTGGCCCCGACGCCGGAGCGCAGGCGCCCGTCGACCCGGACCTCGTAGGTCCTCGGCTGGCGCTGGAGGAGGGTCTGGGTCGCGAGAACCATCTCGACCTCGCTCGTCCCGATCCCGAAGGCCAGCGCCCCGAACGCGCCGTGGGTCGCGGTGTGGCTGTCGCCGCAGACGATCGTCATGCCCGGCTGGGTCAGGCCGAGCTCCGGGCCGATGACGTGGACGATCCCCTGGGTGTCGCTGCCGTAGGCGTGGATCGGGATCCCGAACTCGGCGCAGTTGGCCTCGAGCTGCTTCACCTGGGCGGCCGCCATCGGGTCGATGATCGGGAGGCCGCGCGGGGCGGTCGGCGTGGAGTGGTCGGCGGTGGCGACCGTGCGCTCGGGACGGCGGACGCGGAGCCCGCGGGCGCGCAGGCCCGTGAACGCCTGCGGGCTCGTGACCTCGTGGACGAGGTGGAGGTCGATGGCGAGGACGGCGGGGGCGCCCTCGTCCTGGGCGACGACGTGGTCGTCCCAGATCTTCTCGACGAGCGTGCGCGGGCGGGGATCAGACACGGTCGTGCGGCTCCGGATCGGTGCGGTCGGTCGGAGGCCGAAGCGTAGCAGAGGGAGCCCGGCGACCCGGCCGCGCGCGCTCGGCCGTCAGTTCACGTCGTACGCGCGGCGGATCCAGGCGATGACCTCGTCGTTCGGTCCCATGATGGTGCGCGGATCGGTCATCGAGATCCCCCTTCTCGCGAACGCGGGGCCCGTCAGCCTCAGTGGCGCAGCAGCTCCGGGTTGTTGGCCACCCGGACGGTGAAGTCGGCCAGGCCCGCCGCGAGCACCCGGGCGAGGCGCAGGTTCACGTTCGCGAGATCATCGCAGGATCGGTGGTAGCAGGCGTCGGCCGGTTGGCCTGCCACGGCGCCGGAGCCCGGAGCCTGCGCTCCCGACGTGACGGCCTGCTCGGCCGAGACCGGTTCGCCGGCGCCCGAGAAGACGCCGGCCGTGGCCACGCCCATCTCGGCGAACGCCCGGTGGTCGGAGGAGCCCCCGATGTCGATGCGGACCGGCGTGCCGCCCGCCCGTTCGACCGCGGAGGCCAGCAGGTCCCGCGCGGCGGCCGAGCCTGACGGGCGCGCCGGGCTCGTCGTAGACGCCCGCGAACCCGTTCGGCGAGGCGATCATGTCGACGTTGGCGTACACGAGGATGGCCCGTGCGTGGTCTTCCGACAGCGCCGTCGCGTAGCGATATGAGCCGTGGAGGCCGAGCTCCTCGCCGCTCCAGACGGCCAGGCGGATCGTCGCCCGGGGGCGCGTCCCCGCAAGGCTCGCCGCGATCTCGAGGAGTGCCGCGACTCCCGAGCCGTCGTCGTTGATGCCGGGCCCCTCGAGGACCGAGTCGAGATGTGCTCCCAGCATGATCACCGCGCCCGGCTCGGTTCCGGGCAGCTCGGCGATGATCGAACGCGTGGGGCTCTGCCGGGTGCGCGCCCGGGTCACGAGGAGGGCGGTCTCGCCGGCCCCGGCCGCGGTCACCAACATCTCGGCGACTTCGGGAGATACTCCGACCGCGGGGATCGTGAGGAAGCGCGGCTCGATGAGGGTGGCACGGTACACGGCGCCGGGCGGGGCCCAGGGGTAGACGGCCACGAAGGCGGCAGCTCCGGCCTGTTGGGCTGCGATGACCTGGTCGCGACGCAGGCAGTCGCCGGAGCGAACCACGACGATCGCGTTCGCCGGGAGGTCGCCGTAGTGCGTGACGGCGCAGCCCTTCCCGTCCGCGGCCGTGGCCGCGGGGTTCCAGTCGATCGCCACGACCGGCCCCTCGACCTCGCCGGTCGGCGCGAAGACCAGGGGCAGGAGGTCGTCCGCTCGGAACGTCCGCCCCCCACCTCGAGCCACGAGGCCCCCTCGTCCTCGAACGCGAGCCCGTCGTAGGCGTCCGCCGTGACCGTCCAGCCCGCTTCGCGGAGCGCGACCTCGACCATGGTGGCAGCGCGGTCGTAGCCGGCGCTGCCGACCGCCCGGTATGGCGCCGAGTCCCCGGTTGCTGCCGCGAGTGCCTCGAGCCGGCCTCGCAGGCCCTCCTCCGTGATCGCCGCCGCGACCGTGGCGGCGACTGGGCGAGCGCGGCGTGGGCGGTGCCGGCTCGCCGCAGCCGGTCGATCCGGCGGCGAGCACGATCGCCAGGGCACCGGCAACGAACGGCTCGGACCGGAGCTGCGCCGGTTCGGCCGCGGCGGCGCGGCCGCGGCTGCCGCGAGGTTGTTCATCACCAGAAGGTATCGCCGCGGCGCCGCCGCGGTTCAACTGTCGTACGCATGGAGCAGGAAGTTCGCGCGTCGGCCGCAGCGTTCGGGGAGTTGCGGTGGCGACCCTCGCGGCTTCGACGGAGCTGATGCGGTGGCTCTCGCGCCGTTGACGAAACCTCGATCCCTGCTACACTCCGCCCACTCGTCGCGATCGCGGTGAGCCGCGCAGGAGCTGCCCGGCACCATGGGCTTGTTCAACGGTCAGGACCGCCGCCCCGTCGCCGTCGTCGTGACGCGCGATGGCCGCCGCGTGAACGTGCCGCTCGACGAGCTCGGCCCTGATGCCGCTCCCGTATCCGTCCGGTCCATTCTCCTTGCCCTTCTTGGCCTTCTCGGCCTTATCGGCGGCTCCCGGCGGGAGTCTGGAGGACCTCGGACGGAGCGCTAGGCGCAACGAACGAACGGAACCAACAGACCCTCGCCGGGAGACCGGCGGGGGTCTTTGCATGAGCGGCGGGTTCGCCGGGTGCCCGACGAGGTCCCGGCGAGCGGTCCAGGGAGGTCAGGAGCGACGATGGCGATGACGAAGGGCGAAGGGGCGGCGGGTCCCGCGAGCGCGACCACGGCGCGCGCCGAATGCGGCTGCGGCCGCGGATGCGGCTGCGGCCAAGGGCGCGTCCGCGAGGCCACCCGCGGCGGCCGGCGGCACGCGCCGCAGCCACGTGCCGGGCGCCGGTTCGGCAGCCGCCGAAGCAGTGGAGAAGGCCCGCCTCGAGATGCTCCACGAGGGCAACCAGGTCCGCCTCGACGCGGCCGAGCGGCGCGGCAAGCGCGCCCGGATCGGCGCCGACGTCGTCGTGGAGGCGATCCTGCGCCAGGGCGTCGACGTCCTCTTCAGCTACCCCGGCGGCGTCATCCTGCCGCTCTACGACGTCCTGGGCGACCACCCGGAGCTCCGTCACGTGCTCGTCCGCCACGAGCAGGGCGGCGCCCACGCCGCGGACGGGTACGCCCGTGCCACCGGCAAGGTGGGCGTGTGCCTGGGCACCTCGGGCCCGGCCGCCACGAACCTCGTCACCGGGATCGCCAACGCCCAGCTCGACTCCATCCCGATGGTGGCCATCACCGGCAACGTGACCGCCGCGCTCATCGGCAAGGACGCGTTCCAGGAGATCGACATCACCGGCATCACCCTGCCGATGACCAAGCACAACTACCTCGTGCGCGACGCCGACGACCTCCCCCGCGTCCTCGCCGAGGCGTTCCACATCGCCCGGACAGGCCGGCCCGGCCCCGTGCACATCGACATCACCAAGGACGCCCTCCAGCAGGAGACCGACGCGCCCGCACCCGACCGACGAGGAGGTCGTCGCCGGGCTGCCGGGCTTCCGCCCGAACCTCGACGGCCATCCCCGGCAGCTCAAGCTCACCGCCGAGGAGATCGCGCAGTCGCGCCGGCCCGATCATCCTGGCCGGCCACGGGATCCTCATCGCCGACGCGCCGGGACGAGCTCCGGATCCTTCGCCGAGAAGACCCAGATCCCCGTCGCGTGGACGCTCCTCGGGATCGGTGCCATGGACGAGACCCATCCCGCTGGCCTACGGCTACATGGGGATGCACGGCTGGAAGCACGTCAACCGCGCGATCCAGACCGCCGACCTCCTCATCGCCATCGGCATGCGCTTCGACGACCGGGTGACCGGCAACGTCCGCACCTACGCGCCGTACGCGCGGATCATCCACGTCGACATCGACCCCGCCGAGATCGGCAAGAACGTGGCCGTGGAGATCCCGATCGTGGGCGATGCGAAGCGCGTCCTGGGGGCCCTGCTCCCGCTGGTGCAGCCGGGAGCTGGGGCGGAGCGGGACAGCTACCTCGCCCAGCTCGCCGAGTGGCGGCTGGACTCCGAGGGATCGAGCTGGCACGGCTCGGGCGCCTGGCGCGACGGGCTCCTCTCGGCCGACTACGTGGTCGAGCGGATCGGCGAGCTCACGGATCACGATGCGACCTACGTGGCCGACGTCGGGCAGAACCAGATGTGGCTGGCGCGCTACGCCGGCTTCCGCCAGCCGAACAGCCACGTCAGCTCCGGCGGCCTGGGCACGATGGGCTTCGCCGTCCCGGCGGCGATGGGCGCCGCGCTCGGCCGTCCCGACAGGCGACCTGGGCGATCACCGGCGACGGCGGCTTCCAGATGACGATCCAGGAGCTGATGACCCTCGTCCAGGACGAGATCCCGGTCAAGATCGCGCTCCTCGACAACAAGAAGCTCGGGATGATCCGCCAGTGGCAGGAGATCATCTACGCCGGCAACTACCACTCCGCCAACCTGCTCGGTCCGGACTACGCTGAAGCTCGCCGACGCCTACGGCATCCCGGCCTTGAAGGTCCGGACACCCGAGGAGGTGCGGCCGCCATCGAGGCCGCCCAGGCCGTCGACGGCCCGGCGCTCGTCTGGTTCGAGATCGCCGAGGAGCAGAACGTCTTCCCGATGATGCCGGCCGGCAAGGGCCTGTCCGACCTCATCGAGAAGTGGGGAGGGGCCGACGAATGAGCCCCGACGGATCCGCCCGGGTGCCCGCCCACAGCGCACCCCCGCCGCGCACCCTGCCGGGGAGCGGCGAGCAGCGCCGCCACGTCCTCGTCGGCGATCGTCATCAACCGGCCCGGCGTCCTGAACCGCGTCGCCAGCCTGATGCGGGCGCGCAACTTCAACATCGAGTCGCTGGCCGTCAGCCACCTGACGACCGCACGATCAGCCGGATGACGATCACCCTCCACGGCGACGACGTCGCTGTCGAGCAGGCCGCCAAGCAGCTCTACCGGCTGATCGACGTGCTCAAGGTCCAGGACGTCACCGCCGAGCCGACCGTCCAGCACGAGCTCGCCCTGGTCAAGGTCCGGGCGACCGACCGCAACCGGGCGGAGCTGATCTCCATCGTCGAGCTGTCCAAGGCCCGGATCGTGGACCTGGCGGCCGAGGCCGTCATCGTCGAGGCGACGGGCACCGAGTCCGAGGTCGACGCGTTCGTCGCCGCTCCTCCGCGGCTACGGGATCAAGGAGCTGGTCCGCACCGGGGCGGTCGTCATGGCGCGGGGCGCGCAGTCCATCGAGGAGGCAATCAAGCGATGACGGCGAGGATGTACTACGACGACGACGCGGACCCGGCGGCGCTCGCCGGCCAGACCGTCGCGATCATCGGCTACGGCAGCCAGGGCCACGCCCACGCGCTGAACCTGCGCGAGTCCGGCGTCGACGTCATCGTCGGCCTCGCCGCCGGCTCGAAGAGCCGCGCGCTCGCCGAGGAGGCCGGGCTCCGGGTGCTCGACACGTCGCCGAGCCGTGACGGCCGCCGACGTCGTCATGATCGCGGTCCCGGACACCGCGCAGAAGGCGGTCTACGACGCCGAGATCGCCCCGAACCTGCAAGCCGGGCACGCTGCTCATGTTCGCCCACGGCTTCAACATCCGGTTCGGGCGGATCGCCCCGCCGGAGGTCGTCGACGTCGGGATGGTCGCCCCCAAGGGCCCGGGCCACCTCGTCCGCTCCGTCTACGAGAGCGGCGGCGGCGTGCCGGCGCTGTTCGCCGTCCACCAGGACGCCACCGGGACCGCCCGCGCCCGCGTCCTGGCCTACGCCCGCGGGCTCGGCAACACGCGCGCCGGGCGTCCTCGAGACCACCTTCGCCGAGGAGACCGAGACCGACCTGTTCGGCGAGCAGTGCGTCCTGTGCGGCGGCGACCGCGGCCCTCGTCAAGATGGCCTTCGAGACGCTCGTCGAGGCCGGCTACCAGCCCGAGCTCGCCTACTTCGAGACGATGCACGAGCTCAAGCTCATCGTCGACCTGATGTACCGCGGCGGCCTCAACTTCATGCGCTTCAGCGTCAGCGACACGGCCGAGTACGGCGACTACGTCTCCGGGCCGCGGATCATCGACGAGCGCGTCCGAGACCACGATGCGGGCCGTCCTCGACGGAGATCCAGGACGGCACGTTCGCCGCCCGCTGGATCGCCGAGAACGAGTCCGGCCGCGCCGAGTTCGAGCGCCTGCGCGCGCACGATCGCGACCACCAGATCGAGCAGGTCGGCGCCGGCCTGCGCGCGGAGATGCCGTTCCTCAACCCGGTCGACGTGCGGGCCGGCCAGGCCCAGGCCGGCGCCGGCGGACCCGGCGCGGAAAGCGCCAACTGAGATGCCGTCGGTACCCGTACCCGCCGGCGCCGTTCGTCCCGGCGGGCACCGTCCGGATCTTCGACACGACCCTGCGCGACGGCGAGCAGGCGCCCGGCGCCGGCCTGACCGCCGCCGAGAAGCTGGAGGTCGCCCGCCAGCTCGCCCGGCTCAAGGTCGACGTCATCGAGGCCGGCTTCCCGGCCGCCTCGCCGGGCGACTTCGAGGCGGTCCGGCGGATCGCGCAGGAGACCAAGGGCGGGATCGCCGTCGCGGCGCTCGCCCGCTGCCGCGACGGCGATCCCGCAGCGCGCGATCGAGGCGATCAAGGTCGCCGAGCGGCCGCACCTCCACGTCTTCATCGCGACGAGCGACATCCACCTCAAGCACAAGCTCCGGATCGCGCGCGAGAAGGCCCTCGCCGAGGCGGTCCGCTGGGTCCGCTACGGCCGCGAGACAGCTCGGTCGCGACGCCGAGATCGAGTTCTCGGCCGAGGACGCCTCGCGCACGGACCCCGACTTCCTGCTCCAGGTCTACGAGGCGGTCGTCGAGGCCGGCGCGTCCACGGTCAACATCCCGGACACCGTCGGCTACGCGATCCCGTCCGAGTTCGGCTCGCTCGTGGAGCGGGTCGTGGACCTGGTCGGCGGCCAGGCCACGGTCAGCGTCCACTGCCACAACGACCTCGGGCTCGCGACCGCCAACACGCTGGCCGCCGTCCAGGCCGGCGCCCGCCAGGTCGAGGTCACGATCAACGGCCTCGGCGAGCGCGCCGGCAACGCCTCGCTCGAGGAGGTCGTGATGGCCCTCCGCACGCGACCGACGCCAGTTCCCCGACCTGCCGGCCGGGTCGCAACCGAGCAGATCACCGCGGCCAGCCGGCTCGTCAGCTACCTGACCGGCTTCGCCATCCAGCCGAACAAGGCGATCGTCGGCGGCAACGCCTTCGCCCACGAGTCGCGGGATCCACCAGGACGGCGTGATCAAGAACCCGCTGACCTACGAGATCATGACCCCGCAGTCGGTCGGGCTGACCGGCAGCCAGCTGACGATCGGCAAGCTGTCCGGGCGGCGCGGGCTGCAGGGCAAGCTCCGCGAGCTCGGCCACGAGCTCGAGGGCGAGGCGCTCGACGAGTCTACCGCCAGGCGATCGCCCTCGCCGACGCCAAGAAGGAGGTCACCGACGCCGACCTCCTCGCCCTCGTCGAGCAGCGCGTCGGACGACGTCCCGGCGTCGGTCGGCTCGTCGGCTGGAGCGTGACGTCGTCGCGTGGCGGCAAGGCGACCGGCACGTCGTCACTCTCGATCGGGCGAGGAGCGGGCCGCGAGGCGACCGGCAACGGGCCGGTCAACGCCCTGTTCCGCGCGGTCGACGACGCGCTCCAGCCGGTCCTCGGCTGGCACCCGATCCTACCGAGTACGAGATCAAGGCGGTCA
>CAVUAG010000006.1:0-127147 GCA_963739365.1 uncultured Chloroflexia bacterium | reverse complement strand
GCCCCGCCGTGATCGGCAACTTCATGGTGCTGCGCGACGAGCACCACTTGACCACCCCGTTTTCGGGCGCCCTCTGGCGGCGCCTTGGCGACGCGCTCGAGGTGCTCGCCGCGAAGGGCTGACGTCCCGTCACGGCACACCCGGGCCGAACGCCGGCAGGCGTTCGGCCAGGATCGGCGCCAGCGATGCCGCGAACGTCGCCGTCAGGTGGTGGTCGTCGCGGTAGACGATCATCCCGTCCCACCACGGCGGGGCACTTGCCCTTGGACGGGCAGATGACGTCGGAGAGATCCACGAGCGCAGCCCCGGTGAGGTGCGCCGCAACGCGCTCCCTGGCCCCGGGCTTCGATCCGAAGGCGTAGGCACGATCCGTCGCGCAGCGGCGGGTGTCGTCGAGGTTGCGGGACAGGCAGGCCGGGACGTCGTACCGCGAGAGCGGCGTGTCGGCGAGCAGGACGATCCGTCCGGGCAGCTGGTCGAGGAGGCGGGCCATCGCCTCGCCCTGGCGCGTCGCGTTGTCGTCGCCCGCGACGATCGTGGGGAACCAGCGGTGGGATGTCACCACGACCAGGTCGGGCTTGAGTTCCCGCAGCGCCTTCACCACGTTCGTCCGCCACGCTTCGCATTCGGTGTACTCGCGCTTGAGCCACGCGGAGTAGATCCGCAGGTCGACGAAGGTGCACGAGTACTTCGTGAACGGGACGAGGCGCCAGCCGCGCTCGTCGGCCAGGCGCTCGAGGGCCGGGAACCAGTGGGCCGCGTGCGAGTCGCCGACGAGCGCCACCCTGAGCGTCGCGTTCTTCGGTCCGTAGAAGCAGACCGGCGGCTTGCTCCCGCTGATCGCGAGGCTGCACTTGTCGCGCACGATCGACTCCGAAATCCTTGCGCGCTTTCGTGAGGGAGGGCGCGACGTCGGCGGGCAGGCGCTGGGGGCCGGGCGTGGCTCGCGGGGCCGCGGCGGAGAAGCGGCAGGCGGCGCGGTCGGTGCCGCGGCTGGCGCCACGGAGGTCGCGGCAGGCGTGGAGATCGGCGATGCCGCCACCGCCGGCGCCGACGTCGGCCGGGCGGCGGGCGGCGCGGCGGCCGCGTCGAGCATGTCGGCAGACGCGCGGTCGGGCGCGGGCGTCGGGAGCACCGGCGGCTTGTCCCCCCAGCCTTCGACTGCCGCGTCCTCCCCGGACTCCCCGGGCGCCATCGCGAACGCCGCCTCGTTGGGACACGGAGACCGTCTCCGAGGCCATCGCATCGAGCCGCGCGACGACCCCTTCGCCCACGCCCACCGCCAACGCTGCCGTCAGCGCCATCGCTCCGACACCGGCCAGCACGGTTCGCGGCCGCGAGATCGTGGGCGACCAGCCGCGACGGAACGGCTCCTCGATCCATCGCCAGCTCGCCGTCGCGACCGCGATCGAGATCCCGGCGAGCGCGAGCCGCTCGTCGAGGGCCAGCTCCCGCCCAAGTGCGAGGACGGGCAGCACGAGGAACGGCCAGTGCCAGAGGTAGAGTGAATACGAGATCCGCCCGAACCAGCGAAGGGGCGCCAGGCTCAGCAGCCAGCGCGCGGGGCCCCGCCGGTCTCCGCCGACGACGACCGCGGCCGTGGCGACCGCCGGCAGGAGCCCGAGCAGTCCCGGGTAGGGCACCGAACCGTCGATGAAGACCACGGCGCCCACCAGCCCCACCACTCCCGCCAGCGCGATCGGGCCCAGCAGGAGGCCGGACCGACGGGCGAACCAGCCGGCCGTCGCGGCGAGGAGCCCGCCGAGCCCGAGCTGCCAGGCGCGGGTGGGGAACGAGTAGAACGCCCATGCCTGGTCGACGCCCGTGAGCCAGAACGACGCCGCGAACGAGGCAGCCACGACCCCTCCGATCACGAGCGCGACACGACGGCGGGAGCCGCCCCGGGCCATCGCCAGGACCATGAGCGCCGGCCAGAGCAGGTAGAACTGCTCCTCGACCCCGAGCGACCAGAAGTGACGGAAGGGCGACGGCGTCGTGGGTCCGAAGTAGTCCGTCGCCTCGATCGCGAAGCGGATATTGCCGACCGAAAGGGCCGCCGCCGCGCCGTCGAGGGTGATCTCCGGGAGGTCCAGCGGTGCGAGAACGAAGGCCGCCACGCCCACGGTCACCACGATCGTGACGAGCGCCGCGGGCAGGATCCGTCGCACGCGGCGCGCGTAGAAGGCCGGGAGACTGATCCGGCCCGTCCGCTCGTGCTCGCGGATGATCAGGCCGGTGATCAGGAAGCCCGACAGGACGAAGAACGCATCGACTCCGACGAAGCCACCGGCCGCCCAGGGGAACCCGAGATGGAACAGGAGGACCGCGACGACCGCGATCCCGCGGAGACCCTCGAGATCGGCCCGGACCTCGCGCGCCGGTGCTGCCGGTGCCGCGGGTGCCGCGGCGATCGGGGCGTCCGAGCGCGCGCCGGGAGTGACCCGGAGGAAGAGGGACGCGGCTCGGCGCTTCACGTTCATCTGTCGCCGCCGTCTTGGTGCGGGCTGGAGCCGCACCTGTGACGCACGAGACCCCAGGTACGTTTCGCTGAAGCGGCGGCCCGCTACCGCCGTGCCCGCGCAGCGCCACGAACCCGTATACGCTCACCCCTCGCACGTCGCCTCGGGTCCTGGCGAGGCACGTCACGGGCCGATGCGGGCGCCGCATCTGTGAACGAGGAGACGATGGATCGACCAGTCCAGCCGGGTGGGGCATCCGGGCCGCTGCTGCTCGCCGACATCTCCGGCTACACCGGCTTCCTCCAGTCGGTCACGGACGCGCACCGCGACGACGCGTTCGCCGGCGGCCAGGTGCCGGATGCTTACGGCCTCGTCTCGTCCCTGCTCGACGGCATCATCGAGCGGATCGCCCCGCCCTTCACCATCTCGAAGCTCGAGGGCGACGCCGTCTTCGCCTTTGCCCGCGACGAGGACGACATCCCGCGCGGGGCGGCATTGCTGGACTGCCTTGCGGCGTGCTACAGGTCGTTCCGGGAGCAGCTCGCAGGTGCCGAGCAGATCTGGACCTGCCGGTGCGACGCCTGCTCCCGCGTGGACACTCTCGACCTCAAGTTCGTGCTCCACGCGGGCAGCTACGTGGTGCAGTCGATCGGGGGCAGCCGCGAGCTGGTCGGATCAGAGGTCGTGATGGCGCACCGGCTGCTCAAGAACCGCGCCGCTGAGCTCGTGGGCCCGGCCTACGCCCTCATCACGGAGGCGGCTGCCTCACGCCTCGACGTCCCCAGCGACGGTGCGCACGAACTTACGGAGACCTACGAGCACTACCAGCCGATCGCTGCTCGCGTCTACGCCCTGCGGTAGCTGACCGTCAGCCGCCCGCGCGCTCTCCGAACAGCTGGATCTCGGAGACCGAGTACATGCCGTCGCCGAATTCCGCTTCGATCCGGACTGCGTTTGCGGTCACGACCTTGGGCAGCCAATCGCCCGTCCCGGGGTCGCGGTAAGACCCGAACGAAGCCCAGCGGACCGCGATCAGGTTGGCCATGCGCACCGCATCGGTACTGGCGTACCCGTACGAATGGAGCTGTGGGGTATGCTCGCGAGAGGCTCGGCAGGCATGCCGGGCCGCGCTCATCCGCGGGCGACGTCGGCTCGCCTCGTCGCGGATGATGTCGCACGCTGGGGGAGGTCCACGTCTTGTCGTTGCTCAAGCGGGTCGAGCGGGCGCAGCAGCAGGCCGTCGAGAAGGCCGGCGCGCTGGATGCGGGCGCGAACGGCGCCGTGGCGGAGGTCGGCACACCAGCCCCAGCCCCCACGCCGGCGCCCGCGCCCGCCCCCGTACCCGTCCTCGTCCCGGCCGCCACGCAGCGAGCCCAGACCGCGGCCCGCGAGGAGCTGCTGCTGGGGATCCGCCAGCGCCTCCAGGAAGAGGTCAGTCGCGCCTCAACCGCGCTGTTCGACGCGGCGGCGGCGACCGACGTCCAGGCGAGGGTCGGGACGATCGTCGACCGGGTCGTCCGCGCCAACGGCTTCGCGGTCACGGGCAGTGAGCGCCTGCGCCTGATCGAGGAGCTGGTCGGCGAGATCGGCGGCCTCGGGCCGCTCGAGCCGCTGCTGGCCGACGACACGATCACCGAGGTGATGGTCAACGGCCCGAACCAGATCTACATCGAGCGGCGAGGGAAGATCGAGCGCGTCAATCGCGCCTTCCTGAACGACGAGCACGTCCTCCGGATCATCGACCGGATCGTCACGCCCATCGGGCGGCGCATCGACCAGACGAGCCCGCGGGTCGATGCCCGCCTGCCCGACGGCTCGCGCGTCAACGCGATCATCCCGCCCCTGTCGCTCGTGGGCCCGGTCATCACGATCCGGAAGTTCTCCGCCAACCCGTTCACGGTGGACGACCTCATCGGCTTCGGGACGGCCACCGCCGAGATGTTCGACTTCCTCAAGGTCTGCGTCGAGGCCCGGCTCAACATCTTCGTCTCGGGCGGCACCGGCTCGGGCAAGACCACGACGCTCAACGTCGTTTCCGCCTTCATCCCCGAGGACGAGCGGATCGTCACGATCGAGGATGCCGCCGAGCTCCAGCTGCGCCAGCGGCACGTCGTCACGCTGGAGGCCCGGCCGCCCAACCTGGAGGGCCACGGCGAGATCACCATTCGCGACCTCCTGCGCAATGCCCTCCACATGCGCCCCGACCGGATCATCGTCGGCGAGTGTCGTTCGGGCGAGGCCCTCGACATGATCCAGGCCATGACGATCGGCCAGGACGGCTCGCTCTCGACCGGCCACGCCAACAGCCCGCCGGACATGCTCCGCCGCCTCGAGACCATGGTCCTGATGGCCGGCGTTGATCTCCCGCTGCGGCAGATCCGCGAGCAGGTCGCCTCGGCCGTCGACCTGATCGTCCACACCGCCCGGCTCAAGGACGGCTCCCGCAAGATCGTCAACATCACCGAGGTCTACGGGATCGAGGACGACGACATCCTCCTCCAGGACATCTTCGTCTTCGAGCAGACCGACTTCGTCGACGGGAAGATCCAGGGCCAGCTCAGGCCCACCGGGATCCGGCCGACGTTCATGGGGCGGTTCGCGGCGCGCGGGATGGAGCTGCCGCCCGGCGAGTTCGGCATCCCACCCGAGGACCCCGAGAACCCGACGCCCGAAGGGCAAGGGGAGATGGGGCCCCGGCGAGACGACCGGAGTCCGAAGCCGCGCGCCCAGCGGTCGGCCACGGCCGGGTCGTGAAGGCCGGGGGGATGATCTACGTCTCGTCGATGGGGCCGGTCGATCCCGAGACGGGCCAGCTGGTCGACGGCGGGATCAAGGAGCAGACCCGCCAGTGCCTGGTGAACCTCAAGGCGAGGCTCGAGGCCGAGGGAAGCTCGCTCGAGAAGGTCGTCTGGGCCAACTGGTCCCTGCGCGATCCAGCGGAGTCCGACCTGTTCAACGAGGAGTGGGTGCGCTGGTTCCCGGGCGACGCGCCGATCGGCCAGGGCACGCTGATGCCGCTTCCTGCAGCGCCGGTCCGGCTTCCGGATCTCCATCGGGGTGATCGCCGAGGCATAGGCGCGCGGGCGGATGAGCTCGACGCGCTGACCTCAACAGGCGCGGCGGCCCGACCTGCACGACGGCGCTCGTGGTGCCATGGGTCCGTCCGCGATCGTGCCCGAGCAGACGGGGTGGGCCTCGCTGCATCCTTGGGGCGAACGAGCCGACGTGGCCCGCGGTTATCCTTCCCGGAACACGTCGACGCCCGGTTCCGTCCCGCCGAGCGCCCGACCGCAAGCCTCGAGATCCACCCGCCGGCGCGGCCGGTATGTCCCGGAGAACTCGATGACCGACTCCCGACCGATCGACAGCGTCGTGCTGGTCAAGCAGGTGCCCGACACGCACAACATCACGGGCGATGCGATGACCAAGGACGGCACGATGAACCGCAACGCCCTGCCGGCCATCTTCAACCCGGAGGACCTCAACGCCCTCGAGATGGCCCTCCAGGTCAAGGACCGCCACGGCGGGACGGTCACGGTCCTCACGATGGGTCCGCCCAAGGCGGCCAACATCCTGCGCGAGTCGCTCTGGCGCGGGGCCGACCGCGTGATCCTGCTGACCGATCGACGGTTCGCCGGGGCCGACACCCTGGCCACCTCGATCGCGCTCCAGAAGGCGATCGAGAAGGTCGGTCGCTACGACCTGGTCCTGGCCGGGCGCCAGGCCATCGACGGCGACACGGCCCAGGTGGGTCCCCAGACGGCCGAGAAGCTGGGCATTCCGCAGGTCACCTACGCGGAGTCCGTGCTGGAGATCGCCGACGGCCGGATCACGGTCGAGCGCGCGCTGGACTCCGGCTCGGAGGTGGTCCGGTGCACGATGCCCTGCCTCCTGACCGTCGTGGGCTCGGCCAACACGCCCCGCCCCGCCTCGGCCAGGCGCCAGATGGCCCAGAAGCTGGCCGCGACCCCGGGCGAGCATGCGGCCCTCCTCGCGCGCTGGCCCGAGTTCGAGACCGAGGCCGCGCTCGCGGAGCACCTGCGCGCCAACGACCTCGAGATCCCGGTCTGGACCGCCGACGACATCGGCGCAGTTGAAGGCACGATCGGGCTGGCTGGCTCACCCACCCAGGTCCACAAGATCAACTTCGTCGTGCTCGAGAGCACCGAGAGCCGGACGGTCCCGCCCACCCCCGAGGCCATCGCCGCCATGGTTGCGGAGCTGGTCCACGAGTACATCGTCGGGTAGGCGGCCATGAACGAGCACGCGAACGAGCACGCGAACGAGCACGCGAACGGCCAGAAGAGCATCTGGGTCTTCGTCGAGCACACCGACGGCCGGATCGCCGACGTCAGCCTGGAGCTGGTCGGCAGGGCCCGCGAGCTGGCAGCCCAGCTGGGCCACGAGGTGGTGGGCCTCCTCTGCGGGCACGACGCCGAAGAGCTGGCCCGAGGACGTCATCCGCCACGGCGCAGACCGCGTCCTGCTGGCCGACCACCCGAGCTTGCGCAATACCGCACCCTCCCGTACGCCCGCGTGGCGATCACCGAGGCGCGAAGACGCCGACCCGAGATCTTCCTCGTGGGCGCCACGCCCAACGGCCGGGACTTCGCGCCGCGCGTCGCCAGCGCCCTCCGCTGTGGCCTGACCGCCGACTGCACCGATCTGCAGATCGGCGACTACTACGTCAAGCGCGAGGACACGACCTACCGGGACCTGCTTCTCCAGATCCGGCCGGCCTTCGGCGGGAACCTGGTCGCCACGATCGTCAACCCGAAGACACGGCCCCAGATGGCGACGGTCCGCGAGGGCGTGATGCACATGCCGGCAACCGACGCCGGCCGGTCAGGGGTCGTGGAGCGGGTCACGCCCGAGTTCGAGCCCGGTGACTTCGCCCTCGAGATCCTGAGCCGGCAGGTCCGCCCCTCCACGGTCAGGCTCAAGGACGCGGCCGTGGTCGTCTCCGGTGGCGCGGGGATCACCAGCCCCGACGAGTTCGCGCTGCTGCGCGAGCTGGCCAACCTGCTCGGTGGCGAGGTCGGCGCCTCGCGCGCGGCCGTGGATGCGGGCCTGATCGACCGCCAGCACCAGGTGGGCCAGACCGGCACGACCGTCCGGCCCCGCCTCTACATCGCCGCCGGCATCTCGGGCGCCATCCAGCACCGGGCCGGAATGGACGAGTCGTCCAAGATCATCGCCATCAACACCGACCCCGACGCGCCGATGTTCGGGGTGGCGCACTACCGGATCGTGGGCGACGCCGCCGAGGTCCTGCCCATGATCATCAAGGCCCTGCGGGACCGCACCGCGGTCGAGGGAGCCCCCGAGGGAGCCGCCGACGGTGCGGCCGACGTCGCGTCGGGCGCGGTCGAGGGAGCAGTCGAATGAGCGAGAACTTCTTCCTCGACAACCCCGACCTGCAGCTCCGCCTCGAGCAGCTCGACCTGCGCGAGGTGCTCGAGCTCAAGGAGAAGGGCTACACCGAGGCGGGCCGCTACCCCACCGCCCCGCGCACCTACGCCGATGCCATCGACAACTACCGGATCGTGCTCGAGGTCCTGGGCGAGGTCTGCGGCGAGCGGATCGCGCCGCGGGCCGCCGAGGCCGACGAGGAGGGAGCCCACTTCGCGGCTGGCGAGGTCACCTACGCCGCGCCCACCCTGGACGCCATCGAGGCCCTCCGCCAGGCCGAGCTCTTCGGGGCCATGCTGTCGCGCGAGTACGGCGGCCTGAACCTGCCCGAGTCCATCTACCAGATGATGGTGGAGATGGTGGCCCGGGCGGAGAGCGGCCTCATGACCGTCTACGGCCTCCAGGAGATCGCCTCCCTCGCTGGAGGAGATCGGCGATCCGGAGACCAAGGCGCGTGTGCTGCCTCGCTTCTCGCGCGGCGAGGTCTCCGGCGCGATGGTCCTGACCGAGGCCGACGCCGGATCCGACCTGGGCGCCGTGGGGACGCGGGCGACGCTGGACGAGGCCACCGGCCAGTGGCACCTCAACGGCGTCAAGCGCTTCATCACCAACGGCCTGGCGGACGTGTCGCTGGTCCTGGCCCGCAGCGAGGAGGGCTCGTCCGACGCCCGCGGCCTCTCCATGTTCCTGGTCGAGCGCGACGACACGGTCAAGATCCGGCGCATCGAGAACAAGATGGGGATCCACGCGTCGCCGACGTGCGAGATCCAGTACGTCAACACCCCGGCCACCCTGCTCGGCAAGCGCCGCTTCGGCCTCATGCGCTACGCCATGAACCTGATGAACGGCGCCCGGCTGGCCGTCGCCGCGCAGGCCCTCGGCATCGCCGAGGCCGCCTACCGCGAGGCCGACAAGTACTCTCGCGCGCGCATCCAGTTCGGCAAGCCGATCCGGAGCCTGCCGGCCGTGGGCCGGCTGCTGCTCTCGATGCGGGTGGACCTGGAAGCCACGCGGGCCCTCCTGGCCGAGACGGGACGCTGGGTGGACCTGTGGAAGGTCTACGAGAAGGCCGTCGAGGAGAGCGGCTCGGAGACGGACCCGGCGGTGCGGGCCCGCCACAAGCAGGCCGCGGCCCTGGCCGAGACCCTGACCCCGATGGTGAAGTACTGCGCCACCGAGATGGGCAACCGGGTCTGCTACCAGGCCATGCAGGTCCACGGCGGCGTCGGCTACATGCGCGAGTTCAACATCGAGCGCCTCTTCCGGGACGTCCGCATCACCAACATCTACGAGGGCACGAGCCAGCTCCAGGTGGTCGCGGCCATCGGCAAGCTGCTCAACCGGTCGCTCGATCCGCTGCTGACCGAATGGCAGGCCGCCGAGTACCCCTCCGACATGGCCGCCGAGAAGGCGACGCTCGACGAGCTGACCGGTCTCTTCGACCAGGCGGTGGGGGCGCTCAAGGCGTCTGCCCGAGCGCGACCGCGTGGACTACTACGCGGTCGACCTCGTGGAGATGGCGATCTGGCTCGTCGGCGGCTGGCTGATGCTTCGTGACACGTCGGCGACAGAGGGCAAGAAGCCGATCGCGCGGGCCTACGTGGCGTCGATCACACCGAAGGCCCGGGCCGCGGCCGAGGTGGTCCTCGCGTCGAACCCGGTCCCGCTCGAGACGATCGCGGTCCTGCTGCCGTAGGGCGGCGCGGGCGCCGGTGCCGGCACCCGCGCAGGAACCTACCCGAGGACGACCCGGACCCGGTGCGTGGCGCCGTCGTCGGCGAGTGCGATCGCGGCGCCACCACCGGTCAGCGGCTGCCCGTCGAGCTCCGTCACGACGACCCCGCGACTGACCCCCTGCGGGTTCTCCACGGCGATCTCGTACGTGGCCGTGTGATAGCGGAAGACGATCTCGTAGCCAGGCCAGGCGCGGGGGATGCAGGGATCGAGCACGAGCGTCGTCCCGCGCAGGTGGAAGCCCAGGATCCACTCGACGCCTGCCTGGTACATCCAGCCCGCCGACCCCGTGTACCAGGTCCACCCGCCGCGGCCGACGTGCGGCGGCTCGGTGTAGACGTCGGCCGCCATGACGTACGGCTCCACCTTGTAGCGATGGACCCCGGCCCGAGTGCTGGCGTGGTTGATCGGGTTCAGGATGGAGAACAGCTCGCCGGCCTTGTCACCGTCGCCCAGCGTCGCGAACGCGAGGACCGACCAGATGGCCCCGTGGGTGTACTGGCCGCCGTTCTCCCGGATGCCCGGCACGTATCCCTTGACGTAGCCTGGATCCACGTCGGAGTGGTCGAACGGCGGGGTGAACAGCAGGACGAGGCCGTCGCCACGTCGGACGAGGTACTCCTCCACCGCTGCCATCGCGCGCTCCGCGTGGGGGGGATTGGCGGCTCCGGACAGGACGGCCCACGATTGGGCGATCGAGTCGATCCGGCACTCGGCGTTCATGGCGGAGCCGAGCGGGGTGCCATCGTCGAAGAAGGCGCGGCGGTACCAGTCGCCGTCCCAGCCGTGGCGCTCGAGCGCCCGCCGGAGCGCCTTCATGTGGGCTCGCCAGCGCTCCGCACGGGGACGCTCACCGCGGGCCTCCGCGATCGGGGCGAACGCGGCCAGGACGGTGTGCAGGAACCAGCCCAGCCAGACACTCTCGCCCCGACCCTCGTGACCCACCCGGTTCATGCCGTCGTTCCAGTCGCCCGACCCGATGAGCGGCAGGCCGTGGACGCCGACCGCGAGGCTCCGGTCGATGGCCGCCGCACAGTGGGCGAACAGCGAAGCCGCGTCCGGTGAGAGCCCCGGCTGGAAGTAGGCGTCCGCCTGATCTGGCCGCAGGGTCGGTCCGTCGAGATAGGGGACCGTCTCGTCGAGGATCCCCGTGTCGCCCGTGACCGCCAGGTAGCGATCGACGGCGTACGGCAGCCAGAGGCGATCGTCCGAGATCCGGGTCCGGACACCCCGACCCGACGGCGGATGCCACCAGTGCTGGACATCTCCCTCCGGGAACTGGCGGGCCGCCGCCCTCAGAAGATGCTCGCGCGCCACGTCGCGCTTCGCGGTCACCAGGGCGACGACGTCCTGGAGCTGGTCGCGGAACCCGTAGGCGCCGCCGGCCTGGTAGAACGCGGTCCGCGCCCACAGCCGGCAGGCTAGCGTCTGGTAGATGAGCCAGCGGTTGAGCATGATGTCCATCGAGCGGTCGGGCGTCCGGACCTGGATCGTCCCCTGCATGTCGTCCCAGTAGCTCGCCACGCCGCGCAGCGTCGCCTCGTGGTCGGCTGTCCGCCCCCGCTGGATGAGGTCGGCCGCGCCCGCGGCCCCCTCCGCCTCGCCGAGCAGGACGAGGACCCGGGTCTGCGCTCCGCCGGCGAGCTCGAAGCTGGTCTGCAGTGCGGCGCACGGGTCGAGGCCGGCACCGGCGGCTCCCTGCAGCCGGGACCCGCGGTCCAGGCCCGTCGGCCGCTCCGGAGTGCCGTTGCGGCCGAGGAACTCGGTCCGATCGGCCGTCCACGCCGTCTGTCGCCCGCCAAGGTCGAGGAATGCGACCCGGCCGCCGAACTCCGTGTTCCACGGGTTGCGCACGAGGAGCGCCTGGGTCTCGGGATCCAGTGCCGTGACGATCCCGGGGGCGTTGGCTCCGCGCGAGGTGCCCAGCGCCCACTCGGCATAGGCGGTCACCGACAGGCGCCGCGAGCGCCCCGAGCGGTTCTCGATGGTCAGCATCGAGACCTTCAGCGGCTCGTCGAGCGGGACGAACTGCACGAGGTTGAGCGAGATCCCGTCGTGCAGGTGCTCGAATCGGCTGAATCCGGGCCCGTGCCGGGCCGACGTACGTCGACTCCTCGCAGCGGATCGGCTGGGCCGTCGGACCCCAGAGCTCGCCGCTGTCGTCGTCCCGGACGTAGATCGCCTCGCTCACCGGATCGCTGACAGGGTCGTTCGACCACGGGGTGAGCTGGTTCTCGCGGCTGTTCCCGGACCACGTGTATCCCGACCCGGACTCGGAGACCTGGAACCCGAACGACGAGTTGGCGATGACGTTGAGCCAGGGCGCCGGGGTGGCTTGTCCCGGGCCGAGAATGGTGACGTACTCCCGCCCCCCATCGACGAAGCCGCCGAGGCCGTTGAAGAACTCGAGCTCCGGGCGTGGCGCGACAGGCTCGCTCCTGGGCTGGCTCGAGCGGGCTGGCGCTGCCGGCCGGGCGATCCTCTCGGGGCGCTCCAGGCGGATGACCTGGTCGGCGAGGCTGCCGCGGCGGCTCAGCAGCACGGCCCGGGCGGCGGCCTGGAGGACCGAGCGATCCTCGGTGGAGAGTCGCTCGCCGCGCAGGATGTGCACCCCGCCACGGCCCGGGTGGCCCTCGCGGGCCAGGGCCGACTGGCTCGTCCGCACGAGCGTCTCGAGCGAATCGTGGAGGTCCTGGGCGTAGGTGGCACCGTGCTCGTTGAGGATCACGAGGTCGACGTCGAGCAGCTTCAGCCGCCAGTACTCGTGGGCGCGGAGCAGCTGCCGGACGATGTCGAGGTCCTCGGCTTCGTCGATCCGCACCATCACGATGGGCAGATCGCCGGAGATCCCGTGGGCCCACAGGCCGGGTGCCCCCCACTCGTTGCGGGCCAGGAGGCTGGCCGCCGGGCGCAGTGACCGGTCCGAGTACAGGATCCGGTTGGCCAGGCGCTGGAACAGGTGGGCTTCGTCGGGCTCGATCCCCAGGTGATGAAGCTGAACCTGGGCCTGCGTCCAGGCCAGGGTCGCGGCCCGCTCGAAGGTGGCCGAGTCGCGGTACTTGTCGGCCAGGTCCAGGACCTCGTCCCGGGACTCGGCGACCACCGTCGAGAAGATCGCATGGGCCGTCGCACCTGGGGCGAGCCGGACCCGGCAGCGGAGGCTGAAGATCGGATCCAGCACGGCGCCCACCGTGTCCGAGAGCGGGCGTCCGTCGATGACCGAGGCTGGGGAGCGGACCGTCCGACCCCGGCCGAGGAAGCGCGCCCGGTCCGTCTCGTACTGGATGACCCCGCCGGCCTCCTGCTCGACGATGGCGACATGGGCGGCCCAGATCGGCTGCTCGTCGCGCGATCGTGGTCGGCGGGTCGCCAGGAGGGCCCCGATCTCGGGGACGAACTCGGTCTGCACGAACAGGTTCTAGAAGGCCGGATGCGCGACGTCCGCCGCCTGGGGTGCGAGGACGATCTCGGCGTACGACGTCAGCTCGATCTCGTGGGCGCGCGTGCCAAGGTTGGTCAGCGACACGCGGCGGATCTCGGCGTCGTCCTCCGTCGACACCACGATGGTCAAGCCGGTCGCGATCGAGCCGTCGCGCCGGGAGAACTCGGCGTGATCCTCGGCGTACTCGACCTCGTAGCTGTCTGCTTCCGTGCCGCTGGGCTGGTGACCCGCCGACCACACCGCGCCCGTGTGCATGTCCCGCAGGAAGAGGAAGCTGCCCCACGCGTCACGCGTCACGTCCTCGCGCCAGCGTGTCACCGCCATGTCGCGCCAGCGGCTGTAGCCGGCCCCCGCGGCCGTCACCATCACCGCGTACCGCCCGTTCGACAGGAGGTGCGTCCGGGGCGTGGTGTCGTGGGGCGAGGTGAAGCGGCGGAGTACCGGCGGCACGAGGTCGCGCACGTCTGCGGCGCTCTTCACCTCCTCGGCGCGTGGCCGGGCCACGAGCACATCGCGCGGCATCCGCTCCTGGAGCAGCAGCTCCGTGGCCTCGACCATCGGGTCTGCATGGAACCGGTCGATCATCACGCGGTTGTTGAGCACGTTGCCCATGGCCACCAGCGCCATCCCCTGGTGATGCGCCATGTAGCTCTTCACGATCGCGACCGCGGCCCCTTCGGGGAGGCGGCGCGCCGTGTAGTCGAGCGCCTCCCGAAAGCCGTACGGACCGTCCCCTCCGGCCCTGGCGAGCCGGGCGAAGTTGCGGACCGCGGCCTCGGGCTCGATCATCGCGCCGAGCGCGGTCGCGTACGGGGCCACCACGACGTCTTCGCTCAAGCCCCGCTTCAGGCCCAGGCCGGGCACGCCGAAGCTCGAGTACTGGTAGGTCTGCTCGAGGTCCCGTGCGTTGTAGGCCGATTCGGACATGCCCCAGGGCACGCCGAGCTCGGCGGCGTAGCTCATCTGGCGGGCCACGACCAGCCGGTACGTGTGGTCGAGCAGGCTGAGGGCAGGAGCGCGCATCACGAGAGCGGGCATCAGGTACTCGAACATGGACCCGGACCAGGAGACCAGGGCGGAGCCGCGACCGACGGGCGTCAGCGCACGTCCGAGCCGGAACCAGTGATCCGGGGCCACATCGCCCTTGGCGATCGCGAGGAAGCTGGCCAGGCGGGCCTCGGAGGCGAGGAGGTCGTAGCAGCTCGGATCGAGCGTGCCGTCGCGGACCCGGAAGCCGATGGAGAAGAGCTTGCGGGTCGGGTCGAAGAGAAAGCCGAACTCCATCTCCCGGAAGAGCTGGTGCGCCTGATCGGCGATCGCCTGGAGTCGCCGAACGAGCAGCACCGCGCCGGGCGATCCGGCGCCGCCGTCGCCGGTCAGTGGATCCGACATCTCGGCGATCGTGAGAAACCCAGTGGCCCCTGCCGGGGGTTGGAGCAGCGCGAGGTCTCGAAGGTGGCTCGTCACGGCCAGGCGGGCCTTCTCGGCCCACGTCACGAGCTCGCCGTCTGCGCCTTCTCCGCGCTCGGCGGTCAGGGCCGTCGCAACGTCCGATAGCGTCCGGGCGTGCGTCGAGAGCTCGCCCAGGAGGGCCGCCCAGGCCGCGGGCGTTGCGGGGGCTGCGGCACCAGCCGCCGGGAGCGGGTCGAGGGCTTCCGCGAGCTGCCGCCGGGTCAGGGTCTGGCTTCGTCGATCGTCGCCGATCGCGCCTGCCGCTTGGCGTGCCAGGGCCAGGGCGTCGCCGATGCCGGCCAGCGCGGCCTCGGCCGGAAGCGGTTGGTCGATCATCTGGCGGCAGGCGCTGGACAGCACCAGCAGGTGGCCGGCGAGATTGCCGCTGTCGACCGACGACACGTAGGCCGGCTCGAGCCGGTGCAGGTCGCGCGTGTCGTACCAGTTGTACAGGTGCCCCCGGAACCGTTCGAGGCTGCCGACGGTCGCGAGCGTCGCCTCCAGGCGCTCCACCATCTCGAGGGTCCCGATCCAGCCGAGGTCGCGCGCCGTCACCGTCGCCAGCAGGTAGAGCCCGATGTTCGTCGGCGAGGTGCGATGCGCGACGACGGGCACGGGGTCGTCCTGGTAGTTGTCGGGAGGCAGCCCGTGATCGTCCGGACCGACGAAGGTCTCGAAGAACCGCCAGGTGCGGCGGGCAGTGAGCCGGACGGCTCGCATGTCGGCGGTCGAGAGCTGCTCTGAGGCCGATTCCGGGGGCGGCAGGCTCACCCGTCGGGCGACGAAGGGCGCTACGAGCCACAGGACAACGAACGGCGCGGCGATCCAGCTCGCCTCCGGCTTCACGATGAGGACGAGTGCCGCGGTGACCGTGGCGATCGCGACGCTGCCCGCCATCTGCCGGTAGAACCCGGCAAGGTCGAGGTCGTGGCTGGCCTTCGCCTGCGCCGCGGTCGTCCACTCCAGGAGATTCCGGCGTGTGACGTACAGCCGCGCCAGGGTTCGCAGGATCGCGTCGACCATCAACCATGCCTGGTGTGCCAGGAACGCGAGGCCGAGGCCGACGTGCGCCGCGGCGACGGCCAGGTCCGCGCCCACCGCTCGCGCGTGGCTGCGCTTGGAGATGCCCTGCCGTCGCGGCAGGAGTCCCGCCAGGACGGGCAGCACCGCGGGGACGATCAGCGACCCGAGGACGAAGGCGGTCCACACGGGTGCCGAGACGGACGGGAGCGTCCAGGCCGCGATCAGGGTGGCCACCGTGAGTGGGGCGGACATCGTCCGGCGCAGGTTGTCGACCATCTTCCAGCGGGCGATGCCCGGGATGGAGCTCCGACTCCGCCGACCCGTGGCATCCCGGGCGCGGCCGAGGATCCATGGCAGGAGCTGCCAGTCGCCGCGCGCCCAGCGGTGCTGGCGTGCCGCCGAGACCAGGTAGTTCGACGGGAACTCGTCGAAGAGCTCGACATCGGTCACCAGCCCGGCCCGGGCGAAGACGCCCTCGAACAGGTCATGGCTCAGGAGCGCGTTCTCGGGTACGCGGTCCGCCATCGCCGCGGCGAAGGCATCGAGGTCGTAGATCCCCTTGCCGGTGAAGCTCCCTTCCTGGAACAGGTCCTGGTAGACGTCGGACACGGCGGAGGCATACGGGTCGATGCCGGCCGGCCCGGAGAAGGACCGCCCGAAGATCGATGCCTCGTGCTCGGCCGGGAGGGTCGAGGTGATCCGTGGCTGGAGGACACCGTAGCCCTGGGTCACCCGGCCGGCCTGGGCATCGAAGGTCGGATGATTCAGCGGATGGGCCATCGTCCCCACGAGGCGCCCCACCGCGCCCCGGGGCAGCCGCGTGTCGGCGTCGAGCGTGACCACGTAGCGCACGTCCGGCGGCGGGGTCGACGCCGGACGCCCCGTGGTCAGGATGCCGGTCGTCGTCGATCCGCGCAGGAGGGCGTTCAGCTCCTGCAGCTTGCCGCGCTTGCGCTCCCACCCCATCCAGCAGCCCTCGGCCTCGTTCCAGGTCCGCTTGCGGTGGAAGAGCAGGAACCGGGCGCCTCCCCCGGGCGCCTCGCCGTGGCGCTCATTGAGCCGGTCGATGGCCGCTGCCGCCGCGGACAGGAGCTCGTCGTCGCCGGGGACGTCCTCGGTCGGGGCGTCGAGCCAGTCCGAGAGCAGGGCGAACCGGAGATCGCCCTCGCGGTTCCCCAGGTAGTGGACCTCCAGGCCGCCGACCTGGGCCTCGACGTCGGCCTCGCTGGTCAGGAGCATCGGCACGACAACCAGGGTCCTCAGCCCGGACGGCACGCCATCGTCGAGGTCGAGGCGGGGCAGCGGACGGGGGCCCAGCACGTTGGTGACCGACCAGTTCGCGAGAGACAGCGCCAGGTCGGAGGCCGGGGCGAGCGCGAGGATTGCCAGGATGAGGATGCCGGCACCCGAGGCGCCGCCGGCCCCGGACAGGACGACGGGCACGGCGAGGATCAGCGCCGTCAACACTGCGATCGTTCCGAGGTAGCCACGCGTGCCGGCTTCGACATACGCGCGCCGCAGCCGGCGTCCCGTCGGCACCCGCACGTGGAGGGCGCGTTCCAACGCACGACGGCCGTCCGAGATCAGGTAGTAGCCGGGATCTCTGCGGCGAGGAGTGGCTGCCGGATCCGCTTCTCCGGGCGGGCTCCCTTCGCCGGCCAGGCTCGCTTCGCCGGCCGGCGGCGCGTCCTCCGCCATCGCCGCGGCCGCCTGCGCGACCTCGACCTCGGGGACGCCCGAACCCCGGGCCAGCTCCTCGACCGCGTGCCGGTAGCGATCTCTCGTCGCGAAGTCCATCTCCCGGAACGGACTTCGTGCGCTCAGGACGTCGTCGACCAGGCTCACGCTCTCGACGAACTGCGCCCAGTCGAACCACGAGATGAGGCGCATGCTCGTGATGACGTTGCGGACCGTCACGTTCATCATCGCCTGGCGCTGGTGCTCGAGGCGGACCGTCTCCTCGGCTGTCGTCCCCTCGGCCGCGAGGAGCTCCTCCAGCCAGCGCAGGGCGGGGGTGACCGCGGGGTCCTGGTCGCGCAGGCGCTGGAAGAGCTGGACCCGGGCCGCCGTCGGCAATGCGGTGCGCGCCAGCCGTCGCAGGGATGCCGCCCCGACCTCCGGGCTGTCCATGCCGAGGTCGAGCAGGCTGTCGGCGATCTCGTCCGCCTGCTGCCGTGCCGCCCGGCTGCCCACGATCTGTTCCGCAAGGCGGCGAAGGTTCTCGACGAGGAGGATCCGCAGGCTGATGGCGATCGCCCACAGCTCGCCGATCGTCAGCGGGTCCACCAGCTGGTAGGCCCGCACCATCCGGGTCAGGCTGTCCGGGTCGAAGCGACTGTCCGTGTGCGCGATGTAGGCCCAGGCCAGGCCGAGGACCCGCGGGTATCCCGCCAGATGTCCCGCGGCCAGCTTGGGGAGCTCGCGGTAGTAGTCAGGGGGCAGATCGTCGCGGATCTCGCGGAGCTGCTCGTCGACGATCGGGAAGTTGTCGATGAGCCATTCGGCGGCCGGCGTGATCGCCCGTTCGTCCTTGATCGCACGGGCGAGGACACGGTAGGCGTCCACGAGCACACGGCCGTTCTCCGCGACGCGAGGCCCGACGGCGTGTCCTCGGCGGGGCGCATCCGTGACCGCCTGGGCGGCTGCCAGCGTCTTCGCGTGCTGCTCCAGCCGCTCCACGCTGAAGAGCTCGGCGAGGATCGGCTCTTCGAGTCCCGCCGGCTGGCGCGCGCGGGGGCGGTTGCGACCGGGCGGCTCTCGTAGGGACTCGTTGGATGTCATGTTCCGCCGTCAATGCATGGCCTGACCCGGTCCACCCTCGCTCGACCTGGGGACGTGTCGATCATAACGAGCACCGTCGCCGCGCCTGGAGTGGGCCAGGCCGAGGATCGTGTTCTCGAGGGCGCCCGACCACGTCGAGTGAAACAACCGGCTGGTCCGCGATGATGCCGCGGCGGCGATGGCTCGGCGCACGGCGCAACCCGAGTTCGAAATAGGTCTCGGAGGTTCCACCCTCGGCGGGTCTGAGCGCGATCAGCCGAGCGGCACGGGCACCGATCACGGTGCGGTCCGCACGCTCGGACGGGCGCGCCTCGATCGCCGCCGGGCCCGGTACCAGGCAAGGTACTCGAGCAGCTCCTCCCGTTCGTCGTCCGTGAGATCGGCGAAGAGCGCCGCCCCGACCGTCTCCGTGGGACTCGCGGCGGACTCGGGAACGCGGTACCCGGTCAGGCGCATGAGGTCACCGTACGGTATCGCCAAGGCCTCGCTCAGGCGGTGGAGGACCGGGGGCGAAGGCTTCTTGACCGCATCGCTCTCGAGCTTGCTGAGGTAGGCGGCCGAGATGTTCGCCGCCCGCGCCGCATCCGCGCCCGACATCCCGCGGATCTCGCGCGCCGTCCGCAGAACAGCCCCGATCGTTGGCGCCAAGATCACTCCCGTGTCGCACAGTTGACACCATTCACTACAGTTGACAATACCACGATCCTGTGGTGTACTGCAAGCGCAGCAGTGGCCGGCGCGTCGCCCGGCGGTGGTCTTGGTCCCCCGCTTCCCCGGATGTCTGAAGCGGAAGGAGATGGCCATGGCCATCGATCACACCGACCGGACGGTCGTCACCCAGTCACCCGAGGCGACCGCGGTGATCACGAGAGCGCCGAAAGAGAGCACGCGATGAGAATCACGAACCCCGGGTGGCGGCGATCCGCCCCCCTGGCCCCCGATCTCGGTACCGAAGAGCAGGACCCGAGCGCCCCGGGGCGCACGATGGGCGCCGTCGAGCTCGCCCGCAGGAGCGCGGCCACGTTCATTGAGCAGGCGCCCGGGGCGCTGCGCGCGACGCGGGCCGGCGCGCAGGGAGTGACGAGTGCGCTGCAGCGACTGCCCGACTCGACCCTCCGCTGGATCGGGGCCACCTCGGTCGGCCTCGGCGCCGGGCTCCGCCTCGCGGGCGCGCCGCGCCTGGTCAGCGCGGCAGGGGCCGCGCCCGCGCTGGTCGTGGGTGCGGTCATCGCCCTGCGCCCGACCGAGCCGGCCGTCCCCGCCCACGAACAGGCCGACGAGTTGGTCGGAGGAACCATCGACGTGAGTGACGAGCACACCAAGGGCGCCATCAGCACAGCCCAGGGCAAGATCGAGGCGGGGCTCGGGAAGCTCACCGGCGACAAGGAAGCGCAGGTCCACGGCAAGGCCAAGCAGGCCCAGGGCGCAGCGCAGAAGGGCCTCGGCGACGTCCAGGACGCCATTCGGGAGCCGAGGGATAAGAGCAAGGCCTGACCGCGGCCCTCGGGCCGATCGCGTCGGCCGCGCTACGAGGCCTCGTCCTCATCGACCGGGTGCAGATGCGGTGTGCCACCACGCTTCCCGTGGGGAGGCAGCCGACATGGACGTTCGCCACGACCGCATAGCCCGTGGTGGCCCATCGGTCGATTGCCGTTCAGCCGGAACCAGGCCCGGCGAGCGCCATCGGCGGCTATCCGGGAGTCGCGAGCGGGTTCTCGACCACGATCGAGCCGTAGATTCGGCCGTCGGCCAGGTCCTCGCTCAGGACGCGTCGGCATCCGGCGATCTCGGCGGCGCGCAGGATCAGGGCGTCCCAGATCGAGATCTGCCACTCGCGGCTGCCCGCGATGGCCGAGGCCACGAGCGATGCGTCGATCGCGACGACAGGGAGAGCGCGGAGCTGATTCACCATCGCTTCGGCTTCGTCCTGCGGCACCGGCACGGCGAGCTTCCGGGTGACGACCGCGTAGAACTCGGTCAGGACCTGCGTCGAGACGACAAGATCGCGACCCGCGACCGGCTCGATCGCCTGCAGGGCGCGCTCGCGTTTGACCGGGTCCGCGGCATCGACCGCGTAGACCCAGATGTTCGTGTCAACGAAGACCGGTTCGGTCATGGAGCTCATCCCGGGTCCATGTTCGGCCCCGGGGCCGCTGGTCGCCGTGCTTCGTCGCGCGAGGCGGGCGAAGCGGGTGAGCGCCGCGCCGGCCTCGCCGGCACCCGCGTAACGCTCGAGGTATGTGCGAAGCAGGGCGTTCACGGAAGTCCCGTCCTCGAGTGCGCGCATGCGCGCCTGCTTGAGGAGCCGCTCGTCGATCGTGATGGTCAGGTTCGCCATGTCTACGTGACTCCCGTGCTACACGGGTTCAGTGTAACACGGGCAGCCTCGCTGCACGGCCCGTCCCCACGGCACCGCTGCCGCCCGTGACGCTCGCCGGCAGAGGCGTTCGTCGTGAATTCGGTGCGGTCCAGACGTATCGTGTTCGTCGTGGCCCGGGCGTGGGCGCACCACATGCGGAGTGAGCCAGCCGATGGGCACGACCGAGCCGATCCACGAGTCCGATCCCGACCCGGCGCCCGACAGCAGCTTCGAGCCGGGTAACCTCGCCCACCTGGTGCCGGGCAACGCGGGCCGGATGCTCGACACCAGGCGAACCCCGATCAGGGTCGGGTCGGTCGATCCGGACCTCGGCAGCTTCGAGGCTGAGGTACTCGCATTCGAAGACCGCGGCGCCCGCTGGCTGTTCGAGGCGGAGCGGGTTTCCCACTTCCAGTTCCCGCCCGACGCCAGGCGCGCAAGTGCGGCGACCGTGGCCGCCCTCGCGGTGGCGGTCGAGAGGTTCGGCCGACTCCCTGCACATCCCGATCGACCCTCGGGCACGAGCCGGACACGGGCCCGCGTGCGCGACGAGGAGCGCAAGGCCACGGCCGTGCTCGGCGACGCTCCGCGCATCGACCTTGGCGGCCGCCTCGGCGACGCCGCCGTCCAGCGCGCCCTGCGCGGCTACCTGGCCACTCGTGGCCTGACCGACCTCGAGGCCAGGTTCGCCGAGCGCTACGTCGAGCAACCCGTCGTCCGGCGAGCTGGTCAAGGGCCACGAGATCGTCATCGCCCGCCTGGGGCTCGTCCCGTATCACGGCAAGGTCGTGCGCGACCCGCACCTGTTCGCCGGCGAGTGGACCGAGGAGCGGCGCGCCGAGCACGTCGTCGCCCGGCTCGGCTTCGTGCGAGCGATGTTCCGAGGCGCGGGGCACGATCGGGTCTGGCTGTACCGAGGCCTCACCGCCGAGGGCCCGCTCGGCGCCCCGCCGGTCCGGACCTTCGTGTCCACGACGTTCGACCGGGCCGTGGCCGAGAGCGTCGCCGGCCGCGGGCCCGCCACGGTCGTGTCGATGCTGATCGGGCAGCACGTGCCCGTCGACCGGGTGTTCATGACGTTCATCGAGACGGCCGAGCTCAATCGGGTCTACCACGAGGCCGAGGCAATCCTGCTCGCAGACCGGCGCAACCGGGCGTTCTGAGCGTGACAGGATCGAGTTGCCTGCCGGCTGCCAGCCCGCCCTATGGAGTCCCGTATCCTGAGGTCGCGCGTCCACGGTCAATCTCGGTCAGTCGAGTCGAGGTGCTGGCATGGACATCGCGGACGTTCGGCGCGTGCTGATCGTGGGCAGCGGCACGATGGGCCTCCAGATCGGGCTGCAGTGCGCCACCCATGGCTACGACGTGGCCATGTATGACCTCGAGCCCGCCGCCCTCGACGCGGGGGCCCGGCGCATGCGCGCCTACGCGGAGGAGCTCGTGGCGACCGGTCGCATCGGGTCGGCCACGCGCGACCAGGCGCTCGGCCGCGTCACCTGGACGTCGGACCCGGCCGCCGCTGCGGCGGAGGCGGACATCCTGAGCGAGTCCGTGCCGGAGGACCCCGCCCTGAAGGGCCGCGTCCTCGGGCAGTTCGATGCCCTCTGCCCGTCCCGCACGATCTTCACGACGAACACCTCGACCCTGCTGCCCTCGACCTTCGCTGCGGCCTCGGGCCGGCTGGACCGCTTCGCGGCGTTGCACTTTCACACGCCGGTCTGGCAGTCGAACGTCGTCGACGTGATGCCGCTCCCGGGAACGGCGCCGGAGACGACCGACCTCCTGTGGGCGTTCGCCCGGAAGATCGGGCAGATCCCGATCCATGTCCGCAAGGAGAGCCCCGGCTACGTGTTCAACGCCATGTACAACGCCGTCAACCGGGAAGCGATCACGCTGGCCGCCAACGGGGTCGCCTCGGTGGAGGATGTCGACCGCGCCTGGATGGCCATCTTCAAGATGCCGATCGGGCCGTTCGGGATGCTCGACGGTGTCGGCCTCGACACGGTCTGGCACATCACCGACTACTGGGCGGGGGTCAGCGGCGATGCGCAGCTGCGCCGCAACGCCACGTTCCTCAGGGGGTATCTCGACCGCGGCTGCGTGGGCATCAAGAGCGGCGAGGGCTTCTACCGCTACCCCGGCCCCGCCTACGCCCGACCCGACTTCGTGACATCAGGGACGAGGGAGGTCGCGAGCACCACCCCCGCGTCACCATCGCTCCCGGCCCCGCTGGCGGTGGAGCCGCCGCAGGTGCGCCCGTGGGGCTACCACGGCCAGCGCGGCATCACCGTCGCCTTCTCGCCCGCCGATGCGGCGCTCTACCGCTCGCTGCTCCCCGCGGCCTTCGAGATGCCGGATTCGCCGCTCGTCGTCGGCTCGGTCATCGATTACCACGGCGTGGATGCCCCGCTGGTGCCCTACGGCGAGGGCTACATCCTCCTCGCCTGTCGCCATGGGCGGCAGAGCGGCTGGTACGTGGTCACGATGCCCGTCGACGACCAGACGGCGTGTGACGGCGGCCGGTCGATCGGCTTCCCCAAGTACGTCGCCGACCACATCGAGCTCGAGGTGACGGACGGCGCCTGGCTCGGTCGCGTTGCCCACGAGGGGCGGGACGTCATGCGCGTCACGTTCACGCCGAACGTGGGGGCCGAGCCGTCGGAGACGATCAGCGCCGACCCGGGGTTGCCGTGCCTCCTCCTCGAGCCTCCGGGAGTCGGCCCGGCCGTGAGCCAGGTCGACACGCGGCTCTTCGGTCCGCGCCGCCGGGTCACGACCGCCGGGTCGGCGACGGTCCAGGCCGACCCCGGGGAGGCGTGGGCGGGACTGCTGCCCCCCGGTGGTGGCCCGCTCCCGGCGACGTTCGACGAGCTCTCGGGCGACTGGATCCTCCGTCAGGCCGGGCTCAGCTATCCGAGCGCCACGAGGAGCCTCATGGCACGCTTCCGGGACCGGGGGTAGGCAGAGCGCAGGCGCGTCCCGCCGTCTCGCGGCGACCTCGGGCGGGAGGCCCGTCATCGCCGCCTCGGCGATGCTCCCTCCAGGGCGCCCTGCGCGGCTACCTGGCCATTCGTGACCTGACATGACGTTCATCGAGACGGCCGAGCTCAACCGCGTCTACCATGAGGCCGAGGCGATCCTGCGGGCGGACCGGCGCAACCGGGCGTTCTGAGCGTCGCGGACCGAGCTGAGTCTCAGCTGCCCAGGCGTCCCATCCGCTGCTCGATGCTCGCGTCCGCGACCCCAGGAAGGATCAGATCCGTGGCGAAGAAGAAGAACACGAAGGCCAGCAAGCCCGAAAAGGGCCAGGCCCAGCCGAGCGCTGGGACCACCCAGGCCGCGGCGACCCAGCCCGGCTCACCCTCGAAGATGAACACCAAGGAGTACGAGCGCGAGATGCGCCGTCTCCACGGCGAGCTCGTGGCGATGCAGGAATGGGTGAAGGCGACCGGCGCCAAGGTCTGCATCGTGTTCGAGGGCCGGGACACGGCCGGCAAGGGCGGCACGATCAAGCGGATCACAGAGCGGGTCAGCCCGCGGGTGTTCAGGGTCGTCGCCCTGCCCGCGCCGACGGAGCGCGAGAAGAGCCAGATGTACGTCCAGCGGTACATGGCGCACTTCCCGGCCGCCGGCGAGGTCGTGATCTTCGACCGCAGCTGGTACAACCGCGCCGGCGTGGAGCGGGTCATGGGCTTCTGCACCCCAGAACAGGCGAAGAGGTTTCTCGAGCAGACGCCCGGCGTCGAGAGGGCGATGGTCGACAACGGGATCATCCTGGTCAAGTACTGGCTGGAGGTCAGCCCCGAGGAGCAGACGCGCCGCCTCGAGGGGCGCATCCATGACCCACGCAAGACCTGGAAGCTGACCGACATGGACCTCAAGTCGTACGGCCGCTGGGACGACTACTCGCAGGCCCGCGACGCCATGTTCGAGGCGACCGACACGCCGTGGGCGCCCTGGTACATCGCCCACACGGACGACAAGAAGCGGGGACGGCTCAACATCATCAGCCACCTCCTCAGCCGGGTCCCCTATGCACCGCTGGCGGTCCGGGACGTCGAGCTGCCGAAGCGCAAGGTGAACACCAAGCACGTCGAGATGAAGCTGCCGCTGAAGCACATCCCGACACCGTTCTGACCGGAGCGCTTCACGCGAACCCACGCCTTCGCCGCGACGTCCACGGCCCGTACGCGAATCCGCGACAGCGGGAGCGTCCGGGGACACACGATGCCGGAGCACGCCTGATGCGACGGATGGTTACCATCGCGAGCACGGTCGCCGTCATGGGCGGCGGACGCCGCGGATAGGAGCGAAATCGTGGACACGGACACCGCCATCGCGGCCCCGAGCATCCCGGCCAGCGAGATGGGGCGCCTGCTGGAGCTGATCCGGGGCTCCGACAGCGTCGAGCTCAAGCTCACTGTCCCGGCCTCGGACCAGCGCGCCTCCATCGCCAGGCTGCCGATGGACCCCGTCGAGGCCCAGCCGCGCCAGGTCTACTTCTTCGACACGCCGGACCTCCTCCTCAACCAGGCTGGGGTCGTCGTCCGTGCCCGGCGCCGGCAGGGCGGTCGTGGCGACACCGTGGTCAAGCTGCGTCCGGTGGTGCCCTCCGAGCTGCCGCGTGAAATTCGGCGTTCACCCGCCTTCAACGTCGAGGTCGACGTCCTGCCCGGGGGCTTCGTGTGCTCCGGGTCGATGAAAGGCCGGGTGACCGGCCAGGAGGTGCGGGACGCCGCCGCTGGGACGATCCCGCTGCGGAGCATCTTCTCGAAGGAGCAGCGCGCCTTCTTCAGGGCGCATGCCCCCGCCGGGATCGAGTTCGAGTCCTTCGTGACGCTCGGGCCCACCTTCATCCTCAAGGCGGTCTTCGAGCCGAAGACCCTCGGGCGACCCCTCGTCGCGGAGATGTGGCTCTACCCGGATGGCTCGCGGCTCCTCGAGCTGTCGACCAAGTGCCTGCCGGAGGAAGCCTTCCAGGTCGCGGCGGAGGCGCGCGCCTACCTGGGCAGTCGGGGCGTGCCCATCAGCGGCCACCAGCAGACGAAGACGAAGACGGCCCTCGAGTTCTTCTCGGCCGAGCTTCGGCCGAAGGAGGAGCCGCCAACGCCGGGAGCGCGGACGCGGGGCCCCGGCGGCCGTTTCGTCAAGGCCGGCGACGCAACGGCGTGAAGCTGGCCCTCTAGCGTGGATCACGGCGCTCCGGGCGCGTCCGGTGGCGCGGTCGCCTGCACGACCGAGCAGACCGTGCTCGGCGAGGGAGCCCGCTGGGACGCCCGGCGCGCCGAGCTCCTGCGCGTGGACATCGTCGCCGGGCGCGTCTACCGCGACCGGGTCGCCGCGGACGGCGGCCTCGTCCCGGTTCGCGCGTACCGGGTGCCGGGCACGGTCGGGGCGATCACCCCGATCGAGGGCGATGACGGCTGGCTGCTGGCGGCCGGGCGCGGGTTCGTCCACCTGCGGCCGGACGGCCGCCAGCGGACGCTTGCCGAGGTTGCCCCGGCGGGGACCCGGATGAACGACGCGGCCTGCGACCCGCAGGGCCGCTTCTGGGCCGGCACGCTCGCCGACGATCACCACGCCGGAGGTGGAGCCCTGTATCGACTGGACCGGGACGGGCGGGTCGAGCAGGTCCTCGGCGGGCTGACGATCTCCAACGGGCTCGGCTGGAGCCCGGACGGGGGCACGATGTACCTGGCCGACAGCATCCCGGGGGTGGTCCATGCCTTCGACTTCGACGGCGAGGCCGGCACGATCTCGGGGGACCGCGTGCTGATCACCATCCCCGAGGAGGTCGGCGCGCCGGACGGCCTGACCGTGGACGCCGCCGGGGACCTCTGGGTGGCCGTCTACGGGGGTGGGTGCGTTCGCCGCCACGCACCGGACGGCCTGCTGCGCCAGGTGCTCGAGGTACCTGCCGAGCAGAGCACGTGCTGTGCGTTCGGGGGGCCGGGAATGAACCGACTCTATGTCACCACCGCGACCGAGGGCTGGAGCGACGAGCGGCGTCGCGCCGAGCCTGCCGCCGGACTCGTCTACCGACTGGACACCGATGCAGTTGGGCGACCGGCCCTCCCGTTCCGTCCGGACGCCGACTGGTGGGCGAGCGTGCGGGTGCCGGACTAGGGTCCACGGACCTCGCGCGAACGCCTCGACCGGGACCGGGGTGCCATCAACGACCAGCACCCGATCGTCGGGCGATCAGCTCCACAGGGCTGAGATCGGTGCGGCGAGTAGCCGATCGCCCAGCCGGTATGCGCGCGGACCCGTGTGCAGCACGATCCCGGCGACGAACGTGTCCGGATACCTGTCCCGAAGCGCCGCAAGGTGTCGCGCGCTGTCGCCGGTCGGGGCCGCATCGGCTTTGACCTCGATCCCGACGAGACGTCCGCCTCCCAGCTCGGCAAGGAGGTCGACCTCGAACCGGCCCTGCTGCTGGCGCACGTGGTAGAGGCGCGGGCGCGAGGCTGCGTTCGCCAGCTCCGCGCGGAGCTGCGCGGCGACGAACGTGTCGAGCAGTCGTCCAAGCAGGTCTCCATCGCGCAGGACGAGATCGACATCGAGGCCGAGCACAGCGCCAGCGAGACCAGGATCGACCATGTAACGCTTGGGGGACAGGACAAGCCGCTTGAGGCGGTTCGAGGTCCAAGCGGGCACCGCCTCGACCACCAGCAGGTTGGCGAGCAGGCGTTCATAGGCCAGCGCCGTCTTGCGGTTGATGCCGGACGCTTCGAAGAGCGTTCGATCCTCGACGATCCCGGCCGTGTTCAGTGCGAGCGCCTCCAGATGGCGTCGCAGTCGCACGGGGTCCCGCCCACCGTCGACCTGTTCGGCGTCGCGGGTCAGCAGGTGCTCGACGTAGCTGTCGAGCCACCGGCGGCGCGCCGCCGCCGCCAGTCGGAGGGCCGGCTCCGGGAACCCGCCCCGCAGCAGCAGCTCGACGTACCCACGGAGATCCGGCGTGTCCGCTGCCGGGTGGAGGTCTTCGCCCGCAACCACCCTGTCGAGGAACGGGACGAACGGACGCACCCGGAGCTGCTCCCGGATGGTCATGCCGAACATGGGGATCCGGGTGAGCCGACCGGTCCCGGGCCACAGCTCGCCTTCGAGGTCGCCCCGAATCGACCCCGTGATCAGGTAGCGGCCCGGGTCGGGTCGCGCGTCCACCGCGCGCTTCACGGCCCCCAGGACGCCCGGCACTGCCTGCCATTCGTCCAGGAGGACCGGCTCCGGAAGGCCGCGCATCGCCGCGTCGGGATCGGCCCGGAATGCAGCAGCCTCCGCCTCCCGGTCGAGGCGTATGACGGTCCTTGCCCTGCGCGCCGCAGTCGTGGTCTTGCCCGTCGCTCGCGGACCGGTGATGAACAGTGCCGGCAGCTCGACGAGAAGCGCATCCAGGAGTCCATCGACGAGCCGCGGGAGATAGTCGACCATGGCCCCAGACTACCACTTCGCCGCGTGGTACCGTACCATTCTGCCGCAGCTCCTGGTACCGTTCTGCCGCACCGCATGCGCGGCTGGCCCGGAGCGGGCGCCCGGGACCGAGCGGCCGTCGAGCGACATCGACCTCCTCGTGATGGTGCGGTTCGCGAACACAGGTCGGTGAGAGCCCGCGATCATTGAGCTCTCGTCCTGGAGACCGCCCCGGATCAGCCCGCCAAGCCCAGGGACGCGACCATCCCGACGACGAACGGCACGATCGCCAGGAGCGCCAGCGCCGGGTGTGCCCGCCGCGTCGCGTTCTTCCTGTCCCAGTTGAACGCGTAGGCGGCGATCCCGAACGTGAGGGCCGCGGACGCGACGAGGACCGCGGCCGCCAGCGCGGGGTCGACCACCACCTCCCGACCGTAGACCGTCGCCTGCTCGAGCTGCGCCAGCCAGGTCGTCGGCAGCAACAGGGCGGCGACCTGCGCGCCGTCGGGGAGGCTCTCCAGGGGCACCATGAGGCCGCCGAGGAGCATGGAGGGCAGGAAGATCGCCTGGGACAGGAGGATCGTCGCGCGCGAGCTTGCCGACACCACGCCGATGAGCGTGCCGAACGCGGCGAACACCGCGGCGCCCAGCACGGTGGCAAGCGCCAGGGCGACCCAGCTCTCGGGTGGCGGGGCGCCGAAGACCGGCCCGGCCGTAGACGGCGACGAGTGATGCCGCGATGAGCGCATGGAAGCCGAGCGTCAGGGCCGGCATCGCGAGCACCGCAGCCGCGGGCACGCCGTTGACCCGGTACGCCCGGTAGATGCCTGCCTCTCGCTCGTCCACGAGGGGCCCCGGCAGCCCGAGGAGGGTGCCGGTGAGGACCGCGAAGATCGTCATGGACGGCAGGAGGTTGTCGCGGAATCCCGGGTTGATCTCCGTCATGACCAGGCCCATGAAGGCGTAGAAGGCGAGTGGGAAGAGGTAGCTGAGGAGCATCTGGGCGGGGTTGCGCAGCATGCTCTTGAACTGGAACGCGAAGTGGACGGCGAGCGCGCTCACGACGGCCCCCCGCCCGTGATCTCGAGGAAGCGTTCCTCCAGGCTGGGCCGCTCGACGCGAAGATCCACCAGCCGGTCCCCGCGACTCTCCAGCTCCGCGAGAAGGGCAGCGACGGTCGCGGCAGGGTCGCTGCTGTAGTAGACCGCGTAGCCCCCCGTGGCGTCACGCAGCGCGGCCGCGGCGAGCGACACGGCACCGGTCGCGAAGACGCCGTCCTCGGTCGCCACCGACACCTTCGTCATCGCCGCGCCGGTCGCCGTGATCTCTCGCGGGGTTCCCTCCGCGACGACCCGGCCCCGGAGGAGGATGGAGACGCGGTCGGCGATCTTCTCCGCCTCCGCCATGTCGTGCGTTGCCAGCAGCACGGCCGTCCCCTGGCAGCGAGCTCGCGCACGATGGCGTGCAGCTCGGTCCGAGAGGCGACGTCGAGGCCGGCCGTCGGCTCATCGAGCAGGACCAGGGCCGGCCGGTGGGCGATGGCGAGGGCGAGCGCCAGCCGCCGCTGGTTCCCGACCGACAGGTCCCCGTAGCGCCGGCGGCCCGCTTCGGCGAGCCCGAAGCGCTCGAGGAGATCGTCGCGCGGTGCGACGCGGTGGTAGGCGCAGAAGAACCGCATCGCCTCGCCCACCGTCATGTCGGCGGGCAGGGCCCCGGTCTGCAGCTGCACGCCCATGGCATCCGCGCGTCGGGCGCCGTCGCCGAGGATCTGGACCTCGCCCTCGTCGGGGCGCCGCAGGCCCTCGATGCACTCGAGCGTCGTGGTCTTGCCCGCGCCGTTCGGTCCCAGCAGCCCGACGACCTCGCCGGCCGCCACGGCGAGGCTCACGCCGTCCACCGCCGCGAGCGACCCGTAGGTCTTGCGCAGGCCGAGGACCGACAGGACGGTCGCCGAGGCGTTGGCGCTCACGACGGGAAGCGTACGGGTTCGAACGCGGTGCGCGCTGCCCCGGGCGAGCGTCGTCCGGCTCGCCTGCTGTCCCGCCTGATGACGACTCGGCCAGGGTGGACCGCCGGCTCCGCTAGGATCAACCCTGTCGCCGAGGCGGCCAAGGATATGGAACGGGAAGAGGTGGCTGGGAATGGCTTCGACACCCGTCAGGACGATCGACCGCAAGCGGATCGCCGAATTGGCAAAGCGGGAGGAGACGCGCCTGGAGAACGAGACTCCCAGGTCCTTCGAGCTGTTCAAGCGGGCGGCCAGGAGCCTTGTCGCGGGCGTGTCGTCCAGCTACCAGATGCGCGACCCCTATCCCATCTACTTCACCCACGGCAAGGGCTCCAAGATCTACTCGGTCGACGGGCGCGAGATCAGCGACTTCCACAACGGCTTCGGCTGCATGGTCCAGGGCCACGCCCACCCGGCCATCGTCGCGGCCATCCAGAGGCGCTGTGAGCTGGGCACGCAGTTCGCCCTGCCCACCGAGGATTCGATCGTGGTGGCGGAGCACCTGGCCAGGAGCTTCCGCCTGCCCAAGTGGCGCTTCGTGAACTCCGGTTCCGAGGCCACCATGGACGCGATCCGCATTGCCCGGGCCTACACCGGCCGGGAGCAGGTGCTCAAGATCTTCGGCTCCTATCACGGTCACCACGACTACGTGATGGTGAGCCTCGGGGTGGCCGACTTCGGCGACATCGGGCCGCGCGACAACTACCGCTCGGTCTCCTACGGGGCCGGGATCCCCAAGGCCGTCGTGGACATGACGGCGGCCGTGCCTTTCAACGACGCGCCCATGATGGAGGCCCGCATCGAGCGGCTGATCGAGGAAGGGCGCAAGCCCGCCTGTCTCATCATGGAAGCGGCCATGATGAACCTGGGGGTGGTGCTCCCGGAGCCCGGCTACCTGGAGGCCGTGCGCGAGATCACCAGGAAGCACGGCATCGTCCTCATCTTCGACGAGGTGAAGACCGGCATCTGCACCGCCGCCGGCGGCGCGGTCGAGCGCTTCGGCGTGGTCCCCGACATGGTCACCCTGGCCAAGGCCCTGGCGGCGGGCTGCCGTCGGGCGCCATCGGGGCAACCGACGAGATCATGGAGGTCGTGAGGAGCGGCAAGGTCTACCAGGTGGGCACCTACAACGGCAACCCGCTGTCGATGGCGGCCGCCCGGGCGAGCCTGGAAGAGGTGATGACCCCCGCGGCCTACGCGCACCTCAACTACCTGAACGACCGCCTCATCAGTGAGTGCGACGCGATCTGCGCCAAGTACGACTTCCCCGGCTACACGGTTGGCATCTCGTCGAAGGGCTGCGTCAACTTCGCCACCGGCCGGATCACCGACTACGAGTCGTTCATCAAGTACCAGGACGTCGAGCTCTGCTATCTCGCCTGGCTGTACAACATCAACCGCGGGGTGATCATCGCCCCGGGGCGCGAAGAGGAGTGGACCCTCTCCGTCCAGCACACCGACGAGGACATCGACCGCTACGTGAACGCCTTCGAGGGACTCGTCAGGGAGGTGGTGGCCTGATCTGGGCGACCCCTCGCACGCTCCGTCGCCCAGGAGCCCCAGGATCGGGATCGCGGCCGTAGCCGAAGCCGACCCAGGACATGCCGCAGCCGGTGCGGAAGGGCCCGCGACGGTGGGTTCAGGCACGTGAGCGCTATAGGCTAGTCTTCAGGGTGTCGTTCGCGAAGCACATGCGTTTCGCGAGCACGAAACCGGCCGGGGTGTAGCGCAGTGGTAGCGCACGTGCTTTGGGAGCCCCAAGGGCCTGTGCGGGGTAGGGTCGGGGGTTCTGAGCGCGACCGGCCGAGCGGTGAAGGCACCGATTATTGTGCGGTTCGCGAGCACGAAGCTGCCGGACCGGGTACCAGCTTGGCGGCGGTGGTCGGGCCTCAGGGGGTAGCCCTGCGACCAGCGACGTTACGTCCACCATGCGGCTCGCCGAGCCCCCGGAGCTCGCCGAGCTCACTCCAGGACAGGCGGGCCAGCCTGGCCGCAAGGGGTTTGACGGGCCCGCGCACTAGTTGAACTGGAACGAACTCGCGACGGTGTCCTCGAGTCCAGCGGGGAGCTTGAAGCGGGTTCGAGTCATGCTTCGCGCGCGACCTCCGGCCCCGGAGGCGATTGCGGATCCCCCGGAGAGGTGAGCCTCTGCTCCTCCAGGAGGGCGAGGATGCGTTCGGTGTTCGCTCGGATCGCAGTGACGTTCGTGTAGATCCACTTCGGCGGTGAAGTGTCAGGCATCGCGGCGATCCGCTCTCCGATGTCCGTCTTGCCGACCCCGGACCCAAGCGCTCTCACGAGGAGCGCCTCACCGGCGACTATGGCAGCGATGACCCACGCCTTCTTCATGTGAGCCTCCTCAGGCCAAAAGGGCTTCGACCGCGCGCGCCGCCAGGAATGTAGGGGGCCCCGATCCCTTGCTTGGCCGCGAACCGCACCAGCCAGGGCGCGGCACAGCGAGCGAGATCCAGGAGAGCCGGCCGAGCAGCCTCATGGCAGCCACATCAGTGGTCGGAAGTGTTTCCCGGCCCGGCTGCACGCCGCCAGGGGCAAAGGGCTCGATTCTCAGACGATGCCGACGTTGGCGCCCCGCCAGGCGGCGAGCCTGTCTTCCTTCATCTGGTCGATCCGGTCTCCGCGATCGTGACGCTGCCGCCTGTGGGCCTGTCGATGCCCGTGATCATGTTGAGCAGCGTCGACTTGCCCGAACCCGATGGTCCCACGATGGCCACGAGTTGACCCTCCTCGACGTCGAGATCGACGCCCTTGAGTGCCTCGAACTCGAGCTTGCCCATCCGGTACGTCTTCTGGAGGTCGCGAAGCTGGATGAGCGACATGGAAGGACCCCTCCGAACCGGTCCCGCTGTCGTGTCTGCACTCGGGCATGCGGGTCGGTCTCGCCAGTGGCTCGGCGCGGTCCCGGCGGCCGGGGTTTGGACCGCGTGTCGAGCCTCCCGTCAGCGGTCACGGTAGGCGCTGGTCGCGGGCCTGGCGAGAGCCGAAGGGCACGGCGGTTCTCCCAGCGACCCGCGCCGGCCGAGCCGTCCTCCGACCCGCCGTCAGCTGTGCGGCCGGGGCACGGCTGGCTGGTTGGATTTGGGTTGTGGAAGGCGCCGGGGACCGGCGGCTCCGCCTTCTCCTCCTCGAACCTGCTCGGAGGGCGACGTGTCAGGTCACGACGGCGGCGGGCGCTGGCGACCTGGTCGCGTCGACCGGGTCTGGTTGGGTCGCACACGCCAGTGGGCCGCGATCGCCGCAACCCACGCGGAGACCACCGGCCGGCATGACGATGGGCGCCCCGAGCCTGACTCGGGGCGCCCGCCGGTGTCGACCGGCGACCGCAGCTTGGTCCGCCGTCGCGGACGGTGGCTCCCGGCAGTCTCGGCCGCCGGGTTCCAGGGAGGCTACGGCCGGCCGGCCGCCATGTCGTATTGCAGATAGACGACGTGGGTTCGCGTGTACTCGAGCACGCCGTACTTGCCGTCCGCGCCCCCGATCCCTGACTTGCGCCAGCCGGCGTGGAACCCCTGCATGTTCTCCATCATGTTCTCGCGATTGACGTACGTCTCCCCGAATCGGAGTTCGTTGCACGCTCGCATGATCACGTCGACGTTCTTGGTGAAGATCGACGAGGCGAGCCCGTAGATCGAGTCGTTCGCCCAGGCGATCGCTTCGTCGAGGTCGTTGAACGTGACGATCGGCATCACCGGCCCAAAGATCTCTTCCCGGACGATTGCCATGTCCTGACGGCAGTTGGCGATGACGGTCGCTGGGTAGTAGTGGCCCTCCGGCTTGTCCTCGGCGCGCTTGCCGCCGGTCACGACCTGGCCGCCGTCGGCGACGGCACGCTCGACGCGTCCGCTGACCGCCTCGAGCTGCCGTGCGCTCACCATCGGACCCAGGTCTCGGCCCTCGTCGACGAGCGCGTTCCCATAGGTCGCCTGGCCCATGGCCGTGGCCAGCCGGTCGGTGAACTCGGCGGCGACGCTCTCGTGTACGTAGGTCCGGTCGGGTGCGCCGCACACCTGGCCGGTGTTGAGGAGGCGACCTGCCTTGATGGACCTGACCGCCAGGTCCAGGTCGGCGTCCGGCATCACGATGACCGGATGGCTGCCGCCGAGCTCCAGGCTCACCTTCGTGATGTTCTTCGCGGCGAGCTCCATGACCCGGGAGCCCGTCCTGATGCTGCCCGTGACGGTCACCATGCCGATGAGCGGGTTCGAGGCCAGCTCCTCGCCGACGATCGGGCCGTAGCCGCACACGATATTGACGACTCCGGCGGGAACGCCCGCGTCGTCGAAGATGCGGCCGAGCTCGAGCGTGCTGTTCGGTGTGATCTCGCTCGGCTTCACCACGATGGAGTTGCCCGTGAGAAGGGCCGGCGCCACCTTCCGCGCGAGCACGTAGAGCGGGAAGTTCCAGGGCACGATGCCCCCGATGACGCCGATGGGCTGTCGCAGCAGCAGCTGCATGTCGTTGGGCTCGTCGCTGGCAATGACGTCGCCCTCGATGCGGCGCGCCCACTCTGCCGTGTAATCGAAGTAGTTCGCCGTGCCTTTCGCCTCCCCCCGGGCCTGGTCGAGGGGCTTGCCCTGCTCCTCCGATAGGACCCGGGCGAGGTGCTCGGAATCCTTCCGGATTCCGGCAGCGATCTTGTGCAGGTAGTCCGCGCGTTCGATCGGAGCCAGCTTCTCCCACGCGCGCTGTGCCTTGTCTGCGCACTCGATCGCTTCCCGCGCATCCTCGACGGACGAGTCGGGCACGTTGGCGACGGTAGCACCGGTGGCCGGATTCTCGACCGGCAGCGTCTTGTCGCCCTGCGCGCTGACGAACCGACCGTTCACGTAGTTCTGATAGAGCCGTGTTGCGACAGCCATCGTGATCCTCCGAGTCGACCGGCCGCATCCGGGATGCGGCGTTGACCTTGGGGCCGAGCGCGGAGCCGCCGATCAGCCGCCGACCGGCTCCGCACCCGCCACTGACACCACCGGCACTGGCACCTAGCCGAGAACGAGCGCGGACAGGCTCAGGTCGGCATGGGTGGGAATGCCTGGCACCGAAACGCCCTGCTCCCCGAACGCCAGGTAGCCGATCAGGGGCATGTGGCCGACGGCGTGCTCGACCTCGGCGGGGATCTCCCTGATCCGGTCGCCGAGAGCGATGGCGCGCCCGCCGCAATGGGCAAGCACGATGGCCTTGGGGTGGCCCACGCCCTGGACCGCCTTGTAGACGGCGTTGCCTGCCTCGGCGATCAGCCCGTTCACCGAGGCTTCGCCAAGCTCCAGCTCCATGCCGGGGTTCATCGCCGCCCCGAAGTCCATCGAGCCGTCCGCGTTGCTGTTGACCGGGTGGGCGGAATACGTGATCCCGTCCTTGTGGAAGAGCAGCGGGTACTGGACGCTGAACGCCACGAGCGCGCCACCGCCGATCTCGGATTCGGGTCGAGCGACCCACTCCGAGTAGACATCCATCGCCCGGCGGCCGCCGAGCTCGAACGCCGTGCGCCCCGATGCCGAGGTGACGGTTGCCTTCTTGCCCGTCGGTCGGTAGCCATTGGTGAACGCGTAGCCGATCGGCCCCCCGAGGGCCGCGATGGCGAAGTGGTTCTTGTAGGCGTGGCCGTTCGCGAACTGCTGGAACTTGCCGTCGGGAGAGTGGTCCGACGACGTCCCGCCGACCACCGGCACGCCCGGGGCAACCTCGGCGATCCCTCGCAGGATCTCCTCTTCGGGCCCCATGAAGGCGATGGTCAGCAGGGCGCCGGCCTCCCCGCCAAGCTGCTCGAGCGCCGCCCGGGCGGCCTCCTTGCCGGCCGCGAAACCGCCGCCCTCGCCGACGGCGGCGACGCCCACTCCAGCCGGCCGGTCGGCGATCAGCATCAGGCTGGCGGCACCGCCGTCGCTGGTGACCCAGCTGTCATCCTGGAACACGCCGGTGGAGGATGAGCCGCCCCAGAGGGGCACTCCGCCCAGCAGCTCCGACACAGCGGACACGAGGGCCTCGGTGTCGTACTGCGTCGTCGAGAACAGGATGGCCAGCGTCGGCTTGCCTTCGAGCCCGGCCGTCGCCTGGCCGACGAGCTCCGCCGCCGCTGCCTTCGCCTCCGCGTTGACCGTGTGGCCGGTTCCGACGTCACTCATGAGACTGCCTCCTTGCCGCCTTGTGAGAGGACACGCCGGGAACCTGGCAGCCGGCTCGACTGGCTCACCTGGATGAGCATCGCTGCGCCGAGCACCGATTACTGCTCCTGACGCTGGCGGCAGGATGGCCACCCGCCCGTCGTTTGGCTAGGGCCGTGGGTCGTGAAGTGGCCCGCGCGCCGCGGTGCCGTTGATCTACGCTAGTCGGGTTGCTGCTGCCCTCGCGAGGCAGGGCGGGCGTGGCGCCAGCGGTGCTGGTGTCTTGGACATACGCTCTCAGCACAGGAGCTTGCTTCAAGAGAGTCCGGCGGCCGAGGGCGCGGAGCGTGGGCTGCCCCTGAGGCTGGCGTGAGCCGAAGGAGGGAACTCCGGTGGCCTATTCGGGGCGTGTGGCCCCTGTGAGCGGGACGAGGGGTGCCAACGGCATGGCCGGGATTGATCTGCGCATGTTGCCCGAGTCTCCCGCGGTTGCCCGTGTCCGCCATCCTGACGGGGCGATCGGCCTGGCCCTTTGGCGGTCTGGTTGCCTTCTCGACCTGAACTCCGCGAGTGATCCGCGAGTCTCGTCGCTCGATCGGCTGCTGAGTGAGCCGCTGGCCACGATCAGGAGCCTCCTTGACGACGATGCCCTCCTCGCCCTGCCCGCGCTGGATCCTCATCAGCTGGCCTGGGCGGGTCTCGCGGAATCGCAGGAGGTGTGGGGAGCAGGGGTCACCTACCTCAGAAGCCGCGACGCTCGCGCCGACGAGGCTGTCAACCCCGACATCTATGAACGCGTCTACGAGGCCGACCGACCGGAGCTCTTCTTCAAGGCCGCAGGTTGGCGGCTGGTTCCGGCTGATGGCCTGATCGGCGTGAGGTCGGACTCGACATGGGACGTCCCAGAGCCGGAACTATCGGTGCTGGCGAACTCGCGTTGCGAGGTGGTCGCCTATGCCCCTGGCAACGACATGAGTTCCCGCAGCATAGAAGGGGAGAACCCACTCTACCTTCCTCAGGCCAAGGTCTATGACGCCTCTTGCTCGATCGGTCCGGCCGCAGTCCTTGCCTGGAACGTTGCACTGACTGGCCGCACGGTTCACCTCGGCATTGAGCGCGGCGGGACGCAAGTGTTCGCTGGCCGTTCAAGCCTCGACGACATGGTCCGAGACCCGGCCGACCTCATCCGGGTTCTTGGTGCGGTCTACAGTCTCCCTGCCGGAGCCTGGCTTCTGACTGGCACGTCCATCGTGCCACCTTCCGAATACACCGCCAGGCCAGATGATGTGATAAGGATTTCCGTCGCGGGCATCGGCCAATTGAAGAACACCGTTCGCATCGTGCCACACGGCGAGGTTGCTGCACCTTCGCGGGCGCGGAGCGGACAGCGGTGATGCCCCGCTGCCATCGATGTCATGAGGCGCCGATCGTGAAGTGCCCCGGCCGCCTCACTGTGGCAGTCAGGACCGCGCGCCCGGCCCTAGGGTGGTCGACGAGGCCCTCGAACACGTGCTAGCGATTGCCGCCGCACTCATGACCCTCGCCGCGAACCGGCGGCAGGACCCGACTCTCGGCGGTATACGCTAGACCTGAGCGGCTCGATCGCGAAGCACATGCGTTTCGTGAGCACGAAATCGGCCGGGGTGTAGCGCAGTGGTAGCGCACGTGCTTTGGGAGCACGAGGTCGTGGGTTCGAATCCCACCACCCCGACCATTCTCTCGGCTCGGGCCCGGGTGTCCGCCGTCCGCCGTTCTCCCGCGGCGCCGCCTATCCCCGCAGCGGCCAGACCAGCTCCGTGCGCCACTCGGCTTCGTCCACGCCGCTGCCGGGGCCGATGAAGTAGACCTCCCACGGGTCCTCGCCGAGCTGGCGTCCCATCGCGTCGACACGCTCGCGAAGCCAGTTCCAGGCCGCCTCGAGTCCCTGGTACGAACCCACGTGCGTGGCGACCGCCGCGGGTCCGGCGGGGAGCTCGTCCGGATGCACGATCACGGACGAGGAAACCGTTTCTACGAACCCGGACTCCGGGAGCTGGGGCGCGTCGGCCACCCCAAGGTACGGCTCGGCGACCGGGAAGCCGGCCGCCATGTCGAGGCCGTCGGGGCCGGAGGCGAAGTAGCGGGCGAAGGGCGGGCCCGCCGGGGCGAGCCCGGCCTCGCGCAGCGCAGATGCGACGAGCGAGAGGGCGTCGGACATGAAGTCGGGGACATCCTCCGGCGGCGACGATCGACCGGATGGCCGCGACCCACACCACCTCGAGCTCGACGATGTCGACGACGGGCAGGCCGGCGCCGCGGGGCGCACCGCCGCCGGGAATGCCGTTGCTGTCGGCCGTGGGGCTCACCTGGTGAGTATGCGTCGGAACTGCCACGTCCCGATGGCCATCAGGGCGACGGCGTAGAGCACCAGCACCCCGAGCTCCTGGAGGACGTCGACCACTCCGCCGCCCCGGAGGGCAACCTCGCGGAGGCCCTGGATGGCCCACGCCTGCGGCGTGAGGAAGGCGAGTGTGTGGGCCGGCTCCGGGAAGATCTCGAGGGGCACCATCGCGCCACCCAGGGCACCCAGCAGCATCCCGGCCATGACGCCCAGCGCCCCGGCCTGGTCCGGGTTGTTCGAGAACACGCCGACGACCATCGCCGCCCCGGTGCCGACGAGCGCGAAGAGGACGACGATGGTCCCCGCGGCCAGCGGATCGCCCCAGCTCACGCCGAAGATGACCGCCGACAGGATGACGATGAAGAGGCCCTGGAGCATCGCGACGCCGAACCGGCCCAGCGTCTCGCCGACGAGGATGGTCCGCACCGGGATCGGCGAGGCCAGCATGCGCCGCGAGACCCCGAGCTGGCGGGTGAGGATGAGCTGGGTTGCCGCCGTCATCGAGGTGAGGAACATGAACAGCACGAGCTGGTTCTGGGCGCCGGGCGCGAACGCTCCCGTGCCGGCCGGGAACAGCCCCTCGCCGATGCGCTCCACCGCGACGGTGACGCCCGCCATCGTCGCCCTGGACGGATCGCGCCATGGCGAGGGCCGCGTCGAACGGGATTCCCTCGCGGCTCGCGGTGAGGCGGGCGGCCTGGACGACGGCGGCCTGCGCCGCGACCGCCTGGCTGACCGCCTCGCGCAGGGCCGAGACGGCGCTCTGGGGCTGGCCGAGGATGACGATCTCCGCCACGCCGCCGCCCCGCACCGTCGCGTCGTAGCCCGGCGGGATGACCACCCCGATCTCGAGCGTGCCCTCCTCGACCCCGGCCGTGAGCGTCTGCGACCGTGGCGGGCTCCTTGAGCTCGAGCTTCACGGCGCCGTTGCGGATGGCGTCCACGAGCTCGGCCCCGAGGGCGCCGCTCTCGACCGCGACGATGCCCATCCGCGGCGCGACCCGGCCGCCGAAGACGGTGCCCAGCACGACGATGAGCACGATCGGCAGGACGAAGACGAAGAAGGTGCTCGTGCGGTCGCGCAGGAGCCGGCGGACGTTGACCTCGGCGATCGCGAGGGCGTTCACGGCGCCACCACCTGGCGCGCCCGCAGCAGGCCGATTCCCCCGGTCACGCACGCCGATCGCGACGAGCACCGCCAGCGACGGCCCGACGACGGCGATCCCGCCCCCGGCCGCGAGGTCGTTGATCCCGCGGATGAACCACGCGTGGGGGGTGACGAGGCTGAGCGCGGCCATCCCCTCCGGCGCCTGGGACATCGGGAAGAACGAGCCGCCGAACACCGCGAGGGTCAGGGCCACGACGGCGATGAAGCTGGACGCCTGCTCCTCGGTTCGGGCGAACCCGACGATGAGGGTGGCGATGCCGCTGGCCGCCAGCGCGACCGCGAGGACCAGGGCGGCGACGGCCAGCGGGTCGCCCCAGTCGGCGCCCATCAGGAACGTCGTGGCCAGGACGATCACGGTCATCGAGAGCGACGCCACGACCATGCTCACCAGGACCTTGCCGAGCAGGATGGTGGCCGGGGCGATCGGGGCCGCGAGCATCCTGGCCAGCGTGCCGTTGCGGCGCTCCGCGAGCAGGCTGAGGACCCCGAACTGGGCGGCGAAGAAGACGAACAGGACCGCCATCGACGCGCCGTAGTAGGTCTTCGACGACGCGGTCCGGTCGGCGGTCTCACCCGCGGTCAGGACGATCGGGGCCGGCGCCGCGATGGCTGCCGCCGCGAGCTCGCCGGCGAGAGCCGGGTCGGGCGCCTCCCCGGCCGCCGCCAGCGCCGTGACCACCGCGACCTGGACGGCCGTGACCTGGCTGCCGAACCCGGCGAGCACGCTGCGGGCGACCTCGGCCGACAGGCTCGAAGGACCGCCGATCACCAGCAGCTGGGCGGGCGCGCCGGTCCGGACGGCCTCGGTGAACCCGGCCGGGATGACGATGGCCGCCGCGACGTCTCCCGCGTCCACGGCCGCCCGGGCGTCGGCCTCGGTCGTGAGCGTCGTGAGGTCGGCCACGCCGGCCGTCTGCGAGCCCGGCCAGCGGACCGTCGACCAGCCCCTGGGCGATCTCCCCGCCGTCGAGGTTGACGACCGCGTACGTGGTGTGGAACGTCTCCTGGTTGGGGAGCATCGTGGAGAACAGGAACGCCAGCCCGAGCGGGGCCAGCACCGCCATGAGCAGGACGGAGCGGTCGCGGAGCTTCTGGCGGAGGTCCTTGACGGCGATGACGAGCGCGGCACTCACGGCTCAGTCCCGCAGCGCCTTGCCGGTCAGGTGCAGGAAGACCGCCTCGAGGTCGGGCTCCACGACCTCCACGCTGCGGATCACGGCGCCCGCCCCGGCCGCGGTCTCGAGGATGCGGGGCAGCATGTGCCGGGCCTCGTTGACCACCAGCTCGATCCGCCCGTCGGACGCCGTCGCCTCCTCGACGCCGTCGAGTGCCTGCAGCGCGGTCGTCGCCGGTCCGGTCGTCCCGCCGGCCGCCAGCTCGACCCGGTCCTTCTGGCCGACCAGGGCGATGAGCTCGCGGCGAGTGCCCTCGGCCCGGATCCTGCCCTCGTCGATGATCCCGATCCGGTCGCAGAGCCGCTCCGCCTCCTCCATGTAGTGGGTGGTGTAGAGGATCGCCATGCCCTCCTTCTCGAGCTCGGCGACGCTCGAGAGGATGGCGTTGCGGCTCTGCGGGTCGACGCCCACGGTCGGCTCGTCGAGGACCAGGAGCCGGGGGTGATGGAGCAGGCCGATGCCGATGTTCAGGCGCCGCTTCATGCCCCCGGAGAAGCCGTCGGTCCGATCGCCGGCCCGGTCGGCCAGGTCGATGACGGCCAGGACCTCGTCCACGCGGCGATCGAGCTCCCTGCCGCGGAGGCGCTGGAGGCGGCCGAAGAAGCGGAGGTTCTCGCGGGCGGTCAGGTCCGGGTAGATGGCCAGGTCCTGGGGGACGTAGCCGATGGCGGCCTTGGCGTCGGTCGCGCCGATGTCGACCGGCCGGCCGGCCACGATGACCTCGCCGCCGTCGCGCCGGAGGAGGCCGCAGATCATCGAGATGGAGGTGGTCTTGCCGGCGCCGTTGGGGCCGAGCAGGCCGTAGGTCTCGCCGGCCGCGATCTCGAAGCCGACGCCGTCGACGGCTGTCCGCTCGCCGTAGCGCTTGCGAAGGTCGCGGCAGACGAGGACGGGCTGCTCCGGACGTGTCCCCGTGATGTTCGCGGGCGCGCGCGCCGACGGCCCGTCGGCGCTCTCGGGTGTGGTCAACGTCATATCGGATCCCCGCTGCAGACTGGCCCGGCCGGGCGGCTCATCCCGCGGGCGATCGTCCGCCATCGGGGACCGCCGTCGGCGAGGCCGATGATGCGACCGCCCATCCGGGTCCACGAAACGGCCGAACGGCCCGTCTTGGCCGGGCGCCGCCGCCGCCCCCGCCGGCAGATCGCCCGCCGCCGCGGCGCCGCCTCCATTGTCACTCGTCAGTGTCGCTCCCGGCAGCACTGACGAACGACGACCGACGTGGTCGGCAGGCATCCGCGAGCCCCGTGAGAACGTGTCATCGCGGACGGGATTCCCTCGTCAATCGCTCCCCGCGCGCGTTCGATAACGAAGGATTCGGGCTGTTCGACCCTCGGACCGCCGGCGGTTGGACCGCCCGCCTGCGCCGGGCCATGTCGGTGTGCCGTTAGTGCCGCCCCCAGCGACAGTTGCCGCGGAACCCGGCTCCGGCTCGGTCGCGCGCAGCCGGCGGCCGCTGACGTGCCCGGCGCCCCGGCAGCCACACCGCCGCGGCTCTGCGTCGATCGCCCTACGATCCGCCCAGGAGGTCCACGATGCCCGGTCGCCCGCTCAAGGTCGGTATCCAGCTCCCCGAGGTCGAGTGGGAGGCCCGCTGGCCGGACCTGCGGGCGATGGCGCTGCGGGCCGAGGAGCTCGGCTTCGACTCCGTCTGGACCGGCGACCACCTCCTCTACCGCCGGCCCGGCGACGATCGCGCCCGCGGCCCGTGGGAGGCGTGGACGCTCCTGGCCGCCCTCGCTGCGGTCACGTCGCGCGTGACGCTCGGGCCCGCTGGTGGCGGCCACCGCGTTCCACGCGCCGGCCATGCTGGCCAAGCAGGCCGCCACCGTGGACGAGATCAGCGGCGGACGCCTGGTCCTGGGCCTGGGCGCCGGCTGGAACGAGACGGAGTTCGCCGCGTTTGGCTTCCCCTTCGACCACCGGATCAGCCGCTTCGCGGAGGCCTTCACGATCATCCGGACCCTCCTGCGTGAGGGCGCGATCGACTTCGCCGGCGAGTTCTTCACCGCCCGCGACTGCGAGCTCGTGCCCCGGCCACGGCCCGGGCGGCCCGCCCCTGATGATCGGCTCGACCGGGCCGCGGATGCTGGAGATCACCGCGCCGCACGTGGATTCCTGGAATGCCTGGTTCGATGCGTTCGGGAACCGGCCCGCCGGGGTCGGCGCGCTGCGCGACCAGGTGGACGCGGCGGCGCGGGCGGCCGGTCGCGATCCGGTCGCGATCGAGCGGACGGTGGCCGTGCTGATTCGCCTGCCCGGCGGCCGCGGCCGCCTGCAGGGTGGGTACGCGCCCGACGCGGAGCCGCCCGTGGAAGGGTCCGCGGAGGAGATCGCGGCGACCCTGCGCGCCTTCGCCGCCGAGGGGATCGCCCACGTCCAGCTCGTCGCTGGACCCGATCACGCTCGCGTCGATCGAGGCCCTGGCACCGGTCCTGGAGGACCTCGACCGGGGCTGATCTCGCCCCTGGAGCCGGCGGGTGACGGAATCGTCGGATGGGGCGATGATGCCGCCATGCGTCCCCGCTCCGTCCGCCGGATCCTCGCTGCCGTCGCCCTTGTCACGGCGATGGCCGTGCCATCGGCGTCCCCCATCGCGGCGGCGTCGGGCCGCGAGTATCGGCTGGACCTGCTCGAGCCGGGCGACTTCGTGACGCAGCACACCGACGTCACCTGCGTGGGCGCCAGCGTGCAGACGATGCTCAACATCGTCCGCGAGGGCGCCGATACGACCCGGGCCACGCAGCGCACGGCCCAGCGCACGGCCCAGCGGATGTCCAACCCGGTCTATGTTCGACGGTCGGGCGGCGCTTCGGCTCGCGGATGGGCGTATGCCCTGGAGCGCCTTGGCGGCGGCCCATACCGGGTCCGTGCCTACGGGTCGCGGACGGCGGCGCTGAATGCCGTGGCCGAGGCGATCCGGGTCACCCGCCGCCCGGCCGGGCTCCTCGTCTGGAGAGGCGCCCACGCATTCGTCGTCAGCGGCTTTCGGGCCACCGCCGACCCGGCAGCCCAGACCCGCTTCCGCGTCGTGTCGCTCGTCGTCAGCGACCCGTGGTGGCCACGCCCCGTGGGCAGCCACGGAGCGACGATGCCACCCGGCACCGAGCTTACGCCGGCCGCTCTCAGCCGCCACTTCGTGCTGTTCCAGCGGGGCCCGCGCCGGGGCGGGAGCACCCTCAACGGCTCGTTCGTCGTGGTCCTCCCGGTCGACCCGGTGGCGGTCGCGGAGAAGGCAGCCCTCCTGCGCTGACCCCGGGACGTCGCCGGTCGCCTCGCCAGTGGCGAGGGCCGGGACGCCACCGCTCCCCCGGTCGCTCCCCCCGCCGCGCGCTCCGCCGCGCGCTCCCCGCCAACGGTCCACTACGCGCGCCCCCGAGTTGACCTTGCGCCTCGGCCGTGCCTAGAGTGGCGGCGGGCATCGGGTGGGGGGACCGGCCCTGCGGGCACGCCTCGGCGTGGAGCCGGGGCGTCGAGGAGAGGAGCACCGATGCGCGCACCCGTCAGCCATCGCTTCGTTCGCGTGCTGGTCGGCCTGGGCCTGGCGGGAGCGCTGCTCCTGCCCGCGCTCGCCGCGCCCGCGCGCGCGGCGGAGGAGCCACTCGTCCTGCGAGTCGGCACCGTCCAGGATCTCGACTCGACGAACCCCTACCAGACGCTGCTCGTCGTCGGCTACGAGGTCTTCCAGCTCACCTACAACCTGCTCGTCGACTTCGGGCCCGACCTCGAGCCCGTGCCGGGCTTCGCGGAGAGCTGGGCGCGCGCCGCCGATGGCAAGTCCTGGACCTTCAAGTTCCGCGACGGGCTGAAGTGGTCGGACGGTACTGCGGCCACCGCCCAGGACGCCTGCTTCTCGTGGCAGCTTGCCGTCGACGCGATCGCCGACGAGTCGTACATCGGTGCCGGCTACCTCGACCCCGGCCTCGCCGACGCCGGCGTCACCAAGGTCGAGTGCCCCGACGACACGACGATGATCGCGTACACGGAGGACGCCTCCGACCGGATCCTCCAGACCTACCTGCCGATCATCCCGAAGCACATCTGGGGCGACAACGACTACGTCAAGATCGCCGACGCGAAGTTCGAGGCGCCGCTCGTCGGCACCGGCCCGTACACGCTCGCCGAGTGGCAGACCAGCCAGTTCGCCCGCTTCGTGCGCAACCCCGAGTACTGGGGCACGCAGGGCGCAGCCGACGAGATCGTCATCGTCTTCTACAAGAGCGCCGACACGATGGTGCAGGCGCTCAAGGCGGGCGAGATCGACTATGCCCGCGACCCCCTCCCCGAGCAGCTCAAGGCGCTCCAGTCGGACGTCGGGATCACGACCGTGGTCGGGACCTCGAACGGGTGGACCCAGCTGGCGTTCAACGGCTACGGCGCCTCGGACGGCAAGACGATCGAGGGCGGCGGCCCGTCGACGAAGGCGCTCCTCGACCCGGCCTTCCGCGACGCGCTCGGCTACGCGGTCGACAAGGACGAGCTCGTCGAGCGTGTCCTCGGCGGCTTTGGCGGCGTCGGCACGACGATCGTCCCGCCGGTTCTCGGCCAGTGGCACGTGGAGCCCACCACCCCGCGGACCTTCGACATCGAGCTGGCGAAGCAGAAGCTCGAGGCGGCGGGGTACACGCTCGACGCGAACGGGGACCGCCTGGACAAGGAGGGCAAGCCGATCAGCCTGCGCCTCTACATGCCCGACACGGACGACTCGTATCCGAAGGTGGCCCAGTTCGTCAAGGACTGGTACGGCCTGCTGGGCGTCAAGGTGACGACCAACGTGTACGACTCGTCGACGCTGGGGAACATCGTGCTCCCGCCGGAAGCGTGCGATGAGCCCAACTGCGCCGAGTACAAGGCCGACTACGACATCGAGCTCTGGGGCTGGGCCGGCAACCCGGACCCGAACGCGCTCCTGCAGATCTTCCGCTGCGACGCGATCGGGTCGTCGTCGGACAGCCAGTACTGCAACCCCGAGTTCGACGCGATGTACGACGCGCAGACCAACGCGGCCACCGCGGAGGAGCGCAAGACGATCCTGGCCGAGATGCAGAACCTCATCTACGACCAGGCCGTCTACGACATCGTGTTCTACGACGCGCCCCTGGCCGCCTACCGGACCGACCGGTTCGCCGGCTGGCAGAACCAGCCGAAGGCGAACGGGACGCCGCTCTTCACGTACGGCACGCTCCAGTACACGATGCTGACCGATGCCACGGCCCAGCCGTCGCCGACCGCCGCGCCGTCCGCGGAGCCCGGCGCCTCGGCAGCACCCACTCCGGCGCCCGAGGGCGGCGAATCGGACGACTCGGGCAGCCTCGCGATGAGCTATGCGCTGTTCATCGGCGCCATCATCGTCGTGGTCGGGATCGTGCTCATGTTCATCTTCCGGCGTCGCTCGGCCCGCGCCGGAGGCAAGGCAGAGGAGGAGTAGCGGCCCGGCGTCCGTGAGCATGACTGCGGAGGGCTGCCCAGCGGCCCTCCGCGCGCTCCCGTCGCCCACCCGCGGCGTGCGCGCGCCCCGCCGCAGGCCGGCAGTCGCCGGGCGTGCCCCGTGAGTGCCCGCTACCTCGCCCGGCAGTCGGCCCAGGCGATCTTCACGATCGTCATGATCGTGCTGCTCAACTTCATCCTGTTCCGGATGATGCCGGGTCGCCGGACCGGGTGAACCCGCGCAACCCGAACGTCACCGCCGAGCAGCGACAGGCGGCGAAGGAGCGCTGGGGCCTCGACAAGCCGCTCCTGCCCGTCCTCATCGCCCTGGATCCGCCGGCGATCAGCGTGGAGCCCGACAACCAGCTCTTCGCCTTCATCGCGGCAACCCTCGTCGGCGACCTGGGCTACTCGATGAAGTTCCAGGGCCAGCCCGTCATCGAGGTGATCGGCGACCGGTTCTGGCCGACGATCCTGCTGATCGGCCTCGCCGAGGCGATCGCCATCGTCGTGGGCCTGGCCCTGGGCGCCTACTCCGGCTGGCGAAGGGGCGGGAAGGCCGACCGGATCGGCAACGGGCTCAGCCTGATCCTCTACTCGATGCCGTACTTCGTGATCGGCATGCCCCTGATCATCATCTTCGCCGCCGGCCTCGGGTGGTTCCCCACCTCGGGGATGCTGACGCCGGGAGCGACGTACAGCGGCCCGCTCGACTTCCTGGCCGACCTCGTCCCGCACCTGGTCCTGCCCCTCGCGACGATCAGCCTCGGCCTCATCGGCGGCTACTCGATCCTGATGCGGTCGTCGGTGACGGAGACGCGGGCCGAGGACTACATCACGACCGCGCGGGCCAAGGGCCTCTCGGACCGGAAGGTGCTGCGCTCGCACGCCATCCCCAACGCGCTCCTGCCCGCGGTCACCCTGATCGCGATCAACCTGGGCTACGTCGTCGGCGGGGCGATCACGGCCGAGATCGTCTTCAACTGGCCCGGCCTGGGGACCCTCACGGTCCAGGCCCTCGACTCGCGCGACTACCCGGTCCTGCAGGGGATCTTCCTCTTCCTCGGGGTCTCGGTGGTGCTGGCCAACTTCGCCGCCGACATCGTCTACGGCTACCTCGACCCGCGGGTGCGCCGGTGAGCACGGCCCCGATGACCTCTGCGGGCGTGCGCCGGGCGCGCTGGCAGCTGCGGCTGCGAAACGCCCGCCGGTTCGCTCGCCGCTACGCGAAGCGCCGCGACGGCGTCGTCGGGGCGGCGATCCTGCTCGTCTTCGCGGTGCTCGCGATTGCCCCGGCCCTCTTCGTGGGACCCCTGGAGACGATCACGACCGCGACCGGTGCCCCGCTGGAGCCGCCCTCGCTCGAGCACCTGCTCGGGACCGACGAGGTGGGCCGGGACATGCTGAACCTCACCGTCCACGGCGCGCGGATCTCGATGGTCATCGGGCTCCTCGCGACGCTCATGACGGTCCTGATCGGTGCCGTGATCGGGATCGTGTCCGGCTTCTCCGGCGGCCGGACCGACCAGTTCCTGATGCGCCTGACGGACTTCTTCCTCGTCCTGCCCACCTTCGTCCTTGCGATCGTCCTGGCGCCGATCATCCTCGACATCGTGGGGACCGATGCGGAGTTCTTCGGGATCCGGGCCACCCTGTTCGTGATCGTCGTGGTGATCGGCCTCACGAGCTGGGCCGCGACGGCACGGATCATCCGGTCGCAGACACTCTCCGTGCGGGAGCGGATGTTCGTCGATCGCGCCCGGGTGATCGGCGGCGGACGGCTCCACATCATGCGGAGCCACATCCTGCCGAACGTGGTCAACCTGCTCGTCGCCAACACGGTCCTGACCTTCGCGGCGGCGATCTTCACGGAGACGACGCTTGCGTTCATCGGCCTCGGCGACCCGTTCTCGCCGTCGTGGGGGCAGATCCTGAACCGCGCCCAGGAGTCCGGCGCCCCGGGGCTCGGGGCGTGGTGGTACATCGCCCCACCGGCGTTCTGCGTGGTCGTGGTGATCCTCGCCTTCACGCTCGTGGGCAACGCCCTCGACGACGTCCTCAACCCGAAGGCGGGGCTGCGGCGATGAGCATCCTGCCGGATCCCGCGCGCCTCGCCGGCGCCGGCGAGCAGGGACGCCTCGAGGACGTCCCCGGCGGTCCACGGGCAGGTTGCGGCCACCGGCGACGAGGCCGAGCCGCCCGGGCGCGACCCGGAGACGCCCGACCTGCCGACCCTGCCCGTCGTCGGCCGAGCAGCGATCCGGGGCCGCCGCCAGTGGCCGCTGCCGAAGCAGGCCGACCCCGAGGCCCCGCTCCTCGTGGTCGAGGGCCTCACGACCCACTTCCGGCTCGGCGGGCAGACGGTCTACGCGGTCGACGACGTCAGCTTCACGCTCGAGGACGGGGAGGCCCTGGGGATCGCGGGAGAGTCCGGCTGCGGCAAGACGACCACCGCGCTCTCGCTCCTCCGCCTCCTGCCGTCCAACGCCGAGGTCGTTGCCGGCAGCGTGCGGCTGTTCGGGATCGACCTGCAGACGCGATCGGAGAAGGCCCTCCAGCGGTACCGCTGGCGCGAGATCTCGATCATCTTCCAGGGGGCGATGAACGCCCTCAACCCGGTCCAGCGCGTGGGCGACCAGATCGCCGAGCCGATGATCGAGCGCCTGGATCTCTCGAAGGCCGCCGCCGCGAAGCGAGCCGGTGAGCTCCTGGAGCTGGTCGGGATCCCGAGGGCGCGGGCGAAGGCGTATCCGCACGAGCTGTCGGGCGGCATGCGCCAGCGGGCGATGATCGCGATGGCCCTCGCCTGCGACCCGGCGATCATCATCGGCGACGAGCCGACGACCGCCCTCGACGTGATGGTCCAGGCCCAGATCCTGGAGCTCCTCGAGGACCTCCGGGAGAAGCTCGGCCTGTCGCTCATCCTCATCACCCATGACCTCTCGGTCCTGGCCGAGACCTGCGACCGGGTGATGATCATGTACGCGGGCCGTGTCGCCGAGGAGGGGCCGGTCGGCCGGGTCTACGGATCGCCGCGCCACCCGTACACCCAGATGCTGCTGCGAGCCTTCCCGGACGTCCTCTCGGGTCGGCGCGACCTGGGGACGATCCCGGGATCGCCACCGGACCTTCGGACGCCGCCCCCGGGCTGCCGCTTCCACCCGCGCTGCCCGGTGGCGATGGAGATCTGCCGGACGGAGGTGCCGCCGGAGGTTCGCTTCGACGATCGCGTCCGGGTCGCCTGCCATCTCTACCCGCCGGGCAGCGACGGGACGCCACGCGCCTTGCCCGCGGCCAGTCTCGCCGTTGCCACCGGGGAGCCGACATGACCGGCCCGCCGCAGGACGGCACGGAGCTCATCCGGCTGGAGGGCCTGCAGGTTCACTTTCCCATCAGGGGCGGTCTCGCGGACATCGTGCGCCGCCGGCCGATCGGCTACGTCAGGGCGGTGGACGGCATCGACCTGACGATCCGGCGCGGAGAGGTCCTGGGCCTGGTCGGGGAGTCGGGGAGCGGCAAGACGACGACCGGCAGAGTCATCGTGAAGCTCACCCGGCCGACCGGGGGGCGCGTCCTCCTGGACGGCGAGGACGTCACCGATGCGTGGGGCGGCGACGCGCTCCGCCGCTACCGGCGCCGGGTCCAGCTCATCTTCCAGGACCCGTACGAGACGCTCAACCCGAAGCAGACGATCCATGACTTCGTCATCGAGCCTCTCGAGGTCCAGAACCTCGGGGGCACGGTCGCCGAGCGCGAGGCCCGCGTGCTCGATGCCATCGACACGGCAGGCCTGCGGCCGGCGACCGATTTCGCCTTCCGCTACCCGCACGAGCTCTCGGGCGGCCAGCGGCAGCGGGTCGTGATCGCGGGCGCGCTCGTCCTCGACCCCGCGATCGTCGTGGCCGACGAGCCGGTCAGCATGCTCGACGTCTCGATCCGGACCGAGATCCTCAACCTGATGCTCGACCTGCGCGGCCAGCGAGACCTGACCTACCTGTTCATCACCCACGACCTCTCGGTGGCCTGGGTCATCGCCGACCGGATCGCGGTGATGTACCTCGGCAAGATCATGGAGCTGGGCACCTCGCAGGAGGTGATCAGCGACCCGCGCCACCCGTACACCCGCGCGCTCGTGTCCGTGATGCCAACCCCGGAGCCCCCGCAGCCGGGCCTGCGGGCCCGAAGGGTCATCCTCGCCGGCGAGACGCCCGACGCGGCGCACATCCCGTCGGGCTGCCGCTTCCACCCGCGTTGCCCGCTGGCCGAGCAGGCCGGGATCATGGCGCGCTGCCGGACGGAGGAGCCGCCGCTCATCGACCTCGGCGGCGGCCGCGCGTCCGCCTGCTGGCTGGCCGAATCCGGGAAGCCGCTGCCGGCAGTGGAGCGTCGGATCGGCGGCTCGGCCGCCGTCGACATGCCGTCGGCGTAGCGCGGCCGCGCCTGCCGCGCTCCTGGCGCGTGCCCCAGGCGTAGACCTGCTCGACCATCCGGAAGTAGACGAACGACTGCGTCTCGCGGACGCCGTCCACGCGGTGCAGCCTCGGCGTCTTCCCTGGGCCGATCCAGGGCTGGGCCCGTTGCCGGTGCGCCGACGCCTCGTCGCCGTTGCGCGGGCGCAACGATCCCGCGCCGGGGCTCTTCCGTCGGCAGGCCGGCATGCGAGAATCGCGCCAGTTCCGGATTCCGCGTGGCCGGGCACGCGAGCCGGGAGAAGGAGAACCATTGACGAACGCCTGGCTCGCGGCAGGGCTCGGCGCCGTCGTCGTGCTGGACATCGCGCTTCTCTGGATCGTCCTGGGCCCCGCGCTCGCGCGACGGCTCGACGAGCGGAACGCGGCACGGCGCACCGGCGTCGCGGACGGCGGCGCGCTCGACATCCGGGCGATCGCAGCCCTCGACCCGTCCTCGGTCCTGGGCGATGGCGTCCCCCCGGCCGCCTACGATCGGGTCGTCCGGGTCGCCAGCTGGGCGTACCTTCTCTCCACGGCCGTCGTCGTCTACGCGACCGGGCTCTGGCCGGACGCCGAGGACCCGCTCCTCCTCGTGCTGGCCATCGGCGGCATCTTCATCCTGTTCGCTCACGACATCCTGCCGGCCGCTGGCCTGGGGCCGGCGCGCTTCGTCGTGGAGGGTGCCGTCGCGATCACGCTCGTGAGCATCGTCATCGCCCTCACCGGTGGGGCCGCGAGCCCGTTCTTCTACGCCTACCCGCTCGTCGTCGCCGGGGCGGCGCTCGTCGTCCCGCCCCTCGTGACCGTGGCCCTCGCCGGTGCGGCAACTGCCGGGTACCTCGTGGCCGTCCTGGTCGCCGCGGACGGGACCACGCCGGACACGGGATCGCTCGCGACCGTGGCCGTGAACCTCACCGCCCTCGCTCTCCTGGCCTTCGTCGCGATGGTGGTTGCCCGCGAGCAGCGACGGACCCGCGACGCCGCCGTCCGCCTTTCGACCATCGACGCGATGACCGGGCTCGCGAACCGCGGCTACATCATCGCGGCCCTCGAGCGCGAGATCGACCGGGCCACCCGGTACGGGCACGGCTTCTGCGTGCTGATGGCCGACCTCGACGGGCTCAAGGAGCTCAACGACACGTACGGCCACCGGGTGGGCGACCGGGCCCTCTCGGCCGTGGCCGGCGTGATCCGCGAGAACGTGCGGCGCATCGATACCCCCGCCCGCCTGGGCGGCGACGAGTTCATCGTCCTCCTGCCGGAGACGGACCGCGACGGCGCCCGCGTCGTTGCCGACAAGATCCGCCAGGGGGTGGCCGCCGCCGGGCTGGGCGAGCGCGGCGAGCGGATCCCGCTCGCGGTCTCGATCGGGCTCGGCGAATGGACGCCCGGCCGGTCGCTGGACGACGTCATGGCCGCCGCGGACGACGCGATGTACGACGTGAAGCGGCTCGTCCGCCGGCGCCCGAACGGCCGCACGGCCCTGGAGGCGATCGGGCCCGGACGTCCGCCGAGCGCCGCCGACCGGGCTGCGCCGCCCGCCGACCCGGCAGCGGTGCTGGCCGCGCCGATCGCCACGGGTGCGCGCCGCCCCCTCGACGCTTCGACGCCGACTGACCGGACCCACGGGATCCGAGGGCGAGCGCTCGCCGGCCCGCGGTGTACGATCGGCCGCCATGGACGGCTTCACGACGCGCGCGATCCGCGCCGCCACCCGTGCCCCCCGCGTCGACCAGCGGCCGACGTCCGTGCCCATCTACCAGACGGCCACCTTCTCGTCGGCCGACGCGGACGAGCTGGGCGCGGTCACGACCGGAGCGACGGAGGGCTACGTCTACGCCCGGCTGGGCAACCCGACGGTGGATGCCCTGGCCGACGCCGCGGCGGAGCTGCACGGGGCGGAGGCCGGGTTCGCGGCGGCAACCGGCATGGGCGCGATCAACCTCGCCGTCGGCTCCCTGGTCGGGGCGGGCGACCGGATCGTGGCCACGCGCGCCATCTACGGGACCACGCGCGCGCTGTTCACCGCGGTCCTGGCCCGCTTCGGCGTGGAGACCGTGTTCGTGGATGCGGCCGACCACGGCGCCGTCGAGGCGGCCCTCGCGGCCGCGCCCACCCGGCTCCTCTACCTCGAGACGATCTCGAACCCGACCATCGCGGTCGCGGACCTCCCGGCGCTCGCCGCGCTCGGCCACCGTCACGGCGCGGCGGTCGTCGTCGACAACACGTTCGCGTCGCCGGCGCTCTGCCGACCCCTGGAGCACGGGGCGGACCTCGTCGTCGAATCGGCGACGAAGTACCTCTCCGGCCACTCGGACGTGCTGGCCGGCGTGGTCGTGGGCTCGCGGGCAAGGATCGCCGCCGTCCACGACCTGCACGTGGAGACCGGGGGCACGCTGGCGCCCTTCTCGGCCTTCCTCGTCCTGCGCGGGATCCCCACGCTTGCCTTGCGGATGGAGCGCCACACGGCGACGGCCGCCCGCCTGGCCGCGTTCCTCGAAACCGCCGAGGGGGTTGCGCGCGTCTACTACCCGATGTTGCCCTCGCACCCGCAGCACGTCGTCGCATCCCGCCTCCTCGCGTTCGGCGGCGGGATGCTCGCCCTGGAGCTCGCCGGTGGCGCGACGGCCGCCCGCGCCTTCGTCGACGCCCTGCGGATCCCGGAACGGACCGCGTCGTTGGGCAGCATCCACACGATCGTCGTGCACCCGCCGTCGACCACGCATCGCCAGCTGGGCGCGGCCGAGCTCGCGGAGGCGGGGATCGCCCCCGGCCTGGTCCGTGTCTCGGTGGGCCTCGAGGACGCTGACGACCTGCTGGCCGACCTGGGCCAGGCGCTCGAGGTGGCAGGGACGGTCCGCGACGAGCCCGCTTCGGCGGCCGGCGACGGCCGAGCTCGCGACGAGCCCGCCCGCGCGTCCGGATGACCCTGCTCGCCCGCCCCGGTCGGGCGGTCTACGGCCTGCTCACCTCCGTTCGCTTCGCCGTCGTCCAGATCATCGCGATCGCCCTGGTGGGCGTCGTCGGGATCATCGTCCCGCAGCTGCCCGGCGCCGCCTTTCGCTCACCGGCCGATCTCGCGGAGCAGCTGGCGATCCTGCGTGCCCGCGTGGAACCCTCGCTCGGCGCCCCGCTGACGGACCTCTTCGAGGCGCTCGGCCTCTTCCGCGTCTTCTCCGCCTGGTGGTTCACGGCGCTCCTGGCCCTGCTCGCCGTCTCGATCGTCGTCTGCACCCTGGACCGCACGCCGGGTCTCTGGCGCTCTGCGCGTGACGTCCGGGTCGTGCAGCCGGACGGCTTCTTCGACCCGGACCTCCCGGACCGGGCGGTGATCCGCGACGGGGTCCGAGCCGAGGACGTGCGCGCGGCCCTGCGGCGCTCCGGGTTTCGGGTCCGGGAGGAGGAGGGACCTGCCGGCGCCCGCTTCCTCTACGGCGATCGCAACCAGAACGCGAAGCTGTTCACGCTCCTCACCCACGCCGGGCTGGTCGGGTTCATCCTCGCCGCGGCGATCACGAGCCGTTTCGGCTTCGAGACCGGGATCCTCCTGCCCGAGGGCCAGGCCCTGCCGGTCTCGAGCATCGGGTCGATCGGCCTGGTCTCCGTCAAGAGCCTGGCCTTCACGGCGCCCCGCGACGCCGGACGGGCGCTTCACCGACTTCACGACCGACCTCGCGGTCTACCGCGACGGGCAGGAGATCGCTCGCAAGGTGATCCGAGTGAACGACCCGCTTGCCGCGGCCGGCTACACGTTCCACCAGAACTTCTTCGGGCCGGCGGTCGACCTGACGATCCGCGACGGAGCCGGGCGCCTCCTGTGGGCCGGGCCGGTCCCGCTCGACGAGGTGAACGGCGGGCGGCCGTATGGGCGCTTCACGATCCCCGGGCGCGAGGAAGGGCTGGAGATGCTGCTCGGGGCGGATGCCACCGGCGCCGCTTCGCTCGCGGTGGTCGGCTACCGGGTCACGGGCGAGGACGCGGCTGGCGGGCCGGTCGTCGAGACCACGTTCGTGGGGGGCGCCACGCCGGGCCGAACCTACGTCGTCGATTCGAGCGACCTGCGGATCACCTTCGAGAAGGTCACGGCCTTCTCGGGCGTGATCGTGAAGCGCGACCCGGGCGCGTCGATCGTCTGGGTCAGCTTCTTCCTCCTGATCGTGGGGCTCGCCCTCACGTTCTACTTCCCGCGCCGCCGGACCTGGACGCGCCTCGACCCGTCGGGCGAGCTGCGGCTCGTGGCCCGGGCCGACCGCTACGTGGATCTCCGCCGCGAGTTCGGGCGGCTGCTCGAGGACCTGGTCGCGCGGCGCCACCCCACCTAACCCAGCGCCGGCAGGGAAGCAGCCGCCACCGCCTGGCCGTGGCGCTTGTCGCGCTCGGACGGCGTGTGCACCGTGATGACCTCTGCCGCCGCCGGGTCCTCCGCCCGGATGACCGCGCGGGCGTGGTCGATGACCACGTCGCCGCCTGGGCCGGTCATCACCCGGCCCAGCAGGAGCAGGTGCTCCACGTCGTAGAAATCGCGATAGTCAAGGAGCGCGTAGCCAAGGTACGTGCCGATCGTGGCGTAGACCCGGGGCGCCCGCCGGTCGCCGGCCTCCATCAGCTCCTGGAGGTGGACAAGCCGCTGGGGGAGCGGCGTGTCAGCGTCGACCACGATGCCGGCCGGGCCGAGCAGCCGGCCCACCGCCTGCTGCGAGAAGTACTGGACGCCGCAGCCCCGATCGCTCGACCACTCGTCTCGAGGCGCGCCGGGCGCATCGTCGACCGGCACGAACGCCAGCTCGTCGAGCCACGTCGTGAGGGTCCGCTCCCGCGTGACGTAGCCGGCGGCCTGGCTGGAGCCGAGCGCGATCCCGAGAAACGCGCCGGCGCCCGTCGTCATCGCGCCCGCCAGGGCGGTCACCTCCCCGTCGTTGACGACCACGAACGGGACCCGGCCCCACGCTGCGCGGAGCTCATCGAACAGGCCCCGCACGCGTGCCGCGAACAGGTCGCGCGGCACCGACCGGAAAAGCGAGGCGACGCGGACCTGGCTGTCGACGTAGACGCCGGCCGAGCTGCCGCCGATCGCGTCGACGCGCGGCAGGTGGGCGGCTGCGCGCCGAATGGAGTCATCGATCCCGTCGTAGTGCCACTGGGGGTCGGCGTGGCTCGCCGGGTCCCACGGGACCTCCTCGCTGAAGACGACCTCGCCATCGATCACGGCCGCGACCTTGCGGTCGCTGGCTCCGAGGTCGAAGCCGATGCGACAGCCGTCGAGGTGGCCGCCGAGGGCGACGGTCGCGCCGCCCGACGACGGCATCTCGGCCGCAGGGGTGCGCACGAGCTCGAGCGGCCGGAGGTAGATCTCCGCGGCGATCCGGGCGTCGAAGATGCCGGTGGGCTCCTCGGCGTAGTGGCGCTGCAGGTGTCGACCAGCCTGTCCGGGCCATCCACGTGCACGCGGCTCCCGCCCCGGGTCCAGAGGAGCGTCTTGAGGAGACGCTCCGCGTGGTGATCGCCGAGCGCGGCCTCGGGATGGCCATCGGGCCAGGCGACCGTGTCGTGGCGGCTGACGGTTCCGCCGGGCTGCTCGACGGCCAACGTCACCGGGATCGCCAGCCCGGACGCGCGGATGCGCTCCTCGAGGGCGCGCCGGGCGCGTCCGGAGGGCCGGAACGCCGGGTCGAGCGGGGGCGGGATGCGAAGGACGGCGGCGTCCGGGCGGGGTGCTTCTGGTTCTGGGCTCATGGCCCGGATTCTTGCAGCCTGCCGGCGTCGCGCACGCGGCGCGGCCGCGCCGCGCCCCCTCTCCCCGGCGCGCACGATCGACCGTTGAGCCACACCCACGAACAGGTTGCCGTTCGGAGACATCTCGGACGCTCCGACCGGCGAGGTCTTGGACAGCCCCGCCCGATCCTGTAGGTTGGGGCCAATCCAGGCGCATCTCATCGGTGGCCGGCCGCGCCGAGGCACGGGCGGGGACGCGGCCGCACTTCCCACATGGATTCGACAGGGAGCCACATGACTGCTCGTCGCCACGCCATCGAGTCGATCTCCAACCACAGGGTCGCCTCCACCCAGGACTACCTGGAGCACGCCGGCGAGGAGATCTACGGCCAGTACGTGTTCCACGAGGTAGCCCAGCGGCAGTTCCTGGCCAAGCCGATCTTCAACCGGCTGCGGCGCACGATCGACGGTCTCGAGCCCTTCGATCCGGTGATCGCCGACGCGGTTGCCCATGGCGTGAAGGAGTGGGCCCTCTCCCACGGGGCCACCCACTACACGCACTGGTTCGTGCCCATGACCGGCTCCACGGCCGAGAAGCACGACTCCTTCCTGACCCCGACGGCCGACGGCCAGACCATCGCGGAGTTCTCCGGTCAGAACCTGCTCCAGGGTGAGCCCGACGCCAGCTCGTTCCCGTCGGGCGGCATCCGCGCCACCTTCGAGGCCCGGGGCTACACGGCCTGGGACGTGACCAGCCCGATCTTCCTGCAGGTCGAGCCGAACGGCGTCACGCTGACCATCCCGACGGCGTTCGTCTCGTTCACCGGCGAAGCGCTCGACCACAAGATCCCGCTGCTCCGCTCGCAGCAGGCGCTGGGCACGCAGGCGCTGCGCGTCCTGCGCTGGTTCGACAACACGACGGCCAACCGCGTCTTCACCAACATCGGGCCGGAGCAGGAGTACTTCCTCGTCGATCGGCGCCTGGCCGAGCAGCGCCCGGACCTCGTCCTGACCGGGCGCACCCTCTTCGGCGCCGCCCCGCCCAAGGGCCAGGAGCTGGAGGACCAGTACTTCGGCCCCATCCGGGAGCGGATCCTGGCCTTCATGATGGACCTCGATCGCGAGCTGTGGCGCCTGGGCATCCCCGCCCGGACGCGCCACAACGAGGTCGCCCCCGGCCAGTTCGAGATGGCGCCCGTCTACGAGGCGACGTCGGTCGGCTCCGACCACAACATGGTCGTCATGAGCACGATGCGGCGCCTCGCGCCGCAGCACGGCCTGATGCTCCTGCTGCACGAGAAGCCGTTCGCCGGCATCAACGGGTCGGGCAAGCACAACAACTGGTCGATGAGCACCGACGATGGCGAGAACCTGCTCGACCCCGGCCACGACCCGCACGCCAACGCCCAGTTCCTGGCGTTCCTGATGGCCGTCATCCGGGCGGTCAACGTCCATGCCGACCTCATGCGGGCGAGCATCGCCGATGCCGGCAACGACCACCGCCTGGGCGCCAACGAGGCGCCGCCGGCCATCATGTCGGTCTTCCTCGGCTCGCAGCTCGAGGACGTGATCGAGCAGCTGGAGCAGGGCGCCGCCTCGGCATCGAAGAAGGGCGGCCACGTCGAGCTGGGCGTCACCTCCCTCCCGCTCCTCCCGAAGGACGCCACCGACCGCAACCGGACCTCGCCCTTCGCCTTCACCGGCAACAAGTTCGAGTTCCGCGCCGTCGGCTCGTCGGCCCCCATCTACTGGCCGCAGACGGTCCTCAACGCCGCCGTCGCCGACTCGCTCGTCGCAGCTCGCCGACGAGCTCGAGGCAGCTGGAGCACGGCGACTTCGAGGGCCTGACGACGGTCCTCTCGGCGATCGTCAAGGCGAACAAGCAGGTCCTGTTCGAGGGCAACGGCTACTCCGACGAGTGGCACGCGGAGGCTGCCCGGCGCGGCCTGCCGAACAACCCGACCACGGTCGACGCGCTCCCGGCCCTCACGACCGCGAAGGCCAAGGCCGTCTTCGGGAAGTTCGGCGTCCTCTCCGAGCGGGAGCTGGCCTCCCGGGTGGAGATCCTCTGGGAGCGCTACGTCAAGGTCCAGGACATCGAGGCGAGCTGCGCCCTGGACATCGCGCGGACGATGATCCTGCCCGCCGCCGCCCTGTACCTGGGCCAGCTCGCCGGCGGGGCCGCGTCCCGGGGGATCGCCGCCGTGTCGACCAAGGTCGCCGGCCTGGCCGACGATCTCGTGGATGCGATCCACGCCCTCGAGCACGCGCAGCATGCCGCCCACGAGGCGGATTCGGTGCACGCTGAGGCCCGGGCGTTCGCGGACCAGGTGATCCCGGCCCAGGAGGAGCTGCGGGTCGTCGTGGACAAGCTCGAGACGCTGGTCTCCGACGAGCTCTGGCCGCTGCCGAAGTACCGCGAGCTGCTCTTCCAGTACTGAGATCGAAGCGGGCGCCGGGGCGTCAGCCGGGGCCTCAGGGCGTCCGCCCGCTGCTATCCTCGGGGGGCCCGCGGTCGATCGTTCGCGCGTCACGCGGGCGACGCATAGCCTGCGCGAGCCCGCCGCGTGGCCGCGCTCAAGGAGGAGGTCCCGTGGCCGACGCCAGCGCGATGGAGCAGATCGAGAAGGCGAAGGCGGACGGCATCCGCTTCGTCCAGCTGCAGTTCACCGACATCCTCGGGATCGTCAAGGCCGTGACGATCCCGATCCACCGGATGGCGGATTCCGTCAGTCACGGGACCTGGTTCGACGGGTCGTCGATCGAGGGCTTCACCCGGATCGCCGAGTCCGACCAGTACCTCATGCCGGACATGGCGACCTTCGCCGAGATCCCCTGGCAGCCCGGCGACGGCCCGCGCGGCACGGCGCGCGTCATCTGCGACGTCTTCACGCCGCGCGGCGAGCCCTTCGCCGGTCGACCCCCGCTACGTCCTCCGCCGGCAGGTGGAGCGCGCCCGGAAGCTCGGCTACGTCGTGAACATGGGTCCCGAGCTGGAGTTCTTCCTCTTCCGCCGCGACGAGACCGGCAAGGTCGCGCCGCTCCCGCACGACCTGGCCGGCTACTTCGACTTCTCCACCGATCTCGCGCAGGAAGTCCGCCAGGACATGGTGGACGCGCTCGAGGCGTTCGGGATCTCGGTCGAGGCGGCCCACCACGAGGTCGCGGCCGGCCAGCACGAGATCGACTTCGAGTACTCGGACGCCCTCAAGACCGCCGACAACGCGCTCACCTTCAAGTTCGCCCTCAAGGCGATCGCCCAGCTCCACGGCCTCTACGCCACGTTCATGCCCAAGCCCATCTTCGGGATCAACGGCTCGGGCATGCACACCCACCAGAGCCTCTTCTCGATCGACGAGGGCCGGAACGCGTTTGCCGATCCCGCCAACCGGTACGGGCTCTCCGACCTCGCCCGCTCGTACATGGCGGGCATCCTCGCCCACGCGAAGGGGATGGCCGCCGTCCTCGCCCCGACCGTGAACTCGTACAAGCGGCTCGTCCCCGGCTACGAGGCGCCGACCTACATCACCTGGGGTCGCACCAACCGCTCCGCGCTCATCCGGGTGCCGATGATCTCGCCGGGCAAGTCCATCGAGGGGACCCGCGCCGAGGTCCGCTGCCCGGACCCGTCCTCCAACACGTACCTCGCGTTCGCCGTGATGATCGCGGCCGGCCTCGACGGCGTGGAGCGCGGCCTGGCGCTCTCCGACCCGGTCGAGGAGAGCCTCTTCGAGATGGACGCCCACCAGGTCACTGAGCGCGGCATCCAGGAGCTGCCGGGCACGCTGGGCCAGGCGATCGAGGAGCTGAAGGCGGACGCGGTCGTCTGCGAGGCGCTGGGCGACCATGTCCTCGAGCACTACGTCGAGGCGAAGACGGCCGAATGGGACGAGTACCGGACGCAGGTCACGCAGTGGGAGCTTGACCGGTACCTCGAAGCGTTCTGAGCGTTCGCGTCGGGGGGCGGTTCGGCGGGGCGGGGCGTCGGCGGCGGGCGCCGGCGGCGGGCTGGGCGCCGGTCGGCAGGCCGGGCGCCGGCCCGTCGCTGCCCGTTGCGCGGCGCCGCCCGTCGCGCGCGCTGCCGGCCCGATGTGCGCGCTGCCGGCCCGCGTGCGCGCTGCCCGCCATTGTGCGCGCTGCCGGCCGCGTGGGCGCCGGTCCGTCGCCGCCTGCTGCGGAGGCGTCAGCCCGCGTCGGAGGCGGCCCGCGGCGGTAGGCGGCCCGCGGCGGAGCCGCGGCCCGCGGCGCGCCCGCGTGCGCCCCAGCGTCGCCCTCGTCGCGTCTACTGCCCCCAGCATTAGTAGGCAGGGTTCGGGTCGGGACGACTCTACGGCGGCTCCGAAGACCCGACCCAAGACCGTCGAGCCGCCCCGGTCCCACGCTCGCGGCCGTCACGACCGACCGCCCCGACCGGCCTGAACGCCTCCGGCCACGGCCCGAACAGCGTTAAGTCGGCGTGAAGCCCGCCTGTGAATGATGGGGGCAGTATGCCGACACCCCGAGAGTGTCCCGAGCCGCCGACGACGGGAACAGCCGCGCCGACGATCGCGAACGGGCCGCCGCCGGGAACAGCCGCGCCCTCGATCCGCCGCCCCGTCGCCCGCGCGACCCACGAGGTGATGCGCGGTCGCGGGCGAGCCGACGCGGTCGCCATTCGCCTCGGCGTCGGGCTGAGGGATGCGCGGGCCACCGCAGCGATGTCCCAGGCGGAGGCCGCGACCCGAGCCCGGATCAGCCAGGCAAGGTGGAGCGAGCTCGAGCGAGGGCTCGGGGCGAACGCGCCGATCGAGCTGTGGGCCGTGGTCGCGGCGGCCATCGGCGTCCAGCTCGCGGCGTTCCTCGAGGCCGTGTCGGGCGCCAGCCTCCCGCGCGACATCGAGCACCTCCGTCGGCAGAGCGCGCTCGTCGAGCGCGCGGCTGCCGGCGGATGGTCGCCCGCGCCCGAGATGCCGGTGACGCGTGGTGGTACCGGCCGCGTGATCGACGTCCTTCTCACGCGAGCCACCGCCACGAAGCCGCCGTGGTCGAGGTGTGGGATCTCCTGCTCGACGTGGGCGCTGCGTTTCGATCGTTCGACGACAAGCTGGCGGCCGTCCATGCCCGCCTTCCCGGGCTGGACCGTCTCAGGAGCGTGGATCCTCCGGGGCACGAGGCGCAACCGCAGCCTCGTGGCCGAGCTCGCGCCCCTGTTCGTGGCGCGATTCCCCGCCGACGGAAGGGCGCTGCTCGCGGCGTTCGACGACCGACCAGTGCGCTGCCGGCGGCCGCGGTGCTCCTGTGGACCGATGCCACGACCGACGCTCGCGCCGTGGCGGCGCCTGGCGGCACAAGCCGGGAGGGCGGCCGTGAGCACGCCCGCCGGCTGCCCGCAATCGACACCGGAACGATGCGTCCCGGCCCGCTAGACTCCGCAACCATGGAGATCATCTACTTCGGCGGAGTCATCCTCGGCCTGTTCATCTGGCTCTTCTGCGCCTACCTCGCGTACAAGAGCGCGCCCCAGCGCGGTCGGCGGGCCGATCACGTGGGGGATCCTGGGCGTCATCTTCGGCCCCTTCGCCCTCTTCGCGCTCTTCCTGATGGCGCCGAAGGCGAGCGCGAGCTCGACGCGGGGCGCCGGCTACCACGACCCGCGCTCTGACCTGTACGAGGTCCCGAAGGACAAGAAGAAGCACTGACCTCGGGGACGTCGGCGGTCGCGGCGGCCACGCCCGCCACCTCGGCGACCGCGGCGGCCACCCGCCACCTCGGCGCTCACGGCGGCCACGCAGGTGACCGGCTGCAGGTGACCGGCTGCAGGTGCAGAGTCACGATGCAGCGGACGCTCAGGCCGTGAACCCGACCGCGAGGTAGCCGACCGTCCGGCGCGGGTCGCCGCCGGCGTCGGCCGACGTGGCGGCTGCCAGCGGCACGCCCGGAGCGGCGCCCATCGCCCGCAGCGCGGCGAGCCCGAGGACTGTCGGCTCGATCCCGCACATGCCGCACGAGACGCCGGGCTCGCGCCGCGTGGCAGCCTCGGCGCGAGCGAGCCCCGCGCCGTCGAGGCTCACGATGGACGGCAGCAGCGTTGCCGTCACCCGCTCGGCGACATCGGCGGCCGGGTAGTGCGCCATGTCCGAGCTGATCGCGACGACCACGTCCTGGCCCGCCGTCCGCCGGGCAGCCAGGAGCCGCGCCGAGCCGCTCCCCCGCCTCGATCGCCCGCGCGCCCGTCCCCGCGCCGACCGAGAGGGCGACGATCCGGGCTCCGGGCGCGAGCCGGCGCGTGAACGGGAGCTGCACCTCGAGCGAGTGCTCGCCCTGGTGGCAGCGCGCGTCCGCGGCGAACGGTGCGCCGAGGGCCACCACCGCCTCCGTCAGCTCGCGGTCGATCTCGACCTCGCCGAGCGGTGTCCGCCACGGCCCACCGTCCCACGCACCGACGCCGTCGAGCCATCCCGCACCGTGGTTCGTCCCGAGGAGGACGATGGTCGTCGGAGGCTCGAACGACGCGGGCGCGCCCGAGACGAGATGCACGCCCCGAGACGAGGCCGGCGCGCCCCGAGACGAAGCGGGCGCGTCCCCGGACGGGCCGGGCGCGGGCAGGAGTGCCCGCCACGCTGCCGCCGCGACGACTCCCGAGTAGACGAGTCCCGCGTGAGGAACGAGGACGCCGGCGAGGCCCGCCGGATCGAGGCCCGCCGGTGGCGGGAATGCCACCCGCGCAGCGCCCACCAGCTCGTCCACGGTGGCCGCCAGCTGGCCGGCGCCCGCCGGGTAGAAGCTCCCGGCGACCGCCATCGGGCGCGGGACGGCGGTCGTGGCGCGCCACCGCGGCCCGGACGGACCCGCCGGAGCCCGACGAGCCGCCCATGGCGTTCATCCGCAGGGCTGGCGCCCGTCGTGGTCGAGCGCTCGGCCCGCGAGCGCACGCCCGCAGGAGGGGCACGACCCGTCCGGGCCCAGGCGGTCGAAGACCCGGTACCCGCGGCGCTCGAGGAGCACGCGCCCGCACCCGGCGCAGGCGGTGTCCTCCATCTCGAGCTGCGGCGCGTTGCCGACGTAGACGTGGGCGAGCCCGGCCTCGCGCCCGATGTCGGCGGCCCGGCGGAGGGTCTCGAGGGGCGTCGGCGGCACGTCCGTCATCTTGTGGGCCGGGAAGAAGCGGCTGACGTGCCACGGCGTCTCGGGGCCCAGCTCGGTCGCGACCCAGCCGGCCAGCGCGCGGAGCTCGCCGGAGTCGTCGTTGTGGCCGGGGATCACGAGCGTCGTGACCTCGACCCAGACGCCCGCGGCCCGGTAGGCACGCAGCGCGTCGAGCACCGGCGCCAGGCGCGCGCCGCACAGCTTCCGGTAGAAGGCGTCGTCGAACGACTTGAGGTCGACGTTGGCGGCGTCGAGGTACGGGCCGCAGGAGATCGATCGCCTCGGGCGTGGCGTAGCCGTCGGTGACGAAGACGTTGAGGAGGCCGGCGGCGTGAGCCTCGCGCGGCCGTGTCGAGGGCGTACTCGAGGAAGACGGTCGGCTCGACGTAGGTGTAGGCGATCGCGCGCGCCCGGGCGTTCAGGGCCTCGTCCACCACCTTCGACGGGGGAAGGCTGCGCGTCGGCAGGTCGAGCCCCAGGCGCGGCGCCTGGGCGATCTCCCAGTTCTGGCAGAACGAGCAGTGGAACGGGCAGCCGACCGTCGCGATCGAGTAGGCGAGGGCCCCGGGGGCGACGTGGAAGAGCGGCTTCTTCTCGATCGGGTCGATCCCGACGGCCACCGCGCGACCGTACACGGTGGAGTGGAGGACCCCGTCGCGGTTCTCCCGGACGCCGCAGATGCCGATTCGGCCGGGCCGGACGAGGCAGCGCATGGCGCACGCGTTGCAGAGGACGCTGCCGTCCTCCTGGGGCTCGGCGAGGAGCGCGGGAACCACGCCGACGGCCCGTGGGGACGGGGCGGCGCTGCGGCGGCCGGCAACGGGCAGGGTGGACATGCGACGGATGGCCTCAGGTCGAGTCTCCGTCCGCCGGACGTGCCCCGGCCAGTGCCCTCCGGCCCGTGTTGGCGGCGCCGTTCGGAACTGGCCGACGATGCCGGGCGCGCGCAGGATGCCGGCCTGGGAGGCCGCGATGCACGATCCCGACCCGAACGCCGGGCAGGCCACGAGCGCCGGGCAGGCCGCGAGCGCCGGGCCGCACCCGCACGAGCACCTGCTCGACCTCGCGCGTGCCGCGGTGATCGCGGCGGTCGAGGGCCGGCCCGCACCCGTACCCGATGCCCGCGCCCAGCCGGCCCTCGTTGCGTCTGCAGACGCGTTCGTGACCCTGACGGTCGACGACGACCTGCGCGGCTGCATGGGGACCCTCGGCGCGGAGATGCCGCTTGGCGAGGCGGTCGTCCGGGCAGCCGGAATGGCGGCGACGCGCGACCCGCGCTTCCCGCCGGTGGCGGCACCCGAGCTCCCCGGGATCAGCATCGAGGTGAGCGTGCTCTCCCGCCCGCGCCCGCTCGCCAACCCGGGGGACTTCGTTCCCGGGCGCGACGGGATCGTCGTGGAGGCCCGCGGCCGTCGCGCGCTGCTGCTCCCGCAGGTGGCCACCGAGATGCGCTGGGGCACGATCGAGATGCTCGACGCGGTCTGCGCGAAGGCCGGCCTTCATGCCGACGCCTGGCGCGAGCGCACGACGCGGCTCGAGGTCTTCGAGGTCGAGCGGGCGTCAGGGCCGCTCCTCGCGGCCGGCGAACCCGCATCATCGCGGGGTGGATGACCAGGCCCCGCCCGGCGACCTTCGCCCCGGCCTCACCCTGGGCCTGCTCTCGGCCCAGCACGGCTTCATCCACGCCCAGACCGCTCTGCTGCCCCTTGTCTTCATCGCTGTGACGCCGGTCTTCGGGATCGGGGTTGGCGAGATGGGCCTCCTTCTTGCCGTCGGCAACGTCCTGACCGGCCTCGTCCAGGTCGCCTATGCGCCGCTCCAGCGCGTCATGAGCAGGCGCTCGCTCCTCGGCATCGGTGGCCTCGTCTTCGGCGCCGCCATGACCGCGACCGGCCTCGCCGTGTCGTGGGGCGCCTTCTCGCTCGGCACGATCGTCGCCCGCGTCGCCGGGTCGCCCCAGCACCCGGTGGGCAACGCGCTCATCGCCGAGCAGCGCCCCGCGCGCGCCCGGGCCGCCGCGATCGCCGTCCACATCGCGGGCGGGAACCTGGGGACCGTGGCGGTGCCCCTCGTCGGCGCCTGGCTCATCGTCTCGTTCGGCTGGCCGGTCGCGATGGCCGCCGTCGGGATCCCGGCGGTCGTCGTGGGCGCCCTGATCCTTGTCGCCGTGCGGGAGACGGGCACCGATCGGGCGGCCGCCGTGGCCCATGGCAGCGTCCGCGCGGGCTTCGCCGCGGTCCTGCGCGAGCCGGACCTGCGGCGCCTCTTCGCCGCGTCGTCGATCGCCGCGGCCGGGCGCGGCATCGGCGTCGTCTCCACCTTCGTCCCGCTCTACCTCGCCCGCTCGCTCGACCTCGACGCCGGGACGATCGCCCTCATGTACACGCTCCTGCTCGCCGGCAGCGTTCCCGGGCCGCTGATCGCGGGTCGGCTGGCGGGTCGCTACGGGCATCGTCCGGTGCTCATCGGCTCGTACGTGGCAGGCTCGGCGGCTCTCGTCCTGCTCGTGGTGGCCGGCGGCTCGATCCCGCTGGTCTGGCTCGCGATCGGTTTCGTGGGGGCCTTCGTCTTCGAGGAGGCGAGCCTGCTCCAGGGGCTGCTGGTGGAGGCAGCCCCGGCCGCCATCCGCGACGCGGCCAACTCGACCTACTTCACGCTGATGTTCCTGGTCGGCGCGGCCTGGGCGGCGCTGCTCGGCGTGCTCGTCGGCGTGCTCGGTGACGAGACCGGCTTCACGGCTGTCTTCCTGCTGATGGCGGCGAGCTACCTGGTGGCCATCGTCTTCGTTCGCGGGATCCGCTCCGGGGGACGGCCGGAGGCGACCGGCCCGGAAGCGACACGCCCGACGGCGCGAACCGCCGCGCTTCGGTAGGATCCGCGCGTCCCCAACGAGCATCGGGCGCCGCTGCCGCGGCGCCCCGGCCGCCGCCACGGAGGTTCCGTCCCGCATGCGCCTCGCCCGCCCCCTCGCCCTTCTCGTGGTCCTGACAGCGGTCCTCGCCGCGTGCGCCGCCGAGTCCACGCCCGGCTGGACCTTCGCCCCGACACCCACGCCCACGGTCGCCCCGTCGAGCGAGCCCGGCGCGTCGCCGGCCACGCCGGCTCCTCCGGTGCGCCCACCGCGGCTCCGTCCGACGGCGGCAACGGCGGGGCCACGGTGCAGGTCACGATCAGCGCATCCGGGATCGCCTTCGACACGGACACCCTCGAGGTCCCGGCCGACACGCCCTTCCAGATCGTGTTCGCCAACAACGACGCGGGGATCCCCCACAACGTGGCCATCCACGAGGGCTCCCCCACCGGTCCGGCGGTCTGGACCGGGGAGATCTTCAACGGGGTGGAGACCCGGACCTACGACGTGCCGGCCCTGCCGGCCGGGACCTACGGCTTCGTCTGCACGGTCCACCCCAACATGACCGGCACCCTGACGGCGAAGTAGGAGAGGCCGGCGGGGCGCGGGCGGCGGCGCCGGGCCGGCACTGGACGGGGCGCGAAGGCTGCCGTCACGGGCTCGAGCCATCGTCCGTCGCGCTACGATCCGCAGGTGAGCGACAACGTCTGCTACGTCGACGCCTACGCCCGGAGCGTCCCGGCGAGCGTGCGTGCGGTGGAGCTCCCGCCGGCCGAGGGGAGGGGCGCCCTCGTTCTCCTCGACCGCACCGTCTTCTACCCGGGTGGCGGCGGCCAGCCGGCCGACCGAGGCGAGATCCGGGCGCCCGACGGGCGGAGATGGCAGGTGCTCGCCGCGAAGAAGGCGGGCGACGAGATCTGGCACGAGCTGGAGGCTGGCGCCGAGCCGCCGCCTCCCGGGCCGGCGGTCTTCACGGCCGACCTCGACTGGGATCGCCGCCTCCGGCTGATGCGCACGCACACCGCGCTGCACGCCCTGTGCGGCGTCGTCTGGCGCGACTACGGCGCGCTCGTGACCGGCGGCAACATGGAGCCCGGCGGCGGCCGGATGGACTTCGAGTTCGAGCGGATGTCGGGCGATCTCGTGGGGGCCATCGAGACGACCGTGAACGAGGAGCTCCTCCGCGGCCGCGACGTCCGGGTCGCCAACCTGCCGCGCGAGCAGGCGTTCGCCATCCCGGACCTGATCCGCACCAAGGTCAACCTGCTTCCCGAGGGGATCGAGCAGATCCGCACGATCGAGATCGTGGGCCTGGACCTGCAGGCCGACGGAGGCACGCACGTCGCCAACACGCTCGAGGTGGGCACGATCCGGGTGACGGGCTACGAGAGCAAGGGCCGGATCAACAAGCGGATCCGCCTGGAGATCGTCGACCCTGCCTGACGAGAGGGGCAGCTGCAGCCAACTGGAGGAGCCACCCGTGGAGAAGCCCGCCGACACGCCCGGCGACGGGCTCCGCATGTACGACGAGCTCGCCGACTGGTTCCACCTCCTCACCGCGCCCGCGGAGTACGCCGACGAGGCCGCCTTCGTGCACCACCTCCTCCGGGCGAACGTCGCGGGCCCCCTGGAGACGCTCCTGGAGCTGGGTTCCGGCGGGGGCAACACCGCGTCGCACCTGCGCGCGCACCTGCGCCTCACGCTCACGGACATCGCGCCCGCGATGCTGGACCTGAGCCGAACGCTGAACCCGGGTTGTGAGCACCTGCTCGGCGACATGCGCTCCCTTCGCCTGGGGCGGACGTTCGACGCGGTGCTCATCCACGATGCCGTCATGTACATGACGACCGAGGACGACCTGCGGGCCGCGCTGACGACCGCTCTGGTCCACCTGCGGCCGGGCGGGGCGGCCGTGATCGCGCCCGACTGCGTGCGCGAGACCTTCAAGCCGAACACCGACCACGGCGGCCACGATGGCGAGGGCCGGGCCCTTCGGTACCTGGAATGGTCCTACGACCCTGATCCGTCCGACACGACGTTCATCACCGACTTCGCGCTGCTCCTCCGCGAGGGCGCCGACGGTGTGCGCGTCCGATACGACCGGCACGTCGAAGGCCTCTTCGCGCGAGCGGCCTGGCTCGATCTCCTGCGCGAGGTGGGGTTCGTGCCGTCGGTCACCGTCGACGCGTGGGAGCGCGAGGTCTTCGTGGGAATCCGGCCATCGCTGTAACCCCGGCGGCCGCGCGGGCGAGCGTCAGCGTGCCTGCGCGAGATGGGGATGCCGGGACGGGAACTCGGGGAGGCCGCCGGCGGTCGGAGGGGCGCCCACCTGAGCTCGGCCCGACTCGGCCCCTCAGCCCGGGCCCGGGTACCAGCGACCGCCGCGCATGACGCGTTGCACGCGCAGGTCGTCGTCGAGCTCCACGAGGTCGGCCCGCTGCCCTGCCTCGAGGCGGCCCCGGTCCGTCACGCCCAGGAGCGCCAGCGGCTCGCGCGAGGCCGCGGCCACCGCGCGCGGCAGCGGCGACGCCGGACCGGGCCACGTTCCGCACCGCCGCGTCGAGCGCGATCACCGAGCCGGCCAGGTTCCCGCCGTCGGCCAGCACGCAGCGGTCGCCGTCGATGACGCACGCCAGGCCGCCGAGGAGTCCTGCCCGCGCGGTCGTGCCGCCGAACGAGACACCGTCGCTGACCAGGAGCAGCCGGTCCGCCGGCTTGGCCCGCAGGATGAGCGGCCACAGCGGTTCGGCCACGTGGTGCCCGTCCGCGATCAGCTCGACGTACGCGTCGTCCTCGAGCAGCGCGGCGACGACGAGCCCCGGGGCGCGATGGTCGACGCCGGTCATCGCGTTGAACAGGTGCGTCGTCGTGCGCGCGCCCGCCGCGTAGCCGGCCCGCCCCTCTTCGGCCGTCGCCGCGGAGTGGCCCAGCGAGGTCGCCACGCCCCGTGCGCGGAGCCAGCGGATGAGGTCGAGCGCCCCCGGGACTTCCGGGGCGATCGTGGTGATCCGCAACCCGTCGACGAGCGGCTCGAGATCCGCGGTCGAGACCTCGGCGGGGACACGGATGTGGGCCGGGTTCTGGGCACCCTTCCTCGTCGGGTTGATGAACGGCCCCTCCAGGTTGAACCCGAGCGGACCCGCCCCGTCGTCCGGGGCGGCCGGCATCCAGCGCCGCACCCGCTCGGCGAACGAGGCCAGGTCGGCCAGCGGCGCCGTCACGGCCGTCGGCAGGAACGAGGTGACGCCGTGGCGCAGGAGCGCCCGGGACATCCCATCGAGGGCGCCGTCCGGGCCCATCGCGTCGTGGCCGCCGCGACCGTGAACGTGGACGTCGACGAAGCCCGGGGCGACGAACGGGCCCGACGCCTCCGCGGCGTCGAGCTCGACCTCGGCGATCCAGCCGTCGCGCACCACGACCTGTCCGGCGCGGACGTGCTCGTCGAGAACGAGACGCCCGCGGACGACCGACTCGCCGTTCACGAGCCGGCTCCCGCGCCGGCGGCCGGCTGCGCCCGCAGCGGGTACGCGCCTTCGGCCGCTGCTGCCTCCCACATGGCCTTCACGTTCTCCGCCGGCACGTTGGCCTGGATGTTGTGGACCGACGCGAAGACGAAGCCGCCGCCCGGGGCCAGGTCGGCCACCCGCCGCGTCACCTCGGCCCGGACCTCGTCCGGGGTCCCGCTGCCCAACACGCCCTGCGTGTCCACGCCGCCGCCCCAGAAGACGAGGTCGCGCCCGAAGTCGCGCTTGAGCGAGGCCGTCTCCATGCCGGTCGCCGAGACCTGCACCGGGTTCAGGATGTCGACCCCGATCTCGACCAGGTCGGGGAGCAGCTCCCGGATCGCCCCGCAGGAGTGGAAGAAGACCTTGGCCCGGGTGCGCGACCGGATGAACGCGAAGAGCTCGGCATGGAGGGGTTTCACGAGCTCGCGGTAGGTTCGGGGGGCGAAGAGGGGCGTGGACTGGCCGCCCAGGTCGTCGGCCTCGCCCACCACGTCCACCGCGTCGCCGAGCTCGGGCAGGATCGCCCCCCACCAGGCCAGCTTCATCTCGAGCACGCGCTCCATCAGCCCTCGCGCCAGGGCCGGGTCGGCCGCGAGGTCCATGTACCCGTCCTCGAACCCGCGGAGCCGAAAGAGCATCTCGGTCAGGCCGGCGCAGACCGAGCCGACATAGACGGCGCGGCCCTCGTCCGCGATCACGCGGCGCGCCTCGTCGGCGACGCCGGCGCGACGGGCAGGGTCACCCCCGTCCGGCCAGGCGAACCGGGCGAGGTCGCCGGCGTCGATCTCCCCGCCCAGGGGCGCTGACGACGGGTCGAAGAAGAAGCCGTCCCTGGGCATCCGGCGCCGCACGCCCCACTCGTCGACGAACGCGGTGTACTCCCCCTCGTCCACCAGCTCGCGCCGATACCCGGACGGCCCGCGCGGCTCCACTCCCCGGACGTCGAGGCCCAGCGCGTCGGCCACGTCGTCGTCGATGACCGCGAGCTGCTGGGAGATGTCGCCGACGCGAACCTCGCGCTCCGGAAGCCCCAGCGCGCGGCGCAGGCCCGCGTAGGCCCGGACGTGGATCCCCGTCATCCGCACCCCGCCCATGTCGCGGGGAACGCGGTCGGGCTCGCGGTGGTCCAGGGTGGCACGAACGCGGGCTCGAGAGTCCATCACCTAGCTCAGCCCTGGCCGCGGCCGCGGGCTGCTCGATCCCGCGCGCCCTCGACCTCGAAGTCGACGTCGAGAGCGTAGCGGTCGGCCGGATAGCGCGATTCCGTGGATTCGAGGGGCCGCCCCCGGAGGTCGACGATGACCCGGCGCTCGACGAGGAGCGGCGTGCCCGGCGCCACGCCGAGGAGGTGCGCGTCCTCCGCCGAAGCAGCCCCGGCGGACAGGGTTGCCCGCCCCCGGGCGGGCACGAAGCCGGCACCGCGGAGTGCTTCGTGGAGCGAGCCTGCCTCGAGGTCGGCCGCCATCGCGACCGTCGCACACCTTCCGTGGAGCGCCACCGCCTCCACGGCGATCGGCACGTCGTCCGCCATGCGAATGCGCACGAGCGCCACCACCGGCTCACCGTCGCCCAGCCGCAGGTCGCGGACCTCGTCGGGTCGCGCCGGGCGCAGCTCCCGTCGCAGGAGCCTGGAACGGGCGACGCGTCCCTGGCGCCGCATCTCGTCGGAGAAGCTCATCAGGCTGTTGGCCCAGCGGTGCGACTGGGGCACCGCGACGAAGCTGCCGCGTCCGGGCTCGCGCGTGATCAGCCCCTCCTCGGCGAGCCGCCCGACGGCGTTCCGGGCGGTCATCCGGCTCACCCCGAACTCGCGGCACAGGGCGGCGTCGGAGGGGAGGGGATCACCGGGCTTGAGATCGGCGATGCGCTCGCGAAGTGCCTGCTCGATCTCGCGGTAGCGGGGCATGTAGGAGTCGGAGATCACGGCGCGGACCCTCCGCGCGTCCCGCCGGGCCGGCCGCGGCCGCGCCCGCGCCCGCCGTCTCCGCGGCCCGCTCTGCCCCGTGGACGGCGGCCCCGATCGCCCCCGCCAGCGTGCCCAGCTCCGCGGCGACGAGGACCACATCGTCGACCACGGTGATCGTGACCCGCCGGGCGATCTCCGCGCGGATCGGGGCGAACAGGAGCTCGCCCGCTGCCGCCACGCCCCCGCCGATCACGATCCGGTCCGGGTTGACGACGACGACGGCGTTGCTGATCCCGATCCCCAGGTACCGGCCCACCTCGGCGAAGCCCGCCAGCGCGCGCGCGTCACCCGCCTGTGCCGCCCGGATCGCCTCCTCGGCGGTGGCCGTCCCACAGGCCGCGGCGATCTGGTCGGCCCGGGCGTAGGCCTCGACGCAGCCGCGGTTGCCGCAGCCGCACCAGGGTCCGTCCGGATCGATCGTCTGGTGGCCCAGCTCGCCGCCGGTGCCGTCGTGCCCCTGGTGGACGCGGCCGTCCACGGCGATGACGCCCCCGACGCCGGTCCCCAGGGTCAGCCCGATCATCGACGAAGCGCCCCGCCCGGCTCCCAGGCGCAGCTCGGCGAGGCCGAAGGCCCGCGCGTCGTTGATGAGGAAGGCCGGCGCGCCGGCAACAGCCGCGACGGGGCCGGCGACCGAGTGACCGGCCCAGGGCCCGGGCACGTTCGGCAGGAACCGGATGCAGCCCGTCGCCGGGTCGTACAGCCCGGGCACCCCGACCCCGACGCTGGCGACCGGTCCCCACTCGGCGATGACGGCCGCGGCGATCTCCGCGAGCTGGCTCGTCACCGAGGCGGGGACGGCGTCGGGATGGGCCGCGAGCCGGGTCGGCACCTGGCCGTGGGCAAGGGTGCTCCACGTGTCGCCCGCGTGCTCCACCACGGCCCACTTGAGGTTGGTCGCGCCCAGGTCGAGCCCGAGGTGGCGCGTGCCCGGCTCGATCGTCATGCGCGCCTCCCCGGCCCTCGCGTCAGGATTCCGAGGTGATGCGCGTGTACGCGGCCGCCACGGCAACGATGATCGAGCCGAAGAGGATCTGGCGGACCGCCTCCGGCGAGCCGAGGGCAGACAGCAGCGACGAGAGGACGGTCAGGATGAGCGCCCCCACGATCGTCCCACCGAAGCCGCCGCGCCCGCCCATGATCGAGGTCCCGCCGATCACCGCCGCCGCGACCGACGGCAGGACGTACGAGTCGGCGAGCGTCACCGCGGCGATGTTGGTGAGGCCGGCGAGCAGGAACCCGGCCACCGCCGCCATGAGTGCCGAGACGATGTACAGGACGACCAGCACCTGCCAGGCACGCGCGCCCGAGAGGCGCGCCGCGATCGGGTTGTCGCCGACCGCGTACAGCAGGCGGCCATACCCGGAACGTCGCAGGCCCACCAGGACGACGGCTGCCAGCGGGACGAACACGAGAAGGCTGTTGGGCACGATCCCCAGTGTCAGGCCGGATCCGAGCCATCGGAACAGGTCGGGGACGCCCGCACCGGTCTGGACCATCCGGAGCTGCCACACGTTGGCGAAGCCCAGCACGACCAGGCCCATGCCCAGGGTCATGATCAGCGGGTGAACCCGGAACACGCCGACGCCGATGCCCGTGAGGAGCCCCGCGAGAGCGGCAGCCGCGAGCGCGACGACGATGGCGGTCGGCATCCCCCAGCCGGCGGCAAGCGTCGCCACGACGAACCCGGACATCGAGGCCACGGCGCCGACCGAGAGGTCGATCCCGCCGGTCAGCATCGTCAGGGTCTGGCAGCCGGCAAGGATCGCCAGGATCACCGACGCGCGCAGGATGACGCCGGCCCACTCGGGGCTGACCATGCCCGGCCGCACCAGCTGGATCACGACGACGAGGATGCCGAGCAGGCCGAGGAGCGGGATGATCGGTCGGTCGCGGAGGAGTCCCCGCCAGGCAGCCCAGCCGAGCCACCGACTCCCGGCGCGGTCCGGGTGCGTCCTCTCGCTCATGAGCGGCTCCGCCGCAGCTGGACGAGGCTTCCCACCATGACCACGCCGATCAGGATGATCCCCTGGGCGACGACCGCGAGGTTCGGGTCGAAGTTGAGGAACGTCATGTCGGTCCGGATCAGCTGGAGGATGACGACGCCCACCAGTGGCCCGAACACGCCCCCTCGGCCACCGGCGAGGCTGACACCGCCGAGGACGACCGCGGCCACGCTCATCAGCGTGTAGGGCCCCGGCACGGGCGTCCCGATCCCCGTGCTCGCCGTGAGGGAGAGACCGCCGAGCGCGGCGAACAGGCCCATGAGCATGTAGGCGGCGACCTTGGTGCGTCCGACGGAGACACCGCTCCGGAATGCCGCCAGCCGGCTGCTGCCGATCGCGTAGATCGAGAGCCCGAGGCGGGACCGCCGGAGGGGGATCCAGATCACGCCCACGATGACGACCAGCACGACGGCCGCCTTGGGGATGAAGTCGAAGCCGAGCGATCCGAGGATGAGCTGGCGCAGCCAGTCGACTGAGTCGCCGCCGGGCGTCTTGAGGACGAGCAGCGCACAGCCGGCCCAGACGAAGGACATCGCGAGCGTCACGACGATGTCCGGCACGCGGGTGACCACGACGAGGGTGCCGTTGATGGCACCGAGCGCAAGGCCCAGGAGGAGCACGCCGGCAATCACGATGAGGCCGTACTCCTCGCTCTGGCCCTCCATGAGTGTTGCGCCGACGACGCTCGTCAGGGCCATGATCGCGCCGATCGAGAGGTCGATGCCCCCCGAGATGACGACGATCGCCTGGCCGACCGCGGCGAGTGCCAGGGGGAGCACGGAGATGGCGAGGCCCTGGATCCCGGGCACCCCGTAGCTCGGCTGGATGATCTTGGTAAAGACGAGGAGCGCAGCCAGGAAGCCGACGAGCCCGAGCGTCCACGCGTTTCGCCGCGCCCAAGCGGCGAGCGCGCCGGTCGGACGACCGCTGACCGCGTGGATGTCGGACGCGGCGGTCATGTGCCGGCCTCCGGTCGATCGGGCGGTCCGTTCGCTCCGGGCCCGGCATCGGTGGCGAGGCCGGCATGGGCCGCCACGACCTCGGCGGCGATGTCCTCGGGCATCGCCGCGTCCGACTGGAGGTTGTACGCGGCCCGCAGCAGGGCGGCCTCATCCGCGTCGGTCGCGTTGACCTCGGCGACCACGCGGCCGCCGAAGATGACGATCGCGCGGTCGCAGGCGAGCTGCACCTCCTTGAGCTCCGACGTGTAGAGCAGGACGGCGGCGCCGGCCCCGGCGAGGTCGCGAAGCAGGACGTAGATCTGGTTCTTGGTCCGGATGTCGATCCCACGGGTCGGATCGAAGCAGAGCATCGTCTGCACGCCCCCGGCGACCCACCGCGCGATCGTCACCTTCTGCTGGTTGCCGCCGGAGAGGCGGCGCACCTCGCCCTTGGCCCGGGTGTCGATCTGGAGCGTGTCGATCGCGCCATCGACCTTCTTCTTCTCGTCACCGAGGTTGATCAGGCCCCAGCGGCGGATCCGGGCCGCGAACGGGAGCGCGATGTTCTCGCGGACGGACCGCTGCATGAGCAGCGCCACGGCCCTGTCGGCGGCGACGTACACGAGGCCGGCCCGGATGGCGTCGGCAGGGTGGTGGAACGAGACGGGCAAGCCGTCCACGAGCAGCTCGCCGCTGTCCGGGCGCGCCGAGCCCGCCAGGATGTCGAAGAGCTCGTCCTGGCCCTGGCCCTCGAGTGCCACCACACCGAGCACCTCGCCCGGGTAGAGGTCGAACGAGGCGTCGTGGAGCCTGGTGCCGAAGGAAAGCCCGCGCGCCGCCAGGCGCGGCCGGGCGGCGTCGGCCGGTGCACCGGTCGCGATGGTCGCGGTCGCCCGCGCCGGCATGCCCTCGACGATCTCGCCGAGCATGAGCTCGACGATCCGGTCCTGGGACCCCTCGGTCACGTCGACGACGCCGACCGTCTCGCCCTCGCGGAGGACCGTGGCGCGGTCGCAGACCGCGGCGATCTCGATCATCCGGTGGGAGATGAAGATGACGGATCGTTCGCCGCCCCGCTGACGGCCGACGACCTCGAGGACCCGCTCGGTCAGGTTGGCGGGCAGGGCCGCGGTCATCTCGTCGAGCATGAGGATGTCGGGCTCGATCGCGAGGGCCCGGGCGAGGTCGACGATCCGGAGCGAGGCAAGCGGCAACCGCCGCGCCAGGCTCGACAGGTCGAGATCCTCGAGGCCGAGCTCGCTGACCCAGTGCCGGAACGGCTCCACTGGCGTCTCGGTGAGGCGCAGGTTGGAGCGAAGGTCCAGGTCGGGGATGAGCGCCGGCTCCTGGTAGACGGAGACGATGCCTCCGCGACGGGCCTCGGCGGGGTTGTGGACCGTGCGCTCCCGGCCCCGCACGGCGATGGTCCCGGCGTCCGGGTGCGCGGCGCCGGTCAGGATCTTGACGAGCGTGCTCTTGCCAGCGCCGTTGGCACCCATGAGCGCGTGGACCTCGCCCGGGCGCACCGCCAGCGAGGCGGCCTTCAGCGCCACGACGGCGCCATAGGACTTCGAGATGCCCGTGGCTTCGAGCAAGAGGTCGGTGGAGGTGGCGGTCATTGTCCCCGACAGTGCAGTGCCGGGGATGCCGGCGTGCCGGCATCCCCGGTGGAGCTACGCGCGGTGTGACGAAGGATTACTCCTCGCCGGGGCCCTTGCAGGCGATCGCCTGCTCAGGGGTGTAGGTCGTCCAGCCCTCGATCGTGAGGCCCAGCGGCCACGTCGGATCGAGGCCCTCGACGAGCCAGGACTCGAGCGTCGCCCGGCCCTCATCGCTGTCGTCGGCTGCGACGACCGGCACGAGAAGCACGGTGAGAGCGTCGGCGGTCTCGACATCCTCCTTGTTGAGGAGCTTGAGCGCCAGGGAGATGCCCGCGCCGCCGACGGCGGCGGTGTTGGTGACGGCCGCGCCTTCGAGGCCCTCGAAACCCGTCTCGTCAAGGAGCTGGTTCACGAAGCCGCCGCGGTCCGCGCCGACGACCGGAACGAACGGCTTGCCGGCGGCCTTGATGGCGTCGACGATCTCCTGGTCCATGCCCGACGTCCAGATGCCCTGGGTGTCGTCGTACTGGCCGCTGGCGATCCAGTTGTTCATGAGCTCGGTCGCCTTGGCCGAGTCCCACTGGGTGTGCTCGCCGTCGATGGTCGGCAGGACCTTGATGCCCGGGTATTCGGCGAGCGCCTTCTGGAAGCCGGTGTGGCGGTCGGTGTCGGCCGGGTGGCCGGCGAAGCCGCGCATGTAGTAGACGTTGCCCTCGCCACCGAGCTTCTCGAACAGCCACTTGGCGCCGAGGTACGCGTACTCGACCTGGTTGTTGGTCAGGTTGTAGGTGTCCGCGTGGGTCACGGTGGCATCGACCGAGACGGTGACGATGCCGGCGGCCTTGGCCTCCTCGAGCGCCGGGTTGAGGGCCTCGGGGTCGTTCGGGTTGAAGACGATCGCGTCGACGCCCTTGGCGATCAGATCCCGGATGTCCTGGAGCTGGCCGGCTGCGTCCGTGTTGCGATGGATCGTCGTGAGCGTCTCCACCTTGCCCGACGAGAGCGCCTCCGCCTTGGCGGTGCAGACCTGCTCCTCGCGGAAGCCGTTGCCGACGCCGCCGCCGTTCGAGTACCCGACCGAGTACTTGTCACCGCCGCCGCCGCCACAGGCGCCGACGACGATCGCGAGTCCCGCGAGGCCGACTGCCAGTCGTGCCACGCGCGTGTGCTTGTCGAACATTCACTCCTCCTCGTGCGCCGGCGCCCGCAGGTTTGGGCGTCCGGTCAGCATCGGTCCCACGTGCTGGGAACTACCTCCGGGTCAGTGGTCGTTCACACCTCCTGCTGGTTGCCAGCACCGTGCTGCTGGATGATCGCACGCGCGAGACGCTGCGCGTGCTCCCAATAGCCCGCCGGAACCATACGCCGCTTCGAGCCCGCCGCTGCCCGCGGGCGCACGCCCTTGCCCACGTCAGTAGCCGCCCTCGCCGGCGGCCGCGACAGGCGGAGCCGCTCCCGCTCTGCGGGCCCGGAAGTCATCGATGATCGTCGCCGTGGCGGTCGCGCCGATCCGCGTCACGCCGAGGGCCATCACGGCCAGCAGCGCGTCCAGCGTGCGGACCCCGCCGGCGGCCTTGACCTGGACGCGTGGAGAGGTGTTCGCCCGCATGAGGGCGAGATCCTCGTGGGTGGCCCCGCCCGGCGCGAAGCCGGTGGAGGTCTTGACGAACTCCGCCCTCGCCTCATCCGTGAGCCGACACGCACGGATCTTCTCGTCGTCGGTGAGGTACGCATTCTCGAAGATGACCTTCACGAGCGCGCCGCCGGAGTGGGCGACCTCGACGATCGCCCTGATGTCGGCCAGGACCTCGGCGTCGCGACCGGACTTGAGGGCACCGATCTGGATGACCATGTCCAGCTCGACGGCGCCGTCGGCGAGCGCTCGGCGAGCCTCGAAGACCTTCGTCTCCGTCAGGTGGTTGCCGTGCGGGAACCCGATCGTCGTCCCCACGGCCACGTCCGTGCCGGCGAGGATCGCCGCGGCCCGGGCGACGTCGGCGGGACGCACGCATACCGAGGCGACGTCGTACGCGGCGGCCAGGCGGCAGCCGTCCGCGATGAATGCGTCGTCGAGCTCCGGCCGGAGCAGCGAATGGTCGATCGTCTTGGCGATGTCGCGCTCCGTCACTCGGCTCAGCAGGTCGGCGACGAGCTCCGGTGTCAGCTCGGCCGGTGAGCGGGGGGCCGTCACCTCGGCCCAGGAGGGTGTCAGGCGGCTCACCGGCAGTACGGCCGGAGGACGTCGCGGGCGATCAGGAAGCCCTGCTTGACCTTCGCGTCGGTGCCTTCGAAGCGCCGGTCCTCGTGCTCGATGATGCAGTCGCCCTCGTAGCCGGCCCGGTACAGCTCGGAGAAGACGACCGTCCAGTTCACGTCGCCGAGACCGGGGATCCTCGGGATCTGCCAGCCCATGCCCATGGAGAGGACGCCCCGCTCGTACAGGCCGTCGCGGTCGATCATCAGATCCTTGGCCTGGTAGTGGAGGACGTGGGGCCCGAACTCCTTGAGGAAGCGACCCGTGTCGATCATCTGCAGCACGAGGTGCGACGGATCGAAGTTCAGGCCGATCGTGTCGCCCCACTGCTCCAGGATGCGGCGCCACATCCGCGGCGTGGTCGCGATGTTGTGGCCGCCGGGCCACTCGTCGTAGGAGAACAGCATCGGGCAGTTCTCGAGCGTGATCTTCACGCCCTGGTCCTTCGCGAAGGCGACGATCTCCGGCCAGACGCGGAGAGCCTCCTCCCAGTTCTGGTCCTGGTTCTTCGACCCGTCGCCGCCCATGAACGTGTTGACCAGGGGGATCTCCATCTTCCGCGCTGCGACCATGACCGCCTTGAGGTGGCCGATCACGTGCTCGCGGTGGGCCGGGTCGGGATGGAGCGGGTTGGGGTAGAACCCGAGCCCGGAGATCGAGAGCCCCTTGCCGGCGATCTCGTCGACGATCTCGCGCGCCTGGCCGTCGGAGAGGTTCGCGACGTCGATGTGACTCGTGCCGGCGTATCGGCGGGTCGGGCCGCTCGAGCGCGGCCAGCAGGCGATCTCGAGGACCTCGAAGCCCGAGGCGGCGGCCCAGTCGGCGACCTCCATGAGCGGCGTCTCGGGGAAGGGGGCGGTGAGGAATCCGAGCTTCATCGCTGTGCTCCCTGCGGTGGTGTCGGTGGTCGTGACGGTGGCGAGGGTGAGCCCCGCGGAGTGGCGCTATCCGCGGTCGACCGCGACCCAGCGCCCCTCGCGGGCGCTCGCGGCGATCGCGTCGTTGACGAGCATCTCGTCGTGGCCGTCCGCGAAGGTGGGGTAGGTGGGGTGCGCTGCCGGGCCGCCCGCGGCGACGTCGGCGTAGACCGCCCGGTAGGTGGCCTTGAACGTGTCGCCGAACCCTTCCACGTGACCGCCGGGCAGGCTTGCCGCGGCGGTGCCGGCGGCGTTCATGAGAGCCGGGTTGCGGATCAGCAGCTCGTTCGGGCGCTCCCGTCGCCCCAGCCACAGCTCGTCCGGCCGCTCGGAATCCCAGGCGGCGGCAGCGCGTGGCTCCGTCGATCTCGTACTGGAGGGAGTTCTTGCGGCCCGCGCTCACCTGCGAGATCGCGACCGTGCCGCGTGCGCCACCCTCGAACCGGAGCAGGATCACTGCTGCGTCGTCGGTGACCATCTCGCGAGGGATCGTGTTCGCGGCGCGCTCCGTGGAGAAGGTCTCGACGGGGCCTGCCGGCTGGTGGCGAACCTTCACGAACGTCGCGAGGTCGGCCATGACGCTCTCGATCCGGAGACCGGTGACGAAGCTCATGAGGTCCAGCCAGTGGGAGCCGATGTCGCCCACGGCCCGCAGCATCCCGCCCTCGGCCGGGTCGAGTCGCCAGTTCCAGTCGGTGTCGAGGAGGAGCCAGTCCTGGAAGTAGTGGCCGGTGACGAGGCGGACCTCGCCCAGGCCGCCATCGGCAACGAGCTGCGCGAGATGCTGGTTCAGGGGGTAGAAGCGGATGTTGAAGTTCACGGCGTTGACGACCGCTGCCTCGCGGGCGATGCGGACCAGCTCCGCGGACTCGGCCGAGGTGGTGGCCAGCGGCTTCTCGCACACGACGTGCTTGCCCGCCGCCACGATCCGGCTCACCTGCGGGAAGTGGAGCGCGTTCGGCGAGGTGACGTGGACGACCTCGACGCGCTCGTCGGCGAGCATCTCGTCCATGTCGGCGTAGGCGCCCGGGAGACCGAGCTCGGCCGCCCGCTTCACCCCGTGTTCCGGTGAGACTTCCAGGAGCCCGTGGATCTGAACTCCGAGGCGGCGGAGAGCCTCGATGTGGACGGTGCCGATGAAGCCGCTGCCGATGACGGCGGCGCCGATGTCGCTGATGCGTCTCATGCGGGACAGTACCTCGGGCGTCCAGGTGCCACCGTCGAACAGTCTAGACGGCTAGACGCATGGTAGTCGGAGCGCCGCGACCTTCACACGGCCAATCCGCGCGGACCTGCGTCCCGTGGTGTCGCCAATCCGACATCCCCGGCGGCGCACGCGCGTGGCAGACTGGCGCTCGTCCTTCGCCGCCCGTTCGGTGCGGCTCACTGCCCGCGGGAACGCGAGCCCGATCGCGGAGACCCTCCCATGCACTTCGCCACGACGGCGGACGAGGTCCGAGTCGCCACGGACGAGGCCCTCAGCGAGGCCGAGGCGCTCGTCGTGGCCGCCATCGCGACCGGTGGGCGGGGCACCTTCGCGACCGTCCTGCTGCCGCTCGACGAGGCCGATGCGCGCATCGCCGCCGGCTACGCGACCGGCGCCTTCATGGCCCGGGTCCACGTCGACCCGGCCGTCCGGGATGCCGGCCAGGAGGCCGAGGAGCGGCTGGACCGCTGGCGCGTGGACCTCCCGTTCCGCGACGATCTCGCGGCCACGATCTTCGCCTTCGCCGCGAGCCCGGAGGCAGCGGGCCTCGACGGTGAGCCGCGCCGCCTTCTCGACCGCCTCCTGCGCGACCTGCGCCGGGCGGGCCACGGCCTGGACGCAGCGACCCGCGCGGAGGTGCGCCGCCTCGAGGGGCGCCTCGTGGAGCTGTCGTCCGCCTTCCAGCGGAACATCGACGAGTTCGAGGACGGCCTCGACCTGACGCGTGACGAGCTCGACGGGCTCGACGACGACTTCGTCGCCGGCCTCCGACCGGGTGCTGCGCCCGGCAGGTACCGGGTCACCCTGGATTCGCCCGACGCCTACCCGTTCATGCAGCAGGCGCGGCGGCGCGACCTGCGCCGGGAGTTCGAGCATCGCCAGTTCAACGAGGCGCGCGACGCGAACGAGCCGCTCCTGGCCGAGGCGCTCGAGATCCGTCGGCGGATTGCCGCGCTCCTCGGCTACGCGTCGTGGGCCCACTACGCCATCGAAGTGAAGATGGCGGGCGACCCGGAGGCGGTGCGCGGCTTCTACGACGGGCTCATCGCTCCGCTGCGCCTGCGCATGACCGACGAGGTCGCTCGCCTCGAGGAGATCCTGCGCGAGGACGGCGAGGAGCCGCCCCTGCGGACCTGGGACTGGCGCTATTGCGACACCCGCCTCCGCCGCCGCGACTTCGCGGTGGATCCCGACGAGCTCAAGCGGTACCTGCCCCTCGAGGCGGTCCTGGACGGGCTCCTCGGCCTCTGCGGCGAGGTGTTCGGGCTCGTCTTCGCACGCGTGGCGGACGCCGCGGCCTGGCACCCCGACGTCGTCCGGTTCCGGGTCAGCGACGCCGCCTCCGGCGCGGAGATCGGGGACGTCCTCATGGACCTCCACCCGCGCGACGGGAAGTACGGGCACGCCGCGGCCTGGCCGCTGGTCCCCGGGCGGCGTCTCTCCGACGGGACGTACCAGCGGCCCCTGACCGCGATCGTGGCCAACCTGCCGCGCCCCGGCGGCGACCTCCCGGCGTTGCTGCGCCACGACGACGTGGTCACCCTCTTCCACGAGTTCGGGCACGTCCTGCACATGACGCTCACGCGCGCGGAGCTGGTCCGGTTCTCGGGCGCGAACACCGAGTGGGACTTCGTCGAGGCGCCGAGCCAGATCCTGGAGCACTGGGCCTGGCAGGCCGACGTGCTCGCCCGGTTCGCCCGTCACCACGAGACCGGCGAGCCCATCCCGCGCGCCCTCGTGGAGCGCCTCGTGGCCAGCCGGGACCTGGACGTTGCCCTCACGACGCTGCGGCAGTGCTACCTCGGCCTGATCGACCTGGGGCTTCACGGCCCGGAGGAGACCCGCGACGTCGCGGCGATCGACCGGGCCGCCTTCGCTGCCTGGGGCCTGCCCTACCACGAGGGCACCCTCTACCCGGCCAGTTCGGGCACCTGTTGGGCGGCTACGACGCCGGCTACTACGGCTACCTGTGGTCGAAGGTCTACGGCGACGACATGTTCGGCCGCTTCGAGGCGGAGGGCATCACCTCGCCGGTCGTCGGGGCGGACTACCGGCGCGAGATCCTCGAGCCGAACGGGACGCGCGACCGGCATCGAGCTGCTGCGGGCCTTCCTGGGCCGGGATCCCTCGCCGGCGACGTTCCTCAGCCTCCTGGGCATCGAGGCGCCGCCGCCCAGCTGAGGGCGCGCGCCGGCGTGCTCAGCGTCCGCTACAGCGCCTTGACCGCGCTCACGAGATCCGCGAGGCCCGCCTTCGCGTCGGCGAAGAGCATCCCCGTCTTGGGGTTCCCGTAGAGCTCGTTGTCGATGCCGGCGTAGCCGCGGCCCATGGAGCGCTTGATCACGATGATCGACTTGGCGTGGTCGACGTTGAGGATCGGCATCCCCGAGACCGGGTTGCCCGGCCGGCGGGCCGCCGGGTTCGTCACGTCGTTGGCGCCGATGACGAGGGCCACGTCGCAGCGGTCGAACTCCGGGTTGATCTCCTCCATCTCCTTGAGCAGCGGGTAGGGCACGTTGGCCTCCGCGAGGAGGACGTTCATGTGCCCGGGCATCCGGCCGGCCACGGGATGGATGGCGTACGAGACGTCGACGCCCTTCTCCTCGAGGAGCTCGGCCAGCTCGCGGACCGCGTGCTGGGCCTGGGCCACGGCCAGGCCGTAGCCGGGGACCACGATCACGTTGCTGGCGTACGCCAGCTGGATCGCGACGTCGTCCGCGCCGATGGATCGAACCGAGCCGCCCGGACCGCCGGCGCCCGGCCCGCTCGTCCCTTCGCCGCCGCCGAAGCCGCCGATCATGATGTTCAGGATCGAGCGGTTCATCGCGTCGGCCATGAGCTTGGTCAGGATGCCGCCGGACGCGCCAACGAGGGCGCCCGAGATGATCAGGACCGGGCTGTTCAGCACGAAGCCGGCCATGGCGACGGCCGTGCCGGTGAAGGCGTTGAGCAGCGAGATCACGACCGGCATGTCGGCCCCGCCGATGGGCAGGACCATCGTGACGCCGAAGACGAGCGCCGAGACCAGGATCAGGCCGAGGATCAGCACCGAGACCGTGCCGTCGAGGGTGAGCGTTCCGGCCGCCCCCAGGACCAGGATGGCCGTTCCCGCCACCGCGATGACGGCCAGGGCCACGGTCAGGATCCGGGTCCCCGGGAAGATGATCGGCTTGCCGCTGATGATCCCCATCAGCTTGCCCGAGGCGACGAGGGAGCCCGTGAACGTCACTGCCCCGATCACCACGTCGAGGACGACGAAGATGGTCGTCGAGACGGGCGCTCCGGCCGCGCCGGTGAGCTTGAGGAAGTCCTCGATCGCGACGAGGGCTGCTGCGCCGCCGCCGACCGCGTTGAAGAGCGAGACGAGCTGCGGCATCTCGGTCATCTGGACGGAGCGGGCCGTGTAGAGGCCCAGGCCGCCGCCGACCGCGAAGCCGACGAGGATGATCGCCCACGCGATGGCTGTCCAGCCCGCCGTCGCGGGCGACCAGGCTGACGAGCGTCGCGAGCACGGCCACGACCATGCCGCCGGCGGAGAGCAGGTTCCCGCTCCGCGCCGTGGCCGGCGAGTTCATCCGGTGCAGGCCGAGCACGAAGCAGACGGCGCCGCCCAGCTGGGCGAGGTAGACCAGGGTCTGGATGTCCACCGCGGTCGCCGTCAGGGCTTCGCCTCGGCCTTGGGGGCCGCAGGCTTCTTCTTGAACATCTGGAGCATCCGGTCGGTGACGACGTAGCCGCCGACGACGTTCATGCCGCCGAAGGCGATGGCCACGAAGGCGAGGACGTAGCCGAGGGGATCGGTCGCCTCGGCCGCGATGATCATGCCGCCGACGAGGACGATCCCGTGGATGGAGTTCGCCCCCGACATGAGGGGCGTGTGGAGCGTCGCGGGGACCTTGGCGATCACCTCGAAGCCGACGAGGATGGCCAGGACGAAGACCGTCAGGGGAACGAGCAGCTCGTTCATGCGGGGGCCCCTCCGGCGGCAGGGGCGGGCTCGAGGAGCTTGGCGGTCGCCGGCTGGACGACCCTCCCGCCGTGGGTGATGAGGACGCCCGCGGTGATCTCCTCCTCCTGGTTCAGGGTCAGCTCGCCGTCCTTGACGAGGTGGACGAGGAGCGCCTGGAGGTTGCGGGCATAGAACTGGCTGGCGCTGATCGGCACGGTCGCCGGGAGGTTCTCCGGGGCGAGGATCCGAACCCCGTTCTCGGAGATGACCGTCTCGCCGAGGTGCGACAGCTCGCAGTTGCCGCCGAGGTCGCTGGCCGCCATGTCGAGGATGACCGAGCCCGGCTTCATGGCGTGGACGGCGTCGGCCGTGACGAGGACAGGCGGCTTGCGCCCGGGAACCTGGGCGGTGGTGATCACCACGTCCATCGCGGCGATGACGTCGTTCAGCTCGGCCTGCTGGGCTGCGTGCTCCTCGGCGGTCAGCTCGCGGGCGTACCCGCCGGTGCCGGTCGCGTCGATGGTCGTCTTGAGGACCACGAACTGGGCGCCGAGCGACTCGGCCTGCTCCTTCGTCTCCGGACGCACGTCGTACGCCTTGACCACGGCGCCCAGGCGGCGGGCCGTGCCGATCGCCTGGAGGCCGGCCACGCCGATCCCGAGGATCAGCACGTTCGCCGGCTTCGCGGTGCCCGCCGCCGTCGTCAGGAGCGGGAAGTAGCGCCCGAACGCCTCGGCGGCCATGAGAACGGCCTTGTAGCCGCCGATGTTGGCCTGCGACGAGAGGACGTCCATCGTCTGCGCGCGCGAGAGCGTGCGCGGGATCGCGTCCAGGCTGATGGCGGTGACGCCATGCTCGGCGAGCGTCGCCATCAGGCCCGGGTCGATGAGCGGGGAGAGGAGCCCGACGAGCGCCTGGCCGGCCCGAAGGCGGCCGACCTCGGCCACGGTGGGCTTCTGGACCTTCACCACGCAATCGACGAGGCCCCACGCCTCATCGCCGGAGACGAGCGTGGCGCCCGCCTCCTCGTACATCGCGTCGGGGTACGACGCGGCTGCCCCGGCACCGCGCTCCACGAGGACGTCGATCCCGGCCGCCTTCAGCTTCGGAAGGACGTCCGGGACCAGGGCTACGCGGTGCTCGCCGGGCAGCGTCTCCTTCGGAACGCCGACCTTCATCTGGGCTCCCTGGGATGGTTCAACGCAGCGGCAAGGATAGCGAATGATCGGAGAAGGCCACGCTCATGCCCTGGGTTCGGTTCGCGCGATCCGATGGATGGCCCCGAACGAACACACGATTGCCAGAGATGGCATTGTCTGTGGCCACCCGGCCCATGCTGCCCGTGCACGGAGAGAGCCAACCGCCATGACCGACCCTTCCGACGCCCGCGGCGTCACGATCACCGTTCGCGACAACGCCTTCCTCCGCATCTCAGGACCGATCACGCTCCTCGACGGCCAGGGAAACGCCTTTGACGTGGAGGCCGGCAAGATCGTCACGCTCTGCCGCTGCGGTGGCTCGGCGACGAAGCCATTCTGCGACTCGTCGCACCGGACGAACGGGTTCGCCAGCATCGTGCGCGCGGACCCCGAGGACGGCGAGGGAGCTGCCGCAGGCTGACGGTCGCCCGACTCACCCTGCCCCGTTCATCACGCCCCGTTCCGCGCGTCGTCCGTCACAATCTCGGGGTGAACGCCGAGGACCTCCGCCTCCTCTCCGCCGACCTGCTCATGACGCTCCTCTTCGGGGCGGCGTTCGTGGCCCTCTTCGTTCTGCACCGATGGGACCTGCGGCGACGGCGCCGGCGGGTCGCGGCCCTGCGGGCTGCCGGTGACTTCGGGCCGAACAGCGTGGCCGTGGTTTCCGTGGTCGCGGCAGCCGGCGGCCTCGACGCGACCGCCGCCGGGAGGCTGGCGGGCGAGCGGCGCCGCGCCTTCGAATGGGATCCGCGCCTGGACAAGATCCCGAAGGTCGCCCGCCACGCGCGGGATCGCGCCTTTGCCAGCGAGCGGGACGACGTGGCCATGGCCGCCTCGGACGAGGCCCGCGATGCGGTCCGAGCTGCCCTCGACGGGCCGCAGCCCGGCGCGCTGGAGGAACGGGTTCGGCTCGAGGCGGCCGAGTGCGCGGCCGAGACCGCGGGCGCCATCGCCGCCGTCGATCGTCTCTCCGCGACCGAGTTCCGGATGCTGACCCGGGCGTGGCGCACGGTCGTCGGGCCGATCGGGGTGGCGCCGCCGCGGGAGCAGTGAGCGGGCGCCTCCCGAACCCCGAACACCGACACCCCACCGAGTCGCGACGAGGGTAGGATGTCGGCCACGGCGACACCCGCCCGCCGGTCGACCGGAGGCCACGGCGATGACCAGCGAACCCCACCCGACCCCCGCACTCGAAGTCGCCGCCCGCCGCCGGCGCGAGCTCCGCGAAGCCCTGGTGCACTTCGAAGGCGCGCTCGCCTCGCCCATGCGCGACCGCGTGACGTGGCATGCGGAAGCCACGGACGCTCTCGAGTCCCTGCGTCACGCCTTCGAGGACCACGTCGTCGCGGTCGAGGCGCCCGGCGGTCTCTACGCCGAGATGCGCGAGAAGTCCCCCCACCTGCGGGCCAAGACCAACCGGCTGCGCGAGGAGCATCCGGCGATCACGGCCGCCCTCGTCGAAGCGACGACGCGCCTCGCCACGCCGCCGGTGGACGAGGCCGACGCGGAGGCCATCCGCGACGAGCTGCAGCGCCTCATGGGCCGGATGCTGAAGCATCGCCAGCACGGTGCCGACCTGGTCTGGGACGCGTACGCGATCGACATCGGCGACCTCGGCGGCGACGGCTGACGCTTCCGACCTGGTGGGCGGTTGACATGCGGGCCGTGGACGCGGCTGCCTCGGCGCGCACGACCAACGCCGACCCGCTCGCCCGGCTGCTGGCCGGAGGTCGGGTCGTGGTCATCGACGGCGGCCTCGCCACCGAGCTCGAGGCCGAGGGGCATCATCTCGGCGACGAGCTGTGGTCCGCCCGCCTCCTCGCGGACGAGCCGGAGGCGATCGTCGCCGCTCACCTGGCCTACTTCCGCGTCGGCGCGCGCATTGCGATCACCGCCAGCTACCAGGCGACCTTCGAGGGGTTCGCGCTCCGCGGCATCGACCACCAAGAGGCCGCCGCGCTGCTCCGGCGGAGCGTGACGCTGGCAGGTGAGGCGCGCGACCGGTATCGCGCCGAGCAGGTGCCGGTGGACGCGGGGCCGCTGCTCGTGGCCGCCTCGGTCGGGCCGTACGGCGCCTGGCTGGCCGACGGGGCCGAGTACCGCGGGCGCTACGGCCTGGACGCACGTGCCCTCCGCGACTTCCACCGCGAGCGGCTCGAGGTGCTCTGGAGCGCCGGCCCCGACCTTCTCGCCTGCGAGACGATCCCGGACCTCGTCGAGGTGCGGGCGCTCGCCGACCTGGTGGACGAGGCCGCGGCCCGCGCCTGGCTTGCGCTCTCCTGCGCCGATGGGGGCCACCTCCGTGACGGGACGCCGGTGGAGCAGGCGGTCGCGATCGCCGACGCCACGCGCGGGTTCGTCGCCGTGGGCGTGAACTGCACCGCGCCCGAGCACGTCGAGGAGCTTGTCGCCCGGATCGCCGGTGTCACCGCGAAGCCGGTCGTCGTCTATCCGAACTCGGGCGAGGGGTGGGAGGCGGGCACCGGCCGCTGGCTGCCGGCCTCGGGGCCTGACGTCGATGTCGCCACGGCCCGCCGATGGGTGGCCGCCGGGGCCCGCCTCGTCGGCGGCTGCTGCCGGGTGGGCCCCGGCCGGATCAGCGAGCTCGCGGCGGCGCTCGGCCGCTGAGCGCGCCGCGTCGGCCGGGCCGGACGCCGAGCGCCGCCCCCGCGGTCGCCCGCGGCCCCGCGCCACGACTCCGGCGCGCACCGCCGCCACCCCGGGCCGACCGGCAGGGCCGGAATCGGGCCAAAGGTCACTGTCCCGCCCGGGACTGCGCCCGCCACCCTCGCGCGATGGGGCGGTGTGTCCGCTCCGCAGCGTGTCCCGCCGTGCGGTGGTGCTGCCACGCTGCTACGCCAGAGGAGGTCCGTTGACACTTCCGCGCGAGACGCCGCGCGACGCACCGGCGGAGTCGCCGCGCTGGGACCGGCTCGGTCCTGCCACGGCCAGCCGGCTGGAGGAGGCTGCCCTCGGGATCCTCGACCGGATCGGGGTGGAGATTCCCGTTCCCGAGGCGCTCGGCCTCTTGCGCAGCGCCGGCGCCACGATCGACGGGTCGCGCGCGCGCATCCCCGAACGCCTCGTGCGCTGGGCGCTGGAGACGGCACCGAAGCAGATCACGCTCCACGATCGTGACGGTCGGCCCGCCCTCCACCTCGCGGGACGAAACCACTTCTTCGGGACCGGCTCGGACTGTCTCAACATCCTTGACCACCGGACCGGCGAGCATCGAAGGGCCACGTACGCAGACCTCCTGGAGGGCCTGACGCTCGCGGATGCCCTCCCGAACATCGACTTCGTCATGTCGATGTTCCTCCCGGCGGACGTGGACCAGACCCTGGCGGACCGGTACCAGGCCGCAGAGCTGCTCGCCCGCACCCGCAAGCCGATCGTGCTGGTGACCTACGACGTGGACGGCATGCTCGACGGGCTCGAGATGGCCGAGATCGTGGCCGGCGGCCGCGCGGCGCTGGAGGCGCGTCCCCAGCTCGGTGTCTACATCAACGTCACGCGCGGCTTACTGTTCAACGAGGACTCGGTCCGCAAGCTCCTTGTCTGCGCTGAGCGCGGCGTGCCGGCCCTGTGGATCCCGGTCACGTCCGGAGGGACGACCGGCCCCGTCACCCTCGCCGGCACGGTTGCCATCAACACGGCGGGCATCCTGGCCGGCGTCGTTCTGGCGCAGCTTGCCCGCGAGGGCACCCCGGTGGTCGTTCCCGCGTTCGGTGGCGATTCGCTCGACCTGCGCACGATGGTCGATCCGTACGCCGGGCCCGAGCCGAAGGGCGTGGCTGCCTCGCTGGCGCACCGCTGGGGCCTGCCGATGTTCAGCCTCGGCGCCGGCAGCGACGCCAAGGTCGTCGACGAGCAGTCGGCCGCCGAGGCTGGCATGACCATGCTGGCCGACGCGCTTGCCGGCGGGCACCTCATCCACGATTGTGGCTACCTGGAGTCGGGCCTGACGGGTTCGCTCGTCCAGCTCGTGATCTGCGACGAGCTGGCGGGCTGGATCAACGCCCTCGTGCGCCCCATCGACGTCTCCGACGAAGCGCTGGCGCTCGACCTGGTCGAAGCCCATGGCGTCGACGGCTCCTACCTCGAGACCGACCACACGTTCACCCACTACCGCGAGCGCTGGTACCCGACGTTGATTGACCGAAGGGGATACGAGGCGTGGCGCGCCGGCGGAGCGACGACCCTGGCCCACCGGGCTGCCGGTCGCGTGGAGGAGCTGCTGGCGAGCCACGCCCCGACCCCGCTCAGCCCAGACGTGGAGACCGCAGTCCGCGCGGTGGTGGAGCGCGTCCAGGCCGCTGCCGGCCTCTGACGGTTGCTTGCATGCGCGGGCTCGTGCCCGGCGGCCACCGCAGCCTCGCTTCCACCCATCCCCGGCCCTATCGCCATACTTCCATCCCCGCGCACGCACCGAGGAGCAGCCCCCATGACCGACACCGAATTCCAGGCGATGCGCCAGGCCGTGATCGACGGCGATGCCGATGCCGCCGAGGTCGCCGCTCGCGCCGCCATCGCGGCCGGCATCCCGCCCCTGACGGCGATCGACGAGGGCTTCATGCCCGGGATGAAGGAGGTCGGGGCGGGGTTCGCCTGCGGCGACCTCTACCTGCCCGACATGATGCTGGCGGCACGCGCGATGCAGCGAGCGCTGACCGTGCTCGAGCCCGAGCTCAAGGCCAGCTCGACGGAGCGGACCGTCGCCGGACGCGTGGTCATCGGCACGGTCGCGGGCGACATCCACGAGATCGGCAAGAACCTCGTGGGCATGCTCCTTTCGACGTCCGGCTTCGAGGTTCACGACCTTGGCGTCAACGTCTCCCCGGAGCGCTTCGTCGCGGCCGCCCGCGAGCATCGGGCCGACATCGTCGGCCTGTCCGCGCTCCTCACGACCACGATGACCGGGCAGCGCACCGTGATCGCGGCGCTGACCGAAGCGGGCCTGCGCCCGCCGCTCAAGGTGATGGTCGGCGGCGCCCCCGTGACCGGCGCGTGGGCGAACGACATTGGCGCCGACGGCTACTCCGAGGACGCGATGGGCGCGGTCGAGCTCGCCAAGCGGCTCGTCGGCGGGGCAGCGGACGGGACGGCCCAGTGAGCGCGCCCCTCAACCCGATCGGGCCGCGTGGCCTCCGGATCGAGGTGCTCGACGCGGACGCCATCGCCCGCCTCCACGAGGCCACCCTCCACGTCATCGAGCACATCGGCATCCGCTTCCCGTCCGAGCGCGCCCTCGACATCTGGGCCGCCGCCGGCGCCGAGGTCGACCGCGAGACCCAGGTCATCAAGGCCCCGAAGTCGATGATCGAGGCGGCCCTGAAGACCGCGCCCCCGGTCTACCCGCTGGCCGCCCGCGACCCGGCGCTCGACCTCCCGCTCGACGGCGAGCACGTCTACGCGGCCACCGACGGCTGCGGCGTCGAGGTCGCCGACCTCGAGACCGGCGAGCGTCGCCCGTCTCGCCTCTCCGACGTTGCCGAGATCGCCCGCCTCGCGGACGCCCTCGACGAGGTTGCCTTCCACTGGATTCCGGTCTCCGCCCAGGATCGACCGGCTCCGTCCCGTTCGCTGCACGAGCTCCTGGCCTGCTGGGCGAACACAACGAAGCACGTCCAGACCGAATCGATCGTCACCGAGCGCGAGGCCCGCGCCGCGGTGGAGATGGCCGCCGTCATCGCAGGTGGCCGCGAGTCCCTTCGGGCACGCCCGGTCCTCTCGATGATGCAGTGCACCACCAGCCCGCTCGGCCACGACGGCGGGAGCATCGATGCCGGCCTGGTCGCCGCCGAGGCGGGGATCCCGGTCGGCTACATGACGATGGCCTCGGCGGCCTTCACCGGCCCGGCCACGGTGGCCGGCTCGCTCGTTGTCGGCAACGCCGAGGTGGTTGCCGCGCTCGCGCTCATGCAGATCGCGTACCCCGGGTGCCCGGTCTACTACGCGGCCGCGCAGACCGCGATGGACCTCCGCTCCGGCGCCTACACCGGCGGCGGCCCGGAGGACTTCCTCTTTGGCGCCGCCACCAACCAGCTGGCCGACTTCTACCGTGTGCCCCTCTCGATGGGGGCCTTCGCCACCGGCGCCAAGGCGTCCGACTGGCAGGCCGGCGTCGAGAACTCGCTCTCGTGCTTCCTCGCGTCGGCGTCCGGCTCGGACATGCTGCTGGGGCTCGGGCTCATCAACGGCAGCCGGATCTTCTCCCACGAGCAGCTCCTCCTCGACGCGGAGATCTACTCGATCGTGCGGGCGACCCTGAAGGGGATCCCGGTCACGGACGAGGACCTCGCGCTCGAGGCGATCGCCGCCGTCGGGCCGGCCGGCGACTACCTGACCTCGCCGCACACCCGGCGCCACATGCGCGCGATGTGGAAGTCGCGCTTCATGGATCGGCGCCCGATGGGCGTCGTGGAAGCTGAGGGCGGCGAGCCACGCGCCTGGGCGAAGGCGAGGGCGCGCGAGCTCCTGGCGACACACGTCCCCGAGCCGCTCGAGCCGGGCCTCGCCCGCGAGATGGCAGCGGTGGTGAGCGCGGTCGAGCGGGAGGCCGGCGTCGAGCCGGCACCAACGATCGTGGACGAGGTGATGGCCGCGGGGGCCGGGCAGTGAGCACGACGGCCGGCTCCGCGCCTCTGCGTCCGGAGCTCCGCCTCCTCGGTCCTGACCTCGTCGGGCGGATCCTCGACGAGGCGTACGAGCTGCTTCGGGTGGACGGCGTCCGGGTCCAGGACGCGGAGGCGACCAGCCTTCTCGCCGCTGCCGGCGCCCGGGTCGCGGGCGAGACTGTGCGCATCCCGACCTCCCTGGTCGAGGGGGCGCTGGCCACCGTGCCTGCCTCCTTCGACCTGTTCGACCGCACTGGCAATCCCGCCGTGCGCTACGGCGCCGGTGTGGTCCAGTTCGACCCCGGCTCGTCCGGCGTCAACGTGCTCGACTCGGTCACGGGTGACCACCGCCCGTCCCAGTCCGCCGACCTCGTGCGGCTCGTCCGGGTCGCGGAGATGCTCCCGGCCTACGCCGCCCAGTCCACGGCCATCGTGTGCGGCGACGTTCCCGCCGAGATCGGCGACCTCTACCGCCTCTACCTCGTGCTGCTCGGCTCGGCCAAGCCGATCGTGACCGGCGCCTTCAGCCCCGAGGGGTCGGCGGCGATGATCGACCTGCTTGCGCTCGACGCCGGCGGGCGCGACGCGCTGGCTGCCCGGCCGCGGGCCGTCTTCGACGTGTGCCCCTCGCCGCCCCTCACCTGGACTGCCTTCGGGGCTCGGAACCTGATCGACCTGGCGCGCGCCCGCGTCCCGGCCGAGATGGTCTCCATGCCGCTCGCCGGCGGCGCGGCGCCCGTCACGCTCGTCGGTTCCGTGGTCCAGCACGCCGCCGAGTGCCTGTCGGGGATCGTCCTCCACCAGCTGGCCAACCCCGGCGCGCCGATCGTGTGGGGTGGCGCCCCGGCCATCGTCGACATGCGGACGGGCGTGACCCCGATGGGCGCCATCGAGACCGCCATGCTCGACGCCGCCTACGCGCAGGTCGGCAAGGACCTCAACCTGCCGACCCACGGCTACCTGGGGGCGACCGACGGCAAGGTCATCGACCACCAGGCCGGCCTCGAGAGCGGCATGGGTGCGCTCGTCGGCGCGCTTGCCGGGATCGACATGATCTCGGGCTCCGGGATGCTCGATTCGCTGCGCTGCCAGAGCGCAGAGAAGCTCGTCATCGACGCCGAGGGGATCGCCATGGCCCAGCGGCTCGTCCGCGGGATCGCGACGCCCACCGACACGCTGGCGACGGCGATGATCCGGGCGGCCGGTCCCGAGGCGCGATTCCTGGAGCTCGTGGAGACGCGGCGGCTCTTCCGAAGCGAGCAGGCGCTGCCGTCGGCGGTGATCGACCGGGCCTCGCTGCGGGCCTGGGAGGTCGAGGGGCGACCCGACACCGCGGCACGGGCGCGACTCCGGGTCGACGAGCTGCTGGCGGCCTACGTGCGGCCGGCGCTCGATCCGCGGATCGAGGCGGCGATGGAGGCCCTCGTTCGCGACGCCGGCGCTCCGTTCGGCCTGGCCGGCGAGCTTCCGGGAGTGGCCGAGGCGCTGGCCTGATCAGGGGTTCGCGCCGCGGTAGGACTGGCTCGTCATGCTGCCGTCGATCGGCGTGACGTAGCAGACGACCTCGTGGTCGCCGCCGTCCCAGGCGCCCTCGGTCGGGACGAACCAGCCGATGTCGAGGACTGCCTGGCCGTCGAAGTCGCTACCGGTGAACTCCTCGAACGCGGGACGGCACTCGGTGTCGAAGAACGCGCTCATCTCGTCGTCCGAGGGATAGTCGGTCCCCGGGTGGTCCTCCACGAAGAAGACTTCGCCGTCGTGCGGCTCCGTGCAGTCGAGCCGGCGCACCTCGTCGAACTCGTCCTCCGTCGGGAGGATGAGGCAGTCGCCGACCTCGATGGTGAGCGCCCCCACGACCGATCCGGAGGTGGGTGTCGGCCGGACGGGCACATCGCCCGGACCGGCCGGGATGACCGGGTCGTCCACGGATGCGGCATCGCGGAGAAGGAACGCGGCGACGCCCGACACGAAGAGGAAGATGCCCACGAAGACGGCTGCGACGACCATTGTCCGTCTGCCTGCGGAGGCGGGCTGCGGGGTCCAGCCCTGGTCGTCCGGCGGGGTCCAGCCCGCGTCAGGGGGTCCCGCGCTCCCGTTCGTCGCGACCCAGCCCGGGGGGCCGGACGATGACGCAGGCGGCAGCGCGTCTTCGTACGCCGGCGCAACGGGTTGCCATGACGACGAGGGCACGTCCGTCTGCCACGAGGAGCCGGGCGTCGTCGGCGACGAAGCGGTCTCAGCGGCGGCTTCGGCGGCTGCCTCCGCGATCGCGGACGCGGGCGCGAACTGGCGCAGGTAGAGGAAGCCCTGGACGTCGATGACCTGGTCGCCCAGCTCGGCCAGCGCGGCGTCCAGCTGGGCGTCGGTCATCTTCGGGTCGCCGCGCAGCCGAGCCCACGCCAGGAGGCCGCCGCGCGAGATTCCCGACTCGTGCGACGCGAGGATCTCCCGGATCGTTTCCACGCTCACCCTCCCGCGGCTGGGGACCCGCCCAGTATGGGGCGTGGGTCGCGCGTGGTGCGGGTGCGCAGGCGCGGCCGCGCCCGCGCAGGGGCGCCCCGCGCGCGGATCACCCCGGCGTGTCCGCCTGCATGGCCTCCGCCGCTTCGCAGATGCCCGGGTCGACGGGGCCGAGAGCCGCAGCTGCACGCTCGGCGTCCAGCTGAGCCTTGATCTCGGGGAAGGCGTCGCCGAGGCAGCACGAGCAGCTCTCGTACCAGCGACGCATCCCCTCGTCGATGACGGGGAGGGCGTGGTGGTCGGTCGCGCCGCGGTCGATCTCGCCGTGGTCGAGCCCGCCGTGAGCTGCGGCGCTCGCGCCCGCTTCGGCCGCCTCGGCCTGCGCCACGTAGGTCGCCGGCTCCTCCACGAAGGCGCGGCGGCAGCCGCTCCGACAGAAGGCGAAGGTGCGGCCCTCGTACTCGAGCAGCAGGCCGGCTGCCTCGGCGGCGGCGACGTCCACGGTCATGCCGCACACGGGGTCGATCAGCTTCGCGGGACGGACGGCTTCCATGGAGCGCTCCTACGGGACGGCAGTCGAAGATGGGTACGGTGGTCGAGGGGATGCAGGCATGGGCGGGGCGGGCCCGCTGTTCGTGCCTGGGTCGTGGTCAGCCGCCGGACGTGCCCCGGCCGGTCGTTCCGGCGGGGCGCTCCACGACCGTGATCCAGCCGCCGTACATCCCCATCGAGCACGAGTAGGCGACCGTCCCGGCGGGAGGGCCGGCAGCTCGATCGTGTTGGCGCCCTTCGTTGAGCGCGAAGCTGGATGCCGAGCGCGGGGACGACGAGCGAAGCGGCGCAGGTGCGCGGTCGTCGACGACTCGATCGTCCAGGCGTGGGGCCCGGCGTAGATCGAGACGTTCCCGGGGCTGTAGCCGGCGGCGTCCTGGAAGGTGACGAGCGCCTGCGTTCCATCGCGCGCGCACGGCCGCCGCGCCGGCTGCGCGGCGCGGCAGCCGACGCGCGCCTCGACACCGGGGATCGGCAGGCTGAAGCCGGCGAGCCGGAGGCCGGCGCTCGCGTTGACGACGGCGAACCCGATGACGACGACGCCGACGAACCGAAGGAGGGTCGGCCGCCAGGCGGCCGGGACGACGAGCGGGGAGGCCGGCGAGGGCGAGGAGGCCGGGCGCGGTCCCGATCGCGAAGACCGCCAGGATGGCGCCGGCGAAGAGCGGGCGAGCCGGTCGAGAGCGCGTAGACCTGGACCGCCTGGGTGAAGCCGCAGGGCAGGAAGAAGGAGGCGGCGCCGAGGCCCGCGGCCCGCCCGTCCGAGTACGCGCCCGCCCGCCCCTCGCGAGGCCCGAGCGTCCGGGCCGAGCCCCACGGGGAGCGTCGGCGACCAGGCGGCGATCCGCGGCGAGAGGCCGGTCAGGCGCGTCCCGAGGATCGTCATCACGACGGCGACGGCGATCATCAGGACGCGCGGTCACCTGGGGCGGCATCGTGACGTGGCCCCGATCGCGCCGAGCGCCGCGCCCAGCACCGCGTAGCCGACGATCCGGCCGGCCACGAAGGCGAGCGCCGGCCGCATCCGGGCGGCGACGCCGGCGTCCGCGGCCCGCGTCGCCGTGCGGCGTGCCTCGAACGAGGCGGAGAGCGCCAGGACGAGGCCGCCGACCAGGGCCATGCAGGTGGAGACGCCGGCGGTGAGGCCGAGGAGGAGCGCGACGAGGAGGCCGCCGCGAGCCGAGGTCGCCGGCGCCCGAGGCGAGGTCCGCGATCCCGGTCAGCTGGGCGATCACGGCGAGGACGGCCGACGAGGACGATCGCCGGCGATCGGCGGTCAGCCAGACGTTGGGGTCGGCGGTCGAGCCAGGGCGTCCGGCCGATCTCGTAGCCGGCGGCGCGGATGCGCATTCGCGACGCGGCAGTCGGGATCGGGCGCGTGCTCGTCGATCTCAACCCGGCCCTGGACGGCGGAGGCGGCGACGTGCTCGACGCCCGGGGATGCGGCCGACGTGCCGCTGGATGCGGATCTCGCAGGTCCGGCAGGTCATCCCGGCGACGGGCACGGTCGTGGAGATCGGGCCGGCCGTGGCTGCCGGCGTGGCCGGCCCGGCCGCGGGCGGGGCGCTCCGCTCGGCCGCCATGCGCGCGAGCACATCGTCGACGGCGAGCCGGAAGGGCAGGTCGGCCGCGACCGCGGCATGGTCGGCCGGCGGCGAGGCCGCGGCGGGCGACGCGCTGTCCCCGTCCGGTTCGCGGTGGGCCGCGGCGTGGTGCGGGACATCGGGACGCAAGCTCCTCGGGCGGATCGCGGGACGCGAACGAGCGTGACGACAGGGTGGGCCCAACGCGCCGGTCTGCCCATGCAGGACGCGGCAAGCCTTCGTCAAGATCTGGTCAAGCCCACGCTGCGCCGGGCGATGGGTGAGCTCGTCAGGCCGCGGGAAGCTCCAGCACAAAGGTGGCGCCCGTCCCTGGTCCCCGGCTCTCCGCCCAGGCGCGTCCGCCCATCGCCCCGGCGAGCGCGCGGACGATCGCGAGACCGATGCCGGACCCGCCCGACGCGCGGCTCCGGGCCGCGTCGACGCGGTAGAAGCGCTCGAAGACCGCCTCCAGCTGATCGACGGCGAGGCCGGGTCCCTGGTCGGTCACGTCGAGCGTGACCCGCCCGCCTGACGCGGACGGTCGTCGCCGTGACCACCGAGCCGTCCGGCGCGTGGCGCAGGGCGTTCGAGAGGTAGTTGGCGAGGACCTGGGCGACGCGGTCGCGGTCCGCGCGGGCAGTCGCGGGGCCGGCTCGCAGGACGAGCGCGATCCCGCGCGCGGCCGCCAGGGGCGCGAAGCGGTCCACGACCTCGCCGGCCAGGGCCGCGAGATCCACCGCCTCGATCCGCAGGGGGAGCTGGTGCGCCTCGGCCCGCCACAGCTCGGACAGGTCGTTGACCAACCGCGTCAGGCGCCCCGTCTCGGCCCGGAGCAGCCGCCAGGTCGCTTCGCTGGGCTCGATCACCCCGTCCTCGAGCCCCTCGAGGTACCCGTCGAGCGTCGTCAGCGGGGTGCGGAGCTCGTGGGCCACGTCGCCGACCAGCTGCAGGCGGCGCCGTTCGGTGGCCTCGAGCGAGCCCGCCATCTCGTTGAAGGACGCCGCAAGCTCGCCGAGCTCGTCCGGGTCGGCGACCGGGACTCGTTCGGCGTAGTGGCCGCCGGCGACGCGTCGCGCCGCCGCGGCGAGCGCCCCGATCGGCCCGGCGATCCGCGCCGCCACGGCGAGGCTGACCACGGTGGCACTGGCCACGGCGATGACCGTCGCCGCGATCAGCGCCCGCTGCATCGCCTCCTCGAAGGCCGCCTGCGTGGCGAGGGCCATCGCATCGCCCATCGGGTCGCCGGGCAGGTGGCCCATCGCCTCGGCGAAGTACCCCGGGCCGACGAGGAGCGTCGCGACGGCGACGGTCCCGAGCGTCGCTGCGACCACGACGAGGAACGCGACGAGCAGGCGGCCGCGCAGCGAGCGCGGGAACCGCATCAGCCGCCCTCCCGGAGGCGGTATCCCACGCCGCGCACCGTCTCCACGAAGCGGGGTTGCGCGGGGTCGTCGCCGAGCTTGCGGCGCAGGTTCGCGATGTGGACGTCGACGAGATGGTCGTCGGCGACGAAGTCGACGCCCCAGACCCGGTCGAGCAGGGCCTGGCGGCGGATCACGACACCGGGATCGCGGGCGAGGACGGCGAGGAGGTCGAACTCGAGGGTCGTCAGCTCGATGGTCGTGCCGTCCACGCGGACCGTACGGCGCGGCCTCGTCGATCTCGAGGCCGGCAGGACCGGCCACCGCCGACGCCGTGCTCCGTGCGTGGCCGGCGGAGCAGGGCCTTGACCCGGGCCACGAGCTCGCGCGGCGAGAACGGCTTCACGAGGTAGTCGTCGGCGCCCACCGTGAGGCCCATGATCCGGTCGATCTCCTCGCCCCGGGCCGTCAGCATCAGCACGTACGCGTCTGGAGAACGTGCGCAGCTGGCGGCACACTTCGATGCCGTCGAGGCCGGGCAGCATCACGTCGAGGATCACGACGTCCGGGCTCGTCGCCCGCACCGCCTCGAGGCCGGCCGGCCCGTCCGCGGCGGTCGCCACCTCGAACCCGTCGCGCTCGAGGTAGCCGCGCACGAGTTCGACGATGGGCGCCTCGTCGTCGACGACGAGGACGCGCGGACGGTGCATCGTTGTCATCTGCGCAGAGTCGGGCAGATCGCCGACGCGCGCAACCGGGCGCGTGGGCTGAGCGTCCAGCAGACCGGCCCTGGGAAGGGTTGTGCGCCCGGTTCGGCGACGGCGTCGCCCTCAACGGGCATCCCGCCGACGCCCCCAAACACCCTGAACGTGCGTGTGGCGGCCGGTCAGGGCCGACATCCTTGCGGCCCTTGACGGGGTCGCTGCCTCCACCGGGGCCGCCTGTCACGCGGACTCGGTGGAGCTGTCGCCCGTTCTGCGAGCGATGGGCGTGCCGCCGGTCGTCGGGATGGGTGCGGTCCGTCTCAGCCTTGGACGCATGACCACCGAGGGCGAGGTCGACGAGGTCCTCGCTCGCCTCGTCGCAGTCGCCGTCTGACGCCTCACGTGCCCCCGGTGTCGGCCCCGGTATCGGCCGCCGTCCTGATCGCAGTGTCGGCCGGTTCGGCCGAGGGCGGCTCCGTCTCGGGCGGAGCGGGGTCGACGCCCATCCGGACCAGGGCGAGCCGGTAGACTCTCGTCGAAGTCCGCTCGGCCGGGCGCACTCCACCGAGTCCCGAACGAGGCCAGATGACCGAGCATCTCCACGGGCCCGACGCAGATGATCACGCCGAGCCTCACGATCAGGCCGACCACGACGAACACGGGCCACGGCCACGGCCATGACCACGGCCACTCGCACGACCATCCGGAGGGTTGGTTGCGCCGCCTGGTCGGGACGTTCGTCGGCCACAGTCACGATCCCGGCGACTCGATCGACGATGCCCTGACGAGCAGTGCGCGCGGCATCCGCGCGCTCAAGGTGTCGCTCCTCGTGCTCGGGCTCACCGCGGTCGCCCAGCTCGCGGTCGTGCTCGTCTCGGGCTCCGTCGCGCTGCTCGCCGACACGATCCACAACTTCAGCGACGCGCTGACCGCGATCCCGCTGTGGATCGCCTTCGCGATCGGCGGCCGTGCTGCCACCCGCCGCTACACGTTCGGCTACCGACGCGCCGAAGACCTCGCTGGCCTCTTCGTCCTGCTGATGATCGCCGGCTCGGCCCTCCTTGCCGCCTACGAGTCGATCAGCCGCCTCATCGACCCGCAACCGATCACCAACATCCCCATCGTCCTCGTCGCCGGCCTCATCGGCTTCGCCGGTAACGAGCTCGTCGCCCTCTACCGGATCCGGGTCGGCCGCTCGATCGGCTCGGCGGCGCTCGTGGCCGACGGCTATCACGCCCGGACCGACGGGCTGACCTCGCTCGCGGTGGTCGTCGGCGCGCTCGGGGTCGCAGCCGGCTACCCGCTCGCCGACCCGCTCGTCGGGCTCCTCATCACGGCCGTCATCCTGGTCGTGTTGAAGCAGGCGACGGGCCAGATGCTGGGCCGACTGATGGACGCGGTCGAGCCAGAGCTCGTCGACGAGGTGGAGACGATCGCAGCGTCGGTGCCCGAGGTCCAGTCCGTCGATCGCCTGCGTGTTCGCTGGCTGGGCCACGCGCTCGAGGCGTCGATGGCCATCACCGTCGATTGCGACATGACCGTGACCCAGGGCCACCGCGTCTCGGAGGAGGTCCGTCACCGCCTGCTCCACGAGGTCCCACGCCTGGACACCGTGGTCATCCACGTAAATCCCTGCGACCACGACGGCGAGGACGCCCACGCCCTCACGAGACACCACGACCGGGTCGCGTCGAGCGCAAGCTGACGCGGTGGCCGGCCGGACTCCCCTCGCCGTACTGACCCGGGACGGCCGGCTGCTCTTCGCGACCCGGATCGCGCGCCTCTTCGCCTACGGCTTCCTGTCGGTCGTCCTCGTCCTCTACCTCGTGGAGATCGGCTTCGGGGCGCTCGAGGTGGGCGCGCTCCTGACGCTCACGCTGGTCGGCGACGCCGCGATCAGCCTGTGGCTGACGACCCACGCCGACCGGATCGGCCGGCGGCGGGTGCTCCTCGCCGGGCGCCGGCCTGATGGTCCTGGCGGGCGTCGTCTTCCTGCTGTCGCGCGATCTCTGGGTCCTCGTCCTGGCCGCGACGATCGGCGTGATCAGCCCGAGCGGCAACGAGGTCGGGCCGTTCCTGGCGGTCGAGCAGGCCGCGCTGTCGCAGATCGTCGCCGACCGCGAGCGGACGCGCGTCTTCGCCTGGTACAACCTCGCCGGGCTCGTTCGCCACCGCGACCGGGGCGCTGGCGGCGGGCCTGCTCGGCGCAGGCGCTCCAGGCGACCGGCGCGACGCTCAGCTCGACGAGCTACCGGGCCGTCATCCTCGGCTACGCGCTCGATCGGGGTCGTGCTGGCGGCGCTCTTCTGGCGCGCTCTCGCCGGCGGTCGAGGCCCCGGTCCGCGGCGGACGTGTCGGTCGCCACGCCGCCTCGGGCTGCATCGCTCGCGCGGCGTCGTGGCCCGGCTCGTCGGCGCTGTTCGCGCTCGACGCGTTCGGCGGCGGCTTCGTCATCCAGAGCATCGTCGCTACTGGTTCCACCCGGTTCGGGCTGTCGAGCCGGCGCGCTCGGCGCGCTCTTCTTCGGCGCCAACCTCCTGGCCGGCATCTCGGCGCTGCTCGCGGCGCCGCTCGCGGCCCGGATCGGCCTGATCAACACGATGGTCTTCACGCACCTGCCGTCGAACGTCCTGCTGATCCTCGTGCCGCTGATGCCGACGCTGCCGCTGGCGATCGCCGTCCTGCTGCTGCGGTTCAGCATCAGCCAGATGGACGTGCCGACCCGCCAGTCGTACACGATGGCGGTCGTCGACCCGGACGAGCGCTCCGCCGCCGCGGGCGTCACGGGGATCGCCCGCAGCGTCGGGGCGGCGGTCTCGCCGTCGATCGCGGCGCCGCTGCGTGGCCGGGGTCGGTCTCGGCGGCCTGCCGTTCGTCATCGCCGGCGGCCTCAAGATCGTCTACGACCTGCTGCTCTACCGGAGCTTCCGGGCCCTGCGGCCGCCGGAGGAGGGGGTCGAAGAAGCGGAGGTCGGCGAAGCCAACCCCCGACGCCGAAGATAGATCCGCCCGCCCATCGCGCGACGTCATTGATGTTGCGCGGCCGACCACGTAGGGTCGGCGCAGGCAAGGGGGGATCACGATGACGGCGGCGGCAGGGATCACCAGGCAGTCCGGGCTCCGGGTCCGAACGGCAGCGCTCGCGATGATTGCCGCGTTCGCGGTCGGGCTGCTCGCGGGGATGGTCGTTCCGGAGGTCCGACTCAATTCGGGAGCGGCGCCTGCGGGCGCGGTCGGCGCGGCGGACGCTGTCACATCGGCGTCGTACCAGGAGTTCCGGCGCGGAGAGCGCGACCTGTTCGTGACCGAGAGGGCCGCGGAGCGGGCCTGGCAGGTCTACCGGGCGGGGGAGCGGGGCGACCCGACGGCCCCGTGAGCACCAGGACGCCGTCGCGTGCATCGCCTGCCAACAACGCCTGAACCGCCGGTATCCGGGATGAGGCCCGAGCTGCCATGACCCCGCGCGTGTCCGTTGACGGTATCGAACGGGGCAGGCTGGTCGAGCAGGCCATGCACGGAGATCACGACGCGTTCGGCCGGCTGGCGGCAGGGGCGATCGACCGGATGCACGGTGTCGCGTGGCTCATCCTCCGAGACCCGCACGATGCCGAGGACGCCGTCCAGGAGGCTCTCGTCCGGGCCTGGCGCGAGCTGCCGCGGCTTCGCGACGTCGACCGCTTCGACGCCTGGCTGCGCCGGCTGCTGGTGAACGCCTGCCACGATGCCGGCCGCCGGCACCGGCGGCACGCCGCCATGCGCCTCGTCGAGCTCCGCGTGGAGCCGGCGGCCGTCGACGGCTGGCGCACCATCGAGGACCAGGACCGGCTCGGACGGGCCTTCGCGCGCCTGCCGATCGAGCAGCGAACGGTCCTGACGCTGACGCACTACCTGGGCCTGACCGGCCCGGAGGTCGCGGCCTCGATTGGCGCCCCGCTCGGCACCGTCAAGTCGCGACTCCGCTACGCAAGCCGGGCGCTGCGCGCCGCGCTCGAGGCCGACGAACGAGTGGCCGAACCCGCACGAGGGCACGTCTCATGAACGGTCACGACATCGAGCCCGAGGGGGACTCCGCGCTGCTGGCTGGGCGGCTGATGGAGCAGGCGCCCGTGCGCGCACGCGCCGCCCTCCTCGACCAGGTGCTCGCGCAGACACGGACCATGCCGCAGCTGGGTCCGCGACCGTGGTGGCAGGTGTTGCCATGGCAGCGCCCAGCAGCACCGCGCCCGTTGAAGTTCGCTCTCGCAGGCGCCCTGGTGGTCGTGCTCGGCTCCGGGCTGGCCCTGGTCGGGGGTCGCCTGCCTGGTGAGGGCCCGTTCTCTGGTGCGGCCGGCTTGGGCGCCCCGTCTTCGGCACCGGCCAGTCCCACCGCGGCCGCTCCGGTTCCCAGCCCACGACCGGCCTGGATCACGGGCCAATGGAACGAGACTCTCGACCCAGGAGTGCCTTACTACGTCGACGTTCCAGCGCGGGTCACGTTCGAGGTTCCAGCGGGGTGGAGCTTCGCGCACTCGACCGAGTACTCGTCGGTCATCGCGAACGACCTGCAGACGGCCGCGGTGGGCTGGTTCGTGACCTCCAACCTGTACCGGGACCCGTGTCACTGGGAGCAGGGACTGCTGGATCCCCCGGTCGGCCCGGGCGTTGAGGATCTGGTCGCCGCCCTGGGCAAGCTGCCCGGATTCGTCGTCGCTGGCCCCACGTCGGAGACGATCGGCGGGCTGCCGGCTTCGAGCCTGGCCCTCGTCCTGAGCGGCGACGAGGCTTCGTGCGACGGGTCCCAGGTGAAGGTCTTCGGCGAGGAACCTGCCGGGGGATCCAGCCTCGAGGACGGGCTCACCACGGTTCGTGTCGTGGACGTCGGGGGCACGCGGCTCATGGTGATGTCGTGGACGCGGCTGCTGGCGGAGGCCGACGCCGCTGCCGACGTCGAGTCGATCGTGCGCTCGATCCGGTTCGACTAGCGGGCCGCGGGCCGCTCGCCGCTCGACGACGGCACGGTCGTCAGTCGTCGTCCTCGCCGCGCCAGGCCTCGAGCGCCTCGCGGCCGATGAAGACCGTCATGCCGAGGGCGGCGAGCGGGTCCGCCCACCACCAGCCGAAGAGCGCGTTCGCGCCGATCCCGACGAGCAGGAAGAGCGACAGCCAGAAGCAGGCGTCGGTCTGGAACGCATCGGCGGTCATGGCCCGGCTCCCGAGGGCGATGCCTACCCGCCGCTTCTCCCGGGCCAGCCACCACATCACGCCCAGCGACGTCGCCGCCAGGAGGATCCCGACGAGCGACGGCTCGGGGCGCTCTCCGGCGATCAACGACGTGATCGAGTCCCAGGCGATGTACGCGGCCAGCAGGGCGAGGGACGCCGCGACCAGTCTCTGAGCCCGGCGCTCGACCTGCTCGATCCGCTCCTCGTCGTCCTCGTCGGCGTTCCGCTCCGCGAGCAGCCGCCAGATCATGACCGAGCCGGAGGCCGACTCCACGAAGCTGTCGATCCCGAACCCGAAAAGGGCGACGGATCCGGACGCCATGGCCGCCGCGATCGCGACCACGCCCTCGACGATGTTCCAGCCGACGGTGACGTACTCGAGGCGAAGCGCGCGCGCGAGCAGGCGCGGCCGGTCGATCGGGGCGTCGATCATCGGCGGAGTGTAGGGGAGCGCGTCGGTTCCGCCGCCCCACGAACGTCCGGCGAGCGCCGTGGGAAGCGCGCCGGCAGACGCGCGAGGACCGCGAACAGCACGGCGGTCACGCCGAGGACCGCGCCCGTTACGGAGGGGACGTCGCCCGGGGACTCCGCCAGCTCCCAAAAGACCATCGGAGCGAACGCGACGATGGCGGTCAGGACACGCGAGTGCGGCGCGCGTCGGGCGAGGTATTCGAGGCCGACGAGAACCGGCAGCAAGCCGGGCAGGACGTAGATCCAGCGGACCAGGTAGAACACGGCCGCCAGCAGCACGAACTGGACTGGCGTTGCGGGCGGGGGCGCGCCCGTGACGATCACCTGTGCCACCGCGAGCACCATGGACACGACCTCGTATGCCAGCAGCACCAGCAGGGCGTTGGCGAGGACCCGGACGGTCCCGGCGCGCCAGCCATGGGGATCGCACTCCGTGGCGGCATGGACCGGCTGCCTCGACATCGTCATCCCCTGTCTCCCGGGCAGCGGCCCCGGATGCTGCCTGCCCGGAAGACGAGGGAAGCGCCTCGGGAGTGTCGCCGGAGCGCCCTTCGCACCCAGCGGCTCCGCCGGTCAGTGCGCCTCGGGCTCCTGCAGCGGGAGGAAGAGCACCGCCGCCATGAAGAGCAGCCCGCCGAAGGCCAGCACACCCATGACGATCATCCACTCCACGATCGTCGGCACGTACCCGCGCCCGGGCTGCCGATCGGGACGGATCGGGGCGGGGATCGCAGCAGCGCCCACCAGGAGCCGGCGCCGCGTCAGGTGCGTGCGTGGATCCATCGCGAAGCGGTCTCCGGTGGGACGCGAAACCTGTAGTAGCATACTCATGTTTCGGCGGCTGCGCGAGTCGGCTCCGTCAGGTTGTGCAACCTCGCCGCGTGGGCCAGGCTCGCGGCGAGGCAGACGCCCCCGTGCCGTCGAGACGTGGCTGTGGGTACGATGAGGCACGGTGCCGACCGCGGTGCCGGCCGCGTCCCAGGCGGCCGCCGGAGGAGGACCACACATGGACGTTCGCCACGACCGCATCGCCCGTGTCCAGGCCCGCATGCGCGAGGAAGGCCTGGTGGCGATCGTCATCCTCAACCACGACGACTACCGGTACCTCTTCGGCACCGATCGCGTGCAGCCACGAGCGATCATCCCGGTCGAGGGCCCGCCGACGATCATCGCCTTCACCGGGGAGGAGCCCGAGATCCGGGCGAGCCTCGCCGCCGCCACTGTCGAGGCCGTCGATGGCGGCCCCCACCGCGGTGACGTCCTCGTCTTCGGCTCCGTCGGGGGCCAGATCCACGAGGTGGTCGGCCTCCTGCGCGAGCTCGTCGAGCGGGTCGGGGTGCCGCAAGGCGGACCCCCGAAGGTCGGGATGCAGATGTGGTTCGAGACGCCCGCGTTCCTCGTCGAGCTCTTCCGGAAGGTGAACCCGGGCGTCGAGGTCGTCTCCTCGGACCCGGTCATGGATCCCCTGCGGATGGTCAAGGACGAGGGCGAGCTGGCGCTGATGGCCGAGGCCCAGCGCGTGGCCGGGATCGGCATGGATCGCGCGCGCGAGCTGTTGCGACCGGGCGTCACGGCCCACGAGATCGCGACCGAGGTCGACCTACGCGATGATGCGCGCCGGCGCCGAGCGGACGAGCACGCCGATCTACGTCACCTTCGGGATCGAGACCTGCATGCTCCACGGACGCCTGAGCCCGCGGCCGCTGCAGCTCGGCGAGCTGGCCGTGATCGACCTGACCCCCCAGGTCGAGGGCTACTGCGCGAACCTCGCCCGGACCTTCGTGCTCGGGAAGCCCGACGACCGGCAGCGCGCGCTCCTCGATGCGTACGCAGACGTGATCCCCGCGGTCCGCGAGGCCATGCGCCCGGGGACGACCGTCGCCCAGCTGGATGGGGTCGTGGGCGCGGTCCTGGAGCGCCACGGCCTCGGCGCGTACCACGTGCACGGCATCGGGCACGGGCTGGGCCTCCGCTTCGAGGAGACGCCCGCCTCCACGATCATCCCGCCGCACCGGAACGTCCCCCTGCGGGAGGACATGACGATGACGATCGGGCACACCGTCCTGGCCATCCCCGGCTTCGGCGGCGTCCGTCACGAGGACGTCTACCGGGTCACGCCGGAGGGCGCGGCCACTCTCCACCCGTACCCGATCGATCCGATCGTCGTGGCGTAGGGTCGCGGCAGCGACCCCGCCCCGACCCGACCCGCGGCGTCCCTGACCCGACGCCGAGCTCATGGCCCGGCGTGCCGACGCTCGGCGTGTCAACGCTCGACGTCGGCGGCCGATGGGACGCAATATCGGCTGGCGTGGTAGCTCGCCGGGGTCGCCTGCTCCGAGATGACGCCGAGCTGCAGTTCCGCCGCGTTTCGGAGCGCGCAAGGCCGATTTCTACCACGTGGGCCGATATCGGGTCACCGGTGCCACGCCACTCCCCGCCCGCCACCCGCCCCGAATCAGCCGACCGTTGCCCGAGGCGTGTCCCAGACCGCGAGTGCGGCCGGATCATGACCGCGGATCCTTGGCGGTTCCTGAAAGGCGCTGACGGCCAGCAACGTTCGGGTCGGCCTTCAGTGCGCGACGGTCCCTGCGGCGCCCGCGTCCCGACGTGCCGACTCGACGACCTTCGGCACTCGCAGTCGCCCGCAAGGTGAAGACACGATCCGCGCCGTGAAGCTCCTTCGACGCCCCTCCTCACCCCGAGATCGCGCCGCCTCCCGGGTAGAGTCGTTCCCGCCCTCGCAGCACCAGATGGTCGACTGGCTTGGCCTCATGCACCGCCAGCACACCGTGCACGCGCTCCTCGAGGTCGACGTCACCGACGCACGGCGGGCAATCCGCGAGCACCGCGCGCGTACCGGAGCCGGCCTCTCGTTCACCGCGTTCATCGTGGCCAACCTCGCCCGCGCGGTCGACGAAGACCGCCGCATGCACGCATATCGCCGCGGGCGGAGCCAGGTGGTCCTCTTCGACGACGTGGACATCACGGTGCTCGTCGAGACGGACGTCGATGGTGCGCGGATCCCGTTCCCGCACATCGTCCGGGCGGCGAACCGCAAGACCGTGGCCAGCATCCACGACGAGATCCGGGCGGCCCAGGCGGCCGGCGCCCCGTACGCGGCGGGTCGTCGCTGGCTGCCGCTCTGGCTGCTGGTGCCGGGCTTTCTGCGCGAGCGCCTCTGGGCGATGGTCCTGGCCGACCCGGGCCGCCGGAAGCGGCTCACGGGTACCGTCGCCGTGACGTCGATCGGGATGTTCGGGCGGGGAACGGCGTGGGCGATCCCGCTGACGAGCTACTCGCTCGCCCTGGCCGTGGGTGGGATCGCCCGGAAGCCTGGCGTGGTCTCCGGGCGGGCCGGCGAGGCGGACGGTGGCGGTCGGGTGGAGCGGATCGAGGTCCGCGAGATGCTGGCCCTCACCATCAGCGTCGACCACGACGTGATCGACGGCGCGCCGGCTGCCCGGTTCGGTGCCCGGCTGGCCGAGCTGATCGAAGGCGCCGCAGGACTCGATTGACCGACGCCCCACGGCGGGCACCGTGCCGCTCGGCGGTCGCCCGTCCGGAGTGTTCGCCCGGGGGCCAGGCGACGGGCGTGACCCGCCGGCGCGGCCGCTCTCAGTGGTTGGCGATCCGCTCCGCGAGCGAGCGGCCGGTGGGCGCACGACCGGTGGCCTCCGAGCGGCGGTCCAGGCGCGACATCGCGCCCTGCGTGTAGCGGATGCCGAGCCAACGGAGCGGCTCGACCTCCCAGTTCGGGCTCTGGTGGTTCACCAGGGGCAGCTCGGTCAGCGAGGTCCGTTCCCCGGTGACCAGGTCGGCCAGCGTCCGCCCGGCCAGGTTCGCCGTCGAGACGCCGTGGCCGACGTAGCCGCGGGCGCTGGCGATGCCGCTGCGCGGGTCGAAGGCGAAGCTAGGGTGCCAGTCGCGCGGCATGCCGAGCGGACCTCCCCAGGCATGGGTGAAGCGGACGTCGCGGAGCATCGGGAACCAGGTGCGAACGAACCCGCGGAGCATCTCGTGGGTGGGGCCGTGGCGGTCGTAGGCGTCGCGTATGGGTGACCCCAGCCGGTAGGGCGCGCCACGACCGCCGAAGAGAATCCGCCCGTCGGCCGTGCGGGAGAGGTAGTCGATCGAGAGGCGCGCCGACGCCACGATCTCGCGGCCGGCCCAGCCGATCTCGGCCCAGCGGGCGTCGTCGATCGGCTCGGTCAGGACGATGAGCGAGTAGATCGGCACGAGCTGGCGATGGAGCTTCGCCAGGCGTGCGAGGTAGGCCTCGCCGGCAAGGACGATGACGGGCGCCCGGATCTCGCCGCGCGGCGTGATCAGCGCGGCGGGGGCGCCGCCCCCTGATGCCCCTGCGGTCCTGGCCGGCACGGCGGCGCGGAAGTCCGTCACCGGCGTTCGCTCGACGATCCGGGCCCCCATTCGCTCGACGAGGGCCGCGAGGCCGCGCACGAGCCGCCCCGGGTGCACGACGGCCCCGCTGCCCGACCAGAGGCCGGCCACCGCGCCCGCGATCCGGACCTTGTCCGCCACGCCGGCCGCATCCAGCAGCCGATAGTGCTCGCCGAACCCGAAGCGCTCGTATTCGCGGAGGGCGCCCTCGATCGCCGGGACGTGGTGAGGGCCGAGGGCCACGATGAGCTCGCCGCCCTTGTGGAAGCCAGCGTCGATCGCCTCCTCCGCCGCAACGCGCCCCACCTCGTCGACCGCGTCGTACGTTGCCTGCTGGATTCGCCGCGCGGCGTCCTCGCCGTGGAGGCGGGCCAGGCGCTCCATCGAGATGTTGAGGTCCGGAGCGCACCATGCGCCGTTCCGCCCCGATGCCCCGAAACCGGCAATCTCGCTCTCGGCGATGACGATGCGGAGGCCGGGCTGCCGCCTCAGGAGGTAGTAGGCGGTCCACAGGCCCGTGTAGCCGGCGCCCAGGATCGCGACGTCGCACTCAGTGGTCCCGTCGAGCGGCGGACGAGCGGTGAGGTCTCCGGCGGTCTCGAGCCAGTACGAGACGTCTGCGTAGCGGTCCATGGCCGAAGGGTAGGGGAGCGGCGTGGCCGCCGCGGTGTCGTCGCGCCCGGTGTGCCGCCCCCACTGCGCCGCCCCCACTGCGCCGCCCCAGTGCGCCGCCCTATCCTTCCGGTCATGCCCACCGATCCCGCGGCGCGACGCGGGCGCCTGCGCGGGATCTTCCTCGACGTCGAGCCACTGCGGCGCGATCGAGACTACCGGCTCCTGTGGACCGGCCAGCTCATCAGCGGCTTCGGGCGCCAGGTCACGGTCGTCGCTCTCCCGTTCCAGCTCTACGTGCTGACAGGCTCCACGCTCGCGGTTGGCCTCCTCGCCCTCGTCCAGCTCGTGCCGATCCTCGTCTTCGCGCTCGGCGGCGGGGCGGTCGCGGACGCGGTCGACCGCCGACGGCTCCTGCTGATCACCCAGCTGGGCCTGGCGGGCGCGGCCGGGACCCTCTTCCTGCTCGCGTCGAGTCCCGACGCGCCGATCTGGGGCTACTACGTGGTCGCCTTCGTCTCGGCGGGCCTGGGCGCGGTGGATCAGCCTGCCCGATCGTCCGCGGTGCCGCGCCTCGTCCCGCGCGAGCGCCTTCCGGCCGCGATCGCCCTCAACCAGCTCGGCTTCCAGGCGATGGCGGTGGCCGGGCCCGCCCTGGGCGGGATCCTCATCGCGACCGTCGGCGTGGCGGCCGCCTTCGCGTTCGACGCCGTCACCTTCGCGGCGGCGATCGTCGCCCTCCTCCTCATTGCTCCCATCCCCCCGCATCCCGGTGCGGCGCGCCCGTCCCTGGCCACGGTCAAGGAGGGGCTGCGCTTCGTTCGCCGACGCCGGATCATCCTCAGCACGTTCGTCATCGACCTCGTCGCAATGGTCTTCGGGATGCCGACCTCGCTCTTCCCGGCGCTCGCGCTGGACGTCTTCCACGTCGGGGCGGCGGGACTTGGCCTGCTGGCCGCTGCGCCGGCGGCGGGCGCCCTCGTCGGGGCGGCGCTCACCGGGTGGGTCGGCCGGATTCGACAACCCGGACGGGCCGTGATCGTTGCCGTCGCCGCATGGGGCCTGGCGATCACGGCTTTCGGCCTGTCGGCCTGGAGCTTCCCGCTGGCGCTCGTCTTCCTGGCCCTGGCCGGGGCGGCGGACGTGTTCAGCGCGGTGCTGCGCTCGGCGATCGTCCAGCTCGAGACCCCGGACGAGATCCGGGGCCGTGTCGTGGGGGTCCACATCCTTGTCGTGACGAGCGGGCCGCGCCTGGGCGATGCGGAGGCTGCCGCCGTGGCGGCGATTGCCGGCCCCCAGTTCTCGGTGGTCTCGGGCGGCATCCTCTGCCTGGTGGGCCTGGCCGAGGTCGTGCGCCGCTTCCCGGAGCTGCGCGCCTACGTCTACCCGGCGTCGAAGCCTCCCGAGCCGGTGGCGAGCGCTGTCGAGCCGGTCGCGAGCGCGCCTGGGCCAGAACGCCTGAGACGGCGAGCCCCGAATCAGGCCGTGGTCGCGTCCGCTGCTTCGGCCAGCTCGGCGGCGGCTCGGCTCCGGCCGGCCGGCGGGGCCGCTGCGGCGTCCCGGGCCCGCTCCGCGAGCAGCTCGTCCAGCTGGGCCAGGTAGGCGGTCGCGCCCTCGCGTTCGAGAATGGTCCGTGCCTCGCGCGCCGCCCGCTCCGCGAGCGGGTCGCCTGCCGGCGCCACGGCCAGGAAATCGAGCACGCTCATCGCCAGGCCGACGTCCATCCGCAGGTCGCGGTAGCGGCGCCACGCGTCGATGAATCCCGCCGTGGCCTCCGCCCAGCGCCCCTCGAGGGCGGCGACGCCCGCGGCGAGCGCGTCGCGGTTGATCGCGCCGGCCGTGCCCCGGATCCCGGCCGCGTCGATCGCGTCGAGCGTCGCCCGAGCCCGGGCGCGATCTCCCAGGCGGATCGCGGCCCGCCCAGCGATGGCCTGGGCGCCAGGCTGGTTGAGATCGTCGCGCTCCGCCGGTTCGACCTCCCGTATCGCATCCTCGAACCGCCCCTCGGCCAGGGCCACGAGGCCGAGCCCCACGGCGACCGCGGCGATCGCCTGCGGGTCGCGCATCGTCCGCACGGCGGACCGGATCGCGTCGACGGTTGCCGTCATGTCGCGTCCGCGGATCGTGGCGATCTCGGCGCGAGCAAGGTCGATCGAGGTCTGGTCGACCAGCTCGAGTTCGTGCCGATCGACCGTGTCCAGCTCGGCCTCGAGCCACGCCCAGCTGCCGACGGCGATCGACACCTCGGCCGTGTTCATCAGCGCACCGAGCCGGAGCGTGGCAAGCCCGAATCGCCGGCAGAGATCCACGGTGCGCCGACCCATCTCGACCGCAGCGTGCGGATCCTCGTCGAAGAGCGCGAGCGAGAGAGTGAACGCCGCGCGGGCCGTCAGCGGGCCGGCGCCGACCCGCTCGGCGAGGCCGAGTGACGCTTCGACGAGGGCGCGCCCTTCGATCGTCCGCCCCACGAGCGTGAAGGCGGCTCCCTTGATCTGCATCCCGTCGACGACCAGGTCCGTGAGGCGGAGCCGCTCCGCGTCGGTCAGCGCCCGGTCCGCGGCGGCGAGGGACGCGGCCTGGTCGCCGAGCTGGCTGTGGGCAGATGCCAGCCAGATCCAGAGCTCCACCAGGGCGCGGTGCGGCGCCAGGTCCGCGATGGCCGCTGCGGCCGCCTCGCCGATCGGGAGCGCCTCCAAGAGACGGTCGGACCCGCCGAGCGCCCGGCACAGCCCGTGCGATGCGCGGGCCACGCCGATCCGGTCGCCCAGCGTTCGGTAGCGCTCGAGCGCGTCGCGGAAGGCGGCCTCGGAGACCGTGAAGCGCCCGAGGTCGCGCTGGGAGTATCCGATCTTCTCGAGGAGGTCGGCCTCCTCCGCCGGGTCGGCCGTCACGGTCCGGGCGCGCTCCCAGTGCACGATCGCGCTCTCGTGGGCTCCGAGCGCCACCGCCCGGTCGGCCGCCCCGCGGAGGGCCAGCCGGGCCTGCGTCGCGACCGCCTCGCCCTCAGGTCCCTCGGGCGCGGCCTCGTAGGCGTCGACGTAGTGCGTTGCGAGGACGCCGGCCACCTCTTCGTCGCCGAGGGACTCGTAGTAGCGCGCGGCGGCAAGGTGCTTCGCGCGCCGGTCGCGCCGGCCGAGCGTGGAGTAGGCGACCTCGCGCACGAGGGCCTGGGTGAACCCGAACTGGCCGCGCTCCGGCGACCGGGGGTCCGTGTCCAGCTGCAGGATCTCGCGGTGGACGAGCCCTCGCAGCCGCGGCTCCAGGGCCTCCTCGGGCTCGCCGGTGAGGGCCGCCAGCGCAGCCACGCTGAACGACTGGCCGAGCACGGAGCCATCCTGGATCAGGGCCCGGTCGGCGGGGTCGACCGCGTCGAGGCGCGCCGCGATGAGGGCGTGGAGCGTGTCGGGGACCTGCAGCTGGCCGAGGTCGCCGATCACCCGGTAGGCCCCGTCGGCTTCTTCGAGCTTGCCGTCCTCGACGAGCATCCGGATCGTCTCGACCGCGTAGAGGGGGATGCCGTCGGCCCGCTGGAGGATCGCCCGCACGGTCGGCGCCGGGAGACCCGGCACGAGGCCGGCCAGCAGCTCGCGCATCGCTTCGTCGGAGAGCGGGCCCAGCGCCAGGGCGACGAAGTTGCGGCGCCCGGCACCCCAGTCGGGCCGCCGCTCGAGGAGGTCGGGGCGGGCGAGGGTGATGACGAGAAGCGGGTAGCCGATCGACCACTCGAGGAGGTGGTCGATGAACTCCATGAGCCCCGCGTCGGCCCACTGGAGGTCCTCGAACACGAGGATGGTCGTGCCCGTGAGCGAGATGCGCTCGAAGAAGGTCCGCCAGGCCGTGAAGAGCTCCTCGCGACCACCCGGCGCGGCGTCGCCGACGCCGAGGAGCGACAGGAGCGCCGGCTCGATCTGGCGCCGCTCGGCCTCGTCGTCGACGAACTCGGCGAGCGTCGCCGCAATCCGGTCGCGGGTCGTGGCGTCGTCGTCGTCCTCCCGGAGACCGGCCCGCCGCCGGACCATCTCCCCGAGGGCCCAGAAGGTCACGCCCTCTCCGAACGACGGGGACCGGCCCTGGTGCCAGTAGATGTCCTCGCTGACCCCGTCGATGTACTTGAGGAGCTCCCAGGCGAGCCGGCTCTTGCCGATGCCGCCCTGGCCGGTGACGGACAGGAGGCGCACGCGCCGCTCGCGCGAAGTGGCGTGCAGGAAGTCCTTCAGCAGGCGCAGCTCGTCGTCGCGACCCACGAACGGCGCCTCGATCCCCTCGCTCCGACCCTGGCCGCCGCGCTCGGCAACGACCCGGAGCGCTCGCCACGCCGGGACGGGGGCGGGCTTGCCCTTGAGGAGCTGCTCGCCGGCCGGCTCGAAGGCGATCGCGCCCGACGCGGCACGCTTGGTGGTCTCGCCGACGAGGACGGTGCCGGGCGGCGCCACCGACTGGAGCCGCGACGCGGTGTTCACCATGTCGCCGGCCACCATCCCCTGGCCGACGGCACCGATCGTGACCGCTGCCTCGCCGGTCAGGACGCCGGCCCGCAGCTCGAGGGCCTCGTCGCCCGCCTGACGCCCGAGGTGGCGGACGGCGTCGACGAGGTCGAGGGCCGTGCGGACCGCCCGCTCGGCGTCGTCCTCCTGCGCGACCGGCGTGCCCCAGACGGCCATCACGGCGTCGCCGATGAACTTCTCGACCGTGCCCCCGTAGCGCTCGATGATCTCCCGGCACAGATCGAAGTAGCGCGCCAGGAACTCGCGGACCTGCTCGGGGTCGGTCGCATCGGAGCGGGAGGTGAAGCCGACGAGGTCGGCGAACAGGACGCTGACGAGCCGGCGCTCGGTGGTGGCCTCCGCGGCCGGCGCGCCGGTGACCGCGATCGGCTCGCCGCGCACGATCGGCCGCGGCAGGTCGGCTCCGGGGGATCCCGGCGCGAGGGCGCCGCCCGCCCCGGCTGGCCCGCGCACCGCGCCCGCCGCGCCCGCTGCGCTCGCCGCGCCCGGCGTGGCGGCCTGCGGGGCGCCGCACTCGCCGCAGAACTTCATGCCCGGTGGGTTCTGGAAGCCGCAGCTCGGGCAGCCCGACGCGAGGCGGGTGCCGCACTCGCCGCAGAACTTCATGCCGGCCGGGTTTTCGCGGCCGCAGGCGGGACAGGTCACGCGCACTCCCTCGAAGCTCGTGAAGGCGCGAGCGTAGCGGATGGGAGCCGACATGCAAAACGGGTCATCACGCCCCGGGCTCCCCGGGGACCGTGACGTCCGCGACCGGGAAGGCCGGCCCGGATCCCGCATGGGCGCGCGGGGCGGGCGTGTCGGCGCCGGGTCCCTCGACGGGGGTTTCGGCGAGCACGGGCGCGGGGACGGGGACGTTCATCCGCGCAGGGTACTCGACGCGACGTGCTCGGCCCCCCCGGCAGGCGCCGCTCGCGCCAGCTGAGAGCCGGGCGCCAGGACCTCAGCCGACACTCACCGAGATCCGGTGGTGGCCCCGCGCGCCGTCCGGCGCGACGTTCGTGCGCTCCTCGGTCTGCGTGTCGCCGTCGCCGTCCGTCGCTCGGACCTCGAGGCGGTGCCGGCCGGCCGGCGCGTCCCACGAGAATGCCCACTGGACCCACGTCGCATCCGAGATCGGGCGGCTCATGCGGGCCGGCTGCCACGGGCCGTCGTCGATCCGCACCTCCACCCCTGCCACGCCGCGGTCGGGCGCCCAGGCGACGCCGGCCACCTCGGTGGACCCGGCCGGGATGCGCGCGTCCTGCGCGGGGACGTCGATCCGCGACTGGGTGAGGATCGGGGCGTCCTTCGCCCAGCCGAGGGGGATCCAGTAGCCGTCCACGTCCTCGCGCCGCGTCAGCTCGATGGCCGCGAGCCACTTCGTCGCGGACACGTACCCGTACAGACCCGGGACGATGAGGCGCGCCGGGAAGCCGTGATCCACCGGCAGCGGCTCCCGGTTCATGCCGACCGCGATCATCGCCTCGCGCCCCGGTTCGAGCGCCCACGCCGTCGGGAAGCCGGCGGTGAACCCGTCCACCGAGCGCCCCACGATCTGCGTCGCGCCGTCCTGCACGCCCGCGGCCTCGAGCACGTCGCGCAGCCGGACGCCGGTCCACAGGGCGTTGCCGACCAGGTCACCGCCGACCGGGTTGCTCACGCAGGCGATCGTCACGTGCTGCTCGAACAGCGGCATCTCCAGGAGCTCGTCATACGAGAACGTCAGCGGTCGATCCACGAGGCCCCGCACATCGAGCTGCCACGAGTCGACCGTGACACGGGGGGTGATGAGGGCCGTGTCGATCCGGTAGAAGTCGTCGTTGGCGATGACGAGCGGCGTGATCCCGGCGACCCCGAGCTCCTGGCCGGCCTCGAGCGGCGGCGCGGGCTGGAGGACCGTCGGGAGGCGCGAGACCATGACGATCTCCTCGCCGTGCCGCGTCTCGAGGAGGCTCCGGCCCACGGCCGTGGCCGCCAGCGCACCCCCGACCGTCCCTGCGCTCGCGATGAGGAAGCGGCGCCGATCCCAGTCGGGCATGGGCGTGGCGGACGGGGCGGGAGCCGCGGCTGTGGGAGCGGGGGCGACGCCGCCGGCGAGCTCCAGCAGCGCTCGGAGCACGGCGAGGCCGGCGCCGACCGCGATCAACCCGCCCGCCAGGGCGTAGAGCGGCTCCGACTGCGCGTCGCGCTGACCGGCGAGGGCGGCCAGGAGCCCGAAGACGACGAAGAGCGCGGCCCCATTGCGGAACCGGCGGCTGGCCAGGACGCCGGCGCCGGCGGCGATCGCGATCGCCGCCAGCACGATGACAGCCTGGAGCGCGGCCTTGTCGTTCGTGCCGAACAGGGCGACCACGAGGTCCTTCGCGCCCGGGGGCTGGAACGCGATGACGACGTCGCCGACGGCGACGACGAGGGACGGCGCGCCGGCGACGAGGCCGGCGAAGAGCTCGGCGGCCGCGATCGCGACCAGCCCTGCGACGGCGCCGGCGAGCGCGGCGGCCCACGCCGGAGCACCGCGGGGGGCGCCGGGAGGGGCAACGGGCGCGGGAGCGTCGGCCATGAGCGCTGCAGCCTACCTGTGGTTCGTGACGCGCGCATGACGACGCGCCGGCGCCTCTAGAATCGGCGCAGGTCCGGAGCCCGTGGGTCGCCCCGGCGCAGGGGAGGCAGGCGATGGAGGAACGCAGGCTCGGGAAGACCGGCCGCAACGTCAGCGTGATCGGGTTCGGCGCCTGGGCGATCGGCGGATCGTGGGGCTCCGTGGACGACGATGTCAGCCTGGCCGCTCTCCACGCCGCCGCGGATGCCGGCGTCACGCTCATCGACACGGCCGACGTCTACGGCGACGGCCGGAGCGAGCGCCTCATCGGCCGCTTCCTGCGCGAGCGCGCGGGCGAGGCGTTCTTCGTGGCGACGAAGATGGGCCGCAGCGTGCCGCAGGTGGCCGCCAACTACACGCCCGAGGCGTTCCGGGACTGGGTGGACGGCAGCCGCGAGCGGCTCGGCGTCGATCGCCTGGACCTCGTCCAGCTCCACTGCCCGCCGATCGAGGTCTACTACCGGCCGGACCTCTTCGAGGCCCTCGACGCTCTCGTGGCCGACGGGTCGATCGCCGCGTACGGCGTGAGTGTCGAGCGGGTCGAGGAGGCGCTCAAGGCGATCGAGTTCCCGGGCGTCGCGACCGTCCAGATCATCTACAACATCGTCCGCCAGCGCCCTGCCGACCGCTTCCTGGCCGAGGCCGCCCGGAGGAACGTCGGCGTCCTGGCCCGCGTGCCCGCTCGCCTCGGGCCTGCTCACCGGCAAGCTCACCCGCGAGACCACGTTCACCCCGGACGACCATCGTGCGTTCAATCGCCACGGAGAATCCTTCGACGTCGGCGAGACGTTCGCCGGCCTCGACTACGAGACCGGGCTCGAGCTGGTCGAGGAGCTGCGGTCGCTCGTTCCGCCCGGCGCCACGCTGGCCCAGCTGGCCCTGCGCTGGATCCTCATGGCCGACGGGGTGACGGCCGCCATCCCAGGCGCGAAGACGCCCGACCAGGCGCGGGCGAACGCTGGTGCCGCGGACCTGCCGCCGCTCCCGGCGGCCACGATGGAGCGGATCCGCGAGCTCTACGAGGCGCGCGCGAAGCCGCTCGTCCACCAGCGGTGGTAGGGGGCTGGCGGCTCAGCTGGGCACCCGGTCCATGCGCGACCGGGCTGGACAGCCGATGACCGCGATCGACCCGAAGGCGGTCCTCGGCGACCTCTCGGGCGGCCGCGTCCTCGACGTGGCGACCGGTGCCGGGTCGTTCGTCCAGTTCCTCCTCGACGGCCTCCGCGACCACGACGAGATCGTCGGCATCGACGCGAACCCGGAGCTCTCGACGGCCTTCGCGGAGGCCCTGGGCGATCGCGCCGACGTTCGCTTCGTCGAGATGGACGCGCATCACCTCGCCTTCGAGGACGGCTCGTTCGACACGGTCTGTGTCTCGAACTCGCTCCATCACTTCGCCAACCCGGTCCCGGTCCTTGCCGAGATGCTGCGCGTGCTCCGGCCCGGCGGCCATGTCGTGGTCAACGAGATGTACCGCGACGGCCAGTCCGAGACGCAGGCCACGCATGTCCTGCTCCACCACTGGTGGGCCGCCGTCGGCAGGCAGCGCGGCGATGTCCACCGCGAGACGTACCTTCGCGCCGAGATCGTGGAGATCGTCGAGGGCCTCGGGCTCGCCGACCTGCGCCTGGCTGACCTCGCCGACCCGGACGAGGATCCTCACGATCCCGAGACCGTGGCCGAGCTCGAGGCGGTTATCGACCGGTTCGTGGCGCTTGCCGAGGGCTACCCCGAGCTCCAGCAGCGCGGCGAGGACTTGCGCGCCCGCCTCCGCGAGGTCGGTGTCCGGAGTGCGACCCAGCTCGTGGCGGTCGGCCGGCGCTGAGCCGGCGGCCCTTGCGCGCAGCGCCCGTTCCCGGCACGATGCGCGCCTGGGCGTGGGGGCAACGATGGAAGACGCGATCGTCGTGGGGGCGGGACCCGCGGGGCTGGCAGCGAGCTGGCACCTGCGGCGGCGCGGCGTGCAGCACGTCGTCCTCGAGCGGGGCCGGGTCGGCGAGACCTGGCGGACCCAGCGCTGGGATTCGTTCGCGCTGAACACCCAGACCTGGATGAGTCGCCTGCCGGGCGACGCAAAGGACCTTGGCCCATCCGACGGCTTCCTGGCCCGGGACGCATGGGTCGCCCACCTCGACGCCTGCGTGCGGAACGGCCACCTCCCGGTCCGGACCGGGGCCGACGTGACGAGCCTGGCGGTGCGCCCCGACGGCACGTTCGAGGTGCAGCTGGCCGGCGCCGCCCCGGAGGTCCTCCAGGCGAGGACGGTTGTCGTGGCGTCGGGTGCCCAGTGCGAGCCGCGAATCCCGTCCCTGTCCGCGGCGCTGCCGGTCGGGCTCCACCAGCTGCACACCGTTGCGTACCGGAACCCGGCCGAGCTGCCGCCCGGCGCGGTCCTCGTCGTGGGCTCAGGCCAGTCCGGCGGCCAGGTCGTCGAAGACCTGCTCGAAGCCGGTCGAACCGTCTACCTGTCGACCAGCCGCGTCCCCAGGGTCCGCCGCCGCACGCGCGGGACCGACACGCTCACGTGGCTCGTCCAGTCCGGGTTCTTCGACCAGTCCGTCGCGGCGCTGCCGGATCCGGCGCTCCGGCTCGTGCCCCAGCCGATCACCTCGGGCGTGGGCCGGTTCGGCCACACGCTGAGCCTGCAGTGGCTTGCGCAGCGCGGCGCCCGCCTGCTCGGGCGCCTGCGAGGGGTCGAAGGCGGCCGCCTGCTGTTCGACGACGACCTCGGCGCGAACGTCCGCTTCGGCGATGACCAGTCGGCAATCGCGAGCCGCCAGGTGGCGGCATTCCTGGATGCCCGCGGCCTGACCGCGTCCCTCCCGCCCCTCGAGGACGACCCAGCCGACGATCCGCACCCGGCCCCCGAGTCGCTCCACGCCCCGACGGAGCTCGACCTCGAGCAAGCGGGGATCGCCACCGTCATCTGGGCGACGGGCGTGACCGGCCGCTTCGACTGGCTCCCGGCGAGCCTCCTCGACGAGCGTGGCGCGCCACGCCACGAGGACGGCGTCATGGCGCCGCCCGGGCTCTTCGTCCTGGGCCTGCCGTGGCTGCGAAACCGCGGCTCCGGGATCGTCTACGGCATGGACCGCGACGCTGCGGCGATCACGGATCGGCTCGTGTCCCGCCTGGCAGCGGAGGGTCGTACTCCACGCTGGTGAGCTCCACCTCGATGTAGGGGAGCTCCGTCCCGTCGGGGAGCGTCCAGACCGCGGCGCCACTCGTCGGCAGTCGGAGCCCCTCGAACTCGCCGTAGCCGTACGTCGGAGCCGACCACGGGCGGAGCTCGAACGCCTTGCCGACCATGGCGTGGCGCTCGGCGCGGAAGGCCACCAACCGGCCCTCGGCGTCGATCTCCAGCGTGCCGGTGGCCCGCAGGTCGCCGTCGGCGATCGAGACGCGGACGGTCGAGTCGTCGATCGCCTCCCAGGTGACGCGCTCCCGCAGGAACGCGCTCGGGAACCAGGTCATCTCGCTCAGGTGGCGCAGGAGCGAGGCCTGATCCATCTCGGGCCCGGAGGCATCCACGAAGGGGATGAGCGAGCCCGCCTTGATCGTCATGAGCCCGTGCCCGTCGAGATAGCCGTCACGACCCCGCACGACCGGGATGCACCCGACGGGGACGGTGGCGTCCCACACGAAGCCCGGCGGCTCCACGCGATACCACTGCTCGGCGACGAGCGGGAACGACATCCCGCCCGGCGCGGGCCGCATCCGGCAGCGCTGGCTGACGTGCACCGTGTCCACGAGCGGTCGCCCGACGACCCCGGCGTAGCGCAGGTAGCGCTGGGCCGGCTCGGGCAGGCCGGCGAGCATCTCCTCGGTCACGAGCGGCGGGTGCGCTGGCCTGGGCGCAGCCAAGAGCCGGCGCCGATCGGCCTCGACGACGCGATCGAACCTCCGGCTTGCGGCGGCGACGAGCAGGGCGGCAAGGACCCCGTAGATCGCGAGCTTGACGGCGACAAGGCGAGCGAGCGCACGGAGCATACGGTGAACCTCGCGCGGTGGCGGTGCCCCGCGCCCCTACAGGTCCGCGACGCTGATGATGCCGCGGCGGATGGCGTACTTGAGGAGCTCCACCCGGTCGTGGAAGCCCAGCTTCTCCATGACGGTGGCCCGGTAGTTGTGGACCGTCTGCTCGGAGAGGTGGAGCGTCCGCGCGATCTCCCGGTTCGTGTGCCCGACCGCGGCGAGGAGCATCACCTCGCGCTCGCGGTCGCTCAGTGCCTCGTACGGGTCCTCGAGCGTGCCCTGGGGCGACTTGAGCACGTACGTGTTCACCATCCGGGTGACGATCGACGGGCTGACGTAGGTCTCGCCGCGGCTGATGGAGCGGAGCGCGGTGACGAAGTCCGACGCCTGCGCTTCGCGGGTGAGGAACCCGTCGGCCCCGGCCTTGATCGCGAGCGAGAACTGCTCGCTGCTGCAACGGCACTCGAGGGCGAGGATCTTGATCGCGGGCTTGAGGGCCCGGATCGTCTCGATCGCCTGGAAGGAGGTGCACCCGGAGCGGTCGAAGGGCAGGCACTCCGTGATGATCGCGTCGGCCGGCGTTGCGAGAATGAACTCGCGCAGGGTGTCGTGATCCGGGACCTCTCCGATGACATGCATGTCTGGCTCGGCGTCGATCACCTCGCGCAGACCCACGTTGAGCATCGGGAACCCGAAGATGGCCAGGAGGACGCCCATCCGCCTGCCGTTGCCCGGGACGTGTCCGTTCGTGCTCACCGTCACCTCGTCGTTGCCGCGGGCACGCTGACGCGGGCCCGGCGACGTGGGTGCCATCATCCGCCGACGGCGGGGAGGGTCGCGTAGGGCCATCCGTCGCCATACGCGGTCCCGGTGGCCCCCCAACCGGTGGCCCCAGTGGCCCCCGAACGCTACGGGCTGACGCTCGGGCTCGGGAGTTGGCTCGCGCTGGCGCCCGGGCTCGGCTTCGGGCTCGGCCCGTGGCAGAACGCGCACATCCCCTGGTAGGCGACGAGGTCATGCGGCGCCGCAGGCGGCTGGTTGGTGGCGGGCGCGTGGCACGCCGTGCACTGGACGTTCGTGCGGTCGGCGTGGTCCGCGGGTAGCGCGCCCACCCTCGATGCCACGTGGCACGTCAGGCACCGGCCGTCGGCCGGGGCCCGGTGCGGGAAGGTCGGCGCCTCGGCCGAGGTGCCCTGGTGGCAGAGGAAGCACGTGGTTTCGGATCGGTCCTTCATGCTGTCCGGCAGCGGGGCGATCGAGCCGTGGCACGAGAGGCAGCTCGCGTTCGCGGTGAGGGAGTGTGGGCGGTCCTCCGCGGCCGGCGTGGTCGCCTTGTGGCACAGGAGGCACTGGTCGGCATGGATCCCGGTATGCCCGGGCGCCGTCGCGACCAGCCGGTCGCTCGCATGACAGGACGTGCAGCTGCGCCAGCCCTCCAGGGGATGCCCGATCGGTGGCACGGGCACGCTTCCGACGCCTCCGCCGGCCGTCGTGTGACAGCCAAGGCAGTCGCTACCGACCGGCATCTCGACCCCGACATCCGGCGGCGCGGTGGGTACCGGGGAGATCGGCGCGGGCGTGCCCGACGTCGGCGATGGCGGTGCCGTTGCCGGGGACGGAACGGTCGTCGGAGTGGCCGGGGCCTCCGCCACTGGCGGCCGGCCCGGGCCGAGATTGATGACGACGAGCCCAACGGCAACCCCGATGGCCACCGTTGCCGCGACGGCCCCGAGCGCCATGAGCACGCCGCGAGCTCGCTTCGCCTTCACGGAGCATCCTCGGCCCGATTGAGGCCTGGCGCGGCCGGAGGCGCTGGCTCCGGCCCCAGGAATGGCTCCGGCGCCGGGAAGGGCTCCGGCGCCGGGACGGCCGCAGTCGGCCCGACGGGCTCGGAGGCCAGGACCAGGGCCGACGACATTTCGCGCCTGCCGCCCGGGTGTTCGGTGGACCCGAGGAAGGCGCCCGCGAGGTGTCCCGTGTGCTCGCCCATCGGCGCGTACCGCTCGACGAGCGTGTAGGCGAGTCCGAAGAACCCGAACGCGCCGAGCACGATCGCGGCCTCGACCAGCGTCGGCACGTACTCCGCGAAGGGATCTGAGACGACCCCGCCGACCGCCGTCCCGGGGACGATCTGGCCGGCACTCACGAAGATCGCCCGGTCCGCGAAGATCCCGAGGAAGACGAGGCAGCAGGTGGCGAAGAGGCCCTCGGGCGTCCGCGTCCGCGGCATCAGCAGGAGGGCCAGCGGGATCACGAGGCCCGCGCCCACCCGGATGACCCAGAACCAGAGCGCGAGCGGCCCGGCGAAGATGGCCCGATTCGCGTCGGCGAGGCCGGGGATGACCCCGTACATGCCCCACAGGATCTGCCAGGCGACGACGAGCCCGGCAACGACCAGCGTGATCGTCATGAGGAGACGGATCGCCGGGATCGCCAGCGTCAGCGCCCGCTCGTAGCCCGCCAGCCGGTAGCGGTGGACGAGGCAGAAGACGATCCCCAGCAGGGCCGTCCCGGAGAGGAACGCCATGGTCATCATCGCCGGCGGCGTGAAGGCGCCGTGCCAGTACGGTCGGGCCCCCAGGACCGCGAAGACGGCGCCGAGGGTGGTCGGCGCGAGGACTGCCGTGATCGACGACAGCATGCACGCGTAGCGGTGGATCCCCCAGTGGTTGGAGAAGATGCTCCAGACCTCGATCCCCAGGAACACGAGATAGATGCCGTAGAAGACGCCCATCCACCACATCGGCGAGAGCGGCGACGGGCTGAACACCGCGCCGAAGACCATGCTGACGGGATGGTGGAGGTCGAGGGCGATGATCCCGAACGCCGTGATCAGGCTCAGCAGGGCGAGCACCGCGTGCCGCTTCTCGAGCGGAAGGAACATCTCGATCCCGAAGACGGTGCCGAGCGACGAGGCAAGACAGAGGCCGCTCGTCGTGATCGCGAAGAAGACGTACGCCGTGATGAGGATGCCCCACTCGAAGCTCGGGCTTGTCCCGAGGACCTCCCAGCCGGCCGGCAGGGCCAGCACGGCTCCGACGGCGCCGATCGCGCAGAGGACCAGCAGGAACACGAGCCATGCCTTGAGCGCGCGCGACATCGTCGCGACGTCCCGGGCGACCGCACGCACAGCCGCCCGCGGGTCGAGGGTCAGGCGGCGGTCGGCGACCTGGGCGGTCATCAGATCACCTCTTCCTCGAGACCGATGTACCAGACCTGCGGCCGCGTGCCCAGGGCTGGCTTCATCACCCGCACCCGGTTCTCGTTGAGGGCGACGCTCACCGGGCTTGCCGCGTCCCGGAGGTCACCGAAGATGCGGGCGTTGGCGGGACACACCTCGGCGCACGCCGGAAGCTGACCCCGGGTGATCCGGTGGTAGCAGAACGTGCACTTGTCGACGACGCCCGCGACGCCCTTCGGCGTGGTCTCGCCGGCAGGGACGATGTAGCGGGCGCCGTACGGACAGGCGACGATGCAGTACCCGCAGCCGATGCAGCGGCCCTCGTCGACGAAGACGATCCCGTCCTCGGTCCGGAACGTGGCGCTGACCGGGCAGACCCACGTGCACGGCGGGTTCTCGCACTGCATGCACGTCCGCGGCACGAAGTAGGCGTCCCGCACGTTCGCGGCGTCGGCCGCCGGCATCGTCTCCTCGGTCGGGAACCCGTGGATGCCCCCGTCGGGGGACGAGACACGCACAGACCCGTCCTGGTCGATGACGTGCAGCTCCACCCAGGTCCGGTTCAGCTCCGGCTCCTCGGGGACGTGGTTCTCCAGCTTGCAGGCCTCGACGCAGCGACCGCAGCCGATGCACGTCGTCGTGTCGATGGCGAATGCCCAGCTGTGGGCCGAGGGATCGTAGGCATCGGCAGCCACCGACGCCTCGGCGGCGCGCGCCGTGCCGACGCCCGAGCCCGTGAGGGCTTCCGCGAGCAGGCGGGCACCACACAGCGCGGGGAGCGCCGCCGCGCCGAGCTGAAGAACCTGGCGCCGCGAGAGCGTCGCCCCCGTCTCCTGGCCGGGGGTGCCTGCCATGCCCGTTTTGCTCATGGGACGCTCCTACTGGCCGTCCGCCGGCCGTTTGTGGCAACCCTGGCAGGCGGCATCGCTGGATTCGACGTGCCCGTCGGGGATGGGCTTGAGGCCGGCCGGGGCGTGGCAGGTCACGCACGCCGGCAGCCGGGCGAGCGAGTGGGAGATCTGCGGCGGGCGGGCGGCGTCCGCGCTGTGGCTGTCGTGGCAGGTGAGGCATCTCCCCCCGGCATAGTGCTCGGCCAGGTCGACCTGGGCAAACGCAGCAGGCTTCGCCGGCGACTGCTCGTGGCAGATGGCACACAGGCCCTCGTCGGGCGCCGCGATGTCGAGCGAGCCGGCGGGAGCCTCGACGGGGGCCGTCGCGGCGTGCTCCGCCAGTGGCCCGTGGCAGCTCTCGCAGCTCACGCTGGCATGCCGCTCGTCCTGCCACGCGGCGTACTGCGGCTCGTGGCAGCTCTGGCAGATGGCCGGGTCCGCGTACTGCGGGGTCAGGGCGGCCCAGGATCGGGCGTTCTCCTCGGGATGGAACCCGAACTCACCGTAGATCCAGGGGACGATGACGGCCATCGCGACCACGCTCATCACCAGCGCGAGCACGAGGCCGACGCCGGCAAGGAAGGCCTTGACGGCGCCTCCGCGGCTCGTGGGACGGAGTCCCGCGAGGGCGGCCCTCAGGCGCGTCACAGCTCGGTCGCCTGGATGACACCGCGCCGCAGCGCGTAGCGGAGGAGCTCCACCCGGTCGTGGAACCCCAGCTTCTCCATGATCGAGGCGCGATGGCTGTGCACGGTTTGCTCCGAGAGGTGGAGCGTCCGCGCGATCTCGCGGTTCGTGTGGCCGTAGGCGGCCAGGCGGAGCACCTCGCGCGACCGCTCGCTGAGCGTCTCGTAGGGGTCGGCACGCTCGGCCTCCGGGTCACGCAGGACATATGCGTTGACCATCCGGGTCACGATCGCGGGGCTGACGTACGTGTCGCCCCGGGCGACGCGGTGAAGGGCGTCGATGACGTCGATGGGATGCGCCTCGCGGGTCAGGAATCCGTGCGCCCCAGCCTTGATGGCGAGCGAGAAGCCGTCACTGCCGCAGCGGCACCCGATGGCGAGGATCTTCATCGTCGGCTTTGCCGTCCTGATCTCCTCGATGGCCTGGAACGAGGTGCACCCGGCGATCGCGTAGGGGATGCATTCCGTGATGACGACGTCGGCCGGCGTCCGGGTGACGTCGTCGCGGAGGGTGGCCCGATCGTCGAGCGCCGCGACGACGGCCATGTCGGGCTGGGCTTCGATCACGGCGCGGTAGGCGGCCACGATCATTGGGAAGTCGAAGATCGCGAGCAGCACATCCACGTGCCGACCATCCACGTGCCGCCCGTTGCCGGGCCCGGCCCCAGTCACGCTCATTGCCCGCCCGCTGCCCGCATGGTCAGACGTGGGCCGGAGTGTCGTTCTGGGCGGCGCTGTTGCGTGCGGCGGCATTCTGGGCGCGCCGACGGAGCACGATGGCCCACGCGACCGGTGTGACCGCGAAGATGACCAGGCTCACGACCATGCCGACCGCGGTGGCTTCCGTCCCAACGAAGAACAGCAGGCCGAACCAGGCAAGGTTGAGGACGATGAACTCGACGACCATCGTCAGGGCCGTCAGGACCAGCCACGGGGCGATGAGCGAGCGAACCCCTCCACCGGGCACGCGCAGGAGCGCGGCGCCGACGACGAGGAGCCAGACGAGGATCGCCAGCAGGATCTCAACCTTGTCCATTGCCGTTCCCTCTACTCCCGACCCAACCTGGCCCGCACGTCCGTCGATGCTCGTCGATCTGGAGGCATGGAGTCGCAAGCGGAACAACACGCACGGTGCAGGCAGAGGTAACGGCCGCCCTGAACATCGGTGACCGTCGGCGAAATGCGTCCAACCGCCGTCGGAATTGGGACAACGCCCGTGGGTCCAGCGACGACGGTCGTCGACGCCCTGAGTCTCTAGGCTGCCCGGACGTTCCTCATCTCGAACCGCCTGCCCTGTGCGGCAAGGCGGACCACACCGCCACCTCCGCCGACACCA
>CAVUAG010000005.1:0-154010 GCA_963739365.1 uncultured Chloroflexia bacterium | reverse complement strand
GTGGTTCCCGGCGGCTGCCCCGCGCCGGATCGCGGGAGCCCGGTGCTAGACTCCCGGCGCCATGAGTCGCAACCTTGTCATCGTCGAGTCGCCCGCGAAGGCGAGGACGATCGAACGCTATCTCGGGCCGGACTACGCCGTGCTCGCCTCCTACGGCCACGTCCGCGACCTGCCCGAGAATCCCGGGAAGGGCAAGTTCGGGGTGGATGTGGAGCACGACTTCGCGCCCGAGTACGTGATCCCGGACGAGCGATCGCGGAAGCACGTCAACGCCATCGGGCGGGCGGCCCGGAACGCCGACCGGATCTTCCTGGCCACCGACCTCGATCGCGAGGGCGAGGCCATTGCCTGGCACGTGGCGGAGGCGGCGTCGCTCCCGCCGGAGAAGCTCGCCCGGGTCACCTTCAGCGAGATCACCCAGCCCGCCATCCTGCATGCCTTCGCCCATCCGCGGCAGATCAACCAGGACCTCGTCGACGCGCAGCAGGCGCGCCGGATCGTCGATCGCCTGGTGGGGTACACGCTGAGCCCGCTCCTCGCCCGCAAGGTGCGCTCGGGCCTCTCGGCCGGGCGAGTCCAATCGGTCGCGGTGCGTCTCGTCGTCGAACGCGAGCGGGAGATCCGAGGGTTCGCGGCCCGCGAGTACTGGTCGATCGCGGCGCGGCTCGTCGCCCCCGACGGCACGCAGTTCGATGCCGATCTCGTCCGGATCGACGGAGCCAAGCCCGAGATCGGCGATGGCGCCACGGCCGAGACGCACGTCGAGGCCCTGCGGATGACCCGGCCGCTGGTCGCGGAGGTCGGCACGAAGAAGAGCAAGCGCAGCCCCGCGCCACCGTTCACGACGTCCACGCTCCAGCAGGAGGCCAGCCGCAAGCTCGGCTTCAGCCCCAAGCGCACCATGTCCGTCGCCCAGAAGCTGTACGAGGGCGTCGACACGCCGGACGGCCACGTGGGCCTGATCACGTACATGCGCACCGACTCGGTGTCGATGGCCGGCCAGGCCATGGGGCAGGCCCGCGAGGTGATCGCGGCCCGCTTCGGCGATGCCTACACGATGCCGAAGGGTCGGGCCTACCGCACGAAGTCCAAGAGCGCCCAGGAGGCCCACGAGGCGATCCGCCCGACCTCGTTCGCGCGCGACCCCGAGGCGCTCGCCGGCATCCTGGGCCGCGACGAGGTCCGCCTCTACCGCCTGGTCTGGCAGCGCGCCCTCGCCAGCCAGATGAAGGAGAAGGAGCTCGAGACGACGACGGTTGACCTGGCGGCCGGCGCCTACCTGCTCCGCGCGAGCGCCACGCGGACGCTCTTCGACGGCTTCGCGGCCGTCTACCTCGAGGGGCGTGACGACGCCGAGGACGACGCGGAGGGCACCCTGCCGGCGCTGGTCGTGGGCGAGGCCACGACGGTTGCCGCGGTCACCCCGACGCAGCACTTCACGGAGCCGCCGCCCCGCTTCACGGAGGCCAGCCTGATCAAGGCCCTCGAGGAGAACGGCATCGGCCGGCCGTCGACCTATGCCGCCACGATCACCACCATCGTCGATCGCGGCTACGTCGTCGTCCGTGAACGGCGGCTCCACCCCGAGCCCGTGGCCGAGGTGGTCACGGATCTCCTCGTCGACCACTTCGGGGAGTACGTCGATCTCGCCTTCACGGCCCGGATGGAGGAGGAGCTCGACGAGGTCGCCCGCGGCGAGCGGACCTGGGTGCCCCTGCTGGCCGCCTTCTACGGTCCGCTCCGGGCCCGGGTGGACGAGAAGCGACGGGAGCTGAGGCGGAAGGACTTCACCACCGAGGCGACCGACGAGGTCTGCTCCGAGGGTCACCCGATGGTGATCCGGCTGGGGCGCAACGGTCGCTTCCTCGCCTGCTCCCTCTTCCCCGAGCACAAGGAATTGCGTCCGATCCCGGGGGAGGAGCCCGAGGTCCCGGTGCAGCCGGGCGTCGGCGAGGCATGCCCCACCTGCGGGCCGACGGACGCGGGCGCGCTCGTGGCCAGGCGCGGCCGGTTCGGCCCCTTCGTCGGGTGCAACCGTTACCCCGCCTGCTCCTACATCAAGAAGGACGGGCCGCCCCCGCCCACGCAGCTCGCCTTCGAGGTGGCCTGCCCGGCGTGCCGCGAGGGCCACTTCGTCGCCCGGCGCGCGCGGCGCACCGGCTCCGTCTTCTGGGGCTGCTCGCGCTACCCGACGTGCCGCTACACGACGTCGCGCGAGCCACTCGGTCCGGTTCACGACCCTGATGGCGGCCCGCTCGTCCGTGCGGACGGCGACGCCGCGCTCTGCCTCGGCTGCGGGGCCACGGTTCCCCTGGCCGGCGAGGTGCTCGACCCGGGGCGGGCGATCGCCGGCGGCACGGCGGACCCGGCGGCCCTCCTGCGGCCGGCCCGCGGCGGACGTCGCGCGGCCGAGGGGCACCCATCCGGCTCCGCCGGTCGTGCACGACGAACGGCGGCCCCTCGGCCCCGGGCGGCGCGTCCGGCGTGAACGCGGACGAGGCCCTCGAGCGTTATCTCGCGAGCCTCGCTGCCCGCGATGCTTCGCCCCACACGCGGCGCGCCTACGCCACGGCCCTCGGCGCCTATCTCGGCTGGCTCGGAGCCGCCGGGCTCGACTGGCGGGACCCGGAGCGGCCGGCCCTGCGCCGCTACCTGGGCGAGCTGACGGAGGGTCACGCCCGCACCACGGTCGCCCAGCGGCTCGCTGCGATCCGCTCCCTCTACCGCTGGGCCCGCCGGGCCGGCCTCGTGGCGGCGGACCCGTGGGCCGCCCTCGCGACGCCCCGCCGGCCGCGGCGCCTGCCGGCCGTCCTCGCCACCGAGGAGGTCGAACGGCTCCTCGACGCGGTCGGCGAGGACGCCGGGGTGGCGGTCGGCGAGGACGGGGTCGAGACCGCGCCCGGGTCGCCGGCGCGGTCCGCGGTGGCCAGCGCCCCGCTGCGGCGGGCGCTCTCCCTGCGCGACGTGGCGCTGGTGGAGACGGCCTACGCGGCTGGCCTGCGCATCTCGGAGCTGGCCGGGGCACGCCTCGGCTCCCTGGACCTGGCCCGGGGCGAGATCCGCGTGGCCGGCAAGGGCCGCAGGGAGCGAGTCGGCCTCCTGGGGCGACCGGCCCGCTCGGCGCTCGGCGCGTACCTGCATCGATGGACGCCCCCTGCTCGTCGCCCGCGCCGGCGGCGGGTCGCGACCCATCCGATGCGCTCTTCATCAACCACCGGGGCGCCCCGCTCGGCGTGCGCGGGATCCGCTACCGGCTGCACCGCGCTGCGCTGCGGGCGGGCCTGCCGGATGACGCGACCCCGCACACGCTGCGACACTCGTTCGCCACCCACCTCCTCGACGGTGGCGCCGACCTCCGCGTCGTGCAGGAGCTCCTCGGCCACGCGGACCTCGCGACGACGCAGGTCTACACCCACGTCGCCCCCGGCCGCCTGCGCAGCGTCTACCGCCGGGCCCATCCGCGGGCCGGTGAGGCGGGGCCCCGATGAGTGGGGCGGCCAGGGAGCTGGCCCGGGCGGGGATGGTCGTCACCGGGGCCCTCTTCGTCTCGCGGATCCTCGGCTGGGTCCGGGTGGCGGTGATCGCGGCCAGCCTCGGGATCAGTCGCGACCTCGACATCTACATCGCCGCCTTCCGGATCCCCGACTTCATCTTCCAGCTCGTGGCGGCCGGGGCCCTCGCCTCGGCGGTCATCCCGACGATCGCGGCGCTGGTCGCCACGGGCGAGCAGGAGCGCGCGTGGAGGGTGGTCTCCACGATCGCGAACCTGCTCATGGCGGTCCTGGCGGCCGTCGCGCTCGTCACGTTCATCGCGGCCCCGGCCCTCGCGCCCTTCATCGCCCCGGGGTTCGGGGAGGCGGACCTCGAGACCCTCGTGCTGCTGACGCGGATCCTCCTGATCAGCCCGATCTTCCTCGCCCTGTCGGCCGTGGCGACGAGCATCCTGAACTCGTCCGGCCGCTTCTCGGCGTCGGTCATGGCGCCGATCGTCTACAACGTCGTGATCATCGCCGCCGCCGTGATCCTGGTTCCGACGTTCGGCCTGGCCGGCCTGGCCTGGGGAACCGTGGCCGGTGCTGTCGCCGCGGTCCTCGTCCAGGTCGGCCCCGTCCTGCGAGGCGTCGGCTTCCACTACACGCCGGCCGTCGACCTGCACGATCGCGAGGCGCGCAAGACGCTGGTCCTGCTCGGGCCGAGGGCGATCGGCCTGGCGGGGAGCCAGCTGACCCTGCTCCTCCTGACGATGCTCGGCTCCACGCTGGCCGCGGGAGCCATCGGCGCCTTCGCCCTGGCCTTCACGATCTTCCAGATCCCGCTCGGGACCATCGCGTACCCTCTCGGCATCGTCGCGCTCCCGGCGCTCTCCCAGCGCGTCGCAGCCGGCGAGATCGACGAGTACGTCGCGCTCGTGACCCGCGCTCTCCGCCTCCTGGGCTTCGCGATGCTGCCCCTGGCGTGCATCGCGGCCGGCGTGGCCGTCCAGGTGATCGACCTCGTCGTCGACTTCGGGCGCGTGGACGAAGCGGGCATCGCCCTGACGGGCGCGGCGTTCCTCGGGCTCCTTGCCGCGCTGCCGACGGAGGCCGCCATCATCGTCCTCTCGCGCGCCTTCTTCGCCGCTCGGAACACGTGGATCCCCGTGGGCGCGGCCCTGGTCTCGGTCGTCGTCGCCGTCGGCACCGCGTTGCTCCTCGTGGATCCGCTCGGGATCCTTGGGCTCGCCCTTGGGCTCACCGCCGCGTCGTGGGTCGAGGCAGCGATCCTCCTGGTCGCGTTCCGGTCGCGCCACGCCCGCTTCGGCCTGCTGCGGATGGGGCGGGCCCATCTCTGGTACCTCGCGGCGGCGGTCGTCGCCGGGCTGGTTGCCGATCGCGTGTACGACCTGTTCGCCGGCTCCCTGGGGACCGATCCCGGGGTCGTGCCCGGGGCGCTCGCGCTCGGTGGCGCCGGCCTCGTCGGGCTGGCCGTCTACGCGGGCCTCGCGGCCGTGCTGCGTGTCCCGGAGCTGGGCGTCACCGTCGGCCTCGTCCGGGCCGGCCTGGGCCGGGGCTGCCGCGTGAGCGGGCCGGGCGACTCTCGGCGACCTGGCCGATCCGGCCGCGTGGGACGCGTTCGTCGAGGGCACCGAGCACGGCTCCTATCTCCAGCTCGAGGGCTGGGCCCGGGTCAAGGCGGCCAACGGGTGGGCGGCGCGGCGCATCGTGGCCGGCGCCCCCGGCTCGCGGATCGGGATGCAGCTCCTCCTGCGCCGGCCCCGGCCTCTCCCGTGGGCCTTCGGGTACGCCCCTCGCGGACCCGTCGCCGAGGTGTGGACCCCGGATGCGCTGCGGGAGCTGACCGAGGCGCTTCGGGCCGCTCGGGGCGACCTGGGGCGCGTCTCGCACCTGCGAATCGACCCGGAGGTGGAGGCCGAGGGTCCGGATGACGCCGACGGGGCCCTGCGGGCCGGCCTGCTCGGCGCAGGGTGGTCGGCCGCACCGTCCGTCCAGCCGCCCAGCAGCCGGGTCATCGACCTCACCGGTGATGAGGAAGCGCTCTGGTCGGACCTGCGCAAGAAGTGGCGCCAATACGTCAGCAAGGCGCGCTCCAACGGCGTGAACGTCGTCGAGCTGCCGGGCGACCCGATCAGGCCCTTCTACGCGATCTATCGGGAGACGGCCGCCCGGGCCGGCTTTCTCATCCGGGTCGAGCAGGCGTACCGGGATGTCTACGCGGCGTTCGGGCCTGCCGGCCGGGCCCGCGTCCTCTTCGCCGTCGGCCCGGACGGCACGCCGCTCGCGAGCCTCTTCCTCGTGCGTTGCGGACGGCGCGTCGTCGAGCCCTATGGAGGGATGACGGTCGCGGGGGCCGACCTGCGCGCCAACTACCTCCTCAAGTGGGAGGCGATCCGGCGCGCCCGCGAGGAAGGCGCCGAGACCTACGACCTGTGGGGGCTCGCGCATCCCGGCATCGCCCACTTCAAGGCCGGGTTCGGCGGCCGAGAGGTGAGGTACGTCGGGGGCTGGGACCTGGTGCTGGACCCGGTCGGCCGGCAGGTCTACGAGCGAGCCCAGGACGCGCGGGTCCGCTGGGCCCGGTCGCGAGCGGGGCTGGGCCGCGGCGCGGGAGCGGGTGCGGCGGGGCCCTCCGAATGACAGCGGTCGTGACCCGGCCCGAAGGCGACATCCCAGTCCTGCGCGTGCTCCGCGAGGCGAACGCAGCACAGCTGGCCTCCTGGGACGCCCACGTCGTCGACGTGCCCGGCGGCGACGTCCACCAGTCGGTCGCGTGGGGGCTCCAGCGCGCCCGGGCGGGCGCGCAGCCCCACCACCTCGTGCTCGACGACGGGTCGTTCGCGCTGGTCCTGGGCCGGCAGTCGCGCATTCTCGGTGGTGGCCGGGCGTACGTGCCGCGCGGCCCGGTGGCTGCCGACGCCGACGCCGACGCGCGCGCGGTGGCGGGCCGGCTCGCGGCGATCACCGCCTGGGCCGCGGACGCCGGGTTCGACGTCGTCGTGGCGGACCCGGAGATCCCGGTCTCGTCGGGCTTTCCGGCGATCCTGGCGAGCATGGGGTTCCGCCAGGTCGAGGAGGTTGGCCCGTCGCGGCACCGGGTCGGCGTCGCGGTCAGGGCCGGAGCATCGGATGCGGACCTGCTCGCCGGGATCGCGCCGAAGACCAGCCAGCAGTTCCTGGCCGCCGAGCGGAAGGGAGTGCGCATCCGGCGCTACGACCTGCGTGCCGCGGACGATCCTGGTCCGGGCCTCGAGGCGCCGCCCCCTGCGCGCCTGGCCGATGCCGCCCGGGAGGCGCTCGGCCCGTTCCACGACATCCTCGTGGCCACGGGTGCGCGACGCGGCTTCAGCCCGGGCACCCGGCCCGAGGCCCTCGCCTGGTGGCTGGCCGCGCTCGAGGCGGGCCACCTCGCGTTCCTCGAGGCGCGGGGCACCGAGGATGAGCTCGTCGCGGGCGCCGTCTTCTACCGCCACGGGAGCCGTCTCACCTATGGCCACTCGGGCGACGTCGCGAGCCTCCGGTCTGTCTATCCGGGCACGATGGGCCTCATCCTCTGGCGCGCCCTCCAGCTGGTGGTGCGCGAGGGTCGGGCAGAGCTGGACCTCGGAGGGGTCGACGTCCGCGGGGCGCGCCGGGAGCCGCTCCCGGGCGAGCCGACGTACGGGCTCCTCAAGTTCAAGCAATCGTTCGGCGGTCAGTGGATCGAGCTCTCCGGGGCCCACGAGCGGGTCCTGCGCCGGCGCCGGCATGCGCTCGCGGGGGTCGTCCATCGGGCAGCCTCGGCAGCGCAGATGGCGCCCGGCGCGATCCGGCGGGCCACCCGCGGCTCCGGGACGAAGGGCCGATGAACGAGCCCGTCACGGAGCGCGCCGACGCCGCGCTGATGGCGCTGCTGGCGGCGGCGGAACCACGGGACGCCCGCCCGCTCGGCGGTCTCGTGGATCGCCTCGCGGCGGCGGGACGCATCCGCGGCGAACGCGCGCCGGCCGCCCGCCAGTGCCCGATCCGCGGGATTGCCTACGACTCGCGGCGGGTAGTCCCCGGCGGCCTCTTCGTCGCTGTTCCGGGTGAGCACGTCGACGGGCACGACTTCGTCGCCCGCGCGGTTGCCGCCGGCGCGGTCGCCGTCCTCGTCGAGCACGAAGTGCCCGACGCAGGGTCCGCCGCCCAGCTCGTCGTGGATCGAGGACGGCTCGCGCTTGCGGTGGCGGCCGCCTGGTGGTACGACGATCCGGGCCGTGCGCTGGGCGTGATCGGCGTGACCGGGACCGACGGGAAGACGACCACCGCGGCCATGGCGGTCGCGGCGCTCGAGGCGGCCGGGATCCGGACGGGCCTGGTCAGCACGGCCGACCAGAGGATCGGCGGGCAACGGGCCGCCACGCCCACGCACGTGACGACGCCCGAGGCCCCCGAGCTCCAGCGGGCACTGCGGGCGATGGCCGGGGCCGGCGACGCCGCGGCGGTGGTCGAGACGAGCTCGCACGGGCTCGCGCTGGAGCGGGTGGGGGAGGTGCCCTACGACGTCGCGATCCTCACCAATCTCACCCACGAGCACCTCGAGCTCCACGGGACGTTCGAGGCCTACCGTGACGCGAAGCGATCGCTCTTCGAGCGCCTTGGGGTCGGCGCCGGCGCCTCGCCCAAGCCGGCCACGCTCCCGGGCGGCCGGCCATGGCCGCGCGGCGGGATCGTGAACCTCGACGATCCCAGCGCGGGCGTGTTTGCCGACGCGACGAGAGGCGCCGGCGCGGCCGTCCTGACCTACGGCACCCGGCTCGGCGCCGACGTGCGCGCGACGGCGATCCACGAGACGCCCGGCGGCGATCCAGGCCACCGTCGCGACGCCCCGCGGAGTCGCGGAGGTGACCCTGCCGCTGGTGGGCCGCTTCAACGTCTCACAACGCGCTGGCGGTCGTCGCCCTGGCCGAGCTCCTGGGTCTCGACGGCGGCGCGATCTGCCGCGGGCTCGCGGGCTTCACCGGCGTCAGGGGCCGGATGGAGCGCGTTGACCGCGGACAGCCGTTCCTGGTCGTCGTCGACTATGCCCACACGCCGGCCGCGCTGGCGACGGCACTCGACGCGCTGGCCCCGCTCGTTGGCCCCCGGGGCGGGCTCGTGGCGGTCTTCGGGTCGGCTGGCGAGCGCGACGTCGCGAAGCGGGCCATCCAGGGACGCGTGGCCGGTGACCGGTGTCGTCTCGTGATCGCGACCGACGAGGATCCGCGCGGCGAGGACCCCGTCGCGATCCTCGAGCAGATCGCGGAGGGGGCGGAGGCCGCCGGCCGCCGTCGCGACGAGGACCTCCTGCTGATCCCCGATCGCGAGGCCGCGATCCGGGAGGCCTTCGGGCGAGCGCGCCCCGGTGATGTCGTCCTCCTGGCCGGCAAGGGCAACGAGCGGGAGATTCTCTACGCCGGCCACGAGATGGCCTGGGACGAACGGGCGGTCGCCGAGCGGCTCCTGGCTGAGATGGGCTTCGCAACGGTCGGCCGTCCCTCGCCCTCCTGACGGGCGCTGCCCCGGGCCGCGCGTCACGGCCCTGCTATTCTCGCCCGACCGATGTCCCTCGAGCAGATCCCCGCAGCCGCTCCCACCTCGGCCGGACCGCCGGCGGAGCGGCGCCGGCGTGCCCCGGTGCGCCGCGGACGCGGCGACGACCGCCCGTTGCCCGTTCTGCGCCGCGAGCTGCTGGAGGCAGCCGCCGAGCATTCGCCCGGCGCCGACCCGGAGACCATCAGCCGAGCCTTCGACTTCGCGGTCATCGCCCACGAGGGCCAGCTGCGCGCAACGGGCGAGCCCTACGTCACGCACCCGATCGCGGCCGCGATGGCACTCGCGGAGCTGGGCCTGGACACGAGCGGGATTGCCGCCGCCCTTCTCCACGACGTGCCCGAGGACACCGAGTACGGCCTGGCCGACATCGAGGAGCGCTTCGGGCCCGAGGTCGCCCAGCTCGTGGACGGCGTGACCAAGCTCTCGAAGTTCTCGACCCACTCGCACGAGGAGCGGCAGGCCGAGAACATCCGGAAGATGCTCCTGGCGATGGCCCAGGACATCCGGGTCGTCCTCATCAAGCTCGCCGACCGGCTCCACAACATGCGGACGCTCGGTGCCCTGCCCGTGGAGAAGCAGCAGCGGATCGCCCGCCAGACGATGGAGATCTACGCCCCGCTCGCCGAGCGGCTCGGGATCTGGCAGGTGAAGTGGGAGCTGGAGGACCTCTCCTTCAAGGCCCTCGACCCGGAGCGCTACCGCGAGCTGGCCGCCAGCCTCGACACGCGGCGCACCCACCGGGAGACCTACGTTGACCGGGCCATCGCGCTCCTCACGCCCGAGCTGCAGAAGGCCGGGATCGAGGCCGACCTCAACGGGCGTCCCAAGCACCTCTACAGCATCTGGAAGAAGATGCAGCGCAAGGCGGCGGCCTTCGGCGAGATCTATGACGTCTACGCGATCCGCCTCCTCGTGGACGAGGTCCGCGACTGCTACGCGGCCCTCGGCGTCGTCCACAGCCTCTGGAAGCCGATCCCCGGCCAGTTCGACGACTACATCGCGGTCCCCAAGGCGAATGGCTACCAGAGCCTGCACACCGCCGTGATCGCCCTCGACGGGAAGCCGCTCGAGATCCAGATCCGGACCTACGCGATGCACGCGGTGAGCGAAGTCGGGATCGCCGCCCACTGGCGCTACAAGGAGGGCTCGCGCGCCGAGCGCGACTACGACGCCAAGCTGGCGTGGCTCCGGCAGCTCATGGACTGGCAGCGCGAGGTCTCCGACGCCCAGGAGTTCGTCGAGGGGATCAAGCTCGACATCTTCCAGGACCAGGTCTTCGTCTTCACGCCCAAGGGCGACATCAAGGATCTCCCCGCGGGCGCCACGCCGCTCGACTTCGCCTACCGGATCCACACGGACGTCGGCCACCGGACGATCGGCTCGAAGGTGAACAACCGCCTCGTCCCCCTCGACTACCGGCTGCGCAACGGTGACATCGTCGAGATCGTGACGACGAAGGCGGAGCACGGTCCGTCGCGGGACTGGCTCTCCATCGTCCGGACCTCCCATGCTCGCGAGAAGATCCGCCAATGGTTCAAGAAGAAGGACCGCGACGAGAACATCGTCCATGGCAGGGACGCCCTCGAGCGCGAGCTGAAGCGCCTCGCCCGGACGACGGGCGCGGCGATCGGGCACGACCGGCTCCTGGAGATCGCGAAGCACCTGGGGCACGACTCGCTCGACGACTTCTACGCGGCGATCGGCTACGGCGCCATCTCCGCCCAGTCGGTCGTCATGCGCCTCGGTGTCGTCGACGACGCCCAGCTCACCCTGCCGACGACGGCTCCCGCCCAGACCCGCACCGGCGGGGTCCGGGTCAAGGGGGTGGGCGATCTCCTCGTCCGGTTCGGGAAGTGCTGCCACCCGATCCCCGGCGACCCGATCGTCGGCTTCATCACGCGGGGCAAGGGCGTGACGGTCCACCTCAGCCGCTGTCCCACCGTCGTGAACGAGCGCGAGGTCGCCCGCCTCATCGACGTCGAATGGGAGGCGGCGCCGCTGCAGACCTACCCGATCGCGATCAGGGTCGAGGCCCACGACCGGACCGGGCTCCTCAACGACATCGCGGGGGCCGTGGCCGAGAACAAGGTCAACATCGTGGCCGCCAACATGTCGATCACCGGCGACCACACTGCCATCGTCGTGGCCACCCTGCAGGTCGCCTCGGTGTCGCAGCTCGCGCGGGTCATGGGGCGCATCGAGCAGGTCAAGGACGTGCTCTCGGTCCAGCGGGACCTGGGGTAGGGAAGATCGAACCGTTCGCCGGGGCGGCGCGCATGGAGGCAGGTCGATGGGCAGCATCACCAAGCGGTTGCGGTCGCTGTTCGGCAAGGGCGACGACAAGCGGGATGCCAGGAAGAAGGACGAGGATCGCGCGATCGAAGCCGTCGAGGCGGACATGATCCAGTCCCGGGATGACGCCTTCACCCGGATGACGGGCATGCCCCGGTCGGGGGACGATCCGAGGCATTGACCCCGAGGGCGGGCATGAACCTCCGGAGTGCGCCGTCCGAGCCGACATAGCCGATAGACTTGTCGCGATGCCCACCTACCGCGCCCCCCGGGGCACCCGCGACCTCCTGCCCGTCGAGCGCGCGGCGTTCGCGCGCCTGGAGCGGCTGGCCCGTGAGCTCGCCTCCCGCTACGGCTACCGGGAGATCGAGGTCCCGCTGTTCGAGCAGGGGGCGGTCTTCGAGCGCGGGATCGGCGAGGTCACCGACGTCGTGGAGAAGGAGCTCTTCCGCGTCTCGCCGAGCCGGGGCGAGGAGCGCGAGCGTTGGGCGCTCCGGCCGGAGGCGACGGCCGGCATCTGCCGCGCCTACATCGAGCACGGGATGCAGACCTGGCCGCAGCCGGTGAAGCTCACCCTGACCGGTCCGATGTTCCGCTACGACCGGCCGCAGGCCGGCCGGTACCGCCAGTTCTGGCAGTGGAACGTGGAGGCGATCGGCGACCCGGGACCCGCGGTCGACGCCGAGCTGATCGAGCTCGGGTTGCGGTTCTACCGAGACGCCGGCCTCGACGACGTCGAGGTCCTCGTCAACTCGATCGGCGATCCGGCCTGCCGGCCGGCCTACCTCGCCGAGCTGGCGGCGTACTTCGGGCGCCATCGTCGAGGCGCTGCCGGAGCTCGAGCGCACGGCGCCTCGAGACGAACCCGCTGCGCCTCCTCGACTCGAAGGAGCCGGCGATGGCGGCCCTCGTTGCCGCGGCGCCGAAGATTGCGTCGACGCCCTCTGCGAGCCGTGCGCCGCCCACTTCGCCGGCGTGCGGGCGCACCTCGACGCGATGGGGTGGCCTACCGGGTCGAGCCGCCGCTCGTGCGGGGCCTCGACTACTACACGCGCACGACGTTCGAGTTCTACCGTCGAGGGTGCGCAGGGCCAGCAGCAGGCGCTCGGTGGCGGTGGGCGGTACGACGGGCTGGTGGCGCTCCTCGGCGGCAAGCCGACCCCGGGGATCGGCTTCGCCCTGGGGCTCGACCGCGTCGTCCTGGCCCTCGCAGAGCTCCGGCGCGGCGCCGGCCGACGAGCCCGTCCCGATCGCGGTCGTCGTCGGGGCCGATCCGTCCGACACGGCGGGGCGCCTGGCGATCGCCACCCAGCTCCGCGCGACTGGCCTCGCCGTCCGGGCCGACCTGACGACGCGCAGGCTCGGGCGCCAGCTCGAAGCGGCGGTGCGGGAAGGCGCGCACTTCGCGGTGATCCTCGGCGACGAGCTCGCAGCCGGCGACGTCGGGCTCCGGGACCTGGACGGCGCGTCGCAGAAGCTCGTGCCTCTCGCGGACCTCGCGCCACTCCTCCGCCGAAAGGTACCCGGCGGCTGAGCGCGGCCCGGCCCCGTGGCCCGTCGGTTGACGGCGTAGTCCACAATCCGCTGATCACGGGCCGCGTCCCCGGCGGCCCGCCCGGGAGGCACGCGCTCATGCAGGTCCCCAGCCCGTTCCCCGCCAGCGTCATTCGGGCGCCTTCGCCGACCGCCGCATGCACCTGCGAGCACTGGGTCCACTGTGACCACGCGTGCCATGGCCGGCAGTGCGACCCGACCGAGACCAACTGCGACATCGCGTTCCTCCCCGACGAAGGCGGACTGACGGTGTGGGGCTGCTCGGAGTGCACGCCGGGCGAGGGCGCCCCGCACTACCTTGGCTGCGAGCTGATCGGCTGGCACGTTCCGACGCGGCGCATCGACCCGGCCTGAGGAGCGTGCTCCGGGCCTCGCGCGCGCGCTTCGGCCCGCCCTTGCGACATCCAGCCGCTACCATGACGCGGCCATGACCGAGATTCCCCCCAGCCTCGCCACCCCGTACCGGACGCACACCTGCGGCGCGCTCCGCGCCGCCGACATCGGGGCCGACGTGCGTCTTGCCGGCTGGATCCACCGCCGCCGCGAGCACGGCCAGCTTGTCTTCCTCGACCTGCGCGATCGGTACGGCATCACCCAGGTCGTCGTCGACGCGGCCGATGCGCCCGAGGCGCACGATGTCGCCGAGCGCTGCCGCAACGAGTTCGTCGTCGCTGCGGAGGGCATCGTCAGCGAGCGCCTGCCGGGGGCGCACAACCCCCGCCTGGGGACGGGCGACATCGAAGTCCAGGCTCGGGCGCTCCGGATCCTCGCCGAATCGAAGACGCCACCCTTCTACATCAACGAGACCGACGCTCCGGTCGACGAGGCTGTCCGTCTCACGCACCGCTACCTCGACATCCGCCGCGAGCCGATGCTGCAGCGAATGCTCCTTCGTTCGCGCCTGGTCTCGGCCATCCGGCGCGCCCACGAGGAGCGCGGGTTCATCGAGATCGAGACGCCGATCCTCATCAAGAGCACGCCCGAGGGGGCCCGCGACTTCGTCGTTCCCTCGCGCCTCCAGCCGGGCACGGTCTACGCGCTGCCGCAGAGCCCCCAGCAGCTCAAGCAGCTGCTGATGGTTGCCGGCGTGGACCGCTACTTCCAGATCGCCCGCTGCTTTCGGGACGAGGACCTTCGCGGCGACCGGCAGCCGGAGTTCACCCAGCTCGACCTCGAGATGAGCTTCGCGACGGAGGAGACGGTGATGGCCTTCGTCGAGGCGATGGCGATCGACGTCTCCCGCGCCGTGGTGCCCGACCGGCCGCTCCTCCACGTCCCGTTCCCGCGGTTCACCTTCGAGGAGGCCCTCGAGCGCTATGGCACCGACAAGCCGGATATTCGCTTCGGGATGGAGCTGATCGACCTCGCTCCCGTCCTGCGCGGAGAGGGCGGGACGCCGTCGTCCGGTTTCCGGGTGTTCGACGAGACGCTCGCGTCCGGCGGACGAGTCAAGGCCATCGTCGTTCCCGGGATGGGCGCCGCGAGCAGGGCGCAGGTCGATGAGCTGACCGAGATGGCGAAGCGCTTCGGTGCGCGGGGCCTGGTGCACCTCGCCGTGGCCGCCGACGGCATCCACGGCCCGACCCTCAAGTTCCTCGGCGAGGAGCAGGCCCTGGCGATCGCACGGGCGGCAGGTGCCGCCGAGGGTGACCTCCTCCTCATCGTCGCTGACGAACCACCGGTCGTGGCGGACGTCCTTGGACGGCTCCGTGTCGAGCTCGGTGCGCGCCTCGGCCTCGCCGACCCGGACGTCCTCGCCTACTGCTGGGTTCATCGCTTCCCCATGTACGAGTGGGACGAGGAGCGCAACGGCTGGCACGCGACCCACAACCCGTTCAGTGGCGTCGTGCCGGAGGACGAGCACCTCCTCGTGACGGCCTCGGGCGACCCGTATCGCCCGTCGCACGAGGACCCGGCCGGTCGGGCTCACGCGATGCAGTACGACATCGCGCTGAACGGCTGGGAGCTCGGCGGCGGGTCCGTTCGGATCCATCGCCGCGACCTGCTGGAGCGGAGCTTCGCCCTCCAGGGCCACTCGGCCGAGGCCATGCACGAGAAGTTCGGCGGGATGCTGGAGGCGTTCGACTACGGCGCGCCGCCGCACGGTGGGATCGCCCTCGGGATCGACCGCTGGGCGATGGTCTTCGCCCGCCAGACGAACATCCGGGAGGTCATGGCCTTCCCCAAGACCTCCTCCGGGATGGACCTCATGCTCGATGCGCCGAGCGCGCCGGAGCCAGAGCAGTACGCCGAGCTCGGCCTGCGCTACGTCGGCCTCCCGGACAAGGGCTAGCAGGGCCACGGGAGCCGGGCGCGTCCGGGCAGCCCGCGCACCGGCACGGGCGTCGGCGGGCCGACGCGACTGGGGCGTCAGGGCGTGGCGAGTCCGGCAAGGAGCGAGACCCAGGCCGCGACGATGAGGGCCTGCTGCTCCGCCCGGGAGATCGTCGCGGGCGGATCGTTGGGCTGGCCGGTGTACCAGCCGCACTGTTCGTGGTTGCCTCCGTCGATCCGCTCGTACGCGGTCGTGGCGGGCAGAAGAGCGCGGGTGGCCGGGTCCTCGATCTTGGGTGCTGCCGCGTCGAGCGAGCCGTACACGGACGAGGCCGCCAGGCCGCTCGCCGAGAGGTTCGCTGCGCTGTAGGCGCCGCAGAGCGCCAACCCGGCAACTGCCGCGGCGTGGTCGGCGGCGTACTGGGCCGCCATCGCGCCGCCGAGGGAATGCCCGCCGATCGCCCAGCGGGCGATCTCGGGGTGGGCAGCGATGACCCGATCCGCCGCGTCGACGTCGAAGACCGCGAAGTTGAGCGGCATCGGGACGACGACGACCAGGTATCCCTGCCCGGCGACTCGCCTGTGCGGTCGGGGCGTAGCCCTCCGCGGGCACCTTGGCGCCCGGGTAGAGGATCAGCCCGGTCGACACGGGCCCGGCCGTGGGAGTGAACGTGAGTCCCGCGTCGTCCTCCGAATAGATGACGGCCGCGGTCGAGGCCAGCGCGGCGGTCGCCTCCGGCAGGAGCGGCTGCGGGCTGAAGAACCAGGCGAGGCTTCCCACGAGCGCGACGACGATCACGCAGACGATCGCCAGGACGAACCGTCCGTCGGCGCGGCCTGCGGCGGCGCGGCGCGGCGGCCGCCGCAGCGTCGGCGGGTTCAGGCGTCGCCACCGCCGGTGGGTCGATCGAGCCGGGGAGCTTCTCAGGTTCGGTCATCGGGTGCTCTCCAGCCAGGTGAGGAGGACGTCGTTGAAGGCCATCGGCTGCTCCTCCATCGGGAGATGGCCGGCATCGTCGATGATGTGCCATTCCGCGCCCGGCAATGCGTCGCGGAGAGCCTCGCCGGAGGCCAGCGGGATCCAGGGATCCTCGCTGCCCCAGATGATCACCGTGGGGACGCGCAGGACGTCGCCGATGGGCGATTCGAGAGCGCTGTCGCCGCTGTCACGCAGGATCGCGAGCAGTCCCAGGTCCCAGTCGACGGTTTGGAGCGGGGCTGCGTAGCCGGAGACGTCCTCCGTGGTGACCCTCGAGGGGTCCGCGTAGGCGCTCCGGAGGATGTCGGCCATGCGCGCCTCGTTGAGCTGGGTGCGCAGGACGAGCTGGCCGATCCGCCGCACGTTCGGCAGCTGGACCAGGCACCCGACGAACGCGGGGCCGCCGCCGCTGGCCGCCGGCCCGGTCGCGGCGTCCACGAGGACGGCGCCGTCGATGCGGTCGGCGTGGCGCGCGGCAAACCAGGCGAGCACGTTGCCGCCCATGCTGTGCCCGACCAGCGTGGCCCGCGAGATCCCGCGGGCGTCCATGACCGCCGCGACAAGGTCCGCCTGGGCTGCGTGCGTCGTGTCGATGTCCCAGGACTTGTCGGACAGGCCGAAGTTCGCGAGGTCGACGGCAACCGCCCGGTAGCCGGCCGCGGCGAGCGCCGGTGCGGTCGCGCGCCAGGACCACGACCACCCGCCGAACCCGTGGATGAGGACGATCGGGATCCCGTCAACGGGACCGGCCTCCTCGACCCATAACCGCGTGCCGCCCGCGTCCACGAGGGCGCCTGCCAGGCCGAGCTCAGCCGCCACGTCGCCCGCCTCGCGGTCGGGCTGCTCGGGGAGGGGGATCAGGAAGGGGACGACGAAGAAGCGCGACGAGGACGACCAGCAGGGCGATCCCCAGGCGGCGGGGCCAGCGCCGGTGCCGGACGGGACGCGTGTGGAGGGTGTCGGTCATGTCTGCCGGTTCGGATCGTGTCGGGCCGCGGACGGCTGCACCGGTCAGCCGACCGTCCGGGCCGGATCGGGAGGATCGTCGGGTCCCGGCGGCGGCCGGCGAGCCCCACTCGTGGTGGAGCGCCGACGTGGGCTCCGGGGGCGCCTCGAAGGGCGGCAGCTCCGCCCGCGGCGTGTCGATGTCGCGGACGGTTCCCGGGTCCCCGAGCTCCACGAACCGGCCTCCCACGGCAGCCGAGAGCGCCTCGAGCAGCGGACCGGGCATCAGGCCGGCGTCGAGGCCGCGGAGGGTCTCGAGGTGGTCGACCGGGACGAGGACGGGCCAGCCAGCCTCGCCACGGAACGCCGGGCGCAGGACGGCGGCGCGGTCCGCTCCGTGAGCCTCGATGAGCGAGGTCACGGTCTCGGCGTCGACCCAGCCCATGCGCGCCGGCCACACGAGCGCGGCCTTGGTGCCGGTCACCTCGGCCCGCGCCAGGTCGATCGCGCGGCAGATCTGGCCCACGGGCCCCGCCTCCCTCGGCGGCCGGATCGGCGAGGAGCGCGGACGATCCGGCGAGGACGCGGGCGACGGCGCCGTCGGGATCGGCCGAGACGACGACGACGGGGAGAGCGCCGCCCGCCCACGCCGTGTCGACGAGCCGACGAGCGTTGGCCACGCCCTCCACCTCGCGCAGGGCGCCGCTGGGGCGGGCGGCCAGGATGACGGCGGCGACGGTCATGGAGCGATGCTAGCAGGGCCGCCGGCCGCGCTCCGACGCCCGATGTGCGACGATCCAAGAGCCCATGACAGACGAGGAGCTCCGCCCCGCCGTGCCCACCGCCCGTCCCCGCCGCGCCGCCGAGCGCGCCCGCGAGTCCCGCCTCGCCTCCCGCCCGCTGCGTCCGCGCCGACCTCCGGAACGTGGCCATCGTCGCCCACGTCGACCACGGCAAGACCACCCTCGTCGACGGGATCCTCCGCCAGACCGGCGCCTTCCGGGCCAACCAGGCCGTGGTCGACCGGGTCATGGACTCGGGCGACCTGGAGCGCGAGAAGGGCATCACCATCCTGGCCAAGCAGACGACGGTCGACTACGCCGGGATCCGGATCAACATCGTCGACACGCCGGGCCACGCGGACTTCGGTGGCGAGGTGGAGCGGAGCCTCAACCTCGTCGACGCCGTGCTCCTGCTGGTGGACGCCGCGGAGGGTCCGCTCCCGCAGACCCGGTACGTCCTGCAGAAGGCGATGGCCCGCCGGCTGCCGGTTGTCGTGGCGCTCAACAAGATCGACCGCGGCGACGCCCGCCCGGCGGAGGTCCTCGACGAGGTCTACGAGCTCTTCATGGACCTCGGCGCCGACGAGCACCAGATCGAGTTCCCGGTCGTCTACACGAACGCCAAGGCGGCCACCGCCACCCGCGACCTGGCTCGGCCGGGTGCGGACCTGAGCCCCCTCCTGGACCTGCTCGTCGAGGTCACGCCGCCGCCGTCGTACACGGAGGGCCACCCCCTCCAGCTCCTCGTCACGAACCTGTCCGCCAACGACTACGTGGGTCGGATGGCCGTCGGCCGGGTGGTCAATGGATCCATCCGGGTCGGCCAGCGCATCGCCGTGGTGCGCGAGGAGCCCGACGACACGGCCGGCACCATCGAGCCCGGACGGACGGTGACGCTCTCCGGCACCGTGACCAGCCTCCAGACAGCCCACGGGATCGAACGCGTGGACATCGAGGAGGCGGGTCCGGGCGACATCGTGGCGGTGGCGGGCCTGCCCGAGGTCACGATCGGCGACACCCTGACCGAACCCGGCGACCCCCGGCCGCTGCCGCGCATCGAGGTCGACGAGCCGACCCTCCGGATGACCTTCGGCGTCAACACGTCGCCGCTCTCCGGGCGCGAGGGCCGCTACCTCACGAGCCGCCAGCTGCGGGCCCGGCTGGAGAAGGAGATCCTGGGCAACGTCGCGATCCAGTTCTTCCCGACCGAGACCGGCGACACGTTCGAGGTCCGGGGGAGGGGAGAGCTCCAGCTGGCCGTCCTCGTGGAGCAGATGCGCCGCGAGGGGTATGAGCTCCAGGTGAGCCGCCCCGAGGTGATCCTCCACAGCGTGAACGGGGAGGTCCACGAGCCTTACGAGCGGATCACCATCGACATCCCGCCGGACTACATCGGCGAGATCCAGACTGCCCTGGCCGGGCGCAAGGGCCGCATGGAGCAGATGACGACCGACGCCGACGGGCGGGTCCGGATGGAGTTCGTCCTCCCGGTCCGCGGCCTGATCGGCTACCGCGGCCAGCTGCTGACCGAGACCCGCGGGACGGCGCTCCTCCACCAGATCGGCGAGGGCTACGGGCCCTGGGCCGGCGAGGTGACCCACCGCACCAACGGCGTGCTCGTCGCCGACCGGTCGGGAACGTCGAACGCCTACGCCCTGTTCAGCCTCCAGGAGCGCTCGGAGCTCTTCGTGGGCGCCGGCGTCGACGTCTACGAGGGCATGGTCGTGGGCGAGAATGCGCGCTCCGGTGACATGGACGTGAACGCCACCAAGGAGAAGAAGCTGACCAACATCAGGACCCACGCCCACGACGAGGCGTTGCGCCTGACGCCGCCTCGGCCGATGACCCTGGAGTCCGCCATCGAGTTCATCGGCGACGACGAGCTGGTCGAGGTCACGCCCGGCTCGATCCGCCTCCGTAAGCGGCTGCTGTCCATGCACGATCGCCGCCGCCAGGCCGGCCAGCGCGAGGATGCGAGGCGGGCGGAGGGACGCTAGCGTCGCAGCCCGTCGAGGGTCGCGGGCGCTGCCGGAGGACTACCATCGGTTCATGCAGCGGATCGGGTCGTCGTCGGTGCGCCGTGGGGTCGAGCGTGGTCGGAGCGGCGCTCGTCGCGCTCGCCGCGACCACGCTCGTGGTCGCCTTCCTCGAGGACCGGCTCGGGGTCTCCAACGCAGCCGCCACCTACCTGCTGGCCGTGGTCGCGATGGCCGTTGCCTTCGGGATCCCGGCTGCCATCGGCACGGCGGTCGGCTCCTTCCTGCTCTACGACTTCGTGTTCGTCCACCCGACCGGCGCGTTGGTGGTCGCGGATCCCGAGGAGTGGCTGAACCTCCTCCTGCTCCTGGCCCTTGGAGTGGTCGTTGGCCAGCTGGCCGGCCTCCAACGGTCCCGCGCCGAGGCGGCGCTGCTCCGTGAGCGCCAGGCGCTGGCGCAATACCAGATCGAGCGGGCGCTCGTGACCAGTCTCTCGGCCATCGCTGCTCTGCCCGAGATCGTGCAGCTCCTCCAATCCGAGGGCAACATCGACCGCGCGTGGATCTCGCTCGGGATGGGGGCATCGCCCGCGCGGGTCATCACCGACGGAGGAACCACGGGCACTCCCGAGATCGGCGCGTCGCACAACCTCCTTCGCCGCGAGGCCGACGACCGTCCGCCCGCGTGGGTCCGGGTCCACGACCGTCGCTACGCGACGCGCAGCGGAGCGGATCCGGACGTCGAGTGCTACCGGGTGCCGATCATGTCCCGCGCCACCGACCACGGGTCGGTCTGGATCGCGCGGCGGCGCACGGCCGGCAAGCCCGGGCGCGGGGACACGCGCGTCCTGGCCGCGGCGGCCGACCAGATCGGCCAGGCCCTCGAGCGCGATCGCCTCGCGGATGAGGCCACGACCGCGGAGATCGCCCGAAGAAGCGAGGCGGCGAAGACCGCCCTTCTCGATTCGGTGTCCCATGACCTCCGGACGCCCCTCGCATCGATCCGCGCGGCCGCGGGGAGCCTGATGGATCCAGCACTGAACCTGGATCCGGCGGCCCGTCACGAGCGCGCCGCGGTGATCGATCGCGAGGCGGAGCGCCTCAACCGTCTCGTCGCGAACCTCCTGGACATGAGCCGGATCGAGGCGGGAGACCTGCGGGCGCGCCTCGAGCCGTTCGGGCTGGAGGACCTCGTCGAGACGACGCTGGAGCGGATGGCGGAGCTCCTCGCGGGACACCCGGTCACCGTCACGATGCGCGCAGATCTGCCGCCCGTGGAGGTGGACCCGGTGCTCATCGACCAGGTGCTCACGAACCTCCTCGAGAACGCTGCGCGGTACGCGCCTCTCAACGCGCCCATTCGGGTTCGTGCCGAGGAGGCCTCCGAGCAGATGGTCCGCCTGACGGTCGAAGACGGTGGGCCGGGCGTCCCGCCCGCGGCGCTCCCTGGCCTGTTCGAGAAGTTCTCGCGGGGTCCCCGTTCCGGCGAGGGATCCCGCCGCGGGGCGGGAATCGGGCTCGCAGTGGTCCGGGGGTTCGTCGAGGCCATGGGCGGGAGCGTCGCGGCGCGACGCGGAGATCTCGGCGGTCTGGCGGTCGACGTCGACCTCCGTGCCGCTTCGCTCCCCCGGGAGCCCGGCCGGTGACGCACGACTCGGTGCCCGGTGCCTTGATCCTCCTGGTCGAGGACGACGCGGAGATGCGCCGCGAGGTCGCCACCTTCCTCGGTCTCCACGGCTTCCGGGTCGTCGAGGCGGGCGACGTGGCGACGGCACTCGCGCACTGGGACGGGCAGCGACCCGACCTCGTCATCCTCGACCTCGGCCTCCCGGACGCCGATGGCTCGGTGGTGATCCGTCGCGTGCGGCGCGATGCCGCCACGCCGATTGTCGTCCTGTCCGTGCGGGACCGGGAGGACGCCAAGGTGGCCGCTCTGGAGCAGGGAGCCGACGACTTCGTGACCAAGCCCTTCGGTGCGGCGGAGCTCCTCGCCCGACTCCGGGCCGTCCTCCGACGGGCGGCAGGCCCGGCCGCGGACCCGGGAGGGCTGATCCGGCTCGGCGCCCTGGAGGTGGACGTTGCCCGCCACCAGGTGACGGTCCACGGCCGACCGGTCCACCTGACACCGCGTGAGTTCGAGGTTCTCAAGGTCCTCGTCACGCACGCCGGCCGACTCGTGACGCACGGCCGACTGCTGCGCGCAGTGTGGGGGACGGCGTACGCGGACGAGGCGCACTACGTCCACGTCTACGTCAGCCAGATCCGGCGCAAGGTGGCTGCGGCGGATCCAGCCGGCGAGCTTGCCCGGCTCATCGTGGCGGAGCCCGGGGTCGGGTATCGCGTCCGCCTGCCGGAACCCGACGGATCCTGAGCGATCCTTGAGCGCCGCGGCCGTCGAGCTGGCCGCCGCCTCTTGGTACCCGGCGCGATGCTGGGGACATGGAAGTCCTCGATCGACCGCAGGTCGCCGGCCCCCTCCCGTCCGGGGATCGTCCCTGGCCGGGTGAAGCGCGCACGCGCGAGCTCGCCAGGTTCGAGCTGCGAGCCGCGATCGGCGTCGTGGCCCGGCAGCCCGCGTTCAGGGTCGTTGTCTGCAGCATGGGAACCGACGTGAGCCTGGTTGCCGAGCTCGACGAGATTGCGACGAGGGCGAACGTCGTGCTCGAGCGGCGGATTCGCCCGGGTGGGGGCCTCGACGTCGTCGTCCGATCCGCGTGAGGCGGAGCCGTTCATAGACGTGGAACAGAAGCTGTTGCACGGGCGCAAGCCCGGCGACCGACGCGTCCGAGTGGAGCGTCCGGACTCACGCTACTTCCGCTACGCCCGTCCCGGCGTCGTGGTCGCGCGGCCCGCGGCGAGCGAGCCCCGCTCGCGCCTGGGGCGAACTGCCTTCACGGCGCGCCGGGCCCTCTTTGGGCAACCGATCGCCTCGGCCCAGGAGATCGAGCAGCGGCTGCCGAGATGGAAGGCGCTCGCGGTCTTCTCCAGCGACGTCATGTCGTCGGTCGCCTACGCCACCGAGGCGAGCATGTTCACCCTGCTCGCCGCGGGGACCGTGGCCTTCGCCTACCTGATGCCGATCTCCTTCCTCATCGTCGGGCTCCTCGTCCTCGTGACCTTCTCCTACCGCCAGACGATCCGGGCCTATCCCAACGGCGGGGGCAGCTACATCGTTGCCAAGTCGAATCTCGGAACCGTGCCGGGGCTCGTGGCCGCCGCGGCCCTGCTGACCGACTACGTCCTCACGGTGGCGGTGAGCGTGTCCAGCGGGGTCTTCAACCTCGCGTCGGCCTTCCCTCTCCTGCACCCCTTCACCGTTCCGTTGATCGTCGCCGCGATCCTCCTGGTGATGACCGTGAACCTCCGCGGCATCCGCGAGAGCGGCACGGTCTTTGCCCTGCCGACGTACATCTTCGTGGTGAGTGTCGTGATCCTCGTCGTCGTGGGCGTGGTTCGCACCGCCCTGGGCCAGCCGCCGGAGGTGACCGGAGTCGTCCCGATCCATGTGCCCGTCGAGTCCATCAGCCTGCTCCTCCTGATGCGGGCGTTCGCCGACGGATGCAGTGCGATGACGGGCACCGAGGCCATCTCGAACGGGACGCCGGCGTTCAAGCCACCCGAGTGGAAGAACGCCCAGGCGACGATGGTGATGATGGCCGTGATCCTCGGCTTCGTCTTCCTCGGGATCTCCTTCCTGGCGACGACGGCGGGAGCTCTGCCATCGGCGACCGAGTCGGTGCTCTCCCAGGTGGGCCGGGCAACCTTCGGCCAGGGACCCGCGTGGTACATCCTCCTCATCTCGACGATGGGGATCCTCGTGTTGGCGGCCCAGACAAGCTTCGCCGACTTTCCGCGGCTCGCGTCGATCCTCGCCCGCGACGGATTCATGCCCCGGGGCTTCGCCTATCGCGGCGAACGCCTCGCCTTCAACGCCGGGATCGTCGTCCTCGCGATCCTGGCCATCCTCGTCGCGGTCTCCTTCGGCGGGCGGGTCGAGGCCCTGATCCCTCTGTACGCGATCGGCGTGTTCACTGCCTTCACCCTGTCGCAGGCAGGCATGGTTCGTCACTGGCTGGGCGAGCGGGGCCGGGGCTGGCGACGCAGTGCCCTCATCAATGGCGTGGGGGCCGTGGCCACGGGGATCGTTGCCGTCGTCTTCGCCATCGCGAAGTTCGGCCTTGGCGCCTGGATCATCCTCATCGTCGTGCCGCTCATCGTGGTCGTGATGCTGCTCATCCGCCGCGAGTACCTGCGGGGGGCCTCGGAGCTCGCGGTAGCGCCGGACCTCGTGTGGGGGCCGCCGGCCCACCGGCGGCGCGTCGTCATCCCGGTCAGCGGCGTCCAGCGGGATGTCATCCAGGCCGTTCGCTTCGCCCGCTCGATCACCGGCGACATCACCGCCGTTCACGTCACCGACGACGTAGCGGCCGGCGAGCGGCTGCGCGAGCGAGTCGAGCGCCAGCTCCCGGGGCTCGAGTTCGTGCTCGTCGAGTCGCCCTACCGCGACCTGGTGGCGCCCCTCATCCGGTACCTCGAGGTGACCGCTGACCGGGATCCCGACACCGTGACCGTTGTCCTCCTTCCGGAGCGGATGTTGCGCCACTGGTGGGAGCGCTTCCTGTTCAACCAGAACACCCACCGCATCCGGGCGGCCGTGGCAGGCCGTCAGGACATGCTGGTGGCCGACGTGCCCTACAAGGCATTCGAGCCTCGAGCGCGCGACGGCGCGCCAGGACGGCCTTCCTAGATGGGGAGGTCGCCCTCGTCGGGGCCCGTGAACGGGTCCAGCGTCTCGGTGACGAAGCGGCCGTAGAAGTTGATGAAGTGCCCGCCGTGGGCGCGCAGCGCCGCCCGAATCATCTTCCGTCGCACCGGGTCCGGTTCCTTCACCGCCACGACGGGGTGGCCCCGCCGTGCCTCGCGTTCGTAGCGCCGAAAGTCGGGCGCCTGGTCCATCTGGGTGAACTGGACGAGCCGGTAGAGGCGGGCGACGAGCCCGTGGTGAGTGCCACGGCCGTCGATCTGGAGGGCGGCCTCCTCGCCGACCAGGAGGCGGATGGCGTCGGGATCGATGCCGGCACGCTCCAGCTCCGCGATCGCGGCAGCAGCGGCCCCCGGGGAAGGGAGGACGCCCATCAGGTGGTCCGTGGGGTAGCCGAGCAGCCAGCCCTTCGGTCGCGCAGCAGGCGGGGCGGCAGGAGCGGGAGCGCGATCGTCGGTCACGAGGGGAGAGGATACCGGCGCCGGGTGGTCCGCGGCGTCGGCCGTACAATCGGCGCCTGATGCCCGCCACCCCGATCTACCTGGACCACGCAGCGACCACCCCGCTCCGCCCCGAGGCCCTCGAGGCGATGCTTCCGTATCTCGGGGGCGCCTTCGGGAACCCCTCGTCCGCCCACGCGTTGGGCCGCGCCGCGCGCAACGCCCTCGACGAGGCGCGCGAGCAGCTGGCCGCGGATCTCGGCGGCGCGGCCCGCGAGATCGTCCTGACATCGGGCGGCACCGAGGCGAACAACCTCGCCGTCAAGGGCGCCGCATGGACGGGCAAGGCGCGCGGCAGCCGGCTGGTCATCGGCGCGGTCGAGCATCACGCGGTGGGCCACGCCGCCGAGCACCTTGCCAAGTGGGGCTTCGAGGTCGTCTGGGCACCGGTCGACGAGCACGGGCGGGTGCATCCGGACGCGCTTGATGAGCTCCTCGACGAACGGACCATCCTCGTCGCGGTGATGCTCGCCAACAACGAGGTGGGCACGATCCAGCCGGTGCGAGAGATTGCGCATGCGGGTCCGGGCGCGGCGCGGGATCCACCTCCACGTCGACGCCGTGCAGGCCGCGCCCTATCTCGACGTGGACGTTGGCGCGCTGGGCGCGGACACCGTGGCCATCTCGGCCCACAAGTTCGAGGGGCCGAAGGGCGTCGGGGCGCTCTGGATCAGGCGCGGGACGCCGCTGCTTGCCCAGCTTCATGGCGGGAGCCAGGAGCGCCATCGCCGAGCCGGTACCGAGAACGTGGCGGGCGCGGTGGGGATGGCGACGGCCTACGCGCTGGCCTGTCGGGCGAAGCCGGCGACGCGGGCACGCCTCGCGAACCTCCGCGGACGGCTCCAGGTCGCGTGCCTCGCCGTTGATGGGGTGGAGCTGACGGGTCACCCGACCGACCGGCTCCCCGGCCTCCTGTCGCTCCTCGCCCGGCGCGCCGATGGGGTGGCTGCATCCGTGGCCCTCGACCTCGAGGGGATCGCCTGCTCGACGGGCTCGGCCTGTGCGACCGGGTCACCCGAGCCCTCGCATGTCCTCACGGCGATGGGAATCCCAGGTGGTGACGCGATGGGCGCCCTGCGCCTGAGCCTGGGACGGGGCACGACGGAGGCTGACGTTGACGCCGCCGCCGCCATCGTCCCGCGGGTACTCGCCGAGACGCGCGACGGATCAGCCGCCCTGGCGGCCGACCCGCTCGGCACCCGGATCGCCTGAGGGGCTGGTCGTGCGCGTGCTCGTGGCGATGTCGGGTGGCGTGGATTCGTCGGTCGCGGCCGCCCTGCTCGTCGAGGCCGGCCACGACGTCGTCGGCGTCTGGATGCGCGTCCACGAGGGCGCAGACGCCTTCTCGGAGGTCAAGAAGAGCTGCTGCAGCGCGGACGCCGCCGAGGACGCGCGGCGCGTCGCGGCGCAGCTCGGGATCCCGTTCTACGTCCTGAACCTGGAGCGCGAGTTCGACGCCGGCGTCATCCGGCCGTTCCTGGCCGCCTATCTCGGGGGTGAGACGCCGAGCCCGTGCGTCGACTGCAACAGCTACGTGAAGTTCGGCGCGCTCCTGGGGCGTGCTCGCCACCTCTATGACTGCGATGCGGTGGCGACCGGTCACTACGCACGCACGGACGTCGTGGAGACCCCGGACGGGCCGGCCCACCGGCTCCTGCGCGGCGCCGACCGGGCCAAGGATCAGGCGTACTTCCTGTACGGCCTGCGGCAGGCCCAGGTTGCCCGCGCGCTCTTCCCGCTGGGCGACCTGGTGAAGGAGGAGGTCCGGACGATCGCCCGTGCTCGGGGCCTGGTCACTGCCGACAAGGCCGAGAGCATGGAGATCTGCTTCGTGCCCGACGGCGACGTGCACGCTGCCCTGCGCGTGCGAGCCGGCTGGAGGCCCGCGCCGGGACCGACGGTCGATGGGCTGGACGGCCAGATCGTCGGGGAGCATGGAGGGGCAGCGGCGTTCACGATCGGCCAGCGGCGCGGCGTGGGTGCGGCCGTCGGAGAGCCGCGCTACGTGAGCCGGGTGGACCCGATGCTCGAACACGATCGTGCTGGCCCGGCGCGCCGACCTCGAGACGCGGGCCTTCGCCATCCACGAGACCACGTTCGTCGCGGGTCGACCTCCCGGGACCACGGAGTTCCGGGCGTTCGCCCAGGTGCGCCACCGAGCGACGCCGGTGGCCGCGACGGTGCGCCGGACCGGGGGCGCCGCCGACGCCTGGGCCATCGAGACGGAGACGCCCGTCTGGGCGGCTGCGCCGGGCCAGGCCTGCGTGCTGTTCGACCCCACAGAGCCGGATGTCGTTCTCGGCGGGGGCCGGATCGCCCGGCCGGGACCGGGGCCTGAGCGATGCCGCTCCTGGGGCCGTCGCTCGTGCTGGCGCTTCTCGTCGGTGCCTTCTGGACCGCGTTCGCCGTCCTGGTGACCGGGGTCGCCGGGGCCCGGCTCCCGTTCGTCCTGGTCCTCGCCGTCCTCGGGGCGTGGGCCGGCGATGCGCTGGGCGGGCGGCTGGGGATCGACCTGCTGCGGATCGGCGACTTCCGGCTCCTCGCGGCATCCCTGGGGGCGTGGGCGGGCATCGGCCTCGTGGTCCTCGTCTCGGTTCTCGGACCATCCCGGACGGCGGGCCCGCGCGGCTCGGCGGGGAGCGGCCGGTGAGCAGGCAGCCGAGTCCACGTTTCCGCGGCCCGGAGGATCGGCTCGCCGTCTTCCTGCGGGGCCTCGTCATCGGCGCCTTCGTGGGCGCGCTGGTGGCGGGCTCGGCGGCCCTCCGGAGGATGGTCGGCCGCTGAGGCCGCCGGGTCTGCCGGCGCCGCCCGCGTCCGGAACCCGTGCCGGGCGCGCCGTTCGGTACCATTAGCCGGATGTCAACCCCCGAGACGCCCCCGACGCCCGTGAACGCCCTGCCCGCGGCCGAGGTGCGCCGGCGCTTCCTCGACTTCTTCGCCGAGCGCGGCCACACCATCGTGCCCAGCGCGAGCCTGATCCCCGCCGGCGACCAGACGCTCCTCTTCACGAACTCCGGGATGGTCCAGTTCAAGGAGGTCTTCACGGGGGCCGAGAAGCGCAGCTACACGCGCGCCGTGGACGTGCAGCGCTGCCTCCGGGTGGCCGGGAAGCACAACGACTTCGAGGAGGTCGGCCGCTCGCCGCGCCACCACACCCTCTTCGAGATGATGGGGAACTGGAGCTTCGGCGACTACTTCAAGCGCGAGGCAATCCATTGGGCCTGGGAATTCCTCACCAAGGAGCTCGGCATCCCGGCCGAGCGCCTCGCCGCCACGACCTACTCCGACGACGAGGTCGCGTGGGCGATCTGGCGCGACGAGATCGGCCTGCCACCCGAGCGGATGGCCCGCTGGGGCGACGTGGAGCAGGGCAACGACAAGAACTTCTGGCGGATGGCCGAGACCGGCCCTTGTGGACCGTGCAGCGAGCTCCACTTCGACCGGGGCGCCCATCTCTCGGAAGGGCCGGAGTGCATCCCTGATCACTCGGAGACCTGCCCGCGCTGGGTCGAGATCTGGAATCTCGTCTTCATGGAGTTCAACCAGCTCGCTGACGGCCCACGCGTCCCGCTCCCGTTCCCGAGCGTCGATACCGGGCTTGGCCTCGAGCGTCTCGCCGCTGTCCTGCAGGGTGTTCTCTCGAACTACGACACCGACCTCTTCACCCCGATTCACGAGACCCTCCGCCGCCTGCTCGGCCACGACCCGGAGTCGTTCGAGGCCGAACGCTTCAGCTACCAGGTGATCGCCGACCACAGCCGGGCCGTGACGTTCCTCATCGCCGACGGCGTGCTCCCGTCGAACGAAGGGCGGGGGTATGTCCTGCGTCGGATCATGCGGCGGGCGGTCCGCCACGGGCGGCTGCTCGGCCGGCGCGAGCCCTTCCTCGCCGAGACCGTCGGGACGGTCGTCGAGGTGATGGGCGATGCCTACCCGATCCTCCGCGACGAGCGCGACCGGATCCTCGCCGCCGTCGCCCGCGAGGAGGCCCAGTTCGCGCGGACGCTCGACGCCGGCACGGCCCAGCTGGAAGACGCCCTGGCGCCCCTCACGGACGCCCCGCGGGTCATCGGCCGTCGTCCCGAGGACGTCCCGGTCGACGCGCCGGTCCTCGCCGGCGCATTCGCCTTCCGCCTCCACGACACGTATGGCTTCCCGATCGACCTGACGATCGAGCTGGCAGCGGAGTACGGTGTCCGGGTCGACCGCGCCGGCTTCGAGGGCGCTCTCGCCGAGCAGCGCGAGCGGAGTCGCGGCGGGCGCAAGGCCGAGCTCGCCCGCCATGCCGAGCTGACCGCCCTCTACGAATCCATCGGCCGCCGGACCGGCGACACGGCCTTTCTGGGCTACGAGACGACCGAGGCCGAGGGCATGGTCGTGGCGATCCTCCGCGACGGGGTGGCCTTCGACGAGCTGACCGGCCACGGCGAGGCCGAGGTGGTCCTGGACCGGACCCCGTTCTACGCGGAGGGCGGCGGCCAGGTCGGCGACCGGGGCGAGCTCACCGAGCCGGGCGGCGGCTCACCCCTCTTCACCGTGACGGACACCCAGAAGCCGTCGGGTGGGCTGATCGTTCACCGCGGGACCCTCCATGGGCGCCTGCGGGTCGGCGCGACCGTGACCGCCTCCGTGGACGCCGAGCGCCGCGCCCGGACCATGCGCAACCACACGGCCACGCACCTGCTCCACCGCGCCCTGCGCAACGTGGCCGGGCCGTCGGCGCGCCAGGCCGGCTCGCTCGTCGCCCCCGACTACCTCCGCTTCGACTACCCCTTCGACCGCGCCCTGACCGACGAGGAGAAGCTGCGCATCGAGGACGAGGTGCGCCGGATCGTCCGCGAGGATCGCCCGGTGGGTATCGCGCTCATGTCGATGGCCGACGCCATCGCCGCCGGGGCCGACGCCTTCTTCGACGAGAAGTACGGCGAGACGGTGCGCACGATCCGGGTCCGCGACTACAGCTTCGAGCTGTGCGGGGGGACCCACTGCCGCGCCTCCGGGGAGATCGGCAGCTTCGTCCTCACGGGCGACCGGAGCATCGGATCGGGGATGCGCCGGATCGAGGCCTTGACGGGTGACGGCGCCGACGCCCACCTCCGGGAGCGCGCGCGGCTGCTCGACGCCGTCGTGGATCGGCTGGGTGCCCAGTCGACGGACGCGGTCCTCGACCGGATCGCCGCGCTCGAGACCGAGCTGCGCGAAGCCAGGCGTCGGCTCCGCGAAGGCGGCGGTGGGGCGCCGCGAGCCGCCGACCTGGTCGTGAAGGCCGAGGACGTCGGGCCGGGCCTGCGCCTTGTCGCGGTGGCCGGCCCCTGGGAGTCGATCGACGCGCTCAAGGCAGTGGCGAAGGAGCTCCGCGCCATGTTCCCGTCGGGCGTCATCGCCCTGGCCCTCGACGCCGATGAGCCACAGGTCTTCGTCACGGTCTCGGACGACCTCGTCGCGCGCGGCATCGCCGCCGGCGACCTCGTGCGGGGCGCGATGCCGGCGCTCGACGGGAGGGGCGGAGGTCGCCCCGAGATGGCCCAGGGGAAGGGCAGCCGGCGCGACGGGCTGCCAGACGCCCTCGCCGCCCTGCGGACGATGCTCGCCGCCGCGGCCCCGAGCGGGTAGGGCAGGGGAGCCGGCATGGCCTTCCTGCGACGCTTCTGGCAGCGCGACGACAGCGACCAGCTCGCCGCCTGCACGGCGCTCGACATCGGGACGGAGTTCGCCAAGGCGCTCGTCTTCGAGATCGACGACCACAACCACGGCACGGTCCGGGGCGTCGGCCGCAAGCGCCAGGGCCTGGCCCACATGCAATCAGGGACGGTCGCCGACATCGGGGCGGTCGTCGACAACTGTGCCGTCGCCCTCCAGGAGGCGGAGGAGATGGCCGGCTTCCGGCCGACGCAGGTCGTGATCGGGATCGCCGGCGAGCTCGTCAAGGGCTTCACGACCGCCCACACGCAGGAGCGGAAGAAGCCCGACGTCCCGATCACCGACCAGGAGCTCCAGAGGCTGATCGACGGTGTCCAGCGCGAGGCGCTCGAGGAGGCCGAGCGAGCGATCACCTGGGAGACGGGGCTCCCGAACGTGGACGTCCGCCTGGTCCACGCGGCCGTCACCTCGGCCAGCATCGATGGCTACGCGGTCACGAACCCGGTCGGGTTCCAGGGTCGCCACGTGAAGATCGGCATCTTCAACGCGTTCGCGCCGCTGGTCCACCTCGGCGCCCTGGAGAGCGTCGCGGCCGAGCTGGACCTCGAGCTCCTCGAGATCGTCGCGGAGCCGTACGCGGTGGCCCGCGTCGTCGGCGTGGAGCAGGTGCGGCAGGCCGGAGCGCTCTTCGTCGACATCGGCGGCGGCACGACCGACGTAGCCCTCGTCCGCTCGGGCGGGATCGAGGGGACCCGGATGTTCGCCCTGGCCGGGCGCGCCTTCACGAAGTCGTTGGCGGATCGCCTCGATCTGCCGTTCCCGCGGGCCGAGGCTCTCAAGGTCGACTACGCGCGGGGGATCGCGCTCGAGGAGCGCGAGCAGATCGCCGGGATCGTGGCCGACGACGTGGCCGTCTGGGCCGCCGGCATGGAGCTCGTCCTCGACGAGCTGGGCGGCGGCGACATGCTGCCGTCGCGCATCTACCTGTGCGGTGGCGGCTCCCGCCTGCCGGAGACGGCCGCGGCGCTGCGCACCGAGGGGTTCTGGAAGCGGCTCCCGTTCAGCCGGCCACCCGAGGTCACGGTCATGGGGCCGGACATGGTGGAGTCTCTCGACGACGCCACGCAGCTCCTCGTGGACCAGCAGGACGTGACGCCGCTGGGCCTGGCCAACCAGGCGATCGAGCTCCAGGCCGAGCGCGACCCGCTGGACGCGGCATTGCGCCGGGTTCTCCGCTCGATGAAGCTGTAGGCGTGACATGACGATCGTCTACCTGGACGTCGACGACGAGATCACGTCCGCCGCGGCCCGGATCCGGACGGCGGAGGAGGTCGACGTCGCCCTCGTGCTCCCGGCCGGGTCGCGGATCGCCACGAGCCGGATCAACTTCCGGCTCCTGGCGCGCGAGGCCACCGAGCGGAGCCGGCGTCTCGCGATCGTCGCCCCCGAGGCGTCGACCCGGGCGCTCGCCGCGTCGGCCGGGCTGCCGGTGTTCGCGTCTGTCGTCGAGTACGGCGAGGGACGCAGCGGCACCGGTGGCGGCGCTGAGAGTGGTCCGGGCGTCGTACGCCGCGGCAGGTGCCGCGGGTACGGTTGGGGCGGCGGGGTCGGCTGGATCGCCGGCCGGCGCTGCGGGTATGGCTGGTGCGGCTGGATCGCCGGCCGGCGCTGCGGCCGCGACTCGCGGCGGCGGCTGCGGTCGGGCCGGGCGGCGCGCCGCGACCCGCTGCCGCAGGCGTGCCCGTGCCGGCGCCCGGTGCCGGATCGTCGGAGGTGCCTGCCCCGGACCCCCTGCCGCCATCCGTGCGGGATGGATCCCGGTCACGGGCGGCCGTCGGGGCGTCCACCGGCCTCTCCGCGGGGCGGCCGGTCGCGGCGCCCCGGCGCCGGCGGTGGCCCCTCGTCCTGGCGCTCCTGCTCGGGGTCGTGCTCCTGGCCGGCACGGGTGCGGCCTTGGGGTACGTCCTCCTGCCGACGGCGACCGTCACGGTCCGCCTGGTGGGCGAGCCGGTTGGGCCGATCGCCTTCACCGGGACCGCGGATCCCGACGTCGTCACCGTGGACGAGGCGACGGCGACGATTCCCGCCGACAGGGTCGCGCTTCCCCTCGCGGCGTCGGGCACCTTCCCGGCCACGGGCACGCGGGTCGAGGAAGCCGCCGCGACCGGCGCCGTCCAGTGGCAGAACTGCGATCCGAGCCGCTCCTACACGATCCCCGCGCGCACGATCGTGCGCACGTCGAGCGGGGTGGGATTTGCCACGACGGACGGGATCCTCGTCCCGGTTGCGATCATCTCCGGCACGCCCCCCAACCTTCGGGTCAAGTGCCAGGTGCGCGGCGTGGACGTCGTGGCCGTCCGCCCGGGCCCCTCCGGCAACGTGGACGCCGGGACGATCCGGCTGGTGCCCGGCATCTACGACCCGGGACTGGTCCTGGTGACGAACCCCGCCGCGACGAGCGGGGGCATCCGCGAGGAGTTCCCGAAGGTCGAGGCGAAGGACGTGACGGCCGCTGTGGCCGCCCTCACGAAGCAGCTCGACGAGCAGCTGGCCGCCGCTGCCGCCGCTCCTCCAGGCACGGCGCCGGGGGCCACGCCGTACCCGGAGACGGCGCGCCGGGGCGAGCCCGTGCCCTCCGAGCCGCTTGCGGACATCGTCGGCCGGGAGGCGGAGACCTTCGACCTCACGCTCACCGCCGAGGGGACCGTGGTTGCGGCCGACCCGGCGCCGCTCGAAGCGATCGCGGTGGCACGCATCTCGGCGATGGTGCCCGAGGGCATGCAGGTCCGCGAGGGGTCGGTCAGGGTGGAGATCGGGGCGGGCGTCGTCGAGGGCGAGACGATCCGGTATCCGGTCGTGGCGCGGGCCGAGGCCGTGCGCGACATCAGCCCCGACGAGGTCCGGGCAGCGGTGGCAGGGCTGACGCCGGCCGAGGCCCGGGAGCTGCTCGCGGAGTATGGGGACGTCGAGATCGTCGTCTGGCCGGATTGGGTCGCCACGATCACCGGAGTGGACGCGCGCCTCGTCGTCACGGTGGAAGGCCTGCCGCCCGCCGAGCCGACCGCGGCTCCGACCCCCGAATCCACGGCCAACGCTGGGCAGACCGCTCTGCCGGCCACGCCGCCGCCCGCGGGCCCGAGTGGCTCGCCGGCGCCGACGGCGGCCCCGTGACCCGACTCCTGGGGGTGGATCTCGGGACGCGGCGGGTGGGACTCGCGGTCGCCGAGGCAGGCGACGAACGGGCGCGCCCCCTGTCCACGCTGGCCCGACGGCGCACCGTGAAGGCCGACGCGGACGCGCTCGCCCGGATCGCTGCGGCCAACGGGATCGACGAGCTGATCGTCGGGCTGCCCCTCGACATGAGCGGCTCCGAGAGCGAGATGGCGATCGCCGCGCGAGAATGGGCAGCTGCCGTCGCGCAACAGACGGGCCTCGTGGTCCGTCTCCGGGACGAGCGGCTCTCCAGCCACGTGGCTGAATCGCGCGTGGGAGCGCCCGGCCGTGGTCGGGCGGGAGGGCCACCGGGCCGGACACGACGCGCGGCGCACCGGGCGCGGATCGATCGCGAGGCGGCGGCCGTCATCCTCGAGGACGAGCTTCGGGCTCGCCTGCGGGAGGCGCCCGGCGAGCGGGTGGGGATGCCGAAGGACGGCGCGCAGCAGGAGGGCGCATGACGATCCGCGGTGGGGCCGGGCCCCGCGACGACAGGGAGACGGGGGATCGGCGGCCGCCCATGGCACGTCGCTCCGCCGGGACGGTCACGGGGTACGAGATGGCTCGCAGCCGTCGCCAGGGAGGCATCGGCGGGTTGGTCGGCTTCGTGGTCTTCGTCGGGATCGCCGCCGTCGTCGTCCTGCTCGCCCTCGGGACCGTGCTGCGGCCGCTGACCCGGAGCGTGGTCGTGGGGTTCGCCGACGGCAATCCGGGCGCCCTGGGGCTGCCGTTCGTCGCGGAGCTCGTGCGCGAGGAGCTCGGGGAGACGATGACCGCGCCGGCCAGCAGCGACACGACCGAGGTCGAGTTCACGGTCACGGCCGGCGAGACCGCCGCCGCCATCGCGGACCGGCTGGTCGACGAAGGCCTGGTGCGTGATCCTCGGGCCTTCCTGCTCATCGCGATCGACCGCGGCGTGACTGGTCAGCTGGACGCCGGGACGTTCCTTCTCCGCCGGAACCTCACCCCGGACCAGCTCGTCGGCACGCTCCTCGAAGCGAAGGACCCGTCGTTCGTCATCCGGTTCCGCACCGGCCTGCGCCTCGAGCAGATGACGGCCTACATCCAGGCCCGTCCGGACGAGATCGCCACCCTCGAGATGGACGCGGCCGACTTCCTGGCCCTGGTCCGCAAACCGCCGGCCAGGCTCCTCGCCGACTACCCGTGGCTCGAGCTGCCGAAGGGGGCCACGCTGGAAGGGTACCTCGCGGCCGGCGAGTACCGCGTCCTCCCCGACACGACGCCGGACGAGCTCGTGCGCAAGATGCTTGACCGGTTCTACGCGGCTGTCGGCCCGGCGCGAATCGATGCCGCGCAAGCGGGGGACGGCTCGTTCCACGAGGTCCTGACCCTGGCCTCGCTCGTGGAGCGGGAGACCCGCCGCGAGGACGAGAAGGCGCTCGTCGCGGGCGTCTACCAGAACCGGATCGACCGGGACAACACGCTCAACGCGGATCCGACCGTGATCTGGGGTGTCGACACCCTCGCGCTCGCGGGAGCTCGACCTCGCGAAGTGGCCCCAGTACTCCTTCTGGAACGTCCCCCCGGAGCCCATGGCCTCCATCGAGTTCCCGAAGGCCATCGCCGGCTACCAGACGTACCTGGTCCGCGGGCTCTTCCCGGGCCCGCTCTGCACCCCGACCACTTCCTCGATCGATGCGGCCCTGGCGCCGGACACGAAGAAGAAGTACCTGTACTTCGTGGCGATCCCCGGTGGCGACGGCGCCCACGACTTCTCGCGGACGTACGACGAGCACCTCCAGAAGCTCCGCAAGTACGGCTACACGCCATGAGTCGCAGGCGATGAGCCGGGTGGCTCGGCGCCGGCTCCCGACACCGGCCGACTTCGCCCCGCCGCCCTCGGCCCGTCGGCTGCGGGCCTGGGAGGAGGCCGATCGGGCAGCCCGCCCGGCGCGGCTGGGCCGGCTCCGCGCGCGGCTCGCCGCGGCCGGCCTGGACGCCTACTTCGGTCTTCGTCGCGAGGAGATCCGGTACCTCACCGGAATCGCCCTCGGCGACGGCGAGGAGAAGGTCGCCGGCCACTCCGGCCGCTTCCTGGTGACTGGCCGACGAGGTCGTCGTCCTGGCCGACTCCCGGTACACGATCCAGGCTCGGCGCGAGGCGCCGGGGGCGCGCGTGGAGGACGTCACCTACGACCTGCCGGCTCGCTGGCCGGCGCTCGTGGCATCGCTCGGGGCCCGGCGGGTGGCGGTGCCGGCGGGCGACCTTCCGCACGCCTTGTGGGAGGCGCTGCGCGCCGCCGCTCCGGACGTCGAGCTGGTCCCGGCGGAGGCCTGGATCGACGAGGACCGAGCCGTCAAGGAGGATGCCGAGGTCGAGCGGATCGCCGCGGCGGCCGCGGTTGCCGACCGTGCCCTCGCCGCGCTCCTGCCGGAGATCCGCCCGGGCGTGACGGAGGCGGCGCTCGCCTGGCGGCTCGAAGTCCTCATGCGCGAGGGCGGGGCCGAGGCGCTCGCGTTCGACGTGGCCGCCCTTGCGGGCGCGCAGGCCGCCCTCCCGCACGGCTCGCCCGGTCTGCGTCGCGTCCGGGCCGGTCGTGTGCTCCTCATCGACTTCGGTGCCCAGGTGGCTGGCTACCGGAGCGACATGACGCGGACCCTCTTCGTGGGCTCGCCGACGGATCGCGACCTCGCGGTCTACGACCTGGTCGCGCGGGCGCAACAGGCGTCGATCCACCTCGTCGAGCAGGCCGTCGCAGCCGGCGGGGCGATCCCCTCCGGGCGCGCGGTCGACGCCGCGGCTCGGGCGGTCATCGAGACGGCCGGGCACGGGGCCCACTTCGGGCACGGGACCGGCCACGGGATCGGGCTCGCCACGCACGAGCGCCCGAGCCTGTCGCGCGCCGCGAGCGACGACCCGCTCCCGAGCCCGACGGTCTTCTCGGTGGAGCCCGGCGTCTACCTCGCCGGCCGGACCGGCGTGCGGATCGAGGATCTGATCCTGCTCGACGCGGCCGCCGGGCGGGTCGAGCGCCTCACCTGCTTCCCGCGGGAACTCCTGGTCCTGCCGGCCTGACCGCCGGCGCCCGCGCGCCTGGTCCTGCCGGCGCGACCCCCGCGGTTGCCGCCCCTTGCGAGGCGGTGGTACGGTTGGCTCGATCATGCCCCAGCTGATCGGCCTCGCACTCTCCGAGCGCCCGGGAATCGACGAGGAACCCTGTTGCCGGTCCGCCGCGCGCTAGCCGTCGCCCTGGCGCTGCCCGTCTTCGCCGCCATCTACCTCTCGGTCGCGCTGCGACGGGGGCCGGCGACGCGGATCGCGCTTGCGCTGGGCATCGGGGGCCTCATCCTCGTGGCGGCCGTCGCGGCCCCCACGGGCACCGTCGGCGTGCCCGGCGCGACACAGGCCCCGCTCGCCGCAAGCGCGCTCGGACCGGCCGTCACCACCGGACGCGGGCTCACCTCGCCCCTGCTCGTCGACTTCGATGCTCCCATGGATGCCTCCTCGGTGGCGGACGCCGTCAAGGTCGAGCCGGCGTCCGAGGTGCGGCTCAGCTGGTCCGAGGATGGACGCCGCCTGGCCGTGGAACCCCTTGGCACCTGGCGCCCCGCGACGCTCTACACCGTGACGGTCGACACGGGGGCACACGACCGGGAGGGACGGGCCCTCACCGAACCGCTGCGAGCGGGCTTCCTCACCCGGGCCGCGACGACCGCCCGGCTCGCCGTGACGGACGACCTGCCCTCCGGCGCCGCGGTCGACACCTCGATCGTCATCTCCTTCGATGGGCCTGTTCCGGTGGCGGGCGTGCTGCGCGCCTTCCGGATCGTGCCTGCGGTGCCCGGCGAGCTCCTCGTCGCGACCGATGGCCCGGAGGGTCGGGACCCCACGGTCGCCGACAACTTCCTCTGGGAGCCCTCGTCCCTCCTCGACGCGAACACCCGCTACACCGTGGATCTCGCCCCCGGGCTCCTGGACGCGGAAGGTGGCGCGGTCGTTCTCTCCGAGCCCCTCGTGTTCACGACGACGACGGCGCCCTCCGTGGTTCGCTTCCGTCCGTTGGCCGGCACCGAGGACGTGTCTCGTGGCCTCCCGGTCTCGGTCCGGTTCACGATGCCCATGGACCGGGCGTCGACCGCCGCGGCGTTCAGCGTCGACGTGAACGGCAAGGAGGTCCGGGGCACGGTTGACTTCGCGGAGAACGACACCGTCCTGGTCTTCGACCCGGCCGCGACGCTGCCCTACGAGGCGATCGTCATCCTGCGGGTCGGTGCCGGCGCGCGTGCCGCCGATGGGACGCCGCTGGATCGGCCGCGCGCCGCGCGCTTCACCGTCGCCGCGAAGCCCGAGCCCGAGCCGACCCCCGAGCCGACTCCGAAGCCGGGCTCGGGCGGGAAGGCGGACCCGACGCCACGCCCCGGCTCGAAGCCCGTTGTGACCCGCCCCACGTCGAGCGGCTGGCTGGCCGCCGAGAAGTACCTCCTCTCGCTCCTCAACTGCACCCGCGGCGGAGGCTGGGTCCTCGCCGACGGATCCTGCTCCGAGCCGGGCGGGAGCGGCATCGCCCCGCTCAAGTACGACGCAGGGATCAGCGATCGGGTGGCCCGACCGTACGCGAAGCGGCTGGCCGCGAGCGGCGTCTGCTCGCACTTCTACGGCGGCGGCTCGCCGGGCGATCGGCTGCGGGCCGCGGGCTACACGAGCTACCACTGGGCCGAGAACATCGGCTGCCGCTACTACAACGACCCCCGCGATGCCGCCGTCGGCCTCGTCCGCTTCTACCAGAGCGAGAAGTTCTGGCGCCCGGTCGGCGGCCACTACGTGAACCTGATGAACCGCGCCTACGACCGGGCGGGCGTGGGGCTCTGGGTCTCCGGGGGCAATCTCAACTTCGTGGTCAACTTCTACCGGCCCTGACCCCGGGTCGAGCGGTCGCGACCCGACTGCGCCGGAGAGCCAGGGGCACCTCGGCCGGGAGTCGCGCACTCGTCTGCTACGATCCGGCCGACATCCCGAACCCCCCTCGCCGGCGCGCCCATGACTGCCGGCCCCGCACGGAGCACCCGACCGCATGATCTCCACCGGTGAGCTGCGCAAGGGCGTCGTCATCGAGCTCGACGGCGACCTGTGGCAGATCCTCGACTACCACCACATCAAGATGGGCCGCGGCTCGGCCCAGGTGCGGATCAAGCTCCGCAACGTGAAGAAGGGGAGCACGGTCGAGAAGAGCTTCCAGGCCGGGGAGAAGTGGCCGCGGGCCCAGCTGGACCGGCGCGAGATCCAGTTCCTCTACCGCGACGGTGACGACTTCCACTTCATGGAGATGGAGTCGTACGAGCAGTTCCACCTCACCGCGAACCAGATCGACGACATCGTGCCGTACCTCAAGGACGGCATGACCCTGGACCGGATCACGTACGAGGGCGAGACCCTGGGCGTGGAGCTGCCGATCACCGTCGACCTCGTGGTCGCGGAGACCGAGCCCGGCTTCGCGGGCGACACCGCGACCGGCGCCCGCAAGGCCGCCACGATGGAGACCGGGCTCGTCGTCTCGGTGCCCCTGTTCGTCACCGAGGGCGACACGCTGCGGATCGACACCCGCACCGGCGAGTACCAGACCAGGCTCTGATCCGGACCGATGGGCGACCCCGAGCCGCCCGCCTGGGCCCTCCCCTCATGGGACGCGCTGGAGCCGTCTGCCGGCCGCCCGGCCCCGGACCGGGAGCCGATCCGCGTGCTCGGTGTCTCGGACGTCACCCGGGTCGTCCGCGACGCCCTGCGGGGTGACCGACGGCTCGCCGATCTGTGGGTGGAGGGCGAGGTCGGCCGGGTCACGGTCAGCTCCGCCGGCCACGCCTACTTCACCCTGAAGGACGCCCACAGCCAGCTCGCCTGCGTCTGGTTCCGCGACGACCGACTGCGCAGTCCCTTCGAGGTGCGGGCCGGCCTGCAGGTCGTGGTCCGCGGCCGGATCGACGTCTTCGACGCGCAGGGCGTCTACCAGTGCTACGTCGCGGCCGTCCAGCCGGCCGGGCTCGGCGACCTCGCGCTCCGCTTCGAGGCGACCAAGGCCCGGCTCGCCGCCGAGGGGCTCTTCGACGCCGACCGCAAGCGCGCGCTCCCGGATCGTCCGGCCACGATCGGTATCGTGACCAGCCTCTCGGGCGCCGTTCTCCACGACGTCCGACGCGTCCTCGAGCGGCGCTGGCCGATGGCGCGTCTCGTGATCAGCGCCTGTCGCGTCGGGGGCGACGGCGCGGCCGAGACGATCGTGGCTGCCTTTGACCGCCTGGCGCGGTTCGGTGCCTCCTGCCGCGCCGACGGCCGTCCCGACGACGCGCCGGGCGTCGTGATCGTGGCCCGCGGCGGCGGGTCTCTCGAGGATCTGTGGGCGTTCAACGACGAGCGGGTCGTGCGGGCCGTGGCCGCGCATCCGGTGCCGGTCGTGGCCGGGATCGGCCACGAGACGGACGTCACCCTCGTCGACTTTGCGGCCGACCTGCGAGCCCCGACGCCCTCGGCCGCGGCGGAGGTCGTGGTCCCGGAGCGCGCCCGGGTCGTGATGGCGATCCGCGCTCGGCGCGCGCGGGCCGACGCGGCGCTCGCGGTCGAGATGACCGAGCTGGCCCGCCGTCTCGCAGCCGAGCGACGGGCCCTGGACGGCCTCCGTCCCGCGGCACGACTGGCGGTGGCGCGCGAGCGGGCCGGGTACCTCCTGGACCGGGCGACCGGAGCCGTCGGAGCGCACCTTGCGACGGACCGGCGCGACCTGGAGGGGGCGGCCGGCCGCCTGCACCCACTCGTGGCGGCACGCCTCGCGGCGGCCCGGGCCGGCCTCGACGCGACCCGCGGATCGCTGGCGGCGCTGGATCCGGGCGCGACGCTGGCGCGCGGGTACGCCATCGTGCGCCGGGCCGCCGATGACGTGATCGTCCGGGCGCCGGGCGAGGCGCCGCCCGGGACGGCGCTGCGTCTGCGGGTCGCCCGGGGCGAGATCGCCGCGCGGGCCGAGGACCCGGCCTGACGATGGAGGCAATCCTGTTCGTGCTGCTCGTGGCTGTCGTCGCGACCCTGGGCATTGCGCTCGGGCTCGCCGTGGCGCCTCGCCTGAGTCGCTGGGACGAGCGGCGCAACCGCCCCCAGGACGAACAAGACGGCGGCGCTGACGTGCCTGGGTCCGGCCGAGAGGGAAGGAGAGGTCGATCGTGAGTGATCCGGTGCGGGGCGCCGTGGACGAGCTGGCCTTCGATGCCGCGCTTGCCGAGCTGGAGCGGACGGTCGCCGAGCTGGAGGCGGGAGGCCTCCCCCTCGAGCAGACGCTGGCCCTCTACGAGCGTGCGGTCTCGCTGCAGCAGCGGTGCGAGCGGCTCCTCGGCGAGGCGGAGCTGCGCGTGCGCCGCCTCGTGGAGGGCGCGCGCGGGGTGGTGACCGAGGCCGAGCTGCGCGACGACGAGGCGGGCTGATCGACGCCGTGAGACGGGTGCGCCGTGCGGACGGAGCCGCGGCATCGTCGTGCCGAGCGGGGTAGACTCGCCGGGTTCAGGGCACCTGCCGCCGAACGAGGTCAGCCGTTGGTCATCCTTCCGAGCATCAAGGGTCCAGGCGACATTCGTCGCCTGTCGGAGCGCGACCTCGTCCTGCTCGCCGAGGAGATCCGCGAGACGATCATCGCGACCGTCGCCACGACCGGTGGCCACCTCGGCTCATCCCTGGGGGTCGTAGAGGTCACCCTTGCCCTTCACCGGCTCCTCGAGTCACCGCGCGAGCCGATCGTCTGGGACACCGGCCACCAGGCCTACCCGCACAAGCTCGTCACGGGCCGCTACGAGCGGTTCGGGACGCTGCGCCAGCTGGGCGGCATCGGCGGGTTTCCGCGCCGGTCGGAGAGCGAGCACGACGTGTTCGACGGGGGTCACGCGGGTACGGGGCTCTCGATCGCGGCCGGGCTCGCCACGGCCCGGGATGCCCGCCAGGGCCTCGAGCGGATCGCCGTGGTCGTGGGCGACGCGGCCCTCATGAGCGGCCTGTCGCTGGAGGCGCTCAACGACATCGGGCATCGCCAGATGCAGGTCCTGATCGTGCTCAACGACAACGAGATGTCGATCAGCCAGTCCGTCGGGGCGCTCTCGAAGTACCTCTCGGAGATCAAGCTCTCGAATGCCTGGAAGCAGTCGCGGACCGTCTACGACCGGACGGTGGAGCGGGTCCCGGTGGTGGGGCCCACCGCGCTCGAGCTCTCGCGGCGGATGCGCAAGTCGGTCGTCAGCTTCGCCCAGCCGGGCCAGCTCTTCGAGGACCTCGGGATCACGTACATCGGTGTCGTGCCCGGCCATGACCTCCGGGCGCTCGTGCACACCTTCCGCAGCGCGCTCGAGCTCGGCGGCCCCGTCCTGGTGCATGTCCGGACCCAGAAGGGGCGCGGCTACCACCCCGCGGAGAAGGACCAGGTCGGCTTCCACGGCGCCGCCCTGCCGCCGATGGCCGACGCTGCACGAGGCCCGGCGGCGGACGACGAGGAGCCCGCTGGGCGCGGGCGAGATCTCGGCCACGCCGTCGGCCGGGCCGCGGTCCACCGGGGAGGGTGACGCGTCAGTGCCCGCCCCCTTCGCCGCGCCCCGGACACCCAACTACACGCACTACTTCGCGCAGGAGGTCATCGCGGCCGCGCGCGAGGACCGGCGGATCGTGGCGATCACGGCCGGGATGCCCACCGGCACCGGGCTGAACCGGTTCCAGGACGAGTTTCCGGATCGCTTCGTGGATGTCGGCATCGCCGAGCAGCACGCGGTCGCCCTCGCAACGGGGATCGCCATGGGCGGCGGCCGGCCGGTGGTGGCCATCTACGCCACCTTCCTGCAGCGAGCCTTCGACCAGATCGTCCACGACGCCTGCCAGAACGACCAGCCGGTCCTCCTCGGGGTGGACCGGGCCGGTCTCGTCGGCGAGGACGGAACCAGCCACCAGGGGATGTTCTCCTTCGCCGCCCACCGGCAGATCCCGAACCTTGTCATCGCTGCGCCGAAGGACGAGCAGGAGCTCCGCTCAATGGTCCGGACGGCGCTCGCCCAGGATCACGCGTTCGCCCTCAACTACCCACGCGACGCCGGCTTCGGCGTGCCGGAGCGCGAGCCCCAGGTCCTCCCGGTCGGCCGCGGGGAGGTCCTCCGGGAAGGCTCCGACGTTCTCCTCGTGGGCCTGGGGCCGATCGTGCGCCGCGCCGAGGAGGCGGCCGACGCGCTGGCCACGGAGGGCTGGTCGGTCGGCGTGATCAACGCCCGGTTCGCCAAGCCGCTCGACCGCCAGCTCATCCTCGACCAGGCGCGCGGCAAGCGCCTCGTGGTGACCCTCGAGGAGAGCACCACCGTCGGCGGCTTCGGTTCCGGGATCCTCGAAGTGCTCGAAGAGGCCCGGCTCGTGGACCGGGCCTTCCGCGACGTGGCGCTCCGGATCATCGGGATCCCGGGGGACCGTTTCGTCGATCACGGCTCGGTCGCCGACCTGCGCACCCTGATCCGGCTGGACACGTCCGGGATCACCGAGCAGGTTCGCGAGACCCTCGCGACCCTCGGGGCGCGTCCAGGGACGGCCACCCGGAGACGAGGCCAGGCGACGAGCGCCTGACCGGCGTTCGCCCCGATGAGCCGCAGTGAAGCGTCCCGTGGCATGATCGCCGAGTGAGCCGCACGAGCGCGCCGCCGCGCGCACCCCGCATTCGCCTCGACCAGCTCCTCGTGGAGCGCGGCCTGGCCGAGACGCGGTCGCGAGCGCAGGCGCTGCTCATGGCGGGCCGGGTGAGGGTCGGGACGGGCGACGGGGCGCGCTCGAATCGGAAGGCGGGAGACCTCGTCGAGGCGGCTACGCCGGTCGAGGTGGAGGCGCCGCTTCCGTACGTCTCGCGGGGTGGCGAGAAGCTCGCCGGGGCGCTGGACGCGTTCGCCGTGGACCCGCGCGGCCTTGTCTGCCTCGACGTGGGGGCGTCGACGGGCGGCTTCACGGACCTGCTCCTGCAGCGGGGCGCCGTCAGGGTGCACGCGGTCGACGTTGGCCGTGGCCAGCTGGCCGAGGGCCTGCGCCGTGATCCGCGAGTGGTCTCCCGGGAGCGGACGAACGCGCGCGGGCTCGCGCCGGAGCTCCTCGGGGAGGCCGTCGGCCTGGCCGTCATCGACGTCAGCTTCATCTCGCTCCGCCTGGTCCTTCCGCCGACGGCCGCCTGCCTCGAGCCGGGCGGGCGGGTGGTGGCACTCGTGAAGCCGCAGTTCGAGGCTGGACGCGGCCGCGCCCCCGGCGGCGTCGTCCGCGACCCGGCCGTGCATCGCGAGGTGCTGGCCGGCGCGCTCGAGCACGCTCGGGCGGCGGGCCTGGCGCCCCAGGGGCTCGTCGTCTCGCCGCTGCTCGGTCCGGCCGGGAACCGTGAGTTCTTCCTGCTGGCGGGAGCACCTCTCGCGGCCGCCGCCGCCCCCGGCCGCCGCAGTCGCGCCGGGCCCGCTGCCGGGCCCGCGCCGGGTCCCGCTGCCGGGCCCGTCGACTGGACGGAGCGGATCAACGATCTGGTGCCGGCGTGAGCGGCGCGCGGCGGATCGGGTTCGCCTACAACCCGACGAAGGAAGATGCGCTGGAGCTCTCGGAGCGAGCCGCCGGGTGGTGCGCCCGCCACGGCATCGAGAGCTGGACCGTGGCCGCCGGGGACACACCCGTCCTCCTTGCCGGGCTGCCGGACAGTCGACGTCCTGGTCGTCCTCGGCGGTGACGGCACGTTCCTGCGGGCGGCGCGCGCCGTGGCCGGGACCCAGGTCGCGATGGTCGGGATCAACCTCGGCAAGGTCGGGTTCCTGTCCAAGGCCGAAGCCCACGAGCTCGAGGAGCTGCTCGAGAAGATCGCCAGCGGTCGGTATCGCCTCGAGGACCGGATGGCCCTTCGCGGGACGATTCACGGCGAGAGCGGCGACGCTCCGCCCCGCTCGCTCTTCGCGTTGAATGACGTGGTCATCGCGCGCGGCGCGCTGGCCCGCGTGATCCACCTCGACGTGGAGATCGGGCCGTCGCACCTCGCCACCTTCGTGGCCGACGGGCTCATCGTCGCCAGCCCCACGGGCTCGACGGGGTACAGCTTCTCGGCCGGCGGACCCATCCTGGACCCCGGGAGCCGGAACCTGATCGTGACGCCGATCGCGGCGTATCTCTCGGCCCTCGGCTCGGTCGTGGTGAACGCGAGCCAGGTGGTTCGCTGTCGTGTCGTCGACGCGCTGGAGGCCCTCGTGTCGGTCGACGGGCACGAGGACTTCCCGGTCCGTGTTGGCGACACCGTGTCGGTCGCGGCGCTCGAGCAGCCGATCCGGTTCCTCGAGCCGGACGGGGCCGTCCCGTTCTGGGATCTCCTCCGGCAGAAGGCCCAGCTGCTGCCCTCGTGACGCGGCCGTGAGCGCAGCCGAGGGCCAGTCCGCCGGTCCGACGGCAGCCGCAGTGTCGGGGCCTCCCTCGCCGTCCGCAGAGCCAGCCGAAGCCCCCCCGACCGGAGTGGCCGACCCCCAGCCCCGGCAGCACCCGCGGCGGGCCGCCTCCTCGAGCTGACGGTCACGGACCTGGCCCTCCTCGAGCGCGTCCGGATTGCGTTCGCCGAGGGGTTCAACGTGATCACCGGGGAGACCGGCGCCGGGAAGAGCCTTCTCATCGACGCCCTCGGGCTTGCCCTCGGGGCACGCGCCGATCCCGGACTCGTCCGGCACGATGCGCCGGCCGCCCGCGTCGAGGCGCTCTTCGATCGCGTGCCGGAACCCCTCGTGTCCGTCCGCGAGGTGGCTGCGTCCGGCCGGTCCGTCGCCCGCCTCGACGACGAGACCGTGACTGCGGGTCGGCTGGCCGCCACTGTGGGCCCGCTCGTCGAGATCCACGGCCAGCACGAGCAGGCCCGGCTGCTCGAAGAGCGCTGGCAGCGCGACCTTCTGGATGCGTTCGGCGGTCTCGAGGCGGAGCGAGCCGCGGTGAGCGCCGCGGTGGGGGCGTGGCGGGAGAACGAGGCGGCGCGGGCAGCCATCGCGGTCGAGCCGCGGGAGCTGGAGCGGCGGATCGCGCTCGTCGAGCACGAGGCCTCCGAGATCGCCGCGGCCCGCATCCGCCCGGGCGAGGTGGCCGAGATCCGGTCGCGCCTTGCCGCGTCGCGCCACGGCGAGTCGATCGCGCGCGGCGCGGCTGCGATGGTCGCCCTGCTCGCTGGCGACGAGAGCGACACGGCTGCGCCCGGCGCGCGCGAGCAGGCGGCGCGAGCGGCGGCCGAAGCCGCGGCCCTGGGGCGGCTCGACGCCCGCTACGAGCCCCTGGCCGTTCGCCTTGCGGGCCTCGCCGCGGAGCTGGAGGACGCGGCCTTCGAGACGCGGACCATCGCCGACGGGGTGGAGCACGACCCGGCTGCGCTCGCGGCCATGGAGGAGCGGCTCTCCTTCCTCTTCACGCTCGAACGCAAGTACGGGACCGACTGCGAAGGGCTGCTCGAACGCGCCGAACGCGCGGCGGACGAGGTTGGCCGGCTGCGCGGTCTCGAGGGCGAAGGGATCCGCCGGGCCGGCGATGCGACCCGGTTGCTCGAGGCCGTGGCGGCCGCAGCGGTCGTCCTCTCGGTCCGGCGCCGTGCGGCGGCCCGCGAGCTCGGTGCCAGGATCGAGCGCGCCCTGGGCGACCTGGGCCTGGGTGGGACCGGGGTCGAGATCGCAGTGGGGCGCCGGCCCGCGGGCCGCGAGGAGCCGGCCGTGGAGGTCGACGGCGATGCCGTTGCCTTCGACGCGACCGGGATCGACGTGGTCATCTTCCTCATCGCCCCGAACCCGGGCGAGCCGGCCCGTCCCCTGGCCAGGATCGCGTCCGGCGGCGAGCTGTCGCGGGTCGCCCTCGCGATCGAGGAGGTCCTTGTCGACGCCGATGCGACGCCGACCCTGGTCTTCGACGAGATCGACGCGGGGATTGGCGGACGGAGCGCGGATCCCGTCGGCCGGACCCTGTGGGTCCTCGGCGGCCGCCACCAGGTCCTGTGCGTGACGCACCTGCCGCAGATCGCGGCCCACGCCGATGCCCACTTCGCGATCCACAAGGTGCAGCGCGAAGGTCGCACCGTGACCGAGGTCCGTCGCCTCGACGACGCGGAGCGGGTGCTGGAGCTGGCCGCGATGCTCGGCGGCGCGGGCGGCGGGCCGGCGTCCGAGGCGTCGGCCCGCGAGCTGCTCGAGCGGGCCGCGCGGTTCCGCGCGAGCCGCGGCGGCCGCCTGGCCGGCCCGTGACTCCGGCGGCCGATCGTCGGGCTCGCCGCGCGGCGCGCTCAGCTCGAGATGAGCGGCCGGTTCCCCGGGACCTTGCCGTTGCCACGGAGGCGTTCCTCGTCCACCTGCGCGTCGAGCGTGGCCTCTCTCCCGCGACGCTGAAGAGCTACGGCTCGGACCTCGCGGCCTTCGGGCGCTCACCGGGCGCGGCGGAGTGGGGGAGCTCGCACGAGGCGGCGATCGACTACCTGGCCGGCCTGGCCGGGGCGACCGATCGATCGGGACGGGTGCTCCGGACCACGAGCCTGCGGCGACGGACGGCCGCCCTGCGCTCGTTCTACCGGTTCGCCCTGGCGGAAGAGCTCGTGACGACGGACGTCGCGAGCCACCTGGATCTGCCCAGGGAGCCGCGGATCCTGCCGGACCCGCTGACCGTGGACGAGGTGGACCGGCTGCTGGCCGCCGTGGATCCCGGCCGGGCAGCTGCCGGCGGGGTAGCCACGAGCGGGCAAGGTGCGGGCTCGGCAGCTGCGCGGTCGGCGCTCGGGGCGCTCCGCGACCGGGCTCTCCTCGAGCTGCTCTATGCCGCCGGGCTCCGCGTCAGCGAGGCGCTCGGTCTCGACGGGGACGACCTGGACCTCGACGGCGCGAGCGTGCGCGTCGTGGGGAAAGGAGACCGCGAGCGCGTGGTGCCGGTTGGCGACGTGGCGGTCGGATGGCTTCGCCGGTACCTCGGGACCGGGCGCCCGGCGCTGGCCGCCGCCGATCGCGCGCGCACGACCCGCGGCGGTCCAGTCTTCCTGTCCGATCGTGGGCGGCGCCTCGGCCGGAACCACGCCTGGTTGGCGGTGAAGCAGGCGGCCGCCGCAGCCGGCCTGGGCGCTCACGTCTCGCCCCACACCCTCCGCCACTCCTACGCGACGCACCTCCTCGAGGGCGGAGCCGACCTGCGCGTCGTACAGGAGTTGCTCGGTCATGCGAGTATCTCGACGACGCAGATCTACACGCACCTCACGGGCGAGCGGATTCGCGAGGTGTATGCTCGGGCGCATCCCCGGGCGTAGCGGAAGCGAGGGAGACGGCGTGGGCTACACCGAGTCGCTGCTGGCGACCAACGAGCAGATCCTCTACCGGACGAAGCAGCACTGGATGGCGCCGATCTTCGGGACGATCGCCGGTGTCCTCGTCCTGGTCGGGGGTGTTGTGCTCTTCGTGGTGCAGCTGGCCATGGGCACCGAGGGCCTCGTTGGCGTCCTGCGGACGCTTGCGTTCTGGGGCTCGATCGCGCTGACCATCGTGGGCGTGGGGATGGTCGGCTACTCGTACATCCAGTGGTGGGTCGAGGACTACGCCGTCACCAACCAGAAGGTCATGAAGGTCGCCGGGCTGCTGAACAAGCGGACCAGTGGCGCGGCGCTGGAGAAGATCAACGACGTGATCATGGAGCAGGGGCCGCTGGGCCGGATGCTCGGATACGGCACGCTCAAGGTGGCCACCGCCTCCGACTCGACCGACCTGGTCTACGAGACGATGCGCTCCCCGGCCGAGTTTCGGCGAGCGATGCTCGACCAGAAGATGGAGTTCGAGCAGTCCGACGCTCGTCACATCGCCGAGGCGGTCCGGGCGGCCGGCGCAGCCGGCCCGGCCGTCGCCGCCGCCCCCATCGTCGCCCCCGTGCCTCCGGTGACCGTCCCCGCTCCACCCACGCCGGCCGCCCCGGCCGCCCCGAGCGCCGACGACAAGCTGCGCAGCCTCGCCAAGCTGCGCGACGACGGCCTCATCACGGGGCAGGACTACGAGGCCAAGAAGGCGGAGCTGCTCGACCAGATGTGAGGCGCGCAGCCAGGCGGGTCGGCATCCTGGCTTCTGGCCGGGTCCTCCGGCGCCGACCCGGGTGACTGCCGATCCGGCCCGGCCGGGCCGGCGCGGTACCATACGCGGGCCCCGTTCGCCGCACTGAGGTTCGTGTGCTCACGACCGAGCTCGAGCAGCTGATCCCGCGCATCATCGCTGCCGCCGTCTTCCTGCTCATCGGCTTCCCGATCCACGAGTACGCCCACGCGCGGACGGCACTCCACTACGGCGACGGGACTGCGAAGCTCTTCGGCCGCGTCACTCTCGATCCGCGATCCCACTTCGACCCGGCCGGGGGAATGATGCTGGTCATCTCGACCCTCGCCGCAGGCCTCCCGATCGGGTGGGCGAAGCCCACCCCGGTCAATCCCGCGATGCTCCGCGGTGGCCGCCGCTCTCATGCCTTCGTGTCCCTGGCCGGCCCTGCCTCCAACCTTGTCATGGCGCTGTTCGCCGCCCTCGTGGTCCGCCTGTTCGTCGTGTTCGACGTTGCTGCGTCTGACGCCGCCGTGTTCGCCTACCAGGTCGTTGCGACCTTCCTCGTCATCAACGTTGCGCTCTTCGTCTTCAACCTCATTCCGGCCCCGCCCCTGGACGGCGCCTCGGTGCTGGTCGGCCTTCTGCGGCCGCCGTATGCGATGCGGGTGGGTGTGTTCCTGGACCGCTACGGGAGCTGGATCCTCATGGCGCTCATCGGCCTCGCGATCCTGCCAGCGCTCGTTCCCGGAAGCCTCCGGCCTTCCGAACCCCCTCGGGAACCTGATCAATGGGCTCGTTCGCTTCCTGGTGGGCGCGTAAGGCGCGCCAGCTCGGTCGGCACGTCGCGGCGCGGGTCTCACCCGTGGAGCGAGCGGCGCTGGCCGAGTGGCTGACGCCGGCCCAGCTGGCTCTCTTCGACGCGATGCCCGCCGCAGATCGCCGGCACGGCCTCGACGTGGTCGCCGCGCTCCGGGACGCGGGCGTGGACGATCCCGACGCGCACCTTGCCGGCCTCTTCCACGACGCGGGCAAGGGTCGAAGCATCCGCCTCTGGCATCGGGTCGCGTGGTCGCTCGGCGAGCTGCTCGGCCCGTGGGTCCACGGACTTGCCGCACGGCTGCCGGGCGGCGCGGACGCGATGGCGCGGCTCCGGGACCACGCCGAGCGCTCCGCGGAGCTGGCGGCGGCGGTCGGATGCCCGTCCCGGTCGGTGGCCCTGATCCGAGGCGACGCCGCCGCGGGAGGCGAGGCGCTGCTCCTGGCGCTCCACGCCGCCGACGAGGCGAGCTGATGACCGTCGCCGGCCGGCCGGGTCTCGGCCCCCAGGCGCCGGAGATCGCCTTCACCGATCGCCGGCGGCCCGAGGATGCCACGCACGTGCGCCTCCCGGAGTGGGAGGGTCCGCTGGGGCTGCTGCTGGCCCTCGTCGAGGCGCGCCGCCTCGACGTGATGACCGTTCCCCTGGGGGCACTGGCCGAGGCGTACCTCGACGCCATGGCCGGACCTCGCGGGCGATCGGATGGCGAACCTCTCTGCGTTCGTCGCGGTCGCGAGCCAGCTGATCCTCATCAAGAGCCGCGAGCTTCTCCCGCGCCCACCCGAGGCGCCCGTCCCGCTGGACGACGACGCAGACGCGGAGGCTGCGCTGCGCGCCCGTCTCGTCGCGTACCGGGCCTTCCGCGACGCCGCCGACCGGCTGGCCGCGCCCGCGGCGGCGGGCCGGCAGGCCGTCCGCCGCGAGCCGTCGGTCGCCCTGGCGACAGCCCGCGCTGGCGCGGTCGAGCCGCTCCCGCCACGCCTGGATCCGGCACTCCTGGTTGCCGCCCTCGACCGGCTCGCGGCCGTCGCCCCGGCCGCCACCCTGCCGCCCGAGGCCATCCCGCGGACGATCTCGATGGCCGAGCGCGCCGATCTGATCCGGGCGGCCCTCAGGAACGCGGGCCCGGTCGTGCTCCAGGAGCTGCTGGAAGGGGTCCGCGACCGGGTGGTCGTGGCCGTGACGTTCCTGGCGATGCTGGAGCTGGTCAAGCGCCGGGAGGTGCTGGTCGAGCAGGACGCGCCGTGGGGTCCCATCATCGTGCGGACGATGCCGCGGAGTCCCGGCGCGCAGCCGGCCGCCGCCCCAACGGCTGCCCCGGTGACCACGACGGCCGGGCGGGACGAGGAGGACGCATGACCGAGGAGGCGCTTCCGGGAGCCGACCGCGCCGACGTGAGCCGGTCAACCCGCCGGTGACGTGCCCGCGATCGACCTGCCCGGCGACGCAGTCAGCGAGGCGATGCTCGAGGCGCTCCTCTTCGTCGCCGAGCGGCCCCTCGGCCGGCGCGAGCTCGCGACCCTGACCGGCGCATCCACGGAGACGGTCGACGCCCGGCTGGGCGACCTGGAGGTCTCCCTGGCGGGCCGGGGGATCCGGCTCCTCGTCGACGGGAGCCGCGTCGCCCTGGCCACCGCGCCCGAGGCCGGGCTCCTGATCGGCCGCTACGTGGGGCGGGAGCCGACGCGCCTCTCGGCCGCGACCCTCGAGACGCTTGCCATCGTGGCCTACCGCCAGCCCGTGACGAAGGCCGCCATCGAGCGGGTTCGCGGCGTGGACGCCGAGTATGCCCTGCGGAACCTGCTCCACCGCCGGCTCGTCGTGGAGCTCGGCCGGGCGGACGCCCCGGGGCGTCCCATCCTGTATGGCACCTCGGTGGAGTTCCTCGAACGGTTCGGGCTCCTCAGCCTCGACGACCTCCCGCTCCTCGACGCTTCCGTCGCCGAGCGCCTGGTCACGCCCGAGCCACTCGCGACGGAGCTGCCCGACCCGGGTCGCGACACCGAAGCGGGTCCGGCCGGGGAGCCCTGATGCCGGCCGAGCGGCTGGGCAAGGTGCTCGCGGCCGCCGGCGTGGCCAGCCGCCGCGCAGCCGACGCCCTCGTCGAGGCCGGGCGTGTCACCGTGGACGGCCGGACGGCGCTCCTGGGCGAGAAGGCCGACCCAGCGCTCCAGGTCGTGGCCGTGGACGGGCGCCCGATCGGGGCGGCCGCCCCGGCGCCGGTCCATCTTGCGCTGCACAAGCCGGCCGGTGTCACCTCGACCGTCGCCGACCGGCACGCCGCTCGGACCGTCCTCGACCTCGTCCCGCCGGGCCTGGTTCCGCGCGGAACCCGCCTCTACCCCGTCGGGCGGCTCGACCTCGACTCGGAGGGTCTCCTCGTTCTCACGAACGACGGCGCGTGGACTGAACGGGTCCTCCATCCGCGCCACGGCGTGGAGCGGGAGTACGCGGTGGCGGTGGCCCTCCCTCTCGACGACGAGCAGCGGGCGGCGCTGGCCGCCGGGATCCGGCTCGAGGAGGGGCTGGCCCGGCTCGTCTCGTTGCGCCCGGCGACGCGCACCGAGACGGCGCTCCTCGCGGCCCAGGTGGACCCACCGCCGCGGCCGGGGCTGACCTGGTACCGGGTCGTCCTCGCCCACGGCTGGAAGCGGCAGGTCCGCCGGATGCTCGGGGCGGTCGGCGCGCCGGTGGTCCGCCTCGTGCGGGTTCGCGTCGGCACGCTGCGCCTCGATCTCCCGGCCGGGCAGGCGCGCCGCCTCACCTCGGCCGAGGTGCGGCGCCTGGCGGTCTCCCGCCCCGATCCCGGCCACCCGCCGGGGCGAGCCGGGCGGCCGCGCGACGGAACGGGGGGCATGACGACGGGCGCCCCACCGGTCCCGGGCGCCCCGCCGGTCCCGGGCGCGCGCGCAGGGCGCCGGACGGCGCGAGGGCGCCGGACGGCACGAGGGCGCCGGACGGCACCGCCGAGCTGCTCTTCGTCAACGGCGCGCTGTGGACGATGGGGCCGGTTCCGACGACCGCGAGCGCGCTCGCCGTACGAGGTGGGCGGATCGTGGCCGTGGGATCGGACGTGGAGCTCCGCGCGCTCGCCGGACCGTCCACGCGCGTGGTCGATCTCGAGGGGAGGTCGCTGCTGCCCGGCTTCCAGGATGCCCACGTGCACCCGCCGATCGGCGGCTGGGCGATCCTGACCTGCGATCTCCACGATCTTCCGTGGGACCGCGCTGCGTATCTCGACAGGATCCGCGCCTATGGGGCGGCCAACCCCGACGAGCCGTGGATCGTGGGCGGGGGCTGGGGGATGCCGGCCTTCCCCGGCGGGACGCCGTCGCGCCACGACCTGGACGCGGTCGTCCCGGGGCGCCCTGTCTTCCTCGAGAACCGCGACGGCCACGGGGCGTGGGTCAGCTCGCGGGCGCTGGAGATGGCGGGTCTCGACGCCGCGACTCCCGACCCGCCCGACGGGCGGATCGAGCGCGAGCAGGATGGGTTCCCGCAGGGAACGCTCCACGAGGGCGCCGCCAACCTCGTCCGGCGCCTGATCCCGCCGTTCACGCCCGCCCGGTGGGAAGAGGCGATCCTCGCGGCCCAGGCGCTCCTCCACGGCTTCGGCATCACGGCGATCACCGACGCATGGGTGACGGCCGAGCACCTTCCCGCCTATCGCGCCCTCGCGAGCCGACGGTGCGCTCACCCTGCGGACCGCGCTGTCCCTCTGGTGGGACCGGGACGCGGGGCTCGAGCAGATCGCGTGGTTCGAGGATGCGCGCCGCACCGCCACCCTCGACCGGCTGCGGGCCTCCACCGTCAAGCTGATGCTCGACGGCGTTCTCGAGAACTTCACCGGGGCCCTGCTGGAGCCGTACCTGGACGCCGCGGGTCACGCCACCGCCAACACCGGGATCGACTTCATCGACCCGGAGCGCCTGGCTCGCGTGATTGCCCCCACGCTCGACGCGGCCGGATTCCAGCTCCACTTCCACGCGATCGGCGACCGCGCCGTCCGGTCTGCGCTCGACGCGGTCGAGACCGTCCGCAGGGTGAACGAGCCCGCGCGACCGGCGTCCGCACATCGCCCACATCCAGGTGGTGCACCCGGACGACCTTCCGCGGTTCGCCGCGCTCGGGGTCGGCGCCAACATGCAGCCGCTCTGGGCCGTCTACGAGGCCCAGATGCGGGATCTCACCATCCCGTTCCTCGGCCCTGAGCGGAGCGCCTGGCAGTACCCGTTCCGGAGCCTCGAGCGCGCCGGCGCCCGCCTCGTCGGGGGCAGCGACTGGTCCGTCTCCACGCCGGACGTCCTCCAGGAGCTGGAGGTGGCCGTGAATCGCGTCGCACCGGAGAGTCGGGGGATCGAGCCGCCGTTCCTGCCGGAGGAGCGGCTGGAGCTGGCCAGCGCGCTGGGCGCCTTCACCATCGGCGCCGCCTGGGCCAACGGCCTGGACGAGGACACGCGGCACCCTGGAGCGCGGGCAAGCTGGCCGACCTCGTGGTCCTCGATCGCGACCTGTTCGACCGTGGTGCCGGCGAGATCGGCGACGCGCGTGTCCTGCTCACGCTGTCGGAGGGGCGCGCCGTCCACGCCGACCCCTCGTTCGGCTGGTAGGCTGGCCGCCATGCGCGAACGCGGTCCCATCGTCGCCCTCGACGGGCCGGGCTCGTCCGGGAAGAGCAGCGTCGGCGCTGCCGTGGCTGCGACCCTCGGCGCGCGCTTCCTGGACACCGGGCTGCTCTACCGGGCGCTGACCTGGCTCTGCCTGGAGCGCGGGCTCCGCCCCGAGGATGGGCCGGCGGTCGCGCGCCTCGCCGACGAGATCGACCTGGGGCCTGACGACGCGGGCCGCCTCTCTCGGGTGCTGGTCGCCGGCCAGGACGTTGCCGACCGGATCCGCACGCCTCGCGTGGACCGCGCCGTGTCGGCGGTCGCGCGCCAGCCCGAGGTGCGGGCCGCTCTCCTGGGCCGCCAGCGCGCGATCGCGGCGGCGGGCGGCATCGTCGTCGCGGGGCGCGACATCGGGACCGTCGTCCTGCCTGACGCCGACGTGAAGATCTGGCTGGACGCCTCGGCCGAGGAGCGCGCCGCGCGCCGCGCCCGGGAGCGTGGAATCGACCCGGCCTCGCCGACCGGTCTCGCCATCCTCGATGATCTGCGGCGCCGCGACCTGGCCGACGGGTCGCGCGACGTCTCGCCGTCCCGCGCGGCTGACGACGCGATCCACGTCCGCACGGACGGCAACACGTTCGAGGAGACCGTGGCAGCCGTGCTGGCCGTCGTCGTGGCGACCGGCGCACCTGGGGACGACGCTGCCGGACGAGCGCCGGCCGGGAGATCGAGATGACGGACGCACCGCCCCGCCGGCCCCGTTCCGCGAGCGAGGCATCCGCGTTCAGCCTGCCGGCCGATCGTCTGCCGCCGTTCATCAGGGCGAGCCAGCTCGTGGCGCGCACCCTCTTTCGCTGCTCGACCCGCGTCACGGTCCGGGGGCTCGAGCATGTCCCGACGAGCGGGGCCGCTGATCCTCGCGACCAACCACATCAGCAACGGGGACCCGCCGCTCGTCTCGGGCTGGCTGACTCCTGCCCTGGGGCGCCCGGTGCACTGGATGGCGAAGGCGGAGGCGCTCGACTGGCCCCTGGCCGGCTGGTTCATGCGCCAGAACGGCGCGTTCGGGATCCAACGCGGCGCCGCCGACACGGAGGCCTTCCGGCTGGCCCGCGCGGTCCTGGAGGACGGCCGCGTGCTGGGGACCTTCCCCGAGGGCACCCGGAGCCCGACCGGGGCCCTCCAGCAGGCCAAGGACGGCGTCACCCTTCTCGCCCTGCGCAGTGGGGCCCCGATCCTGCCGATCGGCGTGGCGGGCACGGATCGGTTCTGGCCGCGCGACGCGAGGATCTGGCGCATCGGGGGACGGGTCTCGATGCGGATCGGCGAGCCGTTTCTTCTCGAGCGGGGGATCGGCCCGGACGGGACGAAGGAGTCGCTCGAGGACGTCACCACGCGTCTCATGCTCCACATCGCGGAGCTGCTCCCGGAACGGCATCGCGGCTTCTACGGGCCGCTCCTGGTCGGATCGGCATCCGGCCCGGGCGGATCACGTCCGCGCCGGATCCGGCCCGGCCGACCGGGTTTCGTCGGAATCCGTGCAATAATCCGGCGATGGGTAAGGTCCAGGACGTCCGCATCGCGAAGCGCACCGGCTTCTGCTACGGCGTCCGCGAGGCCGTCGACAAGGCGAAGGAAGCGGCCGACGCCGGTCGCGTGACCCACACCCTCGGCCAGGTCGTCCACAACGAGGGCGTCGTGGCCAGCCTCCACGCCCGCGGTGTCCAACCGATCAAGGCCCTCGACGAGGCCCGCCAGGGCTCGACCGTCGTGATCCGCGCCCACGGCGTGACGCCCCAGGTGCGGCGGGACGCGTCCGAGCGCGGCCTCGACGTCATCGACGGCACGTGTTCGTGGGTCATCTCCGAGCAGCGGGAGCTCCAGAAGCTCGTCGAGGACGGCTACACGATCGTGCTGCTCGGAACGCCGAACCACCCGGAGGTCGTCGGGCTCCTCGGCTTCGCCCCGGACGCCATCGTGGTCGACGACGAGGACGACTGGGATCGCATTCCGCGCCGGAAGCGGATGGCCCTCATCACGCAGTCCACCCAGCCGCCCTGGAAGTTCGAGCGCCTCGCGGCCCGGATGGTCAACCTGGCCCACGAGCTCAAGATCGTCAACACGGTCTGCCCCGTCACGATCCGGCGCCAGGAGGACACGGTGGCCACCGCTCGCGAGGTGGAGTTCATGGTCGTCGTGGGCGGCCGCAGCAGCGCCAACACGAAGGAGCTCACGCGCCTCTGCGAGATCGCAGGCACGCCCACCCTCCAGATCGAGCGCGCCGCGGACCTCACGGACGCGACGGTCTTCGGTGACGCCGCGCTGGTCGGCATCACGGGTGGCACCTCGACGCCCATCGAGGACCTCCAGCTCGTGGCCGAGCGGATTCTCGAGATAGCCGGCACGCCCGAGGCGCGGGCACGCGCGCACGAGAGCGCTCTCGAGGCGCTCGGGGCGGCGGCCACGCCGGCCGGCCGCACCAGCTCGCTCCCGCGCGGCGCCGGCGTGGCCGCCTCGGCTGCCGGATGACCGGTAGCGGATCCCTGCCGGTCGTCGCGATCGTCGGTCGCCCCAACGTCGGCAAGAGCACGCTCTTCAACCGGGTCGTCGGCGACGGGCGCGCGGCCATCGTCGAGGATCGTGCCCGGACCACCCGCGACCGCATCTACGGCGAGGGCGAGTGGAACGGGCGCCGCTTCCTGGTGGTCGACACCGGCGGCCTCGAGGCAGCCCCGGGCGATGCCATCGAGGAGCGAGTCCAGGAGCAGGCGCGGATCGCGATCGCCGAGGCCGACGTGATCGTCTTCGTCGTGGACGCGACATCGGGCCTCACGCCTGCCGACCAGGAGGCGGCAGAGACGCTCCGACGAGCGACGGCCCCGGTCTTCGTCGCGGTCAACAAGGCCGACAACGCCAAGCGGGAGCTCGACGCAGCCGAGTTCTGGGCGCTCGGCTGGGATGCGACCTGGCCGATCAGCGCCGCTCACGGTCGCGGCGTGGCGGACCTTCTCGACGAGATCGTCGTGGCGCTCCCGCCCGAGAGCGAGGCCGAGCTCGCCCGCAAGGCCCGCGAGGAGGCCGCAGATCGCGAGGCGGACCTCGTGGCCGACGAGCTCGCCGAGGGCCTGGAGCCCGACGAGGGCTCCTTCGACGACGGCGAGCTTCCGGGGCCGGTGACCATCGCGTTCGTCGGGCGCCCGAACGTCGGGAAGTCGAGCCTCCTCAACGCGCTTCTCGGCGAGGATCGGGCGATCGTGTCGGACATCCCCGGGACCACCCGCGACGCGTTCGACACGAGCCTGGCGTTCGGGCAGGGCGAGGTCATCCTCGTCGACACTGCGGGGATCCGCCGGCGGGGCAAGGTCGCCTCCGGCCCGGCCGCCGAGCGCTACTCGACGCTGCGGGCCCTCAAGGCGATCGACCGGGCCGACGTCACGGTGCTCGTGATCGACGCAGTCGAGGGGCTCACCGCCCAGGACGCCCACGTCGCCGGCTACACGGTCGAAGCCGGCAAGGGTCTCGTGATCGCGGTCAACAAGTGGGACCTCGTCGAGGGCAAGACCGACCGCACCTTCGACCAGTACGTCTCCTGGATCCGCCGGGAGACCCCGTTCCTGTCCTTTGCCCCCGTCGTCTCCATCAGCGCGAAGACCGGCCAGCGCGTGGATCGGGTGCTGGAGATGGCGGTCGACGTGTGGGGCGAACGTCGCAAGCGGATCGGCACGGGGGAGCTCAACCGGCTCCTCGCCGAAGCGACGGCGCGGCAGGTGCCCCCGGCCGCGAAGAACCGCCGGCCGCGGCTCTACTACGCCACCCAGGCGGCCATCGAGCCGCCGACGTTCATCTTCTTCGCCAACGACGCGGAGCTGATCCACTTCAGCTACCGGCGCTACCTGGAGAACCGGATCCGCGACGTGCTCGGCTTCAACGGCACACCGATCAAGCTCGTCTTCCGCAACCGCGGCGCGGAGCGACCCTCGCGGCGGAAGCGCCCCGCGCCGCGGAGTGGGGGAGCGCGCACCGCGCCCACCGGCAAGCGCTGAACCGCGCGGCGCCGCGACAGGCCGAGGGCCCGACCGGCAGCCGGGCCCTCGCGTGGCGCTTCGGCGAACGCCGGGCCGATCTCACATCTCGCGCTCCAGCAGCACGGGCAGCTCCGCGCTCGGCTGGGCCGCCGGCGAGTAGGAGGGGTGATGCGTCAGGTCGACGCTCGCCACGCACCAGCCCTGCTTCCCCAGCTCGGTGAGCCGAGCCTCCAGCTCGGAGAGGTGCGCCTCCGGGTGCTCCTGGAACGGCAGGCGCTCGACCCTGTACTCGACCGGCGAGGCGATGCCCACCGGCTTCTCCAGCAGCACCGGCAGCGGGACGTTCGGCTGCGCCGCGGGCGAATAGGACGGATGGTGAGTGAGGTCGACGCTGACCACGCGCCAGCCCTTCCTGCCCATCTCGTTCAACCGATCGACAAGCTCCGCGAGGTGAGCCTCGGGGTGCTCCAGGATCGGCAGGCGCTCAATGCGATAGTCCACCGCGTGGACCGACGTGACAATCTTCTCTGCGACGACCATGGTCATACCCTGCCTTCTTCTGTGTCGGGCCGCGGGTCCTCCGGGATCTCCGACCACGCCGTGAGCATGCGGTGGCCGGCCACGGGCGTCAGTGATGTGGGTGCCCGATCGGTGTGACCCGGGTCACACTCGCTCGTGGCGAACCCGGTACGCATCGGCGGTTCGACCCATCCGGCACTTGGGCACGGTCCCGAAATGGCATATCGTCATCACAGAACTCGCAGGCGGCCGCTCCTGCGGCCGGGACGATGGACCGAACGACCACCGCGCTCGACGACCCCGCCCTCGCAGGGCTCGCAGGCGGCTTTCTCTTTGCCCTTCCTCGAGAGGCCGCCGGACGCCTCCTTGCCGAGGCCATCAAGATCAACCTCCCGGCGGGGGCGCTCGTCTACCGGGACGAAGAGAGCCCGCGGCTCATCGTCGTCGTCAAGGGGCTGCTCCGAGTCTTCCTCAGCTCCGCCGACGGGCGGCAGGTGACCGTCCGCTACGCCCGGAGCGGCGACGTGGCTGGCCTCGCACTCGTCGTGGGCGGGCCGGCGCCCGAGAGCATCCAGGCGATGACGAGCTCGTTGGTGGTGGCCCTCCGAGTTGACACTCTGCGCGACCTGCTGGCCACGGACCCGGGTGTCGCGCGGGCCTGCGCAGAGGAGCTGACGAGCCAGCTCCTACGGGCCTTCGATGACATCTCGGAGCAGGCCTTCCTCACGGTCCGCCAGCGCCTGGTCCGCCAGCTGCTGCTGCTGGCGACCGCCGGCGATGGCTCCCACCTGGTCGTGCACGCGAGCCAGCAGGAGCTCGCCGACGCCATCGGGTCGGTGCGCGAGGTCGTGACCCGCAACCTGCACCACCTGCACGAGGAGGGGCTCGTCGACATCTCGCGCGACGAGGTCGCGATCGTGGACCCGGTGCGGCTGGCCGAGGAGGTGGGAGCCCACGCCAGCCACGCCCGCGTCGACCAGCGCTGATGCAGGTGCCGCGCGGCGCTCTGCTATCCTTCGGGCCGTCGGGGTGTGGCGCAGCTTGGTAGCGCACCTGAATGGGGTTCAGGAGGTCCCGCGTTCGAATCGCGGCACCCCGACCACTCATCTGGGCACGAAATGACCCCCGGAGGCGCCTGCCGGGGGGCCATCGTTTGCGTGGCCTACCTCTCGCCATGCCCCCGGCGCTCCAACTCCGTTCGCGGGATGGACCGCGCCCCGGGCGTGTCGGGGCCGTCGACGGGGACAGGTACATCCCGAAGGAGACCCACGAGGAGACCCTGCCCTCCGCCCTCCGAGAGGGTGGGCGCCCGCACCAGGGCCTCGGCAGGTCGGTGCCTTGTCGCACCGCCATGTGACGTCGCCAGGGCGCGGCAACCAGCACTCACTCACCCGGACCCACTCGCCGGTCATCCGCTGCGGGCCGTTTGCCCCTCGCCAAATCGGCCTGTCCCGCCTATGGTGCAGGGGTAACGGGGGACAGTTGCACGCGGCCCACGCCGCCGTAAGAGTGCGCCCGATCGCCGCAGTGACCGACGCACCGAAGATCGAGGGGAGGATCCATCTGTGAAGAGACGATCAACTGTCAGCGCATCGATCGCCGTCCTGGCGTCGCTCGTGCTGGCCGGCTCCGCCCTGGCGGCATTTGCCGGCGCCACCAACGGTAGCTTCGAGACCGGCACGGGCGACCCGGGCTCCTACGTGCAGCTCAGTGCTGGGTCCACCGCCCTCACGGGCTGGACCATCACCACCGGGAGCGTCGACTGGATCGGCACGTACTGGACGGCCGCCGCAGGCACGAAGAGCGTCGACATGAATGGCGCTGCTCCCGGCGCGATCAGCCAGGTCCTTGCGACGACGATCGGCAAGACCTATGTCGTGACGTTCGCCCTGTCCGCGAACCCGGCCGGCCCGGTGACGGTGTACGCGCTGACGGTGGGCGCAACCGGCGCAACGCCGCAGCCGTACACGTTCGACAGGGCCGTCAACGGCGAACACCGTCAGCAACATGATGTGGCAGGCGAAGCAGTACTCGTTCAAGGCCACGAGCGCGACGACGACACTGTCGTTCGCCAGCGGTGTTGCCACGGGCGCCTACGGTCCCGCGCTGGACAACGTCGTCGTGACCGAGAAGGCCGCGGCCGGCACCCGCGGTGGGCCTGGCGCCGCCTGCAAGGCCGGCGGCTGGAAGACCGCGGTCGACAAGGCCGGGAACCACTTCCGGAACCAGGGCGACTGCGTGAGCTACTACGCGAGCAAGGGCCAGAACCTGGGATCCGTCAAGCACTGACACATCGCTTCCCGGGCATCGGAGACCCGCGCCAGCTTCGACCGACGCGGGTCTCTTCGTGCCCCTCGTGCTGGACGCGATCAGCCGACCAGCTCGTCGATCAGGTGATCGGTCGGCGGGTGAACCGAACTGACCTCGCTCTCGGCGGCCAGCTCGGCGGCGTCACGGTCGGGGGCGTCGCCCTCCGCGAGGAGGTGGCCCGCGGGCGAGAGTACGCGCCAGTGCCAGGTGTGCGCGCCTTCGGCGACGGTCACCTCGGCGTCGCGGCCATGGAGATGCGTGGCGAAGGCCATCCTGATCCCCGCGGGGCAGGGGATGGGGTGCCAGACAGCTACGAGCATCGTGCACCTCCTGGCCGGGGCTTCTCCGGCACCGCGATCATCTCGCCGCCGCCCTCCCACGGCAAGGGCCGGACTTCCCGGCTCGCGGCGCGGTTTGGTCCACGTCCGAGCGCAGTTCGGCGCGCGATCGGGCGCGCTGCTCCCGTGCGCCGAACCCGACGGTTGGCGGCCCTTCGTCAGGCAGGCTCGCCCTTCGCGTAGTCGCGAAGCTCCGACGTCGTCGGCAGGATCGGCTTTCCGCCCCGGGCGACCTTCATCAGGATCCACGCCAGCGGGATTGGCACGAACCAGAAGTACATCCGGTAGAGGAAGACCCCGGCCGTGATCGCGGCTTCGTAGCCGGTCCCGGCGATCGTCGTGAACGCCGAGATGAACAGGATCTCCGACACGCCGGCGCCCCCCGGCGAGAGCGGGATGATCGTGATGCACATCACCAGGGCGTAGATGCCGAAGACCACGCTCGGAGACAGCACGTCGGCCGGAACGCCGCAGATGCGGAGCGAGACCACGAGGACGGCGGCCCAGGCGAACTGGGCGAGGACGGCGATGCTCAGGGCGGCGAAGCCGCGCCGCCGGATGACGAGGCCGAGCTGGTCCCGGAACTTGTGGATCGCTCCGCCCACGTCCGGCGAGCCGGTCCGCTTCAGCCGGCGCATCACCCACTCGGTGGCCCGCTGGCCGGTCCGGCCGATCCAGTCGGCGATCCGCTCGGAGCGCACGATCCCGACGATGAGCCCGGTCACGACCACGAAGGCCACCGCACTGATGATCGTGATCGTCCAGGCGGTCCCGGCGCTCTTGGCGCTGGCGAGGTCACCGCCGATCGCGAGGGCGACGATCCCGACGAGCGGCAGGAACATCCGGCTCAGGATGTTGATGACGCCGTAGAGGGCGACCCCCGACGTCGCCGGGGCGTTGCCGACTCCCCAGCCGCGCACCACGACCCAGAGGACACCCATGTTCCAGGGGCCGAAGGGAACGCTCGCCCCGATGCCCGCGAGGATGAGCCACGACATCGCACCCCGGATCCACGAAAGACCCTCGATGAGGGCGCTGAAGATGAGGCCGCTGACGACCCAGGCAAGGGCGCCGAGCGCGGTGATCACGAGGAACTGGTCGAGCGTGAGGGCCTTGAACGCGTCGATGACGTCGTTGTAGTCGATGAACTGCGGGATGATGAGGCCGAACACGACGACGAGGACGCCGACGATGAGTCCGGACCGCATGAGGGCCGCCCGGCGGCTCGGCGGCGCGGCCGCGGTGACGGGGCTGTCCTCCGCCGGTCCCTGGGACTCGGCGCCGCCGGACGAAACGCTCGTGGACGCCGGTCGGGTCGAGCTGCTCGTCGCTCACGTCTCGCGCCTCCTTCGGCTGGGTTCTCGCCAGCGTAGCCGATCCGGGGTCGTCCGGGCGAGCCGGACCGTACAATGGCGGCCGCCAGCAACCCGGGAGGAACCCCTCGCCGTGCCGCCGATCACCGAGCTCACGCGAATCGAGCCGATCCACCTCCAGCGCCTGTCCCACCAGGGGATCTTCACGACAGGGCTGCTCCTGGAGGTGTCCGAGTCGGCTGCGCGTCGCCAGACGCTGGCCGACCAGGTCGTCGCCACGACGAACGACGTCCTGGCCTGGCGCGACGAGGCCCTGATGCTCAACCTGGCAGGATTCGGCGCACGGGAGCACGAGCTCTTCCGGTATGCGGGGTTCGAGGGGATCTCGTCCCTCCTCGCCGTCGACCTCGAAAGCTTCCGCGTCGCCCTGGCCCGCGCCGCGACCCGGCTCCAGGTCGAGGCGCCGAGCGACCTGATGATCGAGACGTGGTGGGAGCAGGCCCGGACGCTCGAGGACGAGTGAGCGCCGCCGGATCGGGAAACGGGTCGCGCATCGGGCGTCGTCTCGCGGCCGCCGCGGTGGCGATCGCCACCGCGCTCGTCATCACGGGGGTCGCGATCGCGCTCTTCTTCAACCCGGCCTGGGTGTCGTTCGCCCAGGGGCGTGCGGACGCGGCGGCCTACACGGGCTGGACGGCGGAGCAGGTGGATGCCGTCACGCGCGACATCGTGATGGAGGTCTGGCTCGGGCCGGGCTCGTTCGGGCAGGAGGTCGCCGGCCAACCCGTCTTCGACGAGCGCGAACGAGCACACATGGCCGACGTGCGCAGCGTCGTCCTCTCCTTCTACGCGGTCGTGCTGGCTGCCCTGCTCGTGCTCCTCGTCGCCGGAGTCGCGTCCCGTGGGTCCCGCTGGTTCCGGGGCGCCGTCGCCCTGGGCGCGGGCGGCCTGGCCGTCGCGGCGGTCGCGGTTGGGTCGTTCTTCGCGGTGTTCTTCGACCGAGCGTTCACCCTCTTCCACCAGCTCTTCTTCGCCCAGGGATCGTGGACGTTCGATCCCGCGACGGATCGTCTCGTGCAGCTCTTCCCCGAGCAGTTCTGGACCGAGACCTCGGTGGCGATCGCGGTGGTCGTGGTCGGCCTGGCGATCATCGTCTGGGCGGTGGCGCGGCCCCGAGCGCGATCCCGCGGGGCGACCGCGGGAGCGCGCCCGTGACGACGGCGCTCGCGGCTGCCGACGACGCCCCCTTCGTGCCAGAATCGCCGGAGGCGCTTCCGGCCGGGGCGCCGGTCGGATCCTGCGGGCTCGACCGCCCGTGACCGGCCCCGGTGACCTGCCGCGACGCCCCGGAGGAACCATGGACGACCGTTCCCAGCCTCGCACGGAGCGCCGGCGCCTGACCCACGTCGATCGCCGCGGCCGGCCGCGGATGGTGGACGTCTCGGGCAAGCCGCCGACGGCACGCCGCGCCGTGGCGGAGGCGGAGGTGATCTGCTCGCAGGAGACGCTGACCCTCGTGATCGACGGCGGCGGGCCCAAGGGCGACGTGCTCATGGTCGCCGAGCTGGCCGGCGTCATGGGCGCGAAGCGGACGTCCGAGCTGATCCCGCTCTGCCACCCGCTCCCGCTCACCGACGTGGTGGTGCAGATCACGCCCGACCGCGGAGCGTCGGCGTTGAGGATCCGCGCCGAGGCAGCCACCCTGGCGCCCACCGGCGTGGAGATGGAGGCGCTCACTGCCGCCAGCGTGGCCGCCCTGACCCTCTACGACATGGTCAAGGGCGTCGAGCGCGGCGTGGAGATCCGCTCGATCCGCCTGGTGTCCAAGAGCGGCGGGGCATCCGGTGAGTGGCACCGGCCGACCGAGCCGTCGGAGGCGGCCAAGCCGCGCACCGCGAAGCCAAGGGCCGTCCGTGGCGCGGCCCGGACGGGCGGGACGCGCCGCCCCGCCAAGCGTCCCGGGGGCTGAGCGCATGGCCGGGCGCCCGACCGTGCTCGTCCTGACCGTCTCGGATCGCGGGGCGGCCGGGGACCGGGAGGACGTCACGGGCGCCGGCCTGGCGGAGCGACTGGCCGAGCTGGGCTTCGACGTGGAGCGGGGGATCGTCCCCGACGAGCAGGCCCTCATCGAGGCTGCGCTCATTGCCGGAACCGCCCGCCACCCCCTGGTCGTGACGACCGGCGGCACCGGCCTGACGCCGCGCGACGTGACGCCCCAGGCCACCCTCGCGGTCATCGACCACGAGGTCCCGGGCATGGCCGAAGCGATGCGGGCCGACGGCCGTGCCGCCACGCCCATGGCGATCCTCTCCCGGGCGGTGGTTGGCGTCCGGGGCCGAAGCCTGGTCGTCAACCTGCCCGGCAGCCCGCGCGGGGCGCTGCAATCGCTTGCCTCGGTCGAGCCGGTGCTCGGTCACGCGCTCGAGACGCTCGGCGGCCCCTTCGATCACGACGGCCGGCCCGAACCCGGGGCCTGAGCGGTGACGGAGTCGCTCGCCCACGTTCCGTGGTATCCGCTCGTCTTCCCGCTCTTCTACGGGGCGCTCGCCGTCTTCGGCCTGCTCATGGCGCGCCACCTCCGCGTATTTGCGGCGGCCCGACCGGTCCGCCCCTTCGCCAGCGTGCGCCGCCGGATCGCGGCGCTCGTCCGCTACGCCCTGGTCCAGACGCGGATGTTCCACGACCGGCGGGCGGGGATCATGCACTACGCGATCTTCGCCGCCTTCGTCTTCCTGTCGGTCGGCGTGGCCAACGCCGCGACGGGCGGCGTCGTGGAGCTGATCCTGTCCGCGCCGCTGGACGGGGCCATCTGGGCAGTGGTCCTCTTCTCCCGCAACGTGGCCGCGGTCGCAGCCCTGGGTGCCCTGGCCTACGCCCTGGCCCGGCGCCTCGTCCTCCGGCCCGCGCGGCTGACCCTGAGTCGTTCCGGCATCGTGATCCTCCTGCTGATCGGCGGGATCGTCGCCGCGGAGCTCGGGGCGCTCTCCTACGAGGCCGCCCTCTACGGGCCGCTCCCCGGGGCGGTGATCACGAACGCCATCGGGGCGCAGCTGGCCGGTGTCGACGCGGCCGTCCTCGAGCTGCTGTTCGCCCTCCACTGGTGGGCGCACATCGTCCTCGTGGCGGTCTTCCTCGTCTGGCTCCCGACGACGAAGCACCTCCACGTCGTGACCAGCTTCTTCAACGTCTACCTGCGCAAGCTGGAGCCGCGCGGGGCGCTGCCGCCCATGGACCTCGAGGCCGAAGACGCGACCTACGGCCTGCGGACCCTCGCCGACCTGGCCTGGAAAGACGTGCTGGACGGGTTCACGTGCACTGAATGCGGGCGCTGCCAGGACGCGTGCCCGGCGCACTTCACGGGCAAGCCGCTCAACCCCAAGGAGCTCGTGATGGGGATCCGCCGCGTGGCCGATTCGGCGGAGCATGGGCTGCCGGTGATCCCGAACTCGCCGGACGTCCGCTCGCGCGGCGGGGAGCTCGACGACCGCCTGGCGCCGGCGACGATGGCGATCCCGCTGGTCCCGGGCGTCATCTCGGAGGAGGCGGTCTGGGACTGCGTCACGTGCGGGGCGTGCGTCGAGGCCTGCCCGGTGCTCATCGAGCACGTCGACAAGATCGTCGGGATCCGGCGCAGCCTGGTGCTCGAGGAGAGCCGCTTCCCGGCCGAGCTCACGCCGGCGTTCCGGGCCATGGAGTCCGCCCAGAACCCGTGGGGCCAGCCGCGGAGCGCGCGCCTCGACTGGACGAAGGGGCTGCCCTTCAGCGTGCCGGTTGCCGCCGACGTCGCGCGGGCGGGCGAGCTCGACCGGCTCGAGGTGCTCTACTGGGTGGGCTGCGCAGCCGCCTTCGACGAGCGCAGCCGGCGCGTGGCGCGGGCGTTCGCGACCTGTCTCGACGCGGCCGGGGTGTCCTTCGCCGTTCTCGGCCAGGAGGAGGCGTGCACCGGCGATCCGGCCCGCCGGATGGGCAACGAGTACGTCTTCCAGCTGCTTGCCGCGGGCAACATCGAGACCCTCCGGGCGTACGGGCCGCCGCGCATCGTGACCGCCTGCCCGCACTGCTTCAACACGATCGCCAACGAGTACCCCCAGCTGGGCGGGACCTTCGAGGTGATCCATCACTCGGTCTTCCTGGCCGATCTCCTCCGCGACGGGCGCCTGGCCACGCTCGTGGGCCCGGAGGGAGCCGCGGCCCGGCGCGTCACCTTCCACGACGCCTGCTACCTCGCCCGCTACAACGGCGTGATCGACGCCCCGCGGGACGTCCTGGGCGCGATCGACGGGCTCGAGCTCACCGAGATGGATCGCCACGGCCGGGACTCGTTCTGCTGCGGTGCGGGAGGCGGGCGGATGTGGATGGAGGAGGGCCGCGGGACGCGGATCAACGCGGAGCGGGCCCGGCAGGCGCTCGCGACCGGGGCGGACGCGGTGGCCGTCGGCTGCCCGTTCTGCCTGACGATGCTGGGCGACGGCCTCGCGGGAGACCCGACGAACCAGGCAGGCGTGACCGCGCTGGACCTGGCCGAGATCCTGGCCCCGGTGGCAGCCCCCGGCCCCAGCGCGCGGCGGTCCGGCCGGGAGCTTCCGGTCCTGCAGTAGGCCACGGCGGCTGGCCGGCCCCAGGCAACCTGGCAGGCCCCGGGCCGGGGCAACCGTCGGCGGTGCGCGACGCGGCGAGCGCTTCGCCGCGGGGCTCCCTGTGTACACTCGGGAACGCCGGGCCGGGGCGGCGTGCCCACCGGCGCGAGAGGGAGGCAGCCTGCCCGTGCGGATCGTGGTCCTCGTCAAGCCGGTCCCCGACGCGACCGGCCAGGAGCGGCTGCGTCCCGACGGGCGCCTGGACCGCTCGGCCGCGGCCCCCGTTCTCAACGGGTCTGACGAGTACACGTTGGAGGCAGCGCTCCGCCTGGTCGACGCCCACGGTGCCGACGTGACCCTGGTCGCGATGGCGCCGGCCGACGGGCGCGACGCCCTGCGCAAGGGGCTCGCGATGGGTGCTGCACGCGCCGTCCTCATCACCGACGATCTCCTTGCCGGCTCCTGCGCGCTCTCGACGATGCAGGTCCTGGCCGCCGTCCTGCGGACGCTCGAGTTCGACCTGGTCCTCGCCGGCGCGGACAGCGCCGACGGTGGTGGTGGCGTCGTCGGAGCGGGCATCGCGACCCTGCTCGACCTGCCCCTGGTCTCCGGGGCGGCCGCCATCGAGGAGGTGGGCGAAGGCGTCATCCGGGTCCGCCGGATCGTCGGGTCGGGCGAGGAGACGGTCGAGGCTCCTCTGCCGGCCCTGGTCGTCGGCACGCAGCTGCTCGGCGAGCCGCGCTACCCGACGCTCAAGGGGATCATGGGCGCGCGGGCAAAGGAGATCGCCGTGCGCACTGTCGCGGACCTGGGGCTCGCCGGCGCCGCGATCGGCGGAGAGTCGGCGACCACGGTCGTCCTCGCCCAGCGCCCCCCTGCCGCCCGCGCCACCGGCCGCGTCGTGCGGGAGGCTCCCGACGTTGCCGCACGCGAGATCGTCGAGCTTCTCGTGGAGCGGAGGGCCGTGTCGTGAGCGGCCCGATCTGGGCGGTGGTCGAGCTTGGCCCCGACGGGCTGCCGACCCGGCTCTCGCTGGAGGCTGCCACTGCCGCCCGCACCCTCGCAACCGCCGCGGGCACCTCGTCGGCGGCGATCATCGCCGCGGGCGATCCCGACGCGGCCGCCTCTGCGCTTGCCTCGTTCATTGCCCGGGTGGTCGTCGTCCGCATGCCCGCCGAGATGGCCGGGTCCAGCGTGACCATCGCCGGTGCCATCGCGACCGTCGCCGGCGCCGAGGATCCGGACATCCTGCTCGTCGGGGCCACGCCGGAGGGCCGCGAGACGGCCGGAATCCTGGCGGCCCGCCTGGGGCGAGGCGTGCTGGGCAACGCGACCGGCCTGGCCTGGAGTGGGGGAGCGGATGGCGCCCCGGCGGGACCGCGCGTCGAGATGAGCGTGCTGGGTGGCCGCGCCCTCACGACCTCGGCGTTCGCCGATGGGCGCGGGATCGTCACGCTGCGCCCGGGGGCCGTGACGGCCGCACCGGGGGATGCCGCCGGCACGATCGAGGAGGTCTCGATGCCGGCGGTGCCTGCGACGGGCGTGCGCGTCGTCGGGCGCGCCGAGGCCACGACGCGCCTGGCGAGCATCGAGGAGGCGCCGATCGTCGTGACCGGGGGCCGCGGCCTTGGCGGTCCCGATGGCGTGGCCCTCCTGGGGGAGCTGGCCGGCGCGCTCGGCGGGGCGGTGGCGGCAACGCGGGCCGCCGTCGACGCGGGCTGGCTGCCCTTTGCCATCCAGGTCGGCCAGACGGGCAAGACCGTCCGCCCCTCTGTCTACGTCGGGGTCGGCGTCTCGGGCGCGATCCAGCACCGGGTGGGCATGCAGGACGCCGAGACGATCATCGCGATCAACCGCGACCCGGATGCGCCGCTCGCCGAGCACGCCGATCTCTACGTGGTGGGGGACCTGTTCGAGATCGTTCCCGCGGTCGTCGCGGCCCTCCGAGCCAGGGCAACCTGAGGGACCGCGGACCGTGCCCGAGGCCCTCGTCGTTGCGTCGCTGGCGCTCTTCGTCGCCCTGGTGATCGCCTTCGCGTCCGTGCTGCGCCGGGCTGCGCGGGTCGTGGCCGTCACCCGGACGGACGATGCATTCCGCAGCGACGGGGCGGCGCTTGCGGAGCGAGCGGCTGCCACGATCACCTCCGGCGCGGAACGAATTGATCGCGTGCGCCGCCGCACCGACGCCCCGAACACGCTCGACGACGCGCTGCCGGATCTCATCGAGGCCCTCGACGCGCTCCGCGTGGAGGCCGACGCGCTCGTTCCGCCGGCCGCGCTGGCGCAAACGGCCACGCGCATCGCCGAGGAGCTCGACCGCGCCGGGCGGGCCGTCGAGACCGTTCGCCACGGCTGCGTGCTGCTCGGCGTGGAGTCCGGCCGGCCGCGCGAGCTCGAGGGCGAGACCTCGATCAAGCGCGGCTACCTGAACCTCCTCCACGCGCGAGAGGCGCTGGCATCGCTCGCCGAGGGTCTCCGCCAGGGTCGGGCCGAAGCGGGCGGCTGGTATAGCCACCGGCCGAAGGCCGGTTGAGGGGCACCGTCCGGGACACGCGAGGCAGCCTCGAACCACCGTATGTCGTGGTATCGTCCGCCGAGGACACAACATCTAGTGGTACCTGCGGCGGGAGGACGGAATGCGCTGTCCGACGTGCGAGGAGCGCGACACGCGGGTCGTGGACTCGCGGGATCTCGAGGACGCGGCCACGATCCGCCGACGCCGCGAGTGCGTCTCGTGCGGGGCGCGGTTCACGACCTACGAGCGGATGGAGGTGGCCCGCCTCGTCGTGGTCAAGCGTGACGGCGTACGCCAGGACTTCGACCGCGACAAGCTCGCGGCGGGCATCCGCAAGTCCCTGACCCGCCGCCCGGTACCCGACGGCTCCGCCGACCGGGCCGCCGACGCGATCGAGGCGATCCTCCGGGCCGCGGGCGCCACCGAGGTCGAAATCGTCGCGGATCGGCGAGCTGGCGATGGAGCAGCTGCGGGCGCTCGACCAGATCGCCTACATCCGCTTCGCGAGCGTCTACCAGTCGTTCGAGGATCTCGAGACCCTCAAGCGGGAGGTCGACTCGCTCTACGCCGAGCGGGAGCCGGTCCCCGGGGCCGCGCGGCCATGACCGTCCTCGCCGATCGCGACATCCGGGCCGAGCTCGAGGCCGGCCGGATCCGCATCGAGCCCTACGACCCGGCCGATCTCCAGCCCTCGTCGGTCGACCTCCACCTCGACCGCAGCTTCCGGGTCTTTCGCAACAACCGCTATGCGTTCATCGACCCGCGCGAGGCCCAGCCGGACCTGACCGAGCTGCTGGCCGTGCGCGACGACGAGCCGTTCATCCTCCACCCCGGCGAGTTCGTCCTCGGCCAGACGATCGAATGGGTGGAGCTCCCCACCGACCTCGTGGCCAGGCTGGAAGGTAAGTCGAGTCTTGGCCGCCTGGGCCTCCTGATCCACTCCACGGCCGGCTATGTCGATCCCGGCTGGAAGGGAACGCTGACGCTCGAGCTGAGCAACGTGGCCAACCTGCCCATCGCCCTGTACGCCGGCATGCGGATCGGGCAGATCAGCTTCTTCCGGATGTCGAGCCCGGTCGAGCGGCCGTACGGGACCGTCGAGCTCGGCTCGAAGTACCAGGGCCAGAGCCAGCCGACGGCGTCGGCCTTCCACCGCGACTTCGACGCGCGGCGCCGGACGCCCGGGAAGGGCTGACCGTCGTGGCGATCAACGACGCGGTCCACTGGTCGGCCGACCTCGGCGGGGGAACGAGGGTCGCGCTCGTCCAGGCCGGCACGTTCCGCTCGGACGCCGGGGCGATCTTCGGCCCGGCGCCGCGCGTCCTGTGGGGGAAGCTCGTCGACGAGGAGCTCGACGACCAGCACCGGCTCCTGCAGGCGCTGAACTGCCTTCTCGTGGAGACGCCCGCCGGCCGGGTTCTCGTGGAGACGGGGATCGGGGAGCGCCTCGACGAGCGCGGCCGAGCGTGGCGGGGCCTGGGTGGGGAGCCCATCGTCCCGACCCTCGAGCGGGCCGGCTTCGACCCGACGACCGTCGACATCGTCGCGCTGAGCCACCTGCACTATGACCACGCGGGCGGCCTCCTCCGCGCGGACGGGTCGCGTGCGTTCCCGCGGGCGCGGATCGTCGCCCAGCGGTCGGAGTGGGAGATGGCCCTCTCGGACAACCCGAGGATCGTGGCCTCCTATGACCAGCCGGAGCTGCGCCTTGTCCGCTCGTGGGGCCACGAGGGTGCCGCGGACGGCGGGGTCGGAGCTGCTGCCGGGCGTGTCGGTCGTGCCGACCGGCGGCCACACGGCCGGACACCAGGCGGTGGTGGTCCGGGCCGCGGGGGCCACGCTGGCGTTCTTCGGGGACATCGCGATGCGCCCCTGGTCGGCAAACCCGCGCTGGATCCCGTCCTTCGACGACTTCCCGCTCGACTCGGTGGCCCGCAAGGCGACGCTCTTCGCGCGAGCGGCCGAGGAGCGGTGGACGGTCGTCCTGTCCCACGAGCTGCGCCACCCCGTGGGCCGCCTCGTCGCCGAGCGCGACCGGTTCGTGTGGCAGCCGCTGGCCTAGGCGGTTCTGCGCTTACGGAAAGCGCGCGCTTACGGCGCGAGTTCCGGGGACGCGGCCGGTGCGGCAGCCTGCGGCACCAGCCCGATCAGCGCCAGGTTCGATGTCGCGCTCTCCGGCGTCACCGGTCCGTTGACGATGGATCGGATGACCCCGTTCTCGTCGAGGAAGTAGTGCGTGGGGAGCCCGAAGACGCGGTAGCGCCGGAAGACATCCCCGGCGAGGTCGGCGGCGACCGTGTAGCCGAGCCCGTACTTCTCGGCGTAGGCCCGTACGTCATCCTCGGTCGCCTCCTGGACGCTGATCCCGATGACCTCCAGGCCCTGGGGCGCGTACGCCGCGGCGGTGTCGCGGATCGTGGGCGTCTCGGCCTGGCAGGGCGGGCACCAGCTGGCCCAGAAGTTGATCCAGACCGGCTGTCCGCGCAGATCCGACGAGACGGACGGGGTTTCCGTCGAGGTCGACCAGGGGCGCGGGGTTGCCGTCGGGACCGACGATCTCCAGCTCCGGGGCCACGTCGCCCACGCGCAGCCCTTCGCCGGCCGAGCCAACCAGGTACTGCGTGGCGGCCGGGTCGGGTGGCGCCGGGGTGGCGCCGGGCGTCACGAGCGGCTGGGTCGCCACGACGAGGACGAGGGCTGCCGCGAGCACGACCACGAGCCCAGTCGCAAGCTGCCGGCCGGTGAACGGCCCGACGATGCCGCGGCGGGTTTCGGGCGGATCGGCGTGGGGAGGGGTCACGCGGCGCTAGATCCCGGGGGCCAGGCGCGAGAACCAGCTGAGCCAGTCCATGAGCATGAAGACGCCGATCAGGGCCACGAGGATCCCGCCGACGAAGCTGACCTCGCGTCCGTGGCGCACGAGCGGGCGCACCAGCGCCGGCGCCCGGTCGTAGACGACTCCCAGGAGGATGAACGGAACCCCGAGGCCCAGCGTGTAGGCGACGAGGAGCAGCCCGCCCTGCAACGTCGTTCCCGATGACGCCGCGACGGTGAGGATGCTGCCGAGGATGATGCCGATGCACGGCGTCCAGCCGATGGCGAAGACGACGCCGAGGCCGAACGAGGCCATGATCCCGCCCCGGCCGCCCACGAGGCGCCCGCCCAGCCGATCGCCGAGCGCGGCCCCGCTCTCCGTGCCGGGCGTCGCGAACGCGACCGTGCCGGTGGTCTCCGCGAGCGCGCCCGCCGCGCCGGCCTCGAGCGGACGCCACGTGCGGTCGAGCGCAGGGATCTTCAGGATGCCCGCCAGGTTGAGGCCCATCACGATCAGGAGCACGCCGCCGATCATGCGGAGGGCCGGCAGGTAGTCCGCGAGGGGCCCACCCACGAAGGTCGCGGTGATGCCGAGGATCGTGAAGACGGCCCCGAAGCCCAGCACGTACGCGATGGCGTGGCGGACGGCGAGCCAGCGCGACGGGATCGCGTTTGCCCGGCCGACGACGGCGACGACCGTGAGCTGGCCGATGTAGGCCGGCACGAGCGGCAGCACGCACGGCGACAGGAAGCTGAGGAGCCCCGCGAAGAAGGCGACGAGCAGGGTGACGTCGGAGGCGGCCATCAGGGATAGGCCGCGTCGAGGAACGCGCGGATGGGGCCGAGCCGGACGGCAAGCGGGAGGCGGCGGCCAGCGACCTCGAGGACCGGCACCTGCTCGAACAGCTCGCGCTCTGACCGCGGGGTCCTCGGCGATCCGGCGGACCACGAGCCGGGGCGTGGCGCGACCGGCCGCGGCGCGCTGCTCCAGCAACTGGCCCACGAGCACTGCCGTGTCCTCGCACAGGTGACAGCCATCGGAGCGCCAGAGCACGAGATCGGGGAGGGGAGTGCGCGCCGGGTCCATCGCCGGGGATTGTATCGGTGAGCGGCCCGACGGCTCCCGCGAGCCACGGCGGATCCGCCGAGCGCGGCCCGCCTGGTCGGGTGGGGTACGATCGGGTTCCACGCCCCCGTAGCTCAGTGGATAGAGCGAGGCCGTCCTAAGGCCTGCGTCGGCGGTTCGAGTCCGTCCGGGGGCGCACCAGCAACGGAAGGCGATCGCCCCGTTCGACCTCGAGTGGCTGGCGCCCGAGCCGCACAGCAGCCAGTCGGACGGCGGGCTCGCCGCGCCGGCTGCACCGAGCGCAGCAGGGACGCGCCGTCGCTAGCCGTAGCCCGGCCTCGGGTCCCGGGCGCGAACCCGGGGCCCTTCCACATTCAGGCGCGTGGTTGGCCACGGTCGGACTCATCACGCCACACCGGCGCCGTGTGGCGCCCGTACGCCAACACGGCGCGGGTCAGCAGCGTCCGGCTGGTCCGGGATAATTCGCGAAACCCGGCCGTGCGCACACGGTCGCCGGGCGCCAGTCAGCGTTCTGCCGTCTCGCCTATCGGCTACCCCGCCCCCGTCGGTCGACGCACCCTTCGTCGAGTTGCACGAGCGGCACAGCACCTGCGTGTTGGCGATGTCGAACGGCGCACCGCCCGCGGCGAGCGGCACGACGTGGTCGACGGTCAGGTCGGCGGCTCGGTGGGCGGGCCGACGGTACCCGGGACACCAGTTGCCATGCTCGCCACGCCAGGCGCGGAGCACGCGGGCACTCAGGCGCTGCCAAGCCCGTGTGCTGTAGAGGGCGTTGTGCCGGCTGCGGTTGGACTGGCGGGCGTGCTCGGTGCAGCGGCTACCCGCGCGGCTGGTGACGACACCACAGACCGTGCACAGCTTCACCCGCGAATTGTCGGTCGGGTGGTTGGCGCGGTCTATCCGCTCGCGGTGCTACGCCTGCGGGACGAGGAACTGATCGGGCGAGTCGCGGCGCCCGGGTCAGCGAACCGGGGCCGTCAGCATGCCGAGGATCATGTCGAGCAGGTTTCGTTCGAAGGCGTCGTCATCGAGGTTGCTCCCGACGCCCGACTCGATCTCTTCGGCGCGGCTGGACCAGGTCTCGGTGACGAGCGTCATCGCGGCCCCGAGCCGTTCGTGCCGGATGTCCTCGGGCAGCTCGAGCAGGCGCTGCTCCATGAGCTCGAGCGCGCGGCGCGACGTCGGCTCGTCGGGGCGGACGCGGTCCTTGTTCGGGAGATGACGCAGCGCCTGCGCGGCCAGCCGGACGTAGTCGCGGCCCCACTTCGTCGCCATCGCCTCCCGGAGCGGGAGGGCGAGCGCGGCTGTCGCCTCCTCGAGCGTGACCGCATCGCCGCGCACCTCGAGCTCACGCAGCCGCTCCTCGCGCGCTGGTTCGACGGCCGACCGCTCGTGGAAGATCGCGACGAGGAGGCCCTCGCGAGAGCCGAAGTGGTAGTGGATCGCGGACTCGTTCGCCTGGCCGGCGCGCTCCAGGATCTCGCTCAGAGCCACCGCCTCGATCCCGCGTGCCGCGAACAGGTCTGCGGCGACCGCGATGATCCGCTCTCGCGTCTCCGCCCCACGGCGGCTCGTCCTCGGGCGCGCAGACCACGTGGCCAGCGCTTGCCAGTCCATGGCGGACCCAGGATGGTGGGCACGGGGCGGCGGGCTCATGGCCGTTCTCAGATCCCCTTCGGGACCGTCGGATCCACGGGCCCGACCTTGGGCGCGAGCGCAAGCGCGATCACGGTCGTCACGGCCAGCACGCCGACGACGACCCAGCCGATGATCGGGAGCGCGTCCACCTGGGCGGCGACCGGGTCGGCGGTCCCTCCGATGGCGACGAGCGCGGCCGTCAGCACGGCGAGCCACATCGCCGTCCCGAACTGGCTCACGAGCGGGAGCAGCCCGGCGATCCCGCCCCGCTGCTCCGGGGCCACCGAGCCGATGGCGTGGGGCTGGACGGTGTTGCTGAAGGCGAGGCCGACGCCACCGAACGTCATGCCGATCGCGAGGAGCAGGTAGCTCTGCTGGGCATAGCCCACAGCGTACAGAGCGGCGGATCCGATCAGCGCGGCCATCGCGATGGCGACCGGGCGCCGGATCCCCATGCGGTCGAGCAGCTTGCCCGCCGCACCCGACACCACGACCATGGACAGGGTGGCCGGGAGGAGCGCGAAGCCGGTGATCCCCGGCGCGAAGCCCAGCACCTCCTGCACGTAGCGGGCGAGGAAGACGCCGCCCAGGGTGGACGGCAGGAAGCGGACGAAGATCACGACGAGGGCGAGCGCAACGGCGCGGTTCTTCGCCACGCGCGGATTGACGAGGGGCGCCGGGTGGCGGACCTCCCAGATCAGCCAGATGGCGGCGATCACGAGGCCGGACCCGATGGCGCCGAGCACCGTCGGCGACGTGAGCCCGTCGGCGCCCGCCTGCATGAAGCCATCGATGAGGGTGGCGACCGCGAGGAACAGGAGCACGGCGCCCACGATGTCGAGCTTCGGCGCGTCCGCTGGGATCTCGCGCTTGGGCAGGTCGAGGCGGCGCAGCTGGACGAGCGCGATGACGGCCGTCAGCATCCCCGGCACGAAGACCCACGCCCAGCCGGCGCCCTGCACCAGGAGGCCGGCGATGATCGGCCCGAGGGCCGTGATGCCCATCGTGATCGCGAACGCCTTGCCGGTCGCGGCGCCACGCTGGGCGGGCGGGAAGACGTCCACGAGGAGCGCGGTCCCCGCCGGCACGAACAGCGCGGCTCCGACGCCGGCGATGAACCGCGCCACGAACAGCAGCGTGGATGAGCCCATGAGGCCCGACGCGACGGCGAGCGCTGCCGAGACGAGGAAGATGAGCAGGCCGGCGCTGAACATGGGCACGCGGCCCTTGCGGTCGCCCAGCCACCCGCCGAGCGTCACGAGCCCGGCCAGCGAGAGGAACGCGAGGTTCATCACCCACTGGCTCGCGGTGATCGAGATCCCGAGATCGGCCTGGATCGACGGCAGCGCGACCGTGGCGCCGGCCGTGTCGAGGGCCCACGCGGACAGCGCGGCGGCGGCCGCGATCAGGGCGATCCGCTGCTCGGGCGTCTGGGCGCGGGCGGCGTCGCGGCGGCGGGGGCGGTCACCGTGGTCTCCTCGTGGGGCTGGTCGGGCCGGACCGGCGGGGCGGTCCATGCGCCGCTGCGGATCTCGACGCGCGGGAGGTAGGTGCGGAAGGTCAGGCCGAAGGGGCCCGCCGGGCAGGGCAGCCAGTTGGGCAGCCGGGCGGGCGCGGGGGCCTCGTGCTGGACGTGGATGGTCACGCCGCCGTCGGCGTCCCGGACCAGGGCGGCGAGGCCGCGACTGTTGACCACGTAGCGGTTGACGGGGTTCGCGTACAGGAACCGCTCGGCGTCGTACAGCGTGATCGACCAGAACGCGTCCACGGGCGGCAGGCCCTCGGGCGGGCCGAAGCGGATGGTGTACGAGCGCTCGCCGGTGAACGGGCGGCCGAGCTCGTCGGCCTGCCAGCCGATGCCGAGGTACTCCTCGGCGGCGTTGCCCAGGATGCCCAGCATCGCCCCGACGGCCCGCGGCGTGTCGTCGCCTGCGAAGAACTCGCGGCTGCCGAAGATCTGCCCCGACGAGGTGACGGTGCGGGCGAAGGCCGCCATGGCCGCCAGGCCCTGGCCCATGCCGGCGAGGATGGCGCCGCGACGGGCCTCGTCGCCGGGATCGAAGCGGCTGGCCCGGCCTCGATGCCGAGCTCGCGCAGAGCCGGCCGTGACGCCTCGTCGCCGGGGAGCGGCGGCATGAACGCGAGCATCCAGGCGAGGACGTCGAAGAACGCGGGGGTCGGCGCGGCGCGGACGTCAACGGGCGGGATCACCGCGGGCATGGCCGGCGGCGTGGGACCGGAGGCGCCCAGCCACGCCGACAGCGGCTCGACGCGGCACGCGTCCTGCAGCGCGGCGACGTTGGGCATGTCGGCGTCGCCGAACAGCTGTGTCCGAAGGAGGACGAGGGCGAGCGTCGGTGGGGGAGCGGAAGACGCCGGCGCATCCCCGCGGGCGTCGTCCCGTCCCACTCGGGACCGGCGACCAGGAACGCGCCGCCGGCGGTCCCGTTGGTGCGCGGCGACACGTAGCCCAGGATGTACGTGTACAGGTCGACGAGCATCGCCGACATGTACCGGCCGGCGTCGAACGCCGGCAGCGTGATCACGATCGGCTCGGCGCGCAGGTCCAGCCAGCAGTACGAGTACGGCGTGTCGACGTTCAGCGCGACGATCGCCCGGTCCGACGGGTCCGCGAGTCGACGCGAGTGCGACCACGTGTTCAGCGGCCCCTTGTACTCGGCGAGGCCGGGTCCAGCGCGGGGTCGTGCAGGACCTGCTCGACGAGGATCGTCGCGTACCCGAACACGAACGCCCGCCGAGCAGTCACTGCCCTCCACGGGAGGATCCAGTGCTCCTGCGTACTCACGCTTCAGTCTCCGTTAGGTAGTCAAGGCCGACCGGCTGATCACTCAGCGGCCCGGTCGTGTCAGGGGCCACCGATCTGGCGCTGCACCTCGAGCAGCGCATCCTGGCCCACCTGGAGCACCCCCTGGGTCGGCCGGTCGAGGTCGACGATGAGGCTCATCACGATGGCGAAGATCAGCGCCAGCAACGCCGTGGGGACCAGGTTCCGGTCGCCGCGGACGCCGTTGTGGAAGCCCACCAGCACCATCCCCGTGAACGCCAGGACATAGGCCGACAGCCACACCGTCCATGGCAGCTGCCACGTGTCCAGCGCGATGGCACGCCTGGCGCCGATGTCGATCGTCTCGTTGACCGCCTGGTCGAAGAGCGCCACGGATGGCGAATCGAGGTTCGCGCGCGTGACGTCCTCCGCCTGGGCCCACAACGCCCGCGTGAGCTCCCTGGGACCGGGCCAGGGCGTCCTCGCGACGGACCGGATCGACGAGGTCCAGCCGCTGACCGGTGTAGTCGACGAGGACGCCTCGAACGACCGCTGGGTAGGGGTCGGGCAGGTAGCCTGCGCGCAACCAGGTCGTCCCGATCGCATTGGCCTCGTCAGCCACCAACGCGCGGCGGCCGTCGAAGCGGTCCACCGCCATGCCCACGAGCACGGCCAGGAAGAAGGCGATGAGCGCGAGGGCCGCCGCGGTGATCGTGTCGCTCGTGGACCGGCCCTCACCCGGCTGCTCGGGCCTCCATCGCCTGCCCAGACGGAAGCCGAGCGTCCGCCGCCAGCAGGGCGAGCGCGAGGATCAGCAGCAGCATCACCCAGACAGGGAGGTCGCCGAGGGGCCCCGCGCCCGTCATGGCCGGCGTTATCTCGCGTTGGTGGCTGACGCCGGCGCCGGCACGATCCCGGGCGGGAACCACGAGCCGTCCCGGATCGGGGCCTGCGGCAGGTACGTCCGGAGGGCCACGTTGAAGGCGCCGCGGGCGGCCGGCAGCCAGTTGCCCTCCGGGATGCCATCGGGACGGTCGGCCGCGAGGTGGATCGTCAGGCCGCCGTCGGCGTCGTGACTGCAGGCCCGGCGTGTCGGGCCGGATGATGTACCGGTCGATCGGGTTGGCCACGAGCAAGTTCCGCTCGTCGTACATCGTGAGCGACCAGAACCCGTGCTCGCCGAGCGGCGGCAGACCTCCGGCCGGGAAGGTCAGCGTCCAGTGCCCGCGGCCGTCCAGCAGCTCGCCGTCTCGATCGCGGTAGGCGAAGAAGTACATCGCCTCCTCGTTGACGAACGCGCCCATCGCGTTCGCCTGGGTCGCCGCGCGATCGAGCAGGTGCGGTCCGGGCCGTCCGGCGAGCGGGTCCGGCACCCGCCAGCCGTCGCGCGTCACACCGCGCGACAGGCGGGCGTTCATCGCGGCCTGCGCGTCGGCGGCGCCCTGGCAGATCGCCGCGCGCAGCGCCGGGTCGTCCGGCAGCACCGCCCCCGGACCCACCCCGGCGGACCGGAAGAGCTCCCGCAGCCCCGCCTCCGAGGCCGGCGACGGGTCGCTCGGCGCGATAGGCGTTCGTCAGCTCGAAGAAGCGCAGCGGGTCGCGCGTCTCACGCACGCCCTGGAGCTCGTAGCGGGAGACGTCGACGTCCGGGAAGCGGGCATCACCGCCCGGCCAGCCGGCCAGGGGCAGGAGCCGGATCGCGTCCTGGAGCGCGTGGAGCGTCGGGACCTCCGACGGATCGCGGACGTAGATGCGCTGCACGAGGAACACGCTGCCCGTCGGTCGCCTCGATGACGCCCCGGAACGCCTCGGGCGCCGCGCCGGACCAGCCCGGCGGCACGACGAGCCAGTCACCGCCGTCGCCGCCCGCCGTCCGCGGGCTGATGATCGCGAAGTTGTCGAACGAGGTGTCCATCAGCGCGACCGAGTAGTAGCGGTCGCGGATGGCGCGGCACCCGGAGGACGACCGGGCCCTGCTCGCGGAGCAGCAGGTACGCGCCGCCATAGAGCGTGTCCACGTTCGGGGAGACCGTGGTCACCTCCGGGGTTGACAGCGCCCGCATCAGGAACCAGCCGCCCAACGGAGGTTCGCCCGGGGCCATCATCCGCCGGCCGGCGAGGTACTCCGACAGCTGGCGGAGATGGAGGAAGGACGGGAAGGCGGACAGGTAGGCCTGCATCGCGATCGACCGGGTGTTCGCGGCCTCGCCGGCGGCGATGGCAGCCGCGTCCAGGTCGGTCCGGAAGTCCTCGATGCGCGGGACGGTCGGTGGCGTCGGTCATCGGAATGACTCCTGGTGATGGGCCGGGGCGACTGCTCCGCGGGACTCGGCCGTGGTGACGCAAGGCCGAGTTGCGCATACTAACGTAGTCCGTTAGATATGGCAACCCCCGAGGCAATGGCGAGCGTCACAATCACGAGATCATCCGGCAGGGCCGCCGCCAGCCAGGTCTGACCTCAGCCTCTCCCGGGCTCGAGGGCCGGCACGACCAGCCATCCTTCGGCACGTCCGCGGTAGATCAGCTGCTCGGTGGTGAGCCCCGACCGCGCGCGCAGATCGGCGAGGTGACGCTTCGCCGTGCTCGGCCGGACGCCCACCCGCTCGGCCGCGTCCGCCACGGACCCGCCAGCCGCGACGAAGGCGGCGAGGACGTCGACCTGGCGGGCTGTCGGCGTCCGCGGGAGCGAGCCGCGGAGGTGCCCGTCTCTCACGTGGAGTGGCTCACGCCGGGCTCACCCTGCTGCGCGTGATGAGCCCGAGGACCACCGCGGTGACCGCCAGGATCGCGCCAATCTGGTCGGGTGCGAGGTTGAGCCCGAACGCCGAGTAGTCGACGGCGCGGACGTACCCGGTGGGGGAACCGGGAGTCGACCTGGATCAAACCAGCGCGCCGTCATGCGCTAAGGGTCGCGACGGCGGGCCTCGGTTACCAGCTGGCCGATTGGGCCATGTCGTCGGACTGGGACGGGACCGGGTGTTGGGGTCACAGCCGGCTCCATCCCGTCGGCAGCCAAGCAGGCACCCGCTCCGCATAGCGCTGCCACGTATCGCGGTAGGTCTGGGCTAGCAATTGGTCCTCTCGCTGGGCGCGGCGGACCAGCACGGGGGTCTGGAGCACGAACAGCAGCGTCGACCATGTCCGGTAGACCGCCAGCGCACCGAGGGCAGCGAGAGCGAGCCCTAGGTACATCGGATGACGCACTAGACGATAGGGTCCGTGGGTCACGAGCTGATGCCCCGGCTCCAGGGCGACCCCGATCGTCGACGAGGGGCGGTAGTTGCGGCCCAGTGCAACGTGGCCCGCGATCGCGAAGGCGAACCCGCTGACATAGGCCAGGAGGCCGCCGACCAGCAGGGCAACGCGGACGCGGGGACTTGGCTGGACTGGCAGGGGTTGCCAGGCGACCGCCACCATTCCCACCCAGCCGAGCGTGAGGAGCAGAAGTCGGGCTGGTGTGAACACCAGTTCCGGGCGGCCGACAGCCGGGCCCCCGCTTCGGGTCGAGTTGATGATGCCCGGCGCTGCCAGTGCGGCGGCGCCGAGAGCAAGCATGCCAGCAGCCCGCCTGACGATCGCCTCAGCGCGATCGAGCAGAGTCGATCCGTGACCGACCACATCGCTGGAGATGGCCACACTGGTCCCCTTGAGGTCCGCGACGACCTGGCAATGCCCTCAGCGCCGTCGTAATCGGCCACGACGTCCAGAACATCGCCGAGCTCCTCGTCCTGGACTGATCGTAGACGACGGGTCATCCCCGGTGAAGGGGATCAGCTTACGCGTGGAGAGATCGGTTCCGGCCCGGAGGCCAGACCGCAAGCGACCTTGGCCTGAGATGGACCCGCGGCGCGGGCCGCTACTCATGCGGTTGGGCCACACTGGGGAGCGCGGCCCTCGGGCTCCGGCAGCCGCGGCGCCAGGATCCAGACGAGCTGCGCCGTCGTCGTCGCCCCGACCTTGGACCGCGCGTTCGCCAGGTGGTGCTTCACGGTCGAGTGCGACAGGCCGAGGCGGTGGGCGGCCGCCTTCTCCGACCCGGCGGCGAGGACCGCGGCGACGACGCCGACCTCACGGTCGGTGGCGCGCTCGGCTGGGTGGGCGCGACGCGACCTTCAACCCGTCGTCAAGGGTTTCCGACGTTGCGCGTCACGGCTGCGGTGATCAATCGCTTCAGGGCGGCCTCGTCGACGCGGTCGGTCTCAGTGACGTCGATGGCTCGGCTCGTCTTGGCCTCCAAGCCGGCGTTGAACAGGCCGTCAGGATCCGGGATGCTGGCGCCCTTGAAGAAGTTGAGCTTCACGTGGTCCTTGAACACGCCGATAGCGCACACCTGGCCGGCATGCGAGAACACGGGCGTGTCCCACTTCCACTCTTCGACGATCCCTGCATCCGCCTGGTGGATGAGCTCGCGCAACCGGCTGACGAGGTCGCGCTGCCAACCGGAGAGGGCGTCAACGTAGGCGGTGATCTGTTCCGAAGGGCTCACCGCCGCACTGTACCACTCGCCCGCCGCGGCCCAGAGTTCGCGCCCCGGGAGCGCCGATCTGTCGGCTGGTCGCGCCATGCGCCAGGATCCGCAGCGCCCCCAGGCTCCGGCAACCGCTCGGCCAGGATCCACACCAGCTGCGCCGTCGTCGCCGCCCCCACCTTCGACCGCGCGTTCGCCAGGTGGTGCTTGACGGTCGAGTGCGACAGGCCGAGGCGGTGGGCGGCCGCCTTCTCCGACCCGGCGACCAGGACGGCTGCGACCACGCCGACCTCACGGTCGGTGGCACGTTCGGCGGTGCGCGACGACCGTCCCGTCATGCGCTCCGCAGCCAGTCGAAGGGCTCCGGCGGCTCGGCGAGCCGCATCGTGATGGGAAGGTCGGTGGTCGCGGGGCTATGCCTCTCGCCCCGACCAGCACATCGTGCGGGCAGGGTAGGGGAGCGGACTACCCGACCTCGAGATACCAGTCCAGGGCACTGCGTTGCTGTCGGCGGTTCGAGTCCGTCCAGGGGCGCCAGCACCGCCCGAACCCCTGATCGTGGGTGGCCGCGCGCATCCGTCAAGGGAGGCCCGGTGCTAGGTGTTCACGGCGCCCAGCTGGTCACGGTGTCATCTGCCCGAGGCATGACCAACAGGAGACGTGCTTCGCCTGCTTCGGCAGGCCGCAAGATCAAGACGTGCCCTTGCGCGGCGGAATCGGCGCTTTTGTGTGGTGCCGATCAGAGTTGCGTCAGCGTCTATCTCGTCGGCAGCAGCGAGCCCATCTCCCACGCTGACGCGCCGTACCAGTCCATCCAGCCGGTCCCGGGCTGGCGGACCAGGTACTTGCCCAGGGGCACATCCCGGCCGGGGTGACCTGGCACCGGGCTGGCGGGTGCAACCAGCGTAGCTGGAGCGTGAAGGACAGCCCGACCCCCGAGGTAGGTCCAGGAGCCGATGCCGACAGGCGACAGCTCGAGCGCCCGCAGCCGGCTCGCGACGGGATGATCCGCCCCGAGCTCGAGCGTCGCACCGCCTCGGAGCCGCCGTCGACGAACGAATTCGCTGTCGATGCGTGCGCTCGCGAGCCGGCCGTCGGTCGCCCCGTAGGTCGACTGCATCATGCGGTCCACACCAAGAGTGCCGCCTGCACGGAGGGTGAGTCTCGCGATTAGGCGGCCGTCCTCCGACACGGTGACCCGCCATTCGTGCTCGCCTACATCGATCTCGAAGTCGGCCACGAACATCGACAAGCCCATCGAGGCGCGGCCGGCCTCTGCCCATGCCGCGCTGGTCATCGGCCACGTCAATCCCACGCCGCCGAGCCGCACCGGGCTCGCGCCCAGGATGCTTCCGCCGAGCGCGATCGCACCAAGCGCGCGCGATAGCGGGCGTCGCGTCACGATCGCCGTCACCGGCAGTTCCGCGTATGGGGGCATTGGCACGGTGCCGGTTGGGGTGGTGGCAGTCGCTGCTCGCTTCTCGTAGAGCGAGATCGCTACCATCGCTCGCCCATCGGGCAGCCGCAGCGGGTGCAGGGCCGGCGACGGCAGCGCCGCGCGGATGGCCTCGAACGAGGCGGCGTGCACGGACATGCACCCGTCGATTTCATGGATCACGATCGGATAGCCGTTCGATGTTGCAGAACCCATTCGTCCACCTCGCTTGGTCGACTGTGGTGTCCGCGTCAGGGGTTGGCAAGAGGCCATCCGCCCGAACCGCAGGTGCCGACGATGAAGTCAGCGGCCCGTGCGACGCCCGTCGAGAGGGTCGCACGCGTTGCCCGGCGCGACGACCTTCTTGTCCGCCCAGCGGTTGCGTCCGCGGCAGAAAGCGACCTTCGGCAGATCCCGCCCCCGCGAACGAGTGGCGGAACACGGGGATCGACCCGAAGGTGCCCGTGATGTCGCCTGTCCGTCCACTTCTCGCATGCGGTCTCGCCGCCCCCGTGCTGCTCCTGGTCACCGACCTCCTCGCGATCGCGCGCGCAGCCGGCTACCGCCCGATGCGGCAGTCGATCAGCGAGCTGACGGCCGTGGGGGCACCGACCCGGCCTCTCGTCACCACTCTCCGTGTCACGGGCGACGCCCTGATGGCGGCATTCGCGATCGGCGCGACGGTGACTGCCGGCAAGAGCCGTGCCCTTGCGGCCACTTGTGGTCTCGTTGCCACCCAGGCGGTGTTGGATGGCTTCGCGACTGCTGCCCTGCCCCGCGACTATGGCAGCCCAACGTGGGCTCCCCGGAATACGGCGAACACGGTAGTGATGGCCGCCGGCGTTGGCTGTTTCGTGGCGGTGATGGGATCTGGAGCGGCCGCCGTTCGCGGGCCTTTCCGCGCATTCTCGGCGGGCATTCCGCTCTCGTTCGCGCCAGTCCAGTACGCTGCGTTGCGGTTGGGGGCCCGAGTCCGTCCGGGGGCGCCACAGTACGCACACGACGCATAAGAGGGCCACAACCGTCACGACGGCGGTCGCGTAGACGTATCGCGGCCGGAGCTCAAAGGGTGGTTTCGCAGGCGTGGGCGACGGCGGAGAGGGCACCGGCCCAGGTCCCAACTCAAGACCGCAGCTCCCACAGAATGCGTGGCCGGCGGGGTTCGCGGCCTCGCACCGGGGGCAACGCCGACTGCTCGGCCCCGTCATCGCCTTGTCACGCTCCGGTCGATGTGCGTCGAGGCTACGCTGCCAGCGGGCGCGAGATGAGGGGCATTTGAACCCTTCACGCGGGCCCCGGCTCCGCACCGGGCACTCCGCTCCCCTCGGAGGATGCGACGCACACCGGGCGTCCGGCGGGGGGGGGCGTCCAGGACCCTGCGGCCGCCGGCGGCGCGCCAGACTGCCCGCCGGAGCCGGCCGGCCCATTCGACGCCCCCGTCGGGACCATCGAGTCATTCCCGCGCGGGCCCGGTGGGCCTACGGTCGAGCGCATGTCGATGCGCACGAACCTGAGGGCGCCGCGGCGGGTCTTCCTCCGGCACGCGCCGCCCGATCCGCCGCCGGTTCACGTCGTGAGGCTGACCCTGTACACGGTCGGCTCCCTCGCATTCAGCCACCTGTCCCTTTCGGCCGAACGGGTGACCGATCTCATGAACGAGCATGAGGCCCTCGAGTTCGTCGACACGTACCTCCAGAACATCGCCGGCGGGCATGGACCCGGACTCCGCTCGGCCGTCATCGCGCGCGAGGAGATCTGCGCCGTGGGCGTCACGGGTCCCCGGGGCGATCCGAAGCGCCGGACCCGGACGCTCCCGATCCCGGTCGAGCTGCGACTCGGGCCCTACGACGTCAAGGGCAACATCCACGTGGTCCCGGGCACCGACCCGCTCGCCAGCTTTCGGAGTCGGCAGACCATGGTTCCGCTCACCGAAGCCACGATCGAATGGGACGTGCCCGACGGCCGGAAGATCGCCCGGTGGGACACCCTGCTCGTCAACCGGCTGCTGACCGACTGGATCGCCCCCGCCTCGCGCGACGTCCGGCTTCCCGAGGTGCTGCTCGTCCCCGAGGCCGACGGCACCGGACTTGCCAAGGACGTCACCTCGTAGCTCGTCAGGCCTGGTGATCCCGACGGCGGTGAGCATCGAGCGCTGGCAAGTCATGGCCCGCTCTGACGGGGCTCCCGGCTCCGCACCGGGCGCTCGGCCCTCCTCGGAAGATGGGCAGGCGAGGGGCGTCCACGGCTTGCTTCGTGCGCGGCATCAATGTGCCCCAATTAGTGGTGACAACTGGCACTCTCAGAGTCGACTCCCGGATGCTGATGCTTCCACCTTCAGCATCCTCGTCCTCGGGGGACCAATGGACCTACTCGCAGGCGCCACGAGTGTGAGCTTCTTCGTGCTCTTCCTCGTTCCCGTCCTGGCCCTGGCAACACTCGCTGGGATGGCCGTGACGATCATCCTCAACCGTCTCGGGTCGCCCGTCTAGCACCCGCCGGCCCCGGCTCCGCACCGGGCCCTCCGCTCTCCTCGCGTGAGTGGGACGCGCACCGATCGTCGGGGCCTGCCTTCTGGACCTGCGAACCGTGAGATTCACGGGGCCCCACCGAAGCGCGCCCGTGCGCCCGCCGCGTGCTCAACCTCACCGTGGACACCGTGCTGGGGACCTGCCTTCCCCTAACGGCCGTCCGTCGCCCCCGTTGTTACTAGCACAAGTCCCCAGGCAAGGGCACCTCCGAGCCGGCAAGTGAGGCCCGGCCGGGTCGTAACGGACAGCACACGTGCCTCGTGCAGAGATCGGGGGTCCGGGCACCATGACCGAGCGCCAGACGCCGCCGGTGGTCGCGGATTCCGGAATGAGTTCGACGGGGTTCGGCGGCCCCATCTTCGGCCAATGGCTCAACGCCCAGCTCCAGGCAAGGAAGCTGACACAGCGCCAGCTGGCCCAGAAGTCCGGCGTCGACCACTCGACGATCTCTCGCCTGATACGCGGAGTCAGGGTCCCGTCGCTGCGTACCGCCAACCTGCTTGCGCACGGCCTCGGTATGGCAGTCGGCCTCGACGGGCTGGACCGCCAAGGCCTCGGCAGCACCGGGTTTCCCGCGGCCCGGGTGGAGTATGCCCTGCGCCTGGACGACGTCCTGAGTGAGGCTCAGGTCCGCCACATCATGAAGGTCTACCTCGCGACCCGGTGGCGACACCTAGGGCGACGGCTCCCTAAGAGCTGAGAGCCGGTTCCGCCGCTCCGGTTCTCGCCCGGCCCTCGGCCCCGCACCACGCGCTCCGCTCCGTCCGCGGGATGGGACGCGCACCGGGCGTCCAGGGGCCGTTTGCCTCTCGCCAGATCCGCGATGCACGTCCACGCTGACCTGTTGGCGGGAGGCTCTGACACGCGGCCCAAACCCTGGCCGCCGGGACCGCGCCGAGCCACTGGCGAGACCGACCCACCCCGGTCCTTCTGGGGAGGCGCAGTCATGGGTCACATCAGCAGGACGATCCACGTCGAGGCGACGCCGGAGCGGGTCTTCGATCTGTTCACGAACCCCGAGAGGTTCCAGGAGTGGATGGTGCCGGCGAGCGAGGTGAAGGACATCACGGGCACGCCCGGCACCGTCGGCCTCGGCTGGACCACCGCCTCGACGTTCGCCGGGCGCAAGATGGAAAGCCACATGAGCGCCACCGCAGTCGAGCGGCCGCGGTCTTTCGATGTGAAGAGCACCGGCAGCGGGACCGGGACGGTGCGCGGGCGCTTCGAGCCGGCGGCGGGCGGCACGGACGTCACCATCGAGAGCGAGTACGAGATGCCGCTCGGCTTCATCGGTGACGCCGCGAACAAGCTCTTCGTCGAGAAGTCGTTCGCGGAGTCCTGGGACAAGTCGCTGGCGACGTTCAAGTCGCTCGTGGAGGCCGAAGCCGCGGTCCACGTCTAGGGGCAGGAGTTCGCCACCTACCACACACAAGAGGCCGCGCCTGCCGCGCCGCGGCCTCTGGACGATCCCGCCGTCTCAGAAGGGCAGAGGCGGCCAGCTCGACGCGGGGCGTCCGGGGCGCACGCTCGCCCGTCCGCGACGACCTCCAGCTCTGGCGCACCCCCCGGCCGCGTCATCGTACCCAGCGGGAGGCTCTGACCGGCGGCCCATGCGCCCGGCCAGCCCAGGGATCGAGCGACCGGCTCCGCACCGGGCGCTCCGCTCCATTCGCGGGTGGGACGTGCACGGGTGTCCGGGGGGCAGCGGTCACCTTGTGACCTCGAGCGCTCGCGCGCATGCTTGCTGGACCCGCAGGAGTCACGAGCACCATGAGCGAAGAGCGCACGTCGGCCCCGGAGGCCACGCCATCCACGGCGGAAAGGCGGTGGCGCCGCGCCAAGCGTACGGCAGTAGATGACCTGAAGAGTCGGGAGGATGAGATGACCGATGCCGAGATCATCGAGGCCTTCCGCGAGATCGCGATCCTCCCTCCCGCCGAAGGCGAGGAGGAGGAGGACGAGGAAGCGATGACCGACGAGGCGATCATCCACCTCGTTCGAGGGTAGTGGCCGAGGCGCTCCGCTCCGGCTAGCCGGGATGGGACGCGCCCCGGCGTCCGGGGCCAGGTTCAGGCATAGGCAATCAGCCTTGCAGTTAGAGCCCCGCGCCCGTCCGGGGGCGCCAACATCACGACGCCGTGATGGGGTTCTCCCATGCGGCGAGTGTCCGACGGGGCCGTGGCAACCCGGCCGGCTGCGGCGTTCCAGTCGAGCGCATCGGCTAATTGAGTCTGCCGCGCTTCAGGACCGCCCGGGGCGCGCCAGACCCCACGCCGGCGGACGGTGCCAGTGGATCGGGCAGCGGCCGCGGGAGGGGGCTCAGCAGATCACGACGTTCGGGTCCTCCGGGAAGCGCCACCAGTCGCCCGGATCCGCGATCGCGAAGATCGATTGACCGACCGCGTTGTATGCCGCGATGACGATCGCTTGGTAGTCGAGGCCGTCCGGGCCAACCGGGGGACCGAGACACGCATAGTGGAACGGCGCGATCCAGCTGATCTCGCCTGCGGCCGCCGGCGCCGTGGCCGCCAGCGCCATGACCGAAGGGGGAATCAGGGTGTCTTCGACCAGGCACGGCCCGCTGGTCCCTGGCGGCGGGCTGCTCGGCTCCGACAGGCACTCGGTCACACCGTAGACCCTGATCTCCACACCCTCGGTGCGTGGTGCCTTCCATCTCACCGTGTGCGTGACCTGGTATTCGATCTCGCCCGTCCCGGTGGGCCGCGGGAGCTGTACCGAGTCCGTCGCGAACGTAACGCCCGTCGGCTTCGCTGGCACCGTGGCCGCCGTAGCCTTCGGCGTTGGCTGTGACGTCGCAGGTGGCAGTGAGGGTGACGTTAACCTGGCGGTCGGCACAGCCGAGGGCGGGGTCGGTGGTGGAGTCGCGGTATCCAGAGGTGTGGCTGTGTCGGAGGGGGAACTGGGTGAACTGCTCGACGGGACGGCACTTGGACTTGGTGTCAGGGCGGATTGGCAAGCCGCAACCGCGAGACAGACCGTGACCGCGAACGCCCGTCCGAGGGTGGCGATTGGGACCAGGCTCATCCGGGTCTCCCGTCTGGTGGACGCGTCCTTCAGACGCGCCCGTTGGGCGCGGTGTGTCGCGGCCCGGGTGATCTCCTCGTCGCGAGACTCGCGACGCGCCGCATCGAGGACCAGAGGCGGGAGTCATGCCGGACCGTCAGGCACAGCGCGCGGCATACCAAGCGAGCGGGTCGGCCGATTGGGTCTGGCGCGCCCCAAGGTGCGTCCGGGGGCGCTCTTCGCGCTGCGCGCCACGCGCCGACCGGGGCCAGCGGTCGGGGCTCGCATGCATCGATCCGTGTGGCACTGGCGCCCGAACACGGCGACGCGCAGGCTTCCCGGCATATCGTGAGGCGACGACGTACGCTCGCCCAAGGAGCCACGCACCATGCGCGACAAGCGACTGACACTGGCGATCTGGATAGCCATTGGCGCTGGCGTGGGCGTGGCACTGGGACTTGCGATGGACAACCTCGCACTCTGGCTGGCCATCGGCGTAGGCATCGGCCTTGCCCTCGGTGCCGGACAGGCCCGGGTGGGGCGAAAGTAGCTGATACCGCTCCACCGCCTGGCATCCGACTCCGGTCGTCTGCCCTCGACAGCGATCCCCCGTGCCTGACCCACCGCAGCGCAAACGTGCGACGAGGCCTGGCGGCTTCCCAGGGAGCGAGAGCGACGTTCGACGCGGCGATCTTGGGAGTGGCCTCAGCCGACCTCGAGGTACCAGTCCAGGACGCTGCGTGGGTATCGGCGGTTCGAGTCCGTCCGGGGGCGCCAGCAGATAACTGCGCGCGGCCGCGAAGAACGGCCGCGCGGCCGGGATTGGCTCGATCACGTACTCGCCGTCCTCGGTCACCTCGATCCACTCGATCGGCAGCGCCCAACTCGTCGTCGCTGTTCTACCACCAGCTGCCCGGGCGTCCGCTGCTCCGCATCCGGGACCTCGAGCGCGCGCATCCGATCAGCCACCGGGTGCCCCCGTGCTCGACCTCGACGCCGCGACGGCCGAGCACCATCGACTGGTGGGCGACCATGGGCGCGGACGGCCACTCGCGGATCACACGTCGCGGGACCGCGGCGCGACGTCGCGCTCGCGCCCGATGAAGTGACTCGCAAGGGTTGCGGTGAGATAGCCGAAGATCCCGAGGCCGTAGAGGGTGAGGAGCCAGCCGAGCAGGCGTCCCTCGCCGGTCGCAGCCTGGTGGGTCGCGCCCGTGGTCATCGCGTAGGCCGTCCACCAAAGGGCGTCTCCGTAGTCGTCGAGCGGCTGCCCGTCGGCGATGCCCGCTGCGGCCAGGGCCGACGGAGACTCGAACGACGCCATGCCGGCCGCGCCGACGACGAGAACCAGTGCGGTTGCGGCCAGCAGGTAGCCCACACCACGACGCGCGGCCGTGGCGCGAAGGGACGCCAGGCCGCGGTTCAGCGAGGTCAGGATCCTGAGCAGCCCCACCGACCTCACGACGCGCGCTGCGCGCAGGACCCGAAGAGCGGCGATAACCCGGACGACGCGCAGCGCAGGAAGTGCCAGCGAGACGACCGTCAGCCAGTGGGTACGGAGATAGCGACCCTTCGACGGCGCGATCGTGAACTCGAGCAGGAAGTCGAGCACGAACAGTCCCCAGATCACCCATACCGCGACTTCGAGCGATCGTGGCAGCGTGCCGCTCACGAGCTCGAGGATGAGAAGCGCGATCCATGCCACGGAGAGCAGCACCATCACGCCTTCCAGCGTGCGGTTCACGTGCTCGAGCAACGTCTCCCGCTCCCGCGCCACGTGGTTGGCGCTCGGGAGGGGACGGGCGTTGCGCTCTGCAGCCGTCACTGAGGCGTCCCGGTCCGCGTATCGCCCGACTGCGCACGAGAGCCCGCGATCAGCAAGCTCGGCCCGCGACCTCCCTCGGTCGGGCCAATCGGCGGCCGTCCCAGGTCTGCCTCCAGCCAGAGCACGGGTGAAAGTTGGGCGACTCAGCGTGACGGTCGATACGCGGCAACCCTTTGGTCGCCTTGCATCCGCGTCGCAATGGCTGTGGCTTGTCCGGAGCCAGGATCATCAGGACCGAGCGTTCGGGACCGGTCGATGCTGGAGGCCCTGGGGCGTCTACGCAGCCGTCCGAGCAGGCAGGGGGGTCTCGCGAATGAGGGTCGGGTACGTCGTGCCGTACGTGAACGACGCCGAAGCGTGCCGCAGGTTCTGGGTCGAGCAGGTCGGCATGATCGAGAAGCGGCGCACCGAGGCGGGCGCCTTCACGATCGCGCAGGTCGGATTCGCCGACCAGCCGTTCGCGTTCGAGCTCGTGCCGCTCGAGATGATGCGGGAGAACCCCGACGACCTCGACCTGGCGACGCCGTCGATCGCCTTCCAGGTCGACGACTCGTGTCTCGCCTCCGTCTTCGGCGCGCACCGGGACACCTCTTCGTGCCCCCGATGGCGGCCGGACAACGGACGAGCCCACGTCGCGATGCCGCGTGGATCGTCCTCTGCGCCGTCGATCTGCGACGTGTCGCGACGCCCTCGCGGGCCACCGAGCCGGGCTGAAGCACGTCACTTCCTGCCCCCGGCCTCGCCGCTTCGCAAGGGAGCTGCAACGAATGGAGCCGGACTCAGGGCCGCCGTCGAACCTCAGGCCCGCGAGTCTGTCTGCGGGCCGGAGTGCGGTGTTCCGCGACTGCCGGCAGGACCCCGCCACGTTCAAGGGACAAGGAGGCAGCACGATGGCCGAGCTCGACACGGAAGACCGCAGGAAGCTTCGCCCCTCGCAGTTCGCCTACGTCGACTCCAAGGGCGGAGAGCACCTCCCGATCAACGACGAGTCGCACATTCGCAATGCGATCGCGCGCTTTGACCAGACCGAGTTCCCAGGCTCGGGCGCCCGAAAGCGCGCCTCGCGTCGCATCCTCGCCGCGGCCGCGAAGCACGGCATCGAGGTCTCGGAGGACTCCAGTGTCCGCCGCTCGTCGAAGCGCTGAGACGCGGCGCTCGACCCGAAAGCGCGGAAGGTAGAGGTGATGCCCTGTTCCCGGTATCGATCGGCGTCGCGATGCCCGTAGAGAAGACAGGTGAGCGCCCCCGGACACCGCCCGCGCCGAGGCTGGCCGGCGCCGGCCCGAGAGGAGGTTGAATATGCCCGCACCATCCGCGCCCCGCCAACTCGGTGGATCCCCGGACTGCCTATCCCAGGCCGCCGTTCCCGGAGCAGGCCCAGCAGCTTCCCGGGTCGGATCTGGCGCTCGACCCGGATCCGGATCATGGCGAAATGACGTACCGGGGCTCGGGACGCCTCGCGGGTCTCGCCACCGTGGTCACCGGCGCCGACAGCGGAATCGGAAAGGCCGTCGCCCTTGCGTTCGCCAGGGAAGGCGCAGACGTCGTGGTGGCCTACCTCAGCGAGGAGGCCGACGCCGCTGGCACGGTGCGATTGGTCGAGGACGCGGGCCGCCGGGCCGTTCCGTTCGCCGGCGACCTGCGGGACGAGGCAACTTGCCAACGGCTCGTCGACCTCGCGCGCCGCGAGCTGGGGGGTGTCGACGTGCTGGTGAACAACGCGGCCTTCCAGAGGCGGCGCGACCGCATCGAGGACATACCCACCGAGGAGTGGAACGAGACGCTCCAGGCGAACCTCTCCTCGATGTTCTGGTTGTGCCGAGGCACCGTGCCCGGGATGCGACCCGGCGCGTCGATCATCAACACCGCATCGATCCAGGCAGTCCATCCATCTGCCAACCTCCTCGCGTACGCAACGACGAAGGGTGGAATCGTGACGTTCTCGAAGGCGCTCGCCGCACAGCTGGCGGAGAGGGGCATCCGCGTCAACGTCGTGGCTCCGGGGCCGGTCTGGACGCCGCTGGTGGTTGCCACGACGCCGCCAGATGCCAATGCCATGTTCGGCGATGACACGCCGCTCGGCCGGCCAGCGCAGCCTGCGGAGCTCGCGCCCGCGTTCGTCTACCTGGCGTCGTCGGAGTCCGGGTACGTCACGGGGCAGGTCCTCGCCGTGACCGGCGGCGAGCCGTTCGTGTAGGCGACCCGCGCCCGTGGGCGGGAGGTGTGACGTGGGAGAAGCCAAGACCCGGCGACGAGAGGCCGCGACGCCATCGAGGCGTTGCTCGAGGTGCGGGGCGTACGAGGCGCATGCAGTGCCGCTCAGCCTGATGCGCAAGCAGCAGGACTCGGGTGCCGCGATGCCGCAGACCGCGCGGCCAAGCGAGGACACCGATCTGCAGGACGCCGGGACCGAGTTCGAGCGCAGCCCGCGGCCGGGTGCCATGGTGCTGGCCGACTCGTTCGCGGCCCTTGCGGTCGAGATCGCGCAGACCGCTCAGTCGGCGTGACGGGATCGCCATGCGACGCATCTGGCGTGACTACGGTCTGAGCATCACGCTCGTGACCCTGTTCCTCGCGAGCTGGGCGCTGCAGACCTGGACGGGCTGGGTGGAGTACGTCGCTCAGCAGGCCAGAAACGGCGGCGCGCCTGCTGCGTTCGGGCCCGACGGCTACGTCTGGCCGTGGGCCCAGTCCACCTTCGAGAACTGGCAGTCCGAGTTCCTGCAGGTCTTCGTGTTCATCGTGCTGACCACCTTCCTCGTGCACCGCAGGAGCCACGAATCACCCGACACGGACTACGACACGGAGGCGGCCCTGCGGCGTATCGAGGCGCGCCTGGAAACCCTCGAGCAGCGGTTGGAGGCTCGATGAGCGAGCAGGACATCACGGAAGACCAGGTGCGGGAGGAGCACCTCGCGGAGGTGAACCAGGCGGCGCATTGGCTCTACCTCTTCAGCGTGCTGGGCGCCGGCCTGCTGCTGATGCTCGCGTTCATCGCCCTGCTGGGCGCGTCAAGCGGCTGATGCGGCACTCGCCCGCGATGGCCGGTAGGGGTCCTCGCCTACGAGCCCTGCCGTGCGTCCGGAACGGAGTCGATCATGGAGCGGCTGGAAGGGAACGTGGAGCCGCCTGAGGCCGGCCAGCCCAGTAGTCGATGACCAACGCCTTGGCCAGGTGAGGCTGGAGCCGGGCGACAAATGCCTGGTGGGCGGGATGGGCCAGGTAGGCATCGCGGTCGGGGAGGCTGGCGAAGGTGACCAGGAAGCAGTGCGTGTAGCCATCAGCCAGGTGTTCGACGCTCACATCGGTGCCCCACTCGAAGCTCTTGATCTCGGCGATCTGGGACGGCAGGGCGGCAAAGGCCTCTTGGATGGCCTGTAGTTGGGTAGGGGTCGCCGTCTCTTTGAAGGCGAACAGGACGACGTGGCGCAGCACGCGGCGGGTTGGCTGGCTCATCACGACCTCGCTACGGGCCGAGCATGGGAACGTTCGGTCCGGCTGGATGATGTCATCCCGGAGTCACTGCGTCGCGTACCAGGCGTGCTGGCTCAACGCCCTGCTTCTCACGCGCCGGCATCCATCCGGGGGCGCCACCAGCCGACGCCCCGTCGCGGGGGCCCATGGTCGCGCAGCCCGTCATCGACCGTGCGATGCTAGCGGGCGTGGCCGATTCCCCCGAGCAAGGACGAGACCCGCATCGACCGCTGGCTGTGCGCGGTGCGCCTCGTGAAGACGCGCCCGACGGCGACGCAGCTGTGCGAGCGCCGGGCACGTCCTCGTGAACGGGAACACCGCGAAGCCGTCGACGAAGGTCCGGGCCGGCGACCGGGTCGACGCGCTGATCGCCGAGCGCGAGCGCATCGTCGAGGTCGTGCGGCCGATCGAGTCGCGGGTCGGCGCCCCGGTCGCGGTGACCTGCTACGTGGATCACAGCCCGCCGCCGGTGGTGACGGAGGTCCGGCCGGGGATCATGGCTGTCCGGGGCGAGGGCCGGCCGAGCAAGCGCCTCCGCCGGGAGCTGGACCGCCTTCGCCGGGGCGCCGGGGCCTGAGCGCGAAGCTGCCGCGGCGTGTGCCGGTGACCGTCCGCGGTCTGGCGCCGACGTTGACAGGGGACGTGGTCTGCGCGACGGTCGGACTCGTGGACGGCGGGGGACGGGGCTATGCTGGACGCTGAGCGTGCCAGCGCCGTCGCTCGCGCCGCGTGCGGGAGTCGGTCATGAAGGTCGGATACGTCGTGCTGTACGTGAATGACGCGGAAGCCTGCCGCAGGTTCTGGATCGAGCAGATCGGCATGGTCGAGAAGCGGCGCACCGAAGCGGGCACCTTCACGATCGCGCAGGTCGGGTTCGCCGATCAGGCGTTCGCGTTCGAGCTCGTGCCGCTCGAGATGATGAAGGACAACCCGGACGGGCTCGACCTCGCGACGCCGTCGATCTGCTTCCACGTCGACGATCTCGAGTCCGCGCGCGTCGCTCTCGTCGGACGCGGGGTGCAGGCGACCGAGGTGGGCGAGCACCAGGGCACGCGGAGCTTCGCGTTCTCGGATCCCGAGGGACGCTGGTTCGCGGTGACGCAGTGATGCGCCGGGACGACGGCGCTCCGGTGATGATCCCTCGGCGGCGGGCGGGCGGAGGTTCGGCATGAGCGGAACGGCCGGCCATCGGATCTTCACGATGACCGTGGCCTCGGTCTACCCGCTCTACCTCGCGAAGGTCGAGAAGAAGGGCCGTGTCCGGGACGAGCTCGACGCCGTGATCCGCTGGCTGACGGGGTACGACGAGTCCGAGCTGGAGCGGCACCTCGCCGCCGGCACGACCTTCGCGGACTTCTTCGCCGGGGCGCGCCTGCACCCCAACGCAGGCATGATCACCGGCGTGATCTGCGGGGTGCGCGTCGAGGCGATCGAGGACCCGCTCATGCAGCAGATCCGCTACCTCGACAAGCTCGTGGACGAGCTCGCGAAGGGCCGGGCGCTGGAGAAGGTGCTCCGCATGTGACTGCGGTCGCGCCGGCGTGTCGGCGGGCACGGCCACGGCGCCACGCGCGTCAACCTCGCGGGTCGACCCCCTTTGCCTCGTGTGCCCCGGTGTCCGTCCGGGGGGCACCAGACTGAACGCGGGATGCTGCTCTGCCGTGCACTCCGCGAGGAAGGACCGGATCTCCTGGCGCCACGTCATCTGTGGCATGTTGCGGCCGGCCACACCCGCTCGTTCTACGTTCTTGACGAGGAGCGCTTGCCTTGCTCCACGACTGCCCCATCGACGGCCGCGGGGAGCGGGACGCACCCCAGCGGCCGGGCCGTTCGCCTCTTGCCAGATCCGCGACATCCGCCCACGCTGACTGATTGGCGGGAGGCTCTGACACGCGGTCCAAACCTCGGCCGCCCGGACCGCGCCGAGCCACTGGCGAGACCGACCCGCTTGTCCTGGGTGGGAAGGGAGGCGGTCGTGGAGTACGACCTTGGGTCCACCGCCCAGATCATCCTGATCATCTTCGCAGTCGGATTCGGAGCCGTCGCCCAGCTGATCCTGGACAAACGGGCGACCCGGTGGGTCTGGCTCACAGGGGCGATCGGCTGGTTGCTCGGCGCCGTGTTCGTGAGCGAAGTCCTCTTCGCGACGGCCACCGAGGATGAGATCCAGCCGATCGTCGACGGACTCGCGTTCGACGAGGCTCTGTTGGGCGGGCTCGTCGGTGGCCTTGTGGCGGTTGCCGTGACGTGGCTCGTGGCGCGGCTATCGCGGCGGCCGCAGATCGCGTAGCCAGGACGGGCTGACACGGGGCGTCCGGGAGCCGTTCGCCTCTCGCCAGATCCGCGAGATGCGTTCACGCTGTTCAGTCGGCGGGAGGCTCCGACGCGCGGTCCACACTCCGGCTGCCGGGACCGCGACGAGCCACTGGCGAGACCGACCCGGGCAGGAACGGAGGGTGCGGGGATGTGGCCGAGGCGCACGACGCAGGGGTCGCGGGCGGAGCGGGCAGGGGGCACGTCCTGCTACGCGCAGGTGGGCCGAGAAAGAGCACAGCGAGGCCACGAGAATCGCGGTCCTGCTCCCGCTGGGCCCCGTCTTCCTCGGCTTGCTCCCGCTTCTCGTGGCCGTGATTGGCCCACGCCTCGACCGCCGGCTCGGCTTGCCGACCCTCGGATTCGGACGCGTGACACTCATCCTCGGGGGGCTCCTGACGGTCCTGGGATTCTCCCTCGGCTTCTGGTCCGTCAACACCCAGCTGACTCGGGGCCGGGGTACGCCGCTGCCGGTGATGCCCACCCAGGAGCTGTTGACCGAGGGTCCGTTCCGCTACTGCCGCAATCCGATGACGCTGGGGACGATCCTGGCCTACCTGGGCCTCGCCGTTGCGAGGGGGACGACCGCGGGCTTGGTCATGGTGCTGGCCCTGGGCGCCTCGCTGCTGACCTACCTCAAGCGCCTGGAGGAGAGGGAGCTGGCGGAGAGGTTCGGCGAGGCCTACCTGGCGTACAAGCGAGAGACGCCCTTCATCATCCCGCGGCTTCCGAGACGGCGGTGACCACGGCCGTGCCGCGTCGGTTCGTCCGGCTCTGGCCGTCGTCCGGCTAGCGGCGCATCGTTGCGGGCGAGCATGAGGCTCCGACGCGCGGGCATTCCCCGTGGCCGCCGGGACCGCGCCGAGCCGAGGGCAAGCCCGGCTGCCGCGACGCGAGCAGGAGGAGGCGGGACATGCAGGACGCCGATCTGTTGGTTGCGCTGGCCGGGATCGCCGGCGTGTTCGTCGGCTTCGGTGCGCTCATCAGCACCAGGGACGCCGACGCGAGCGAGCTGTGGCTCATCCGCAACGTCGTGAACGGGGGGCTCATGGTGGTCGCGGCAGCCCTCGTCCCGGTTGTGGTCGCCCGCTACGACCTTGCCGGGCATGAGCTCTGGCGGCTGAGCAGCCTCATCGTCCTCGCGCTCGACTGGGCGGTGATCATCCTGTTGCACACGAGGCGCGAGCACATGGCAATGCAGGCCCTCCAGACGCGGGCAGCCCGCGCGGCGCTCTCGTCGACCATCCTGTTCCTCGAGGCCCCCGCCCAGATCGCGCTGATCCTTGTCGTGCTCGGCCTGTTCCCAGCCGTGGAGCCGGCGCTCTACCTCACGGCCGTCGTGCTGCTGCTGTTCGAGGCGGCGGTCATCCTCGTGATGCTCGTCTACACGCAGGGACGCCCGGCAACGGCCTGACGCTACCGCGCGCCCGGCCCCGGCCGACTGGTGCACCGCTGCGTCGGCAGGCCCCCGGTATCGGTCGCGGCTACGGCTTGCCCGGCCAGGAGCCGGTGAAGTCGCTGGCCTTGTAGTAGCCGGTGTCGATCAGGACCGCCTGGACGTTGTCCCGGGTGACCGCGACGGGCGCCAGGAGCAGCGACGGGATGTCGATGGCGCCGTTGGCGAGCGTGGCTGTTCACGGCCGGCGCGCCGCCCTCCAGGAAGGCCGCCGCCGCGGCGACGACGGCCTCGACCCTTGTCCGGTGGTCCTTGAAGACCGTCATCCCCTGGCTTCCGTCGATGATCGCCTGGACGGACGCCTGGTCCGCATCCTGGCCGGTCACGTACGCCTTGGTCACGGCGCCATCGGCGGCGATCGCCTCGGCGATCGCGCGGGCGGTGGTGTCGTTCGGGGCCAGGACGAAGATGGTGCGCCTGTCGGCCGTCCGAGTGGACGCCAGGTTGCCCGCCGCCAGCGTCCGGGCTGTGCCGAAGTCCCACCTGGTGGTGACCTGGGCGATGATCCGGGCCAGCTCGGCCCGGCCGAGCGTTGGCTTGGCCGCCAGCTCGGTGGCCGCGCTCGAGTTCCGGATCACGAACGTGCCGTCGGCGATCTTCGGCTGGAGCCTGCGCCACGCTCCCGCGAGAATCTTGAAGGAGTTGTTGTCGACGGCGTTGCCGGCGTACAGGTAGAGGCTGTTGCCCGTGGTCGCGCCGGCCCGATCGACAAGGTACTGGCCCATGGCCGCGCCGACCTTGCCGTTGTCGAAGTCCACGTAGTCGTCGACCGACGCAGTGCCCAGGATCGGCCGGCCGCTCCCGATGACCCTGACGCCGGCGGCCCTGGCTTCGTCCGCGGACTCAGCAGCCGCCGCGCTGTCCTGCGGGCAGAGCACGAGGACCTTGATGCCCTGACGGAGCAGCGCCTGCACGTGCGACTTCTCGGTGGCGACGTCCGTGCTGACCAGGATCGTTCCGGCGTATCCGGCCGCGGCGAGGCGCGTCCCGGAACCGGGCCTCCTCGCCCGGCGACCCAGCCCGACGGGATCACGATGCCGATCGGCGGCGCCGTGGGCGACGGAGCGGCCGGGCTCGGCGAGGCCCGCAGCGAGGCGGACGGCGAGGGAGGTGGAGTCTGGGTCTCGGGGTCGCGACGGCAGCCGGCGGGCTCGCGAGCGACGCGGTCGGTGCCGGTGGCGTCGTCGGGGCTGGCTCGTCGCGGAGCGCGCCGGACGCGATCAGTCCCATCGCCATCAGCGCAAGCAGCCCGGCCACGACGAGGATCCAGGCGAAGCCGAGGCTCGGCAGCCTCCAGGCGGGCCGGGGAACCAGGCGCCGCACGCGCGGGACGTTCGTCGCCAGCGAGTCGGTCAGGCGGGCCGCGTCGATCCGCGTCGGCGCCGCCTCCACGAACTCGCGGACGGCCTTCTCGAGGCGCAGCTCGAAGACGTCGCGCTCAGTCATGCTCGAGCTCCGCCCGCAGGCGATCGAGGAGCCGATCGAGGCGACTGCGAACGCCCGACGCCGACATGCCCATCACGCGCGCCGATCTCGGCGGAGTCGAGGCCCGCGGCGTAGCGCAGTCCAACGAGAGTCCGTTCCTCGGGCTTGAGCCGCGCGAGCACCTTGCGCATGTCAAGCGCGGCAGCCGACGCGAAGGGGTCGGGCCCGACCAGCCGCTCCTCCGCGAACTCGAGGTGGACTGCCACCATCTGGCGCTGCTGGCGCAGCACCTGGCGCGCCTCGTTGGCGGTGACCGAGAGGAGCCAGGGACGGACTCGGTCGTGATCCCGCAGCGTCCCGAGTCGGCTCCATGCGATTGCCCAGGCGGACTGCACGGCATCCTCAGCGAGCTCGCGGTTCCCGCCACAGACGAAGTAGGCGAGACGCGCCATGTCGGCGTGGAACGTCTCGACGAGGCGGGTGAAGGCAGCCTTGTCACCGGCGGCGGCGAGCGGGACGAGGGCGACGATCGCGGCGTCGACGGGCGCTCGCGGCTCGCCGTTCGCAGCGCCCGGGCCCCTCAGCGGCATGGGGCGAACCGTCGACGTCGCGTGCAACCGGGAGAACGTCCCAGGCAGGCCGCGCCACGGCCGCGACGAGCACCGCCGTCGTGTGCGGCAGCGTCCCGGGGACTCGCGAGGTCCCACGTGTGGCGCGGTTCGGACGCACGGGCTATCTCCCTGTCGGTCGATCGTCCCGAGTCGGCCGCCCGCGCAACAGGGCCGTTCAGCCCGTTCGCCGCGGAGGCGCACAGCGCTGCCGGCCCGCGACCTCCCATGGGCTCGCACGAGCGGCCAGACGGAGACGCGCCGCGGCAGGAGGGAAGCCGCGCCCAGCATTCAACCGCTCCGAACAAGGCGCCACCAGGATTCGCCCCTCGAGGAGAGGGTTCGCAGATCAGATGCGTGTGCGTCGTCGATCTGTCCCGGCCCCGCCGGCTGCGCTACGCTCATGGCGGAGGGCCGCGCATCCGGAGGGTTCGGTGGACGGTTCCGCGTCGGTCATCATCACGCTCGCGCTGGTCTTCTACACGATCGGCGTCTGGTCCGAGCGATTGCAGGGCCGCCTCAAGCCGTGGCACCTGGTCTTCTTCTGGCTGGGTCTCGTGTGCGACACCGTGGGCACCGGGATGATGTTCGACTTCGCGGGCGGCCTGACGCCCGACGTCCACGGGATCAGCGGCCTCGTCGCGATCCTGCTCATGCTCGTCCACGCCGTCTGGGCGACGATCGTCCTCCTGCGCCGCGACGAGCGGTGGATCGTGAAGTTCCACCGGTTCAGCATCGCCGTCTGGCTCATCTGGCTCATCCCGTACTTCAGCCCGATGTTCTTCGCGATGGCGACCTGACCGGCCGTCGGAGCCGGCCACGCCCGAGCTGCATCCGCGGTCGGGCACCACGGAGCTGGGCGCGGTGCACGCCTCCGTGACCGGCGGCCGAGGCCCGCCGGATAGCCCATCCGTCCCATGGAGACGGCTCGGGGACTCGGGCATGCTCCCGGCGATGAGCGATCTGCCGCTGCTGTCCGTTCTTGCACGCCGCTTCGCGTCGCTGATCATGGTCGCGGCGTTCCTCGCGGCGTGCTCGACCAGCGTCGCGCCGGCGGCGGCCCCGTCGACGAGGATGCTCACACCACCGCCGCCGGCCGCTGCGCCGCCGGCGCCGCGGGCGTCCGGAACGGTCAAGATCCACGACGGGAACAGCGAGTCCGAGGGGAACGCGAACGACCCGAAGGTCTGCACGTTCCACCTGCACTTCTTCTTCGGCGCGGGGAGTTCCGGCACGTGGCGGATCGACGCGCACCCGGGCGGCAGCCAGGTCATGGACGGCACGTGGAGCTCTGGAGGGGCCGAGGACGTCCGCGTTCCCGAGGCCCCGGACCTCTTCTCGCTGCCCGACGGCCAGTACAAGCTGTACTGGACCCAGGACGGCGCGAACGGCCAGAAGCAGAAGGTCTTCAAGGTCGAATGCGCGGCGCCCACGGCTGCTCCGCTGCCGACGCCTGCGCCGACGGCTTCGCCTGCGCCGACCGCGACGCCCGCGCCGACCGCGACGCCTGCGCCGACCGCGACGCGCCGCCCCCACCGCATCGCCGACCGCGGCACCAACCGCAAGACCGACGCCGACGCCGACACCCACCGCATCGCCGACTGCTCTGCCCACCCCGGGGCCGGCCGAGACCCCCGCGCCGACTGCAGCGCCCACGGCCTCTCCCACGCCCCCGCCCACGCTTCCGCCGACGGCATCGCCCGTTCCCAGGCCGACGCCCACCCCGAAGCCAACAGGCGGGGTCGGCAGCGAGACGGACGGCACGGAGACGCCGGTCCCCGGAGGAGGCACCGCTCCGGATACCGCCACCGAGCCGACAGCTGCAGCGGGGACCGACGCGGACGAGCGATCGAACGAGGCGCTGGTCCTGCTCCTGATCGCCGGGTTCGCGGGCCTGCTCCTCGCCCAGCGTCGCTTCGCAGCCGGGCGCTGACCCTCGCCGCGCTCGCGCGGAGTGGACGGAGGGCGCCCGGCGCTCAGCCATAATGGCCAGATGATCGAGGCTGCGCGCGTGGACCTGGAGGTGAACGGCACCCCGCGCAGCGTTGATGCCCCTCCCCGCTGGCGGCTGCTGGAGCTTCTCCGCGAGGGCCTCGGGCTGACCGGGACGAAGGAAGGCTGCGACGACGGCACGTGCGGGACCTGCGTCGTCATGGTCGACGGGAAGGCGGTGCGCGCGTGCCGGACGCCCGCGAGCGAGGCGGCCGGAAGGCGCGTCCTGACGATCGAAGGGCTGGGCAGCACAGAGAGCCCGCACGCCCTGCAGCAGGCGTTTGCCGCAGCCGACGCCGTCCAGTGCGGGTTCTGCACGCCGGGGATGATCATGACGGCCGCGGCGCTGCTGGAGCGCAACCCCACGCCGACGCGAAGCGAGATCGCACGGGGGTTGGGCAGCAACCTCTGTCGCTGCACGGGCTACCAGGGCATCGTGGACGCGATCGAATGGGTGGCGAACGGGCAGCAGGGCCCGGTTCGGCGGTGGCCATCGGCGCCGTCGAATGGCCGGCATCGGGAGCCCCCGGACGCAGCCGGGCACGTGCGCGCAGATGCGCTCGACAAGGCGACGGGTCGCGCCCTCTACGCGGCGGATCTCACCGCTGAAGGGATGCTCCATGCTCGGGCGCTCCGGAGTCCCCACCCTCATGCCGAGATCGTGCGCATCGACACGGCGCGCGCGCGCCGGCTGCCGGGTGTAGAGGCGGTCCTGACCGCCGCGGACGTTCCGGGCGAGAACAGCTACGGGCGCAAGGTGAAGGACCAGCCCGTCCTGGCGCAGGCCCGTGTTCGCCAGGTGGGCGATCCGGTCGCCCTCGTCGTCGCGACTTCGCCCGAGGTGGCGGACGCGGCGCTGCCGATGATCGAGGTGGAGTACCGCCCGCTCCCGCCGTGTTCGATCCCGACGACGCGCTCGCCGACGGCGCCCCGCGGGTCGATCCCGGTGGGAACCTGCTGGCCGAGAACTGGCTGCGGTCGGGCGACATCGCCGATGGGTTCGCCCACGCCGATGTCGTGGTCGAGAACACGTACACGACCCCGTGGAACGAGCACGCCTATCTCGAGCCGGAGGCCGCCGTTGCCTACTGGGACGGCGACACGCTCGTCGTGCGGACGTCCACGCAGTACACCCACTACCACCGGGCCGAGGTCGCGCGGACGCTGGGCCTGCCGGTCGAACGGGTCCGGGTCATTCCGACGGTCAGCGGCGGGGCGTTCGGCGGGAAGACGGACATCTCGTGCCAGTGCCTGGTGGCGCTGGCCACCCACCGGACGGGCCGGCCGGTCCGGATCGTCTACAGCCGCGCCGAGTCCTTCGTGTCCACCACGAAGCGGCATCCCTACCGGATCCGCGTTCGCAGCGGCGCCACCCGCGACGGTGACCTGACGGCCCTCCAGGTCGACATGCTTGCCGACACCGGCGCCTACGCCTCCTTCGGGCCCGGGCTCATGGTCAAGACCTTCGCCTCGGCGACCGGACCCTACCGCTGGCCGCACGTCGAGCTCCACGGCCGCGTGGTGTTCACGAACAACCCGACCGCCGGCTGCATGCGCGGACCGGGGACGACGCAGGTCGCCTTCGCCATCGAGTCGCAGGTTGACCAGCTCGCCGCGCGGCTGGGCATGGATCCACTCGCATTCCGGGAGCGAAACCGCCTTCGGAAGGGCGACCGGCTCCTGTCCGGCCAGGTCCTCGAGCACGACCCGGCCTACGGCGCGACCCTGGATGCGATCCGGCCGCACTGGCTGGAGGCGCTGGCGCGGTGCGCCGAGTCAGCCGATCTGCCGGGCTCGCGGCGCCGTGGGGTGGGCGTGGCGTCGATCTGGTACGGCATCGGGGGCGGGGGAGGCGGCCCGACTCCCGGCCAGGATCCGGCGCTCACCGTGGGGCGAGGCCCGGGGCGTGCCGCGCTGGACCTTCTCCCGGACGGATCGATCGTCCTGCGGACCGGCGCGGCCGACCTCGGCCAGGGGACTGCGACCGCCCTCGGTCTCATCGCCGCCGAGGAGCTCGGCGTGCCGTTCGAGCGGGTGGCGGTCCAGCTGGGCGACACCGCGACATCCCCGGACGCCGGTCCCGCCGTCGGCAGCCGGGTCACCTTCTTCGTCGGCAACGCGGTCAGGAACGCCGCGGCAGATCTCCGGGAGGCGATCCTGGGCACCGCGAGCGGCCTGTTGACTCGGCCGATCGGCGAGCTCGATCTCCGTGACGGTCAGGTCCAGGTCCGCGGGGCCGACGGGGGCAGGCGCCGCGCTCGCGGAGATCGCCCGGGCAAGGGCCGGCGCGCAGCTCGCGAACACGTTCGACGGCTACTTCGACGCCGACGTCCCGCCGTACAAGCTGAGCACCGACCTGGGCGAGCCCTACGCGATGTACGTAACGGGAACGCAGATGGCGGAGGTCGAGGTCGACACGGCGACCGGCGTGGTCCGCGTCCTGCGCGTGGTCGCCGCCCACGACGTGGGCCGGCCGGCCTTCCTCGAGGGTGTCGTCGGGCAGATCGAGGGCGGGATCGCGATGGGCGTGGGCTTCGCCCTGACCGAGGAGTTCGTCCCGGGCGAGACCAGCGGTTTCAAGCAGTACCGGATCCCGCGAACGCGGGACGTGCCCGAGATGGTCACGATCCTCGTCGGAGGCGACATGGACGCCGGCGCACCGCCCGAGCTCCAGCTCAAGGGCGTGGCCGAGTGCTCGAACATGGTCGCCGCCCCGGCCATCGCGAACGCCATCGCCCAGGCGACAGGGCAACGTGTCGTTCAGCTCCCGGCCCGACCGTTGGCCACGTCGGGCATCAGCCCGCGTACAGGACGCTGACGACGACGAACGCGACGAGCGTCGCGACGGTGGCGAGCGACAGGGTGCTCACCGCGTACGCGTGATCGGCAACCGTGGCGTCGTCGCCGTCGGCGGGGCGCCGCAGGTAGAGCGGGATGACGAACGGCGGCGGGAGCACGGCCATCGTCAGCACGGCCGCCTGGAAGAGGCGGTCGAGGTGGAGGAGGCCGTCGATGACGAGGGTGTTGAACGCGAGCGCGAGCACCACCCAGAGCGTCATCCGCACGATGACGGTGCGCAGCGGCGCACCGAGTGCTCCGCGTCTGAGCCGCGTGGCATAGCCGATCACGATGCAGATCAGCGGGGTCGTCATCGCCGCCACCAGGCCGACGGTGGCGAGAACGGCCTCGCCGATCGGCGAGGCGTCGAGCGCCGTGCCGAGGCCGATCGCGCTGCCTGCGATCCCGGACGCGATCGCGAGGATGACCGGCGTGCGGACGAACGTCAGCGCCGTGTCGCGTAACCGCGCCTCGCTGCCGCCCTCCCGCCGGGTGAGCCAGGTGGCGAGAACGAAGAACACGAAGGTGACCTGCCCGAGGTCGACGATCGCGAAGCGATAGAGGTTCTCGGCGCCGAACACCGCGCCGTAGATCGCGTACCCGACCATGCCGGCCTCGAACCCGGCCAGGAGGGCCGGCAGCAGACCCGACCGCACCCCGACGAACCGCCCGATGAACGGCCCCGCAGCCAGCACGGCGACGCACGCCGCGAACACGCTCACGACGATGAGGGCGTACTCCGGCTGGAGCGTCACCCGGAGGAACGTCAGGAAGAGTGCTGCGGGCAGGGTGACGTTGATCACGAGCCGTCGGAGGTCGTCGATCGTCGCCGCGCGGAGGAGCTCGCGCCGACGAAGGAACGCGCCGAGGCCGAACAGGAGAAGGATCGGAAGCACCTTTGCGAAGGCGTCGACGGATGCCACCCATGATCCTTTCGAGCGGTGACCGAGCCGGAACGCGACGAATGATGCCCGGTGCGAGCCCGGGTCGTCGGTGGCCGGTGGCCGGTGGCCCGGGCGTGCGGTGCGCCGGCGCATTCGCACGCGTGACGCAGGCGCCGGCAGCCTGCGGCCGGCTCTCGTGGCATCCCGAATCGTGGTGCCAATCGGCACTCTGGGGCGAGCGGACGGTCGACAGGATGTTGAGCCCGAAACCTTCGAGGACTACGATGCCTCAGGAGAAGTGGACGAGCCTCCGTGCGCCTCCTGCACGGGATCGTCCCTCGAGGGGAGGATCGACATGAAGCGATCCGTGGCTATTCGGCCTCACCGCCGCCGTGATGCTGGCCCTGGTGGGCACCGCGATGGTGAGCGCCGACAGCAACCGGCGCGACATGAAGGCGCGCCTGTCAGGCTTCCAGGAGGTCCCGGCGATCTCGACGCAGGGCTCGGGCAGCCTGCGACTCAAGGTCAACCAGGCAGCGACGTCCATCTCCTTCGAGCTGTCGTACGCGAACCTCGAGGGCGGGGCGGCCACGGCCGCGCATATCCACTTCGCGCAGCCGGGCGTCAACGGCGCACCGATTGCCTGGCTCTGCGGCGGCGGAACGAAGCCAGCCTGCCCGGCGGCGCCGGCGAAGGTCACCGGCACGATCGTCGCGTCCGACATCATCGACGCGTCGGCCCAGGGGATCGCCGCCGGTCAGCTCGGCGAGGCGCTCCGCGCGATGCGGGCCGGCGTGACCTACGTCAACGTCCACACGCCCGGCTTCCCGAACGGCGAGATTCGCGGCCTCATCGGGGGCAAGAAGGGCGACTAGCAGCGCCATCCGGAGGGCTCGTCCCGGCCACGGCTCGGTCGGGGCGGGCACCGCAGGCGCCGGCGAGGGCGGCGAGCGCGGCCCGTCGTTTGACATGGTGACCAACGCCTCTGGCAGAAGCGAACCGCTCGCTGCACCCTGACGGCCGGGAGGTCGTCCTGCATGGCCGAATCCGGTCAGCCTGCCGGTCGTCGTCCTCGTCCGCGCCACCGCCGCCGCGCCCCTCCGGGGACGCGGCGCAAGCCTCTGCCTGGGCGGCCAACTGGTCAAGGTCCAAAGGGCCCTTGGCAGGCGCCAGACGGGCGCTCATGGTGTCCATGCCACGGGGGGCGATGACGCGCGGCCCAGATCCGAGTCGCCGGGACCGCGCCGAGCCAACGGCGAGACCGACCCGCGGGTGACGGCCCAGGGGAGGGCGTGTCATGAGGGCATGGGTCATCGTCGTGCTGGCGATCGCCGCAGGCGTCGTTGGCGCGTGGCTTGGCTACTGGATCGGGCACTCGCTCGGCTGGACCACGAACGCGGTGTGGCCGTTCCAGATCGGGGGCGGGGATCGCGCGATCCTCCTCTCGATCCTGGCGTCGTTCGCGAGCGTGATGGCGGTGGCCTGGTTGCTCGTCGGACGGCCGCTGCAGCGTGAGCGGCGGCTCCTGGCGACGGGCCGGCAGGCGCACGCCACCGTCCGCAAGGCGTGGCGCACGGGTCTGACGGCTCGGGATGCCACGGGGAAGACCCGCAAGCAGCTGGGATTCGAGCTCGAGATGCATCCCGACGACGGAGCGGCCTACGTGGTGCACACCACCGACCTGCTGGACGCGGCCACGCTGGACGCGTTCGCGCCGGGCGTCGAGGTGAGCGTTCGGTACGACCCGGCGCACCCGACGCGCGTGGCCGTCGAAGGCCTGGCGGCACTCTCGCCCGCCTGAGCGGCGGGCGACAACTGGGCGTCCCGAACGGAGGATCGAGATGATCACCGAGGTGAGCACCGAGCGACGGCAGAGGCTCCTGGACGAGGCGATCGCCGGGATGAACGCGCGCGACCTGGACGCATACGGCCGCATGTTCGCGGACGACGTCCTCGTGTACACGCCCGGGTCGACGGACCCCTCGCGGGGACGGGAGGCACGGATGGAGTGGGTCGACGGCCTTCTCGCCGCGTTCCCCGATGCCTTGGTGGAGGTGGTCGGGAGCTTCTTCGCCGGCGACCAGGGGTGCGTCGAGTTCACGTTCGCCGGGACGCACACCGGGCCGCTTGCCGGAGCGGACGGCACCGCGGTGCAGCCGACGAATGCCCGGGTCACCTTCCCGTACTGCATCGTCTACACGTACGACGACGACGACCTCGCCACGGAGGTGCGCGAGTACTACGACCAGCTGGCACTGCTCCTGCCCATCGGCGTGCTGAAGCCCGCCTGACCGTGACCGCACGGGCTGCCGAGCAGGGCACCGCACGCTCGAGGGCGCCTCGGGGGGCTCGGGGTAGCCCTGTCATGTCGCCGACCTGCCAGGACTGCGGTCAGCCGTCCCCCGACGGAGCCCGCTTCTGCGCGTCATGCGGGGCCCCGCTGGCTCGGGTCATCGCCGGACGCAGGGAGCGGAAGTACGCCACGGCCCTCTTCGCGGACGTCGCGGGGTCGACGGCGCTCGCCGAACGCGAGGACCCGGAGGTCGTCCAGGCGCTCCTGGGCCGCGCCTTCGAGCGGGCCGAGCAGGAGATCGAGCGCCACGGGGGCGTCCTGGAGAAGTTCATCGGCGATGCGATCCTGGCCGTGTTCGGCGTGCCTGTCGCGCACGAGGACGACCCCGAGCGAGCAGTCCGGGCTGCGATCGCGGTCCAGGCGGAGATCGCCGCTCTTGGCCTGGAGCTCGAGACGGAAGGGCGGCCGCAGGTGTCGCTCCGCATCGGGATCGAGTGCGGCGAGCTCCTCGTGGATGTCGAACGCGTCGAGGGACCTCGCCACCGCATGATCACGGGCGATGCGGTCAACACGGCGGCCAGGCTGGAGCAGACCGCGGAGCCGGGCGAGATCGTCGTGGGCGTGGGGGCGCACGAGGCCACCCAGGACCTGATCGAGTACGTCGAGCTCCGGGCGAGGTCCGTGAAGGGGAAGGAGGCACCCGTGCGTGGGTGGCGCGCCCTGCGGGTGCGACCTGCGCCCCGCGGGGAGCGGGTGCCGTTGCAGCTCCGGGCGCGCCTCGTCGGTCGAGACGAGGAGCTCAGGGACCTGGAGCGAGCGCTCGAGGCCGTTGCGTCCGCGTGTCGCCCTCGCCTCGTCACCGTCGTCGGCCCGGCGGGGATCGGCAAGTCGCGGCTTACTCATGAGTTCCTCGCTGGGCTCGACCGGCATTCGGAGCGGGCCATCGTCCGCCGTGGCCGCTGCACCGCCTACGGCAACGTCTCGTACTCGGCCCTCGTGGAGGTGATGAAGGCGGAGTGCGACGTGCTGGACGACGACACGCCGGCCGCAGTCCGAGCGAAGGCCGCCGCGACACTGGAGCGGCTGTTCGGCGACGGAAGCCTCGCCCCGCACCTCATGGCCCTCATCGGCGGGGGAGGGGACGGGCGCCATGGTCGCGAGGACCTGTTCGACGCCTGGCGACGGACGCTCGCGGGGATGGCCGGCACGGTGCCGCTCGTCCTCGTGCTCGAGGACCTCCACTGGGCCGACGAGGGGCTGCTCGACTTCGTGGAGCACGTGGTCGAGTGGGGCGAAGGTCCGATCCTCATCCTCGCCCTGGCGCGACCAGGGCTGCTCGAGCGCCGGCCCGCGTGGGGTGGCGGACGGCTGGGGCGCCTGGTCCGCCTCGACCCGCTCACCGCCGGGGAGACGGCGTCGATGGTCGAGGACCTGCTCGCCGCGCGCGTTCCGGCGGAGCTGGCAACGGTGCTCGAAGAGTCCGGTGACGGGAACCCGCTCTTCTGCGAGGAGATCGTCCGGATGCTCATCGATCAGGGAGTCATCCGACCCGGCCCGGGGGGTCACTGGGAGCTGGCGGAGTCGATCGAGTCGCTGCAGGTCCCGCGTTCGATCCACGCCCTCCTGGCAGCCAGGCTCGATGCGCTGGAGGCCGACGAGAAGGCGATCCTCCAGGACGCGGCGGTCGTCGGCAGGTCGTTCTGGGCGGGAGCCCTGCAGCGCCTCTCCGGCGAGAGCGCGAAGCTCGTCGGCGGGCTTCTGCGCCGGCTGCTCGACCGCGACCTGATCGTTCCTCGCGAGCCGTCGACGATCGCCGGCGAGGACGAGTACGCGTTCCATCACGTCCTGATCCGCGACGTGGCCTATGACGGGCTGCCCAAGCAGCTGCGGGCCGAGAAGCACGCGGCGACGGCCCATTGGGCCGAGGAGCAGGCGGGCGATCGCAGCGAGGAGATCGCGGAGCTCCTGGCCACCCACCATGTCCAGGCGCTCCGCTGGCTGGACGACCTCGGCGAGATCGACGGCCGGCGGGCCGAGTCCGAGCGGGAGGGGTACCGCTGGGCGCGGGCGGCGGGCGAGCGGGCTCGTCGCCTGTGGCAGCAGCGCGAGGCGATCGGGTGGCTTCGAGTGGCCCTCGACCTGGGAGCGCGCACGCGCCGCGACGACCTCGAGCTGGCGTCGCTGTGGGAGTCCTACGCCCTGGCCTCGGATGGCATCGCGACCGTCCCCGATGTCGTCGACGCGTGGGAGGAGGCCCTCGCGCGGTACGACCGGGCCGGGAGCCAGCGCGATGTCGGCCGCGCAGAGGCGTCCATGGCGCACGCGCGACTCTGGTCGGGGAACGAGAGCCTGAACCGCAGAGTCGCCCGCCGCGCCGTGGAGCGGCTCGAGCCGTTCGGTGAGAGCGCGGACCTGGCGTTCGCGCTCTTCGTCCTGGGCCGGCAGCTCATCGAGCGCGGCGAGGTCGACGAGGCGGAGCCGTTGCTGCGGCGGGCCCGAGCGATTGCGGGCCGGGCCGGCGATCGACGAACCGAGACGAACGCGACGATCTCTCTCGGGTGGACGCTGCAGGCGCGTCGCCAGGGCGAGGCGACCCTCCGCCTGTTCGACGAGGCCCTCGAGGCGGCCCGCGCCGCGGGCGACCTCTCGCTGCTGCTCGACGCCCTGGAGGCCGTCCTCTCCGCCGCCATCGAAGTCAAGGGAGACTACCCGCGGGCCGAGGCCCTGTGCCGGGAGGCCATCGAGATCGCGAAGCGGTCGGGCAACCTGCAGAAGCTGGCGCGGACCCAGCTCAACCTGGCGTACCTGCTGGGTGAGATGGGTCGGCTCGACGAGGCGACCGAGCCCCTGGAGGTCAGCCTGGCCGCCGCGACCGAGGTCGGGGATCCCACGGTGATCGGCTCCATCAACGGCGTCATCGCCATTCATCGCTGCCTGCAGGGCCGGCTGGAGGACGCTCAGCGCGCGTTCGAGGCGCGCCGGGCGGTGTTCGAGGGCGCGAACCTGGGTCCCATCGCCTACGTCGAGGAGTTCGACGGCCTGATCCTGGGGTACCTGGCGTCGGGCCGGGGACGCGACCTGGAGGCGGCCGAAGCGCTGGTCGCGGCGAACCGCCGCGTGAGCGACGCCAGGCTCTCGGTCTGGGAAGGGCAGATCCTCCTCTTCGAGTGCGTCCGGGCACTGGTACGGCTCGGCCGCCTGGAGGAGGCAACCGTCGCGCGGGACAGGCTGGCCGGGCTCGCCATGTCGAACATCCCGCCGCGCGCATTCCTGGCCTGGGCCGACGGGCTCCTCGAGCCCGATCCGGTACGCGACCGCGACCTTCTCGCGGAGGCCGCAGCGCGGTTCGAGGCGCTCGGTCGCCCGGTCGACCTGGGCCGCTGCCTGCTCGACCTGGCGGCCGCTGAGGAGCGCCTGGGGAACGAGTCCGACCAGCTCGTCGAACGGGGCTCGAGGTCTCCTGGGGGCCTGCGGTGCGATGCTCTTCCTGCGTGATCGTGAAGGAGGTACCGAGTGATGGACATCGACCTGCTGCGAGCGGAGCTGCTGCAGCTGCTTGCGGGCGAAGGTGCCCGGATGCCCCTGGACGAGGCGGTCGCCGACTTCCCTGAGAGTGCGCTGAACGTCCGCCCAGCGAACGTGTCGTACACGCCGTGGCAGCTGCTGGAGCACGTCCGGATCGCCCAGTGGGACATCCTCGACTACATCCGGAACCGGGCCTACGTCGAGCCCAGCTGGCCCGAGGGCTACTGGCCCGCTCCCGATTCGACCGCATCCGCGGAGGACCTCGCTGCCACCGTCGCCGCGATCGCAGCGGACCGGCGTGCGCTCCACGATCTCGTCGCCGATCCGGCCACGGACCTGTTCGCGGTGATCCCCGGCACGCCCGGCCACACGATCCTGCGCGAGGTGCGCATCGTGGCCGATCACACCGCCTACCACGTCGGCGAGTTCGCGATCCTGCGGCAGGTCATGGGGACGTGGCCGGCGGGACGGGCCTCATAGATCGAGCCGTCGCCCGACGGGCACGGTCATGGCTCCACCCGTAGAATCCGAGGCGTGGCGAGCGACACCGCCGGTGCCGAAGTCGACCACCTCGCCTTCGCGAGAACCGGGAGGTGCGGGCATGACGGATCGGCATGCGGCCCTGCGCGCCGCCCTGGGACCTGTCGGCGTGTGGAGCTTCGCCCTCCAGGTACATGGCGCCGATGCTGAACGGGCCGCAATCGCGGAGTACGAGGCCCTCGGCTACCGCTCGACGTGGTTCCCCGAGAGCCTCGGGAGCAAGGAAGCCTTTGCCCACGCCGCGATCCTCCTCGCGGCGAGCTCCCGGATGATCGTCGGGACCGGGATCGCCAACATCTACGCCCGTGACGCGATGGCGATGGCGAATGGAGCCCGCACGCTCGCCGAGGCGTACCCCGGTCGTTTCATCCTCGGAGTCGGCACGAGCCACGCCCCATCGGTCGCGAGCAGGGGCAGCGTCTACGAGCGGCCGATCGAGCGAATGAGCGCCTACCTGGACGCGATGGAGGCCGCCGCGTTCACCGCCCCGGCGCCGGCCGAGCGCATGCCGCTCGTCCTGGCCGCCCTTGGGCCCCGGATGCTGGACCTGGCCGCGGCCCGCACGGACGGCGCGCATCCGTACTTCGTGCCCGTGGAGCACACGGCGATGGCGCGGGAGCGCCTCGGGCCCGAGCCGCTCCTCATCGTGGAGCAGGCCGCGGTGCTCGACGTCGACCTGGCCCGCGCCCGCGAGACGGCCCGCGCGTTCGCCGCCCGCTACCTCGCGCACGAGAACTACGCGAACAACCTCCGTCGTCTCGGGTGGAGCGAGGAAGACGTCGCCGGCGCCGGGAGCGACCGGCTGCTCGATGCCGTGGTCGTGCAGGGCGACGTCGTGGCCATCGCGGCCCGCGTGCGCGAGCACCTTGACGCGGGCGCGGATCACGTCTGCGTCCAGCTCCGAGCCCCGGATCCCGGCGACCTCAGCCTCGCGGGCTACGGTGAGCTGCGGGCGGCGCTCGGAGATCTGCTGCAAGATCCCGGCACGCCTGCCTGAGGGTCACCCGGGGACGAGCGCGTCGCGAGCCGGGGGCCGCCGCGGCTCCGTCAGAGCTGGAGGAGCGAGCCGGCCGCCATCAGCGCCATCGCGAGCAGGGCCAGGGCCAGCATGGCCGGGCTGCCCCAGCGTCCGAGCGTCCAGTCCGGGACGGCAACCGGCCCGATCCGCTGCGCCGCCCGGTACATCGGGATGGTGATGAGGGCGACGACGATGGCGGTGGCGCCGCCGGCCAGGCGCAGCCACTCCAGGAACTGCCAGGCGCCGAGCCAGAGAACGAGCAGCGACGGCACCGTGGCCAGGAGCCAGGCGAGCCGGACGGGGATCGCCGTCCGTTCGCGGAGGATGTCGGCCAGTGCGAGCGAGACCGACCAGTAGCTCGTCACGAGCGCCGCGACGATGAAGAGCGAGCCCACGACGCCGGCCCAATCGCCGAGCCGATCGGCGATCCCGATGATGGCGACCTCGGTCACCGGCGAGGAGACGCCCAGGGCCACGAACGCCACGACGGCCGTGAGCACGCCGTTGAGGGCCAGGCCCAGCAGGATCGCCCGGACCGCGCCCCGGTGGTCGGAGCCCATCCCCGCGACCACCTGGGGCACGCTGTAGAAGGTCCAGTAGGCGTACATGACCATGCCATAGAGGGCCAGCCACTCGTCCGGGGTCCCGGACGGACCGGGCGCAGGCGCGAGGGCGACTCCCGCCGCCCCGACGACGAGGACGGCGAGCAGCCCGAACAGGGCGAGCGCCCCGAAGCGCTCGGCGATCCCGACCGCGCGAAGGCCGAAGAAGACGACGCCGGCCGAGACAGCGTAGACGAGGAGCTCAGCCACCCGCCGATCGATCCCGGCAAGGTCCGCGACGATCTCGCCGGCGCCCGAGACGTAGGCCGCGAGGTTCGCCAGGAAGGCCACGCTGAGCAGCGTGAACACGGCCCACAGCAGCCAACGGCCGAAGCGACCGCGGAACACGTAGAGGCGCATCAGCTCCACGACCTGGAGGTCGCGACCGGTCCGGAAGAGGACCTCGGCGAGCATCAGGTGGACGAGGGCGCTGGCCGCCCATGCGATGGGCAGGACCAGGGCGAGGCCCACGAGCCCGACGCGCTCGGCGAGGTAGGGGACAGCCATGATGCCCGCCCCCACGCCGGCGCCGACCATGAGGGACGTTGCTCCCCAGAAGCTGAGCCGCCGGTCGGTCATGGCTGCCTCCTCGGCGCGCCGGCTCGGCGCGAACCCATCGATCAGAGAGTCGCGATCTCGATGCGTGGAACGCGCCCATCTGGGACGGGCACCGTCGCCCCATCCCAGGCCAGCGTGAACAGGTCGCTGCGGTACGTCACGTGGAGCCACCGGCGCACGACGGGGAGCAGCGGGTCCTCGTCGGCCAGGCCCACCATCAGGAACGCCTTGCCGCGCTCGCGCGATCGCTCGGCGCAGGCCGCGAGGAGCCCGCGCAGGACCGCGGGATCGTCGTCGGCGACGGCCATGCACGCCGCGAATGCGAGCGGGATCGCCGATCCAGGCGGCGTGAGCGGGCGCGCGCCGAGGGCGCGGGCGGCGATGTCGTAGAGGGGGCGGAGGCGGCGCAACGTCGGCCCGTAGCCGGCCACGATGTCCTGCTTGTAGGAGGCCTGGTCCCACGCCGCCATCACGCCCACGATCCTCCCGTCCCGCCGGGCCACGGCCAGGTCCTCGGGCGCGAGGCCGCGGAGCGTTCGGCCGTCGCCGAAGTCCTCGACGCGGTACGCCGGGAAGAGCTGGCGCCGGCGCCCTCGGCCCGCAGGAAGCCCACGACGTCCGGAAGGCAAGAAGCCGATCCCGGATCCACCTCCACGCCGGGGATCCGCGGGAGGCCGGCGCGGGCGCAGGAGGATCGCGCACGTCGTGAGCCCGGCCAGGCGCGTGCGGACGGGTGCACCCGGCGCACGCCGTCCCACGCAGGAGCTCCCGGGCGCGGGGGTTCTCGCGGGCCACGACGCCGTAGTAGAGGAGGTCGGCGTTCCCGCTCTCGCGCAGCCAGGCCATCGCCCGTGGCACGAGCCAGCGCCCGCGGTAACCCTCGGCGGCGCGGATCTGGCCGATGTACCCGACCCGTTCCTCCCGCCCGTTCACGAACGCGCGTCGCTCGCCCCGGCAGCCGAACCCCGCCAGCCGCCCCGAGTCCCGCTCGCGCACGACGACCACGTCGCACGGGTCGCCCATGATCGTCGCCCCCAGGAAGTAGTCGGGCTCGCGGGCGAAGCGGACGGCGACCGCGCCGGGCATGGCCGTCGCGCCCGACGAGCGCCCGGATCTCCGGCTCGTCGGCCGGGGTCGCCAGGCGCACCTCGAAGGCGTCCATCGCGACGCGCTCAGCGCAGGCCGAGGCGCAGGCCCTGGCGCTTGAGGGCCTCGCGCCGGTAGAGCGGGTTGTAGGCGCAGTAGAGGGCGAACCGAAAGGGCGAACCCATGTTGGTCCGGGAGTCGAACGCCCGCCGGACGATGGACGCGGGGCTGCTCCAGCGGCGCCGGCAGGCCCACGTGGCCTCGGTGAGCTCGTCGGCCGTCATGCGCGCCGGGCGGAACGCTGCGCTGTTGAACCGGTAGTCAGGATGGAGCCACCAGCGCCCGTCGTAGAGCAGGCGGCCCTCCGCCTCCAGGCGCGCGTACAGCGGCGTGCCCGGGTAGGGCATGAGGACGTTGAAGGCGGCGAAGGTGAACCGGTTCGAGATCGACCACTCGACCGTGGCGAGGATCGAGTCGACGGTGTCGTGGTCGTACCCCAGCGCGAAGGCCGCCCAGGTCTGGAGGCCGTAGGCCCGGAGCGTGGCCACGGCGCCCGCGTAGCGGTCGAACCCGGCCAGGTTCGGGCCCTTGCGCATCTGGCGGAGGTTCGCCGGGTGCAGGCTCTCGAAGCCGATGACGTTGCCCAGGCAGCCGCTCTCCACGAAGAGGCGCATGAGCTCCGGGTCGCGCACCTGGTCGACGCTCGCCTGCGAGACCCAGCGAACCCGGAGCGGGACGAGCGCGCGGAGGAGCGCCTTGGCCGCCTCCGGATCGGCGATGAAGTTGTCGTCGACGAAGAAGAGGTTGCGCCGCGGCTGGGCCTGGATCTCGGCGACCACCTCGTCGATCGGGCGGGTGTGGACGTGGTGCTCGAAGTAGGCACCCACGGCGCAGAACTCGCAGCCGTGGCGGCAGCCCCGGCCGAACTGGAGGAGCGAGAGGGGCAGATATCCCTTGCCGGCGAGGAGGTCCCGGCGCGGGAGCACGCCTGGCTGGGGTACCCCGGGCGCAGCGTGGTAGCGCGGACGGAGCCGCCCGTCGTGGGCGTCGGCGACGACCTGGGCCCAGAGCGTCTCGGCGTCGCCGGTGAAGACGGCGTCGGCGTGCTGCGCAACCTCGTCCGGGATCAGGGTCGCGTGCATCCCGCCCATCACCACTGGCACGCGCCGGGCCCGGTACTCGGCTGCGATCTCGTACGCCCGGCGGGCCGTGAACGCCTCGACGGTGATCGCCACGAGGTCGGTCGGCTCGTCGTAGTCGATGCGGTCGACCCGGTCGTCGAGGAGCTCGACGTCCACGTCGGAGGGCGTCAGGCCGGCCAGGAGCGCGAGCTGGAGGGGCTCCATCCGGGCTGCGTCGACGAAGGGCGCGCCGTCCGCGAGGCGCCCGAGGGTGGGCTTGATGAACGTGACTCGCACGCGCCCGCTCCCGTATCGGCGCCGCCCCCGTGTCCCCACGGCGGGGTCGCCTCTCCATGACGATGGGCGCGCCGGGCGCGGGCCGCAAGAGCCGGTGGACCCGCGCCACCCGGCCGGCCCGCCCCCGCGCGGCGCCCGCGGCGACGAACCGCGCGTTCAGCCGCCGGCGTGATCCGCCAGGTGATGCCAGAGCGTATCGACCTCCAGGCACCTTGGCCGCGCGGGCGAGCGCGCCTGCTGCACGCGCCATGCCTTGCGGGCGTGGTCCGGCGTCCTGGGCCCGGAACCGGACGACGTCCCCGGGTCGGAGCTGGCCGAGGCGGGGCATCTCGGCGCGCGAGACGACCCCGAGCACGGGATAGCCGCCCACGGTCGGTCCGTCGGCGAGCAGGACGAGGGGCTGCCCGCCGGAGGGCAGCTGGATGGCCCCGGGCACGAGGGCGTGGGAGACGATCTCGCGGCCTGCCGGCGAGGGGCGGGCCCTCGAGGCGGAGGCCCATCCGGTCGCCGGCCCGGCCGATCTGCCAGGTCGCGGCGGTGAACGCGTCGACGACGTCGACATCCAGGTGACGCAGGTCGGGGCCCGGCACGAAGAGGATCGGTCCGGGAGCGGTCGCCGGGTGCGGCGGCGCCTCTGCCGGCCAGGACATCCCTGCGCCGGCCAGGTCACCTCGCCGGATGGGTGTCAGGACGTCTCCGGCGCGCAGGGCCCGGCCGTCCACGCCGCCCAGCCCGGCGGTCGCGTAGGTGGAGGCAGATCCGAGGACGGGGTGCGCCACCACGCCGCCGGCGAGCGCCAGGTAGGTCCGGAGGCCGCGCTGCGACCCGGCAAGGCGGAGCCGCGCGCCGGCGGGGATGCGGTGGGCTGCGCCGGCCGCAAGGGCGAGCCCGTCGTCGCGCTCCGCTCCGAGATCGGCGCCGCCGAGCGATACGAGGCAGGTCTCGCGAACGAGGAGCTCCGCCCCGCCGAGCGTCGCCTCGACGGCGGCCGCGCTCGGCAGGCGCGCCGGCGAGGAGGTTCGCCACCGCCAGGCCCCATGCGTCGGCCGCGCCGGAGACCGGGATGCCGAGGTGCGCCCAGCCGGGGCGCCCACGATCCTGGAGCGTGAGCAGGAATCCCGGATCAACGACTTCGAGCACGTTCAGGCAGGGACGAACCGGACGCGGTCGCCCGGCGCGAAGAGTGCCGGGGGGTCGCGTCGGGCATCCCAGACCGGTGCGTCGGTGCGGCCGAGCAGGTGCCAGCCGCCCGGCGTGGCGAATGGGTAGACGCCGGTCTGGCGACCCGCGATGGCGACGCTCCCGGCCGGGATCCGGACGCGAGGGGTCGCGCGCCGGGGAAGGGCGAGCCCCTCCGGGAGGACCCCGAGGTAGGGGAACCCGGGCACGAACCCGACGAGGAAGACCCGGTACTCGGGCCCGGCATGGAGAGCGACGACGTCGGCCTCGGAGCGTCCCGTCCGTTCTGCGACCTCGGCCAGGTCGGGCCCGTCGGGACCTCCGTAGCGCACCGGGATCTCGACCAGCCGGCCCGGCGCCGCCGTCGGGCCGTCGAGAGCGCGGCGGAGGGCGGCCCGGATCGTCGCGCGGGCAGCCGCCTCCGACAGCGCGTCGGGGTCGAACGGCAGGAGGACGCTCGCGTAGGCGGGCACGGGGGTCCCGAGGCCCCCGACGGCGGCGGCTGGCGCCGCGAGCTCCGCGACGACGCGGTGCACGAGGTCGTTGACGTCCGGCGCGACCTCGTCGCCGAGGGTCAGCAGGAGGGCGGCGTCGCCCATCCGGTCGATGCGCGGACGAGAGGCCAGCTCCGCTCCATCAGCCATCGGGCGCGCGGACGGTGATCCCGGCGTCCCGGAGGGCGTCACGGACCGCGCGGGCGACCGCCGGCGGCTCCGGGGGTATCGCCGTGGATGCAGAGCGTGTCGGCCTCCACGGGGATCCGCGTGCCATCGCTCGCGACGACGTGGCCGTCACGGACGATCCCGACCGCCTGGGCGGCAGCCGCAGCCGGCTCGGCGTGGACGGCGCCCGGCCGTGACCTGGCGCGCAGGTGCCCGTCGGGTTCGTAGACCCGGTCGGCGAACGCCTCGCTGATCGTGCGCAGGCCGAGGCTGGCGGCCGCGGCGAGGAGGGCGGAGCCAGCCGGCCCGACCACCCGAAGGCGATCGTCGACCTGGGCAACGGCGCCCGCCACGGCCGCCGCGGCAGCGGGATCGGCGGCCGCACGGTGGTAGAGAGCCCCGTGCGGCTTCACGTGGGCCAGGCGCCCGCCCTCGGCCCGAACGATGCCGGCCACGGCGCCGACCTGGTACAGGACCGCGGCTTCCAGCTCCTCTGGGTCGAGGTCCATCGCCCGCCGGCCGAAGCCGACCAGGTCCGGATAGCCGGGGTGGGCGCCGACCACGGCCCCGGCGTCGAGCGCGAGCCGGACCGTTCGCCGGATCGTCAGGGGATCACCGGCATGGAAGCCGCAGGCCACGTTGACGGACGTGACGAGCCGCACGAGCGCCGCGTCCTCGCCCATCCGCCACGGGCCAAGGCTCTCGCCCACGTCGGCATTCAGGTCGATACGCGCTGCCACGACGTCATCGTACCCGCCGTCGGGACGACGGGGCGCCCGTCCCCAGCCTCGGACGCCCCGTCCGGGGATCCCGCGGGCACGTGGCCGCGCAACAACCGCGGCGGCCGCTGGAGCGAGCCGGTAGGCCGCCGGTGGTCGCCCGGACCGCTGCCGTCAGCGCCCGGCGCGCTCTGCAGCGCGGAATTCGAGCAGCGCCTTCCACTCGGGATAGGCGCGGCTGGCCGCCCAATCGAGGCGCTCGTACGCCCGGTACTCGATCAGGCTCCGCTGCTGGGCGCTCATCGAGGCCCCCTGGTCCGCCACCATGCTCGGGATCACCAGCATGGCGCCGATCGCCAGCAGCAGGATCGCAGCCGCCGCGGCGATCCAGCCGAAGACGTTGTGATGGACCTGGGGCGAGACGACGCCGCCCGGATGCGCAGGCGTGTGGATCGTCATGATGACGCTCCCCTTGTCGACACCTGCGGGCCGGGCTCGCCAGTGGCTCGACGTGAGCCCGGCGGCCGCCATTAGGCTCACGCGTCATCGCCTCCCGCGTGACGCAGCGATCGTCGACCCACGCCCCGGATTCGGCAAGTGCCCTTCGACCCCATCGGCGCTAGCATCGGCGCGTGGACCATCACGACGGCGACTACGCGCTGCTCGACGCCGGCGATCTCCGGCGCCTCGAGAGGTTCGGGACGTACGTGATCGATCGACCGGCGCCGGCCGCCCGCGAAGCCCGGCGAGGCCCGGCATCAGCGTGGGCGGCCGCCGACGCGCGCTACGAACGCGATCCCGCGGTCCCCGGTGGCCGGTGGATGCCCGACGGCGCGCTTCCCCCGAGCTGGACGGCCACGTTCGAGGGTCTCCCGATGGAGCTCCGTCCCACGCCGGCCGGCCAGGTCGGCCTCTTCCCGGAGCACGCACCCGTCGCGCGCTGGGCGGCCGGCGAAGCGGAGGAGATCCAGCACGCCCGCGGCCATCCCGCGACCGTGCTCAATCTCTTCGCGTACACGGGCCTGGCGAGCCTCGTACTCGGGCGGGCGGGAGCCCGGGTCGTCCACGTCGACGCCTCGCGACCCGCCGTGGCGTGGGCCCGCCGGAACGCCGCTCTTGCCGGCCTCGACGATCGGCCGATCCGCTGGCTCGTCGACGACGCGACGCGGTTCGTGGCCCGCGAAGCACGGCGCGGACGGCTCTACGACGGCATCCTCCTGGACCCGCCGACGTACGGTCACGGGCCGGGTGGGGGAGCGTGGCGCCTCGCCGACGACCTCGAGCCGCTCGTGAGGCAGGTCGCTTCGCTGCTGGCCCCGGAGCGGTGGTTCCTCGCCTGCACCGCGCATGCCACGGCGCTGGAGCCCGGGGATCTCGCGGGCATCGTCGGCGCTGCGCTGGGATGGGCTGCCGGAACGCCCCGGGTCATGGAGCTGGGCCTCGAGGCGGAGAGCGGCGTCCGGCTCGCGGCCGGCTGGGCCGCCCTGGCCAGCGTCTGGACGAGGGGAGGCGCAGGCATGACCCCGCGACCGCACGGTGCTGACGTCATCACCAGCGCGGCCAACCCGCGTGTGCGCGCGGCGCTCGCGCTCCGCGAGCGGCGGGGTCGCGACGAGACCGGTCGGTTGCTCGTCGACGGTACGCGCGAGGTCCGGCGCGCCCTCGAAGCCGGCCTCGTCGTGCGCGACGCGTTCGTGGTCGATGGCGCCCGCTCGCACGAGGCGGCCGCGATCCTGGAGTGGCTGGCCGCCCTCGGCGTTCCGCCGGTCGCCGTGGCCGGCTCCGCGTGGTCGCGGCTCGCCTACGGGGAGCGCGGCAGCGAGATCGTCGCGATCGTCGACGCGCCGCCGACCGACCTCGCCCGCCTCGACCCGATCCTGGCCGCCCGCGCGGACCCGCTGCTCATCGTGGTCGAGGACGCGGAGAAGCCGGGCAACCTCGGCGCCATCGCCCGGAGCGCGGACGGCGCCGGCGCGACGGCGCTCCTGGTGGCTGTTCACGAAGGATCGCCCGCGGATCCCTGGAACCCCAACGCTGTGCGGGCGAGCCTCGGCACCGTGTTCAGCCTGCCGATCGCGGTTGCCCCGACGGGGACGCTCCGGCCCTGGCTTCGGGAGCGCGCGATCTGCGTGGTGGCAGCCCGGGTGCAGGCCGCCACGGACTACCGCGAGGTGGACCTGCGAGGCCCCGTCGCCATCGTCGTCGGCAGCGAAGCGACTGGCCTGAGCGCGGACTGGCTCGGCGACGAGATCGAGGGCGTCCGCCTGCCGATGCTGGGCCGAGCCGACTCGCTGAACGTCTCCGCGGCTGCCGCCGTCCTTCTCTATGAAGCGCGGCGTCAGCGTGACGGCGTCGGTCCGGCGGAACCCTAACGGAACCGGCGGCGTCTCGTTCTCATGTCAGAGGCCTTCCGCGCACGACATCGTTCCCCCGGCGGTGTGCTCTCGCGGAGGCCTCCTTCCGTGCCCGGTGGCCGGGGCGCTCGAAGGGCTCCGCTGCAGACCCGACCTATACTCCGAGCATGATCCCCCGCGCCACCTGGCGCCCCTCCGCGCGCTCGACTCGAGGTGCCGCCGTCGTGGCCGCGCTCGTGGCCGTCGTGCTCGCGACGACCACGTTCGTCGCGGCACCGGCACGGGCGACGCCGGGAGCGGTCCGGGTCCTGATGGGCGAGCCGGCGACCCTCGATCCGGCGGCGGCCGGCGATGCCGGGAGCGCCGCCTTCATCGCCCAGCTGTTCGAGGGCCTCACCGCGATCGACCCGACGCGGACGCCCCGCCCCGCCCTCGCCGAGCGCTGGGAGCTTCGCGACGGCGGACGGACGGTCGTCTTCACCCTGCGGCCCGACCTCCAGTTCTCCGACGGCACGGGGCTCACCGCCGACGACGTGCGCCGCAGCTGGCTGCGTGTCATCGACCCACGGAGGCCATCTCCGCTCGCGTCGCTGCTCTACGACGTGGAGGGAGCCCGCGACTACGCGGCCGGCACCGCGGGCGCCGACGAGGTCGGGATCATCGCCGCCGGGTCCACGGTGGAGGTCCGCCTGACCCGCCCTGCCGGTGACTTCCCCGCGATCGCCGCCAGCCCGTCGCTGGCTGTTGTCCCGACCTCCGTCGGCCGCGACCCGTCCGCCCTGGAGCCCGGCCCCGGATTCGTCGGGTCGGGCGGCTACCTGCTCAGCGCCGCCGTGCCGGACGGCTACACGCTTCTCGCCAACGCCCGCTACTGGGCCGGGCCGCCCGCAATCGACGAAGTCTCGGCCGTCTCCGACATCGGCGGCCGCAGCACGGTCGACGTCTTTGCCGCGGGCGAGCTGGACTGGGCGCCGGTCGGCGAGTACGACGCGGCGTGGCTCGCCTACGATCCCGACCTCGGGTCAAGCCTGCGCCGGTGGTCCGACCTCACGGTCACCTACTACGGGTTCGAGACGCAGCGGCCGCCCTTCGACGACGCGCGCGTGCGGCGGGCCTTCGCGTCGGGCGTTGACTGGCGGCGGATCGTCGAGCTCGCGGACGGCACCGCGGCGCTCCCGGCCACCTCGATGGTCCCGCCCGGGATCCCCGGCCGGAGCGACGCGTCGTTCGTCCCGGCCTACGATCCGGCCGAGGCGCGCCGGCTGCTCGCGGAGGCGGGGTATGCAGACCCGGCGACCTTCCCGGACGTGACCCTCGTCACCGATGGCGCCGGCTACGACGAGGCGATCCTGACCCAGCTCCGGGAGAACCTCGGGATCACGGTGCGCTTCGAGGCCCTGGACTTCGGGACGCTCTTCGAGCGCCTCGGCACCCAGGACTCGCCGGACCTGTGGGCTCTCTCGTGGATTGCCGACTACCCCTCGCCGAACGACTTCCTGGGCATCCTGCTCGGGACCGGCCAGCCGAACAACTACGGGAGCTGGTCGAATGCCGCGTTCGATGCCGCGATTGCGGCGGCGGTCGGCACCGACGATCCAGAGGCAGCGCGAGCCGGATACGACGCGGCCGAGTCGATCCTGCGCGACGAGGTGCCGACGATCCCGGTGACGTATGCGGCATCGGCAGCGCTCGCCCGCGAGGGACTCCTCGGCGCCGCCCCGAACGGCCTCGGCGTCCTGCGCCTCGCTGGCCTTGCCTGGGCCGGCCAGTGAGAAGAGCGCTCTTCGCCGTCGTCGTTGCCCCGCTCATGGCGTTCCTGATGACGGCGCCCGTGAGTGCCGCTTCGGCGACGTTCGGCCAGCCGAGCGCGACCTCGTCGTTCGGCGAGGAGATCGTCTTCAGGCAGGAGTTCGCCAGCCCTGTGCCTCTTGCGCGCGTGGAGATCCTCCTCGAGCACCCCGGCAGCATCGGGCCGTCCGTCACGCAAGTCGAGGGGGCCCTGGCCGGCGGCAGTCGCACGCTGGTCTACCGGCTGATCCTCACCGATGGTGGCCACATCTACCCGAACTCGCCGATCACCGCCCGGTGGCGCCTGGTACCTGCCGACCGCACGATCGAGCCGACGGTCGGCCCGCCGGTCACCGTCACGTACGCCGACACGCGCTTCGCCTGGAAGACGCTCGTGGGTGACATCGTGCGGGTCCACTGGTACGAGGGCTCGAACGCCTTCGGCCGGCGGGCGCTGGCGATCGGCGACAAGGCGGTTCGAGAAGCCTCCGCGTTCCTTGGGGTGACCGAGTCCGAGCCCATCGACTTCTACATCTACGCCGATGAGCCGTCCTTCTACGACGCCGTCGGGCCGTCCACCCGCGAGAACGTCGTGGGGACGGCGATCTCGGAGATCCGGACGATGTTCGGGCTCATCCCGCCGAACGAGGTCGCCACGGCCGAGGTCGCCCGGACCGTGCCCCACGAGCTGACCCACCTCGTCTTCGACACGGCGGTCCGCAACCCCTACCACTACCCGCCGCGCTGGCTCAACGAGGGCGTGGCGACCTATCTCACCGAGGGCTTCTCGCCCTGGCTTCGGACCTCCGTCGAGGCTGCCGCCGACGCGGGGCGCCTGATGCCGCTGACGGCGCTCTCGGTCCAGTTCCCCTCGACGTATGAGCGCTTCACCCTCGCCTATGCAGAGAGCACCTCGGCCGTCGACTACCTCGTGCGCGAGCAGGGAACGGACGCGCTCGTGGCCCTCGTCAACAGCTACGCCGACGGCGTCACGGATGACGAGGCGTTCACGGCAGCAGTCGGGACCGACGTCGCGGGATTCGAGACCGCCTGGCTCGAGAGCCTCGGCGCCGATTCGCCCACCCAGCTCGGCCCACAGCCGGCCCCGCCGGGCCCGCTGCCGCCGGGATGGGAGGCGGCTCAGAGCGCGCCACCGGGAGCCAGCACGCCGGCGCCGGGAGCGTCCGGGGCCCCCGGCGCGTCCGATGAGCCGAGCTCCTCCGCGGCCCCCGCCGCCGGGGGCCTCGGCGACGACGACGGATCGCCGTTCCGTGACGGCTGGGTCCTGCTTCTGGCCGCGCTGGCAGGCCTTGTCGTGGGGGGCGGGATGGCGTACGTTCGTCGCCGCCGCACCCGGACGGCCGGCGGGGAACCGACACCATGACATCGCTGGGCTCCCGCATCCGCTCCATCCCGACGTGGCAGCTCACCATGTTCGGGGCGCTGGTCGCCCTCGGCTTCCTCATCGCCGCCCAGGTGCGCGCCGAGGCCCCGCGGGTCAGGTACACGACCCAGGAGCGCGCGCCGCTCGTGGAGACCGTGGTTGCCCTGCAGGCCCAGCAGGAGGCGCTCAAGGACCGGATCCTCGACCTCCGCGCGAGGGTGACGTCGGCCGAGCAGGGTGCCGCCGGCAGCGGAGCCCTGGTGAGCGACCTCAACGACGCGCTCAGAACCGCTCGCATCGCCGCCGGCCTCGTGGCGCTGGAAGGCCCCGGTCTCGTCCTCCAGCTCGAGGACTCGCAGGTGCCCGTTCCGCCGGGCGGGTCCGTCGCCGACTACCGGGTCGGCGCCCTGGATCTGCGGCGGGTCGTCGAGGAGCTCTGGCTGGCCGGCGCCGAGGCAGTGTCCGTGAATGGCGAGCGGGTCGTGCCGACGACGGCCTTCGTCGACATCGGCGGAACGCTGCTGGTCAACTCCGCCTATCTCGCCCCGCCGTACCAGGTCGCCGCCATCGGGCCGCTGGACCTGTACGAGGTCCTGGTGACGGCCCCCCGGTTCGTGGAGCTGGTCCAGGCGCGGGCGGAACAGTACGGCATCCGGATCTCCTTCGCGGAGCCGGACCGGGTGACCGTGCCGGCCTACGCCGGTACTGTCACGCTCCGCTATGCGCGTCCGCCGGCGCCTCCCAGCACGCCGGTGCCCTGACGATGCGCCAGCGAGGAAGCCAGGTCGCCCTCACCGCCATCGCCCTCCTGCTGGGGCTGCTGGTCGTGGTCCAGCTCCGTGCCCAGCAGGCCGGGACGGGGTTGGAGACCCAGTCGTCGCAGGACCTGACGCTCCTGATCGCGAACCTGACCACCCGCAACGACCAGCTGCGCGGCGAGGTCGCCGACATCCAGCGCCAGCTGGAGACGATCTCGGCCGCCAACGCCCGCGGCGAGACGTCCGTCGGCCAGCTGCGCAGCGAGCTGGAGCGGGCGCGGATCTGGTCCGGCGAGGACCCGGCCGCCGGGCCCGGCGTCCGCATCGTCCTCTACGGCGGCGTCCCGGCGGAGGCGGTCTCCGACCTCGTGAACGAGCTGCGGAACGGCGGGGCGGAGGCGATCTCGATCGGCGGAGTGCGCGTGGTCGGGCCGACGGTGGTCGCGGGGACGGTGGGCTCGCTCTCGCTCGAGAGCACGGAGCTCGGGCCGAGGGTCGAGGTCCTCGCGATCGGGAACCCCGCTGCGCTCACGGGTGGGCTCACGCGCGCGGGCGGGCTCGCGGCCCAGCTGCAGGCCCGCTATGCGGAGGTGGAGGTGGAGGTGACGCCGCTGGACGAAGTCAGCGTGCCGGCGGCGGATCGCTCGCTCGGCCCGGTCCTGGGGCTGCCGCGGCCCTGACGCTGGCCTGACTCGCGGCGTTGCGCCGGATGCTACCCTCGCATTCGATGCAGTGCCGCGATCGCTCGTGACCCAGCCCATCGTGTTCCGGATCGGCGACCGCCTGGAGCTCCGTCGCCGGCACCCGTGCGGCGGCGCCTCGTGGGACGTCGACCGGCTCGGTGCCGACATCGGCTTGCGATGCGTCACGTGCGGTCGCCATGTGCTGCTCGAGCGACGCGCCGTGGAGCGGCGCCTGGTCGGCTTCGTCGCCCGGGGACCGGAGGTGGCGGTCGGATGAGCATGAGCGAGCTCTCTGTCACGACGCCCGAGCCGAGCAGCATCGCGGTCTTCCGCAATCGGCCGTTCCTGCTGCTCTGGCTCTCGCAGCTGGCCACCCAGGTCGGCGGGAACATGGTCCTCTACGGGCTGACGGTCCTCGTCCGCGACCTGACCTCCTCGAACAGTGCCGTTTCCATCCTCATCCTGACCTTCCTGGCCCCGGCGGTGATCTTCAGCGCGATCGCCGGCGTCTACGTCGACCGCTACGACCGGCGCAAGGTTCTCATCGTCACCAACCTGCTGCGGGCCGTCCTCTTCATCGGGCTCGCCCTGCTCGACGCCAACATCGCGGCCGTGTTCGTCCTGAACATGATCGTCTCGATCGTGACGACGTTCTTCGCGCCGGCCGAGCTCTCGATGATCCCGATCGTCGTCCCGCCCAGCCAGCTCACGGCAGCCAACGGCATCTTCACGCTGACCCTCAACGCCGCGTTCGCGATCGGCTTCACGGTGCTGGGTCCGCTCGTGGTGACGATCGCCAACCCCACGGTCCTCATCGTGTTCGTTGCGATCCTCTACCTCGTCGCAGGCGCGTTCTGCTGGACGCTCCCGCCAGCGCCGCCCGGCACGATGCCGCACGGCTCCACGATCCACGAGACGGAAGAAGCCGTCGGCTCGTTCGTGGAGCAGTTCCGCGAAGGGATCAGGTACGTCCGGGAACACCCGATCGTGCGCTGGTCGCTCCTCTATCTCGGGATCGCCGCGTCGATCGTCGGCGTCCTCGGCGTCCTGGGACCCGCGTTCGCGGAGGACGTGCTGGGTCTCCGCACCAAGGACTTCGTCATCGTCGTGCTGCCGCTCGGGATCGGCGTCGTCGTCGGCGTGGTCGCGGTCAACATCCTCCAGCCGTTCGTGTCCCGCCGTCGCCTCATCGAGTCCGGGATGCTGGTCCTCGGCACGAGCCTGGCCGCGATCACGATCGCCGGACCGATCGCCCAGTTCCTGCGCGACGTCGACGACCGGGTCCCCGGGCCCGACCTGTCGGCCTACATCAGCGTGCTGACGATCGTCGTCGTCATTGCCTTCGTCGCCGGCATCGGGTACGCGTTCACGGCGATCCCCGCCCAGACCGAGCTCCAGTCGGAGATTCCGCAGGCGGTTCGCGGGCGCGTGTTCGGCATCCTGAACATGCTCGTCTCGGTGGCCAGCCTTCTGCCGATCATCATCGTGGGGCCGATCTCCGACGCCTTCGGGACGATGCCTGTCGTCCTGGTCGCGGCCGGCGTCATCGTCCTCGTCGGGATCGTGTCGCTCGTGGCGCGCGGTCGCGTCGCGATGGCCGAGGATGACGCCGACGCGGCCGCCGACGCCGTGACCGGTCGAGCCGGTGGGCACCGGGGATGCGCGGTCGTGCCGGACGATGCCGAGGCCCCGGCCGACCAGGGTGGAGCCGCGGCCGCCGGCCCCTCGCCCGAGGAGCCGTGAGCCTCGCTGCCGCGCGTAGCGGTGATCTTCACGGGCGGAACCATCAGCATGACCGTCGACACGGCGGCGGGTGGAGCTGTGCCCACGCTCGGCGCCACCGAGCTGCTGGCCTCGGTGCCCGGCCTCGCCGGGCGGGCGGACGTCGTCCCGATCGACCTGGGCCGCATGCCGGCCAGTCACTTCTCGTTCGCGGACGTGCTCCGCATCGGGCGCGTCATCGACGGCGCGCTGTCCGATCGGCGTGTCCGTGGTGTCGTGGTCGTCCAGGGCACCGACACGGTCGAGGAGACAGCCTTCGCCTGGGATCTCTGCCACCGTGACCCCCGTCCGGTCGTTGTCACCGGGGCGATGCGCAACGCCAGCGACCCGGGCTGGGACGGCCCGGCAAACCTGCTCGGAGCGGTCCGGGTCGCCGTTTCAGGCGCGGCCCGGGGCGCGGGCGTGCTGGTGGTCCTGGGCGGCCGGGTCCACGCGGCGGACGCCGTGGCCAAGCGCCACGCCACGGCCCTGGACGCCTTCGCGACACGGGATGGCTCGCCGCTCGGAAGGGTAGGGGACGGCGGTGTTCGTATTCGAACCCGCGGACCTCGCCGCACCTTGCCGGCGTCTCCCGGATCGGCTGCCATGCCCATCCCGATCATCGTGGCAGCCCTCGAGACGACGGGTGCCGCCCTGGATGCCGCCGTACGCGACGGCGCGCGGGGCGTGGTCGTCGCCGCCACGGGCTCCGGGAACACGCACCCGGACCTCCTGCGGGCGGCCGTGGCCGCTCGCGACGCTGGCGTCGAGGTCGTGCTGGCTTCGCGGACAGGCGCCGGATCGGTTGGCCCCGGCTACGCCTTCCCCGGTGGAGGGGCGACGTGGGTGCGCGCCGGCGTCCCCCTCGCTGGAAGCCTGACGCCCGTGCAGGCGCGGGTCGCGCTCGCCCTGGGCCTGGGCGCGGGGATGGCCGGTCCCGACCTGGCGGCCCTGCTGCGGGGCCCGACCGATTCCTGATGAGCGGCGCGCAAGGCCACTATCCTTGGCCGCACCACCCCGTAACGGAGGATCGCCGCTGTGCTGCCCCAGGATGCCCCCAAGCGGGACCTGAACAAGCGCCTCGAGACGGTCAGCTGGGGCCTCTTCCTGATCATGCTCGGCGGCTTCGCCCTGGTGAAGGACGTCCCCGAGGGAACCTGGCTGATCGGCGCCGGCCTGATCATGCTCGGGCTCAACGCCGTGCGGCTTCTGCTCGGCATCCGGGCGAGCTGGCTCACGATCCTCCTCGGGTCGATCGCCCTGCTCTCCGGGCTCGGCAGTGTCTTCGGCATCGACATCCCGGTTGGCCCCGTGCTCATCATCCTCATCGGCCTCGCGATCGTGGTGCGCGCCCTCCAGCCGCGCTGGTAGGGCCGCCGCGGACGCCGGGATCGTTCCATCCGGGGTGCGACGAGGGGTCTGCCGCCGGTCCGATCGACGACACCGGCCGGGACCATCGAGTGGTGTCCACGGCGGTCCGCTCAACCTAGTGTCGGGCGCATGTCGATGCGCTCGACGCTGTCGCGACCACTGCGGGTCTTCCGCCACGTGCCCGCTGCGTCCGACTGTGCCGACGAGACGTCCACCTCGGCCGATGTTCCCACGGTCGGCCTGACCCTCTACACGGGCGACTCGGTGGCGTTCGGGTACGTGCCCCTCTCGGCCGCGCGCGTGACGGACCTCATGAACGAGCACGAGGAGTTTGCGTTCGTCGACACGTACCTGGAGAGCCTCGAGGACGGCCACGAGCTTGCGGCCGGGTCCGTGCTGGTCGCCCGCGACGAGATCTTCGTCGCCGCCGTGGCCGGACCGCGCGGCGATCCGAAGCGGCGGACGCGAACCCGCCCCATCCCGATCGAGATGCAGGTCGGGCCCTACACCGTGTGGGGGAATCTCCACGTGGTTCCCGGAACCGACCCCCTCATGAGCTTCCGGACCCGGCGCACGATGGTGCCGGTCACGGAGGCGACGGTCGAATGGGACTCACCGGACGGCCGGAGGCTGGCGCAGTGGCCGACCGTCGTCGTCAACCGGATGCTTGCCGACTGGATTGCCCCCGCACGACGGGATGTGCGGCCGCGTGACCTGCAGCTCGTCCCCGAGGGTGAGAGCAGCCCAGGAACGGCGACTTCGTCTCGCAGATCATCCGCAGCTGAGGGGTCGCGCAGGAGCGGTCGCGCAGGGCCCCCGGTCGCCCGGTGCCGCGACCCCTGAGGGGGAGTCCGGCGGTGACGCGGCGGCACGCACACCGGGGGCCCCCGCGCTTCTGGTCCGCCGCACCCCTCGTCCCAGGAGCGTAAGGAACGTAGGGCTTCCGGATGGGTGGTGTGTGGCGTCCCTGCGAAGGGGCAGGTCCTCATGTCCTGCGCGGGCAACGTCTTCCCCGACGAGGCCCCTGTGTTCGAGGTCATGCTCCGGGCGAAGTAGCCAGCGCGCGCTGATGCAACGACCCCCGGACGCCCGGTGCGCATCCCATCCCGGCCGGGCGGAGCGGAGCGCCCGGTGCGGAGCCGGGGCCGAGCCCGGACTTCGCGCTCCCCCACGTCGCCCGGATATCGCCCCAGGAATTGCGCCGGCTCCTCGGCGGTCAGGCCTCTACCCAGTCACGACGCGGGTCTTGCAGGGTGGTCGATGTGGCCGCCAAGCCTCGTCGCTCGACGAAGCCTGGCGTCTTCCTTGGGGGCCTTACCGATGTTCCCTCGGCAGGGTCCGATGCTGCCAGTAGTCCTGCATCAGCCCGAGGTTCATCTCGTGGACGATCCGGTACGGCTCCCAGATCGAGACAGCCCCAGCCGCCAGCGCGTTCGGGATGGCCTCCTCGATGCTCATCGCGAGGTAGTCGGCGTCTTGGACGCGGTCGAGCATGCTCTGGTCGTACTCGATCATGGCGTCGATGAACGTCTTCGTGTAGCCGCCGGCCATGATCACGCGCATGGTCGCCGTGGTTCGGGTAGATGCGGTCGACGTCGAGCTTCCGCATCCGGGCAAGCTCCGTGATATGGGTGGGGACCCAGCCCGGATCGACCATGTAGGTGACCGTGTCCTCGAGCATGTCACCGGGATAGAGGGCACGGTCGGACGGGATGACCATCGCCCAGCCGTCGCGGCTGTGGATGTTGTAGTGGCGGAACTCGGACCGTCACGTCACCGACCGTGAGGTTGAGGGTCGTGCCCAGGCCGACCACGGTCGTGGGCATCACCACCGGGACGGCTGGCATGCCCCACAGCGTCCCCGCCTCGATCGCCTTCTTGTTGGCCCGCATGTAGGCATTGGTCGCGGCGTTGGCGTAGATCGGGCTGTCGGCGAACGCCTCGAGGCCGGCGATATGGTCGAGATGCCAGTGCGAGAGCACGACGGTGAAGCGCTTGATCCCCAGCTCGTTCGTCAGGTAGTCGCGCTCCCACTGGCCCAGCGACGGCAGCGTCCCGGTGTCGTACAGGATCGCCTCGTCGCCGCTGTAGACGGCGTAGTTGATCCCGCCGAGGTCCCAGGACCCGTAGTTGACCCAGTTCTCGGGGTAGAGCTCCTCCAGGCCCGACGGGCCGGTCAGCCCCCGGCCGACGTAGAAGCCGACGACGTGGTCGTTGACGGGGATCACATGCGGCGGCGACGACGGCGGCAGGGGCTCCGCGCCCACGGCAGCGGCAGGGACCGCCGCCGCCAGCAGGCCTGCGACCGCGAGCGCCACGAGCATCCTCTTCACTCGGTTGTCCTCCTTCAGTCCCGTTCACAGGGCTGGGCACCCAAGGGAATGCCCGCCATCAGCACCGCCTTCACGCGGCCAGTCGCAGTCCATGTCCACACTGGGACACTGCGAGCGGGTCGGTCTCGCCAGTGGCTCGGCGTGGTCCCGGCGGCCGGGTTTGGGCCACGTGTCATCGCCTCCCGTCGCTGACGCCAGTGTTGGGAAGGCAAGGTCCGGCCGGGGAGGGCCGTTCGGCTCTAGTTCCGCCCGACCGCCGATCGGTCGTCCTGCTCGGCGAGGCGCATCCCCCCGAGCCGGAGGAGGCTGCGCCGGTTGGGGAAGACCCCGATGACGTCAGCCTGGCCGCGATCTCCGTGTTGGGCGGCTCCTGGGGTTGGTCGAACGGATCTGGCGACCATAGGCTTCGGGGAACGTGACTTGGGCGCGGAGGTCGTCCTCGACGCACCAGACGAGGAACGCCTGCACGCCGCGGTGGCGGTTGCGGGCGGTGCCGGGGGAGCGCCGGGCCGCGAGAGAGCGGCGGCAGGACGCGGTGAGCGCGGCCAGGTCGTCGGTTGCCGTAGAATGGGCGCCCATGGCGGGCTCGACTGGCATCGGTCGTGTTCCTCGTGCGGGTGTCCTCACGCTCACCCGCATGCGGCATTCGGGCGACGTAGGTCAAGTCCCCGCCGTGAGAACACCGGGTACTGTGCTCTAGCTGAGCACGGAACATCGGGCGGTTAGCTCAGTTGGTTAGAGCGCATGCTTGACATGCAAGAGGTCAGAGGTTCGAGTCCTGTATCGCCCACCAGATACCGAACGCGTCGAGCGGGACACGCCCGCCCCGGCGAGCCGCAAGAGAGCCGCGATCCAGGCTGAGAGTCGCGACGGGCCACCGGGACACCGGCACCACCCGTGAGCGGCCGGCGAACCGGCCCGGGATCCGCCCGTTAGCGCGGCCACGAGAGCGCCTCGCCGGCACCCGCCGGGCGAAGCGAAGGCGGGTGGGACCGCGGGAGGCATCGGCCTCTCGTCCTGCACGGACGAGGGGTTTCGTATTTCCGGAGGAGGCAGGTCATGGGCGACGAACCGGCAGACGAGGTCCAGGAGGCGTCTCGAGGCGCCCGAGCGCGGATCCGCCGAGGAGCTCCTCGACGCCGGTGCGCACGCGCCGATCGACGCGATGCGCCACTCGGCCGCCCACGTCATGGCCGAGGCGGTCCTCGACCTCTTCCCGGGCGCGAAGCTCGGGATCGGGCCGGCCATCGAGGACGGCTTCTACTACGACTTCGACCTGCCGCGCCCGCTGACGCCCGACGACCTCGCGGCGATCGAGGAGCGGATGCGGGCGAGCGTCGCGGCCGACCACCCGTTCGTCCGCCGCGAGCTGCCGTTCGGGGAGGCCCGCGACCGGGTCGCCGGCGAGGGCCAGTCGTACAAGGTCGAGATCCTCGACGACCTGGCGGCCAAGGCGGCGGCGGCCGGCGAGGAGCCCCCGGTGACGAGCTTCTACGAGCACGGCCCGTTCATCGACCTGTGCAAGGGTCCGCACGTCGCCTCGACGGCGGCGATCGGCCCGTTCAAGCTGCTCGCCGTCGCCGGCGCGTACTGGCGCGGCGACGAGAAGCGACCGATGCTCCAGCGCATCTACGGCACGGTCTGGGAGACCCAGGACGAGCTGGACCAGTACCTGTGGCGCCGCGAGGAGGCGAAGAAGCGCGACCACCGCAAGCTCGGCGTCGCGCTCGACCTCTTCAGCTTCCACGACGTCAGCCCGGGCTCGGCCTTCTGGCATCCCAAGGGCCAGCGGCTCTGGCGGACGCTCGAGGCGGCGATGCGCGAGCTCCAGGAGCGGCGCGGCTACCAGGAGATCAGCACGCCGATCGTCGTCCACGAGAAGCTGTGGCAGCAGTCGGGCCACTGGGACCTCTACCGCGACAACATGTTCCTCATCGAGTCCGAGGGCCAGACGTTCTCCCTCAAGCCGATGAACTGCCCGGAGTCCACCTACATCTACAAGACCCGGGTCCGCTCGTATCGCGACCTGCCGCTGCGCCTCTCCGAGTACGGCCGGCTCCATCGCAACGAGCGGTCCGGGACGCTCTCCGGCCTGACCCGCGTTCGCCACTTCATCCAGGACGACAGCCACATCTTCGTCCGACCGGACCAGCTGGCCGACGAGATCGCGGCCCTCCTCGGCGAGGTCGAGGAGGTCTACGCCTGGTTCGGCCTCGAGCCGCAGGTCAAGTTCGGCACGAAGCCCGACAAGGCCCTCGGCGACCCGGCGCTCTGGGAGCAGGGCCGAGGCGCTGATCCGCGAGGCGCTCGATCGTGTCGGGCCTGTCGTGGACCCTGAAGCCCGGGGACGGGGCGTTCTACGCGCCGAAGATCGACATCCACATCGAGGACGCCCTCGGGCGCGAGTGGCAGACGGCGACGATCCAGGTCGACCTCGTCATGCTGCCCGAGCGCTTCGACCTGGAGTACATCGACGCCGACGGCCAGCCGAAGCGCCCGATGGCGATCCACCGGGCGATCTACGGCTCGCTCGAGCGGTTCATCGGGATCCTCGTCGAGCACTTCGCCGGCGCCTTCCCGCTCTGGTTCGCGCCGGTCCAGGCCGTCGTGATCCCGATCGCCGACCGCCACGTCGAGGCCGCCGGCGAGCTGGCGACCGTGCTGCGCGGCGCCGGCCTCCGGGTCGAGGTCGACGCCTCCGACGCCCGGATGCAGAACAAGATCCGCCTGGCGCAGGAGCAGAAGGTCCCCTACATGCTCGTGCTCGGTGATCGCGAGGTGGAGGCGCGCACCGCTGCCCCGCGAACGCGCGCCGGCGAGCAGCAGCCGGCCGAGGGATGGGAGGCCCTGGCCGAGCGGCTCGCGGCCCAGGCGGCGGAACGGCGTCCCGACTGAAAGCGACGGTCCGAGCCTGCCGCGTGCGCGCCTCCGCCACCACGGTTGTGATATTCTCCGCCGGCGAACCGCGCCCGGTTCGCGTGTGCGTCTGCACGCCGTGTGTGGGCGTCCAGTGAGCTCGAGAACGCGAAGGGGCCGACCATAAGCCGAGAGCTGCGTGTCAACCAGATGATCCGGATCCCTCAGGTTCGGGTGATCGACGAGGATGGGAACCAGATGGGCGTCATGTCCACCCTGGATGCCCTCCACCTGGCACAGGAGCGCGGCTACGACCTCGTGGAGGTGGCTCCGACCGCCTCGCCGCCCGTGACCCGTCTTCTCGACTACGGCCAGTACAAGTACGAGCTGGCCAAACGCGACAAGGAGGCGAAGCGGAAGTCCCGGGCCGTCGAGTTCAAGGAGATCCGCCTGAAGCCGAAGATCGGCCAGGGTGACTTCGACACGAAGGTGCGCCGGGCAATCGAGTTCCTCGAGGAGGGTGACCGGATCAAGGTGGCCGTCCAGTTTCGAGGCCGCGAGCTGACGCACCCGCATCTCGGGCGGGAGCTCCTCAGCAAGTTCGCAGACCAGGTCAAGGATCATGGAGCCCTAGAGCGAGCACCGCTCCTCGAAGGCAAGTCGATGCACATCACGATCGCGTCGACCCACAAGCCGAAGCCGCGCGAGGCGGCCGCAGGGGATCGAACCCCGGCGGCAGATGCCGGGGGCGGACAGGTCGTGGATGCCGCTTCGGCGGTCGCGGTCGACGCAGCGGGCCCTGGGCCCGCAATCACGGGAGAGTGAGTCCGGCGTGCCGAAGATGAAGTCCCACAAGGGCAGCCAGAAGCGGATCGGGGTGACGGGGAGCGGCAAGCCGATCCGCGTGAAGTCCTGGCGCGGCCACCACCTCGAGCTGAAGTCCTCGCGGCGTACCCGTCGCTACGCCGGCAAGGTGCTCATCGGGCCGGAGCACGCGGATCAGGTCGCGCGACTTCTCCCGTACCTGAAGAAGGGCTGACCCCATGGCACGCGTCAAGCGGGGCGTAACCGCCCATCGCCGCCACAAGCGGCTTCTCAACGCGGCCGAGGGCCGCAAGGGGACTCGCAGCAGGCTCGTCAAGCCGGCGCGCGAGGCACTCCTCCACGCGCTTGCCTACGCGACCCGCGACCGGAAGGTCCGCAAGCGCAACATGCGCCAGCTCTGGATCCTGCGCATCAACGCCGGATCGCGAGCCCATGGGGTTCCCTACGCGCAGCTCATCGCCGGCCTGAAGAAGGCCGACATCATGCTCGACCGGAAGATCCTGGCGGACCTCGCGGTGCGCGACGACGCGACGTTCGGCAAGATCGTCGAGGTCGCCCGCAGCGCCTGACGGCACGGTCGGGACGGTCCCGACCCGCGATCACGCAGCGGGACCCTCGCGCGCTCCGGCGCAGCGAGGGTCCGTGATTCCCGGCCCGGATGATGGAGGCGCCGCTCACCACCGTGGATCTCGCGACCCTCACCGCCCAGCTCCGCGCGCTCCGTGACGAGGCCCTGCCCCGCATCGCGGGGGCAGCCGACCTTGCGGCGCTCGACGAGCTCGACCTGCACTACCTCGGTCGCAAGGGCGGCGCGCTGTCCGGGCTCATGCGCGGGATCGGCGCGTTGCCCGTCGAGGATCGGCCCCGGGTCGGCGCGGCCGTCAACGAGGTGCGCGAGGCGGTCGAGTCGGCGCTCGTGGAGGCGCGCGGGCGGGCCGGCTCCGCGGCGCTCGAGGCGCGCCTGGCCGCGGAGACGGTCGACGTCACCGCTCCGGCCCGGGTCATCCCGCGCGGGACCCTCCATCCGATCGTCGAGACCGTCGCGCGGATCACCGAGATCTTCGGGCAGTTCGGGTTCGTGACCTACGAGGGGCCCGAGATCGAGACCGACGTCACGAACTTCCAGATGCTCAACATCCCGCCCGACCACCCGGCCCGGGACCTGTGGGACACGATCTACGTCGACATCGACGGCGCGCTGCTGCGGACCCACACGTCGCCTGGCCAGATCGTCGTGATGCACGCCGAGCAGCCCGCCGATCCGGGCGCTCCTGCCGGGTCGTTGCTTCCGTTACGAGGCGATCGACGCCTCGCACGCGTCGGAGTTCTTCCAGGTCGAAGGCCTGATGGTCGACGAGGGGACGAACCTGGCGGACCTCAAGGGCCAGCTGGTCGAGTTCGCCCACGCGATGTTCGGCGCGGGCACGCCCACGCGCTTCCGGCCCGGCTACTACCCCTTCACCGAGCCGTCGGTGGCCTTCGACATCGGCTGCCTTGTCTGCGGCGGCCCCGGCTGCCCGGCCTGCGGACGAACGGGCTGGATGACGATCCTCGGCGCGGGGATGGTCCACCCGGTCGTGCTCCAGTACGGCGGCATCGACCCGGAGCGGTACCAGGGCTTCGCCTTCGGGATGGGCGTCGAGCGGATCGCGATGCTGCGCCACGGGATCACCGACATCAGGGTCTTCCTCGACGGCGACCTGCGTTTCCTGGGGCAGTTCCGATGAGAGTCCCGCTCTCCTGGCTCCGGGACTACGTCGACGTCCAGCTCGACCCGGAGAAGCTCGCCGAGCGCCTCACGCTCCTCGGGATGGAGGTCAAGGGGATCGAGCGCTGGGGCGCGGACTGGCGCAACGTTGTCACCGGTGAGCTGCTGGAGGTCGCGCGGCATCCGCGCGCCGACCGTCTCTCGCTGACCCGCGTGCGGGTGGGCGACGAGGTGCTCGAGATCGTCTGCGGCGCCACGAACATCGCCGCAGGCCAGCGGATTCCCGTGGCCCTGCCCGGAGCCGTCCTGCCGGGCAACCGGGTCATCGAGCGGACCGAGAAGATGGGCGCCGTCAGCAACGGGATGCTCTGCTCCGGCGACGAGCTGCGCCTGACCGGCGACGCGGATGGGATCCTGATCCTGCCGTCGGACACGCCCCTGGGCGTCCCGCTCGTCGATCTCTACGGCGACGTCGTCCTGGACGTGGACGTCAAGCCGAACCGCGGCGACGCGCTCTGCCTCGTCGGGCTCGCGCGCGAGGTCGCGGCCGTGACCGGGGCCCCCGTGCGGCTCCCGGAGATCCACCTGGCGGAGGCGCCCGGCCTCTCCACCAGGGATCGGCTCGCCGTGACGGTGGCCGACCCGAGCCTGTGCCCGCGCTTCGTCGGCCGTTGGGTCAGCGGCGTCACCGTCGGCACCGCGCCGGATCGCGTCCAGATGCGCCTCCTGGCGGCCGGCATGCGGCCGGTCAGCAACGTGGTGGACGCCACCAACTACGTGATGCTCGAGCTCGGCAAGCCAACCCACGCCTTCGACGCCGCCGCGATCGCGCGGGACGCGTCGGGACGTGCCGGGTTGGGCGTTCGCCTGGCGGTCGAAGGCGAGCGCCTCGAGACGCTCGACCACGTCGTACGCGACCTCACCCCGGACACCCTGCTCATCGCCGACGCCCGCGGCCCGCTCGCGATCGCCGGCGTCATGGGCGGCGCCGATTCCGAGGTCTCCGACGCGACCAGCGAGGTCGTCATCGAGTCGGCCATCTTCGACCCGGTGAGCATCCGCCGGACAGCGTTCCGCCACGCGCTGCGCTCCGAGGCCAGCCTGCGCTTCGAGAAGGGCCAGGAGGCGAGGCTCGCCCGACTCGGTGCCGACCGCGTGGCGGAGCTCATCTGCTGCCTGGGCGGGCGGCGCCGTCGCCGCCGGACGCGTGGACACCGCTCCCGTCGAGCCGAGTGAGGCGCCCGTGGCCTTCCGGCCGGGTCGCGTCAACCGGCTCCTCGGGACCACCTTCGAGCCAGGCGAGCAGGCGGCCCTGCTGGAGCGCGTGGGAATCGGCGTCGAGCCGGGCGCAAGCGGCACGACCATCCCGGTCGCGGCCGGCGAGAAGCCGCTCATGATCGCCAGCATGGAGCCGGCCATCGTGGCGATGGTCCCCACCTGGCGGCGCGACCTCCAGATCGAGGCCGACATCGCCGAGGAGATCGCGCGTGTTCGCGGCTACGACGCGGTGCCGACGAAGACACCCGACACGGCGATGCCGCACTTCCGGCCGGATCCGCTCGAGGTGCGCGGCGCGTTGCGCCACGCGCTGGCCGGCGCCGGTCTCAGCGAGGTAGTGACGCCGGCGCTCGTCCCGGAGGGCCAGGCCGCGCGCCTGCGCTGGCCAGTCGACGCCGCCAACGGCGTATCCGGCGCCGATGCCGTCGTCGGCGCCCTGGTTCGTGCCCGCAACCCGCTGTCCGAGCGTCATGCCGTCCTCCGGTCGGGCCTGGTCGGGAGCCTCCTGGACGTGCTGGCCTTCAATGAACGTCATGGCCATCGCGACGCCGCGATCTTCGAGATCGGCAAGGGCTACGCCCGCGGGACCGACGGATCGCCGGCGGAGTGGTGGCGCCTCGGCTTCCTGCTGGCGGGCGACGCGATCGCGCCGACGTGGAGCCTCCCGGGCCGGTCATGGGACGTGGAGGACGCAAAGGCGATCGCGGCCCTGGCTGCCCGGGTGATCGGCGCCGGCGTGCCGGTCTTCCGGGTCCACGCCGCCGGCGAGCCCCTCCATCCCGGCCGCGCGGCGCGCGTGGAGGTCCCTGGCGAGCTGCACGGGCTGGTCGGGGAGCTGCACCCGGCGACGCTCGCCGCGTGGGATCTGCGGGCCGAGCGGGTCCTCGTCGGTGAGCTCTCGATCGCGGGCCTCGATGGCGGTGGCCGCGCTGCCGTACGGGCTGGGCCGCCGGGGCGGCACGCGGGCGCGGAGCGCGACGTCGCGCTCGTCGTGGCCGACGACGTCCCCGCCGGAGCGGTGGCGGCGACGCTCCGCGAGGCCGGTGGGGATCTCCTGAGATCCCTGGTCCTGTTCGACGTCTACCGTGGGGCCCCCCTGGCCGAGGCAGAGAAGAGCCTGGCGTGGCGGCTCACGATCCGGGCCGATGACCGCGCCCTCGAGGAACGCGAGATCGAGGCGCTCGTCGATCGCCTCGTGGCCGATGTGGCTGCCGCCCATGGGGGTCGCCTGCGAGCCTGATTCCGATGCCCTCCCGGTGCGGGCACGCGCCGGAAGCGGTTGCGGCTACCTGAACGCGCGGCGTAGAGTGGCAGACGGTCGCCGGGGGACCACGGCGACACGCATGAAGGGACGCCGGAGCGTTCGGAAGCGGAGGCTGCGTGGACGTCGTCGAGTTCATCCAGGGACTCAACCTCTTCGACATCCTGGTCGTCTTCTTCGTGGCGGCCTTCTTCGTGGTGGGCTACATCCAGGGTACCCTGCGTCGCGCGCTCGGGCTCGCGATCGCGCTGGTGTCGTTGCTGCTCGCGCTCAACCTGCGTGACCCCCTCGGCGCCTGGCTGGCCCAGTATTGGAGGCAGCTGCCGCAGGCCTACGTGTACATGCTCGCGCTCGGCGGGAGCTTCCTCGTGATCTACGTCCTCGGCTCCATCACCGTCCAGACGTTCTACCGGAAGACGGTGGTCTTCTCGAAGGCGACCGTGGTGGACGAGGCCCTCGGTGGGATCCTGGGCGCGGTCCAGGCGCTCCTGCTCGTGAGCGCGCTGATCATCACCCTGGACTCGTACTACGCCCAACCGGGCGTCCTCACGAACCCCAACGAGCTGGGGATCCTGGGCGACATCTACACGTTCTACAACGCGTCCCAGGTGGTCGACCTCTTCCGGGACTCGCTCATCCCGCTCTTCTTCACCCTGTTCGGCTGGATCGTCCCTCCGGACCTCGCCGAGATGTACACCTGACGCCCTCGGCCGACCTGGCCCTCCTTCTCGCGGGTGACGTCGTCGAGGCAGCCCGCGGTCTGATCGGGGTTCTACTGGTGCGCGAGCAGGGAGGGGAGCGCCGCACCGGCAGGATCGTCGAGGTGGAGGCGTACGCAGGTCCCGAGGACCGTGCCTCGCACGCCCGATTCGGGCCCGGGTCGCGCGCCGCCACGATGTTCGGCCCGCCGGGCCAGGCGTACGTGTACGGTGTCTACGGGATGCACCTCTGCCTCAACGTCGTCGTCGGGCCTGTTGGATCCGGCGCCGCCGTCCTCCTTCGCGCCGTGGAGCCGCTCCAGGGCATGCCGGCCATGCGGCTGGCGCGTCTTGCCGCCTCGGTGGCGCGACGTCGCGCCGCTGCCGCCGACCCCGAGACCGAGGCCGCACGGATCGCGCGGCTGCCGGCTGAGCGCCTTGCGGCCGGCCCGGCGAACCTCGCCGCCGCCTTCGGCGTCGAGCGTCGCGACGACGGACGCGACCTCCTCGACCCGGCCGGTCCCCTGCACCTGGAGTCGGCCGGCGTGCGGGGACCCTGCGCGCGACGTCGTGGCCACCGCTCGTGTCGGCGTGGGGTACGCCGGACCGGGGTGGGCCGATCGCCCGTGGCGGTTCGTCGCGGGCCGGGGCCTCGACGGGGACCCTGTGCCCTGATGGACGCCAAGTCGATCGCCCTCTTGGAGTTCCCCCAGGTCCGCGAGCGCCTGGCCGCGGCCACGGGGTTCCCGCCGGGGAGACGAATCGCCGAGGCGCTCGTGCCGTCGGCGGACCCCGTGCTCGTCGAGATCGGCCTCGAGGAGACGTCGCAGGTCCGTGCCCTGCTTGCGGAACGGCCGAGCGCGGGCATCGGGGGCGCGCACGACGTCGGTCCCGCCGTGGATCGCGCCGCCCGCGGCGGTCGGCTCGATGCGATCCAGTTCGCCGAGATCGCCCAGACGCTGGAAGCGGCATCGCGCCTGCGCGACCTCCTGGCGGAAGACCGGCGATCGCTCCTCCACGAGCTCGCGCGCAGCCTCCATCCGCTGCCGGGCCTGCGCTCGACGCTGGAGCGGAGCTTCGATCCGACCGGGGAGCTGCTCGACACGGCGTCGCCCCGCTTGGGCGCCCTCCGCCGGGCGACGCGGCACGCCTACGAGCGCCTGCGGACACGGCTCGAGCAGCTCGTCCACTCGAGCGACGTGGGCGGCGCCCTCCAGGACCCGATCGTCACCCTCCGCAACGGGCGCTACGTGATCCCGGTGCGCGCCGACGCCCGGAGCCGGGTCAAGGGGATCGTCCACGACGCGTCCGGCAGCGGGCAGACGCTCTTCGTCGAGCCGCTCGTGGCCGTCGAGCTCGGCAATGCCTGGCGCGAGGCACAGCTGGCCGAGGCCGCCGAGATCGAGCGGATCCTCGACGAGCTGTCGGCCCTCGTCGCCAGCCAGGCCGGCCTCATCAGCGAGACGCTCGACGCCCTCGCCCGGTTCGACTTCTGGAGCGCGAAGGCGCGCCTGGCCGAGGAGATGGACGCGGTCCGGGCCGAGCCTTCCGCGCGCGCCGAGATCGTCCTGCGGGGTGCCCGCCACCCGGGACTCACGGGGCGGGTCGTCCCGATCGACGTCGAGCTGGGGACCGACTTCCGGGCACTCATCGTGACCGGCCCCAACACCGGCGGGAAGACCGTGACGTTGCGGACCATCGGGCTCCTGGTCCTGATGCACCAGGCCGGCCTTCACGTGCCTGCGGATCCCGGCAGCCGCCTGCCGGTCCTGGTGAACCTGTTTGCCGACATCGGGGACGAGCAGAGCGTTGCCCAGAGCCTTTCGACCTTCTCGGGCCACCTGCGCTCGATCGTGCGGATCGCCGCCGCCGCCGGACCAGCCACTCTCGTCCTGCTCGACGAGCTCGGGGCGGGGACCGACCCGACGGAGGGCTCGGCCCTTGCCCAGGCCCTGCTCGACCACTTCCTGCGCACCGGCGCCCTGGTGGCCGCGACGACCCACTACGCCGAGCTGAAGGTCTACGCCCACACCACCCCCGACGTGCGCAACGCGTCCGTCGAGTTCGACCTCGAGAGCCTCTCGCCGACCTACCACCTCCGGATCGGCCTGCCCGGCGGAAGCCAGGCCTTCGCCATCGCCGAGCGGCTCGGCCTGCCCGCCTCGATCGTGGGTGACGCCCGCTCGCGCCTGAGTGAAGGGCAGCAGGCGTTCGAGGAGACGCTCGCCTCGATCCGCGCGGCCGACCTCGCCACGCGCGAGGCGCTGGACCGGGCGCGTGCCGCCGAACAGCGTGCCGCCGAGTCCCAGCGCGTCGCCGACGAGGAGCGCCGGCGAGCGCGCCGCGAGCGGGATGAGTCGGTGGCCGCCGCACGGGCCGATGCCGAGCGCATCGTCGAGGATCTCCGCGCGGACGTGAGCGGGGCGCGCCGGCGCCTCGAACGCGAGACCGTCACCGGGCCGGCCCTGGACGAGGTCGTCGAGCGTGCCGAGGCGCGCCTGGATCGGCTCCCCGCCCCGGCCCCCGCTCCAGCACCTGTCCCGCAGGCTGCGCCCGTGGCCTGGCGTGTCGGGGCCCGCGCGCGCAGCCGGTCGGGAGGTTGGGAGGGCCGGATCGTTGCGCTCGAGCGCGGGGGCAGGCGAGCCACGCTCGAGGTCGGTGGCATGCGCGTCTCAGCGGCCGCGGCTGATCTCGAGCTGCCAGCAACCCAGGGCGGAGAAGCGTCCCGCCCGTCGCGTTCGGATGGATCGATGACGGAGGCGGCCTCCGGGATCAGCCGGCTGCGGCTCGATCGCGCGCGCACCGTCGCGTCGTCACTCGACGTGCGGGGGGCGCGGGTCGAAGAGGCGCTCGAGGTGGTGGAGCGCTACCTGGAGGACGCTTCCCTGGCCGGCCTCGAGCGCGCGACGATCATCCACGGCCTGGGCACGGGGGCCCTCCGCGACGCCGTCCGATCATCGGCGTCCGCGCATCCCCTGGTCCGGTCGGTCCGCGCGGGTGAGCGCGGCGAGGGCGGAGACGGCGCGACGGTCGTGACCCTCTAGGGCTGCGGCTGGGGGTTGCCGCCGGGTCCGCCGGCGCCCTCACCGCTCCCGGGATCGGGAGGTGGCGTCTCGCCGGGGGGCAGGGATTCCCACGGCAGGGGGGATCCGGACGGGAACGGCTCCGGGGTCGGGAGCGGGATCTCGCACAGCTCGGTCGGTGCGAACGGGGCGCCCCACGTCTTGCCGAACGGGTTCCAGACGCCGCTCTCGTAGAAGTACGTGGTGCGCGTCTTCTCCGGCCCGCCGGCATACCCGGAGCCCTTCGCCGCGCGCGCAAGCCAGCCCTGGTTGTACTTCCTCCAGGCCGCAAACTCGGACTCGACACCGGAGAGGTTCAGGAAGCCCTGGACCTCCTTCGGCCCCGTGCACCCCTCCTGCCAGAGATCGCCCGTCGCCGTGTCGATCTCGATCCCGACCTTCGTGTTGTCCACCTGGGTGGGCACGGTTCCCTCGATGAACCACTCCTTCACGGAACGCCTGCTGAACGGGCCGGGCCGCATGCCGCTGAAGGCGTCCACGGAGGCCTGCACCACGCCCGGCGGTCGGGTGAACGTGGCGATCGGCGTGCCCCTGCTGGCCTGGGTCACGAAGGACTGCCAGAGCGAGGCGGCCAATTCGAGGGCGACCACGCCCTTGGGCGGCTCGGAGTTGTCGCTGTTGCCCATCCACGCACCGACGACGAGCGCCGGGGCATCGGGGTCCTCGGGCGGGGCCAGGAAGCCGACGGCGGTGAGGTCGATCGTGGAGTCCGTGGTCCCGGTCTTCAGCGCTGCGGGACGACGCGTCTTGCCGTCGTAGATCGCCCGCTTGCCCCAGAACGGGTTCTGGGCCGGATCCGTGTTGGAGCTGAGGATGTCGCTCACGACGAAGGCGGCCTGGGGGCTGATCACCCGCTGACCCGTGATCGCTGCCGCCTGGAGGGGCCAGATCTTCTCGCCCCGCGTGTTGCGGATCTCGAGGATGGTCGTCCGGGGCATGAGCACGCCCCCGTTGGCGATCGCGCCGAAGGCACCGATCAGGTCGATCATGTGGACCTCGACGGTGCCGATCGCAATTGCCGCTCCGCCGGGGTTCGTGGGGCTCTGGTAGCGGATCCCGAAGTCCTTGGCGCGCTCATAGACGCGGTCGGGTCCGATCCGGATCGCGGCCTTGATGGCCGGGATGTTCAGCGACACCTGCAGGGCTTGCCGGAGCCGCAGGGGCCCGCGCTCCATGCGGTCGGCATCGACGGGTGTCCAGCCACCGCCGAAATCGGTGACGACGTCCATGAACATCGTCGCGGCGGTCAGCGTCTGGTCCTCGATCCCGATGGCGTAGTTGATCGGCTTGAACGCGGACCCGGGCTGGCGCCAGCCGTCCTCGAGGACGTCGAACTGCGGCTGGAACTTCTTGTTGCCCTTCAGGTAGAAGCCGGCGCTCCCCGTGTAGGCATGCACCTGGCCCGTGCGGTAGTCGATGGCGGCCAGGGCGCCGTTGTGGACCCCGGTGCCCCGCATGTTCTTGATCCACGACTGGTAGGGGATCTTGAGCTTCTCGAGATATGCCGCCGTGTCCTTGGCGTTGGGCGCCCGGGCCCCGGCCTCGGTCCACTTCTCGGCCATCCGCTGCAGCCGCCAGTCCAGGGTGGTGATGACCGTGTACCCGCCCGAGTCGACCTGCGGGCAGTTGTCGGCTGCGTCGGGGCCGCACAGGATCCGACCGAGCTCGCTGCGCGCCTGGAGCACGAAGTGCGGCGCCAGGATCCGCCGGTTGGCGGGGGGCGTCAGGATGACCGGCTCCTCGAGGGCGCGATCGTAGTCCTCCGCCGTGTAGACACCGGCGGTCAGCACGGAGCGGGTTCTCATCTGCTCGATGACCCGGTTGCGGCGAACCACCACCGGCGAGTCGGCCGGGACCACGAGCCGCGTCGTGCCGTCGGGCAGCTCTTCCTCGACCGCATTGCGGATGAGGTCGTAGGTGCTCGGGGACTGCACCATCCCGGCGAGGATCGCGGCCTGGGCGAGGGTCAGCTTGTCCAGGCTGATGCCCCAGTAGCCGCGCGCGGCGGCCGCGATGCCGTAGCTGTTGTTGCCGAAGAAGTTGTCGTTCAGGTAGGCCGCGATGATCTTCTTCTTGCCCTCCTCGCCGGGGAAGGCCTGGGTCAGGCGGATCGACTGGATGATCTCGCGGATCTTCCGTTCATACGTGGTCGTGAAGGCAGACTCGGGCAGGAGCCGGTTGCGCACCAGCTGCTGGGTGATGGTGGAAGCCCCGCGGGCCCTGCCGGTGAGCGTGTCGAGCCCCGCCGAGATGATGCCGAGGGGATCGAAGCCGGCGTTCTCCCAGAAGGTCTTGTCCTCGATGGCCGTGGTCGCGTCAACCATCACCGCCGGGATCTGGTCGAAGGTCACGACGTCCCGCCGCTCGCGGGCGAAGGTCGCGAGGGTCACCTTCCCGGTGCGGTCGTAGACGCGCGTCTCCTCGTCGAACTTGATGTTGCCGAAGACCTCCGTCGGATCGGGGAGGCCCTGGCTGTAGTACGAGAAGGCCGTGACGGCGCCCGCGAACCCGGTGGCTCCCACGACGAGGAGCGAGGCGAAGAGAAAGAGCGGGATGGCAATGGCGATGCCGGCGACGGTGCGCGTTCCGGACGAGGAGCGGTGGCCGGAGCCGTTCCGGCGACGGCGCTGCCGCCGCGCGAGGCTGGTCTGCATGTGGTCGGTCACGATAGCATAGAGAACATGGATTCCCGTTCGGTGCCCCCAGGTCGTTTCGACGCGTGCACGCGGCGGTGTGTGACGCCGTGAGCACGACGCGCCTCTCGACGTTGCTCGCTGACTTCCGTTGGCGCGGCCTCGTCCACGACATGACGGACGGCCTGGAGGCTCGCCTGGCCACGAACGAGCTGATCCGGGCGTACAACGGGTTCGATCCGACGTTCCGCTCGCTCCACGTGGGCCATCTCGTGCCCGTCTATGGCCTGATGCGGCTCCAGCGCGCGGGTGGCCAGCCGGTGGCGGTGGTCGGCGGGGCGACGGGGCTGATCGGAGACCCGTCGGGGCGGTCGAGCGAGCGACCGCTTCTCGATCGGCCGGCCGTCCAGGCGAACGTCCATGCCATTCGCGACCAGCTCGCGCGGTTCCTCGATTTCAGCCCCGGCGCCACCCAGGCCCTCGTCGTCAACAACCTCGACTGGCTGGGCGAGGTGCGGTTGCTCGACTTCCTGCGGGACGTGGGCAAGCACTTCACGATCCCCTACATGCTCGAGAAGGATTCGGTGCAGGCGCGACTGGCGAAGGGACTCTCCTTCACCGAGTTCAGCTACATGCTTCTCCAGGCAGCCGACTTCGCCCACCTGCGTCGTTCGTACGGGGTCGAGCTGCAGTGCGGCGGTGCCGACCAGTGGGGCAACATCACGGCCGGCCTTGAGCTGATCCGACGCACGGCACGCCCCGAGCCCGGTGGGCGGGATGCTGCCCACGGCCTTGCCTACCCCCTCCTGCTCTCGCGATCCGGGACGAAGTTCGGCAAGAGCGATGCCGGAGAGTCGATCTGGCTCGACGCCTCGCTCACGTCGCCGTATCGCTTCTACCAGTACTGGGTTGACGCGGACGACCAGGACGTCGGCGTCTACCTCCGCTGGTTCACGATGCTCGACCGCGGCCGGATCGAGGAGCTCGAGGCTGAGCACGCCGCGGCGCCCGAGCGTCGCGTCTCCCAGCGCGCGCTGGCTCGCGAGGTCACGGAGGTTGCCCATGGGCGGGGCGCGGCCGAACGAGTCGCCCGCGTGAGCGAGATCCTGTTCGGAGGAGACCCGACCCATGCGGGTGCCCAGGCCCTGGCGGACCTTGCAGCAGAGATCCCGACCTCGCCCTGGCCGGAGGACGGTGCGTCGATGGACGTGCTGACCATCCTCGTCGCGAGCGGAGCTGCCGGCTCGCGCGCGGACGCGCGACGACTGGTTGAGCAGGGTGGCGTCCACATCAACGGTGCGCTCGTCCGGGAGATCGCGGCCACGTTCGGACCCGACGACCTGCTCGCCGGCCGATACCTGCTCGTCCGCCGAGGGAAACGCGACCAGCGGATGATCGTCCGCGGACTCGGACGCGCATGAGGGTGGCAGCCCGCGGGCACGTCCAGGTCATCTCGGGATGCATGTTCAGCGGGAAGACCGATGAGCTGCTCCGTCTGCTCCGGCGCGCCGAGATCGCGCGGCGCCGGATTCTCCTCGTCCGGCCGGTGATCGACGACCGGACCGAGCTCGAGGTTGTGCGCAGCCGGTCCGGCGCCGCCTTCCAGTCGAAGGCCGTCGCAGACCCGTCGGAGATCGAGACGCTCGCCAAGGATGCCTGGGCGGACGTCATCGCGATCGAGGAGGCTCAGTTCTTCCCGGATTCGCTCGTTGATGTCGTCGAACGGCTGGCGGTCGCCGGTCGGACCGTCCTGTGCTGCGGCCTGAACACCGACTTCCGCGGTCGTCCATTCGGCCCGATGCCGCGCCTCCTCGCGATCGCCGACGACGTCCGGTCCCTGTCCGCGATCTGCACCGTCTGCGGCGAGGAGGCGACGCGGACGCAACGTCTCATCGACGGCCGGCCGGCCGGGTCCGATGAGCCGGTCGTCGTTGTCGGCGGCCTCGCGTCGGAGAGCTTGACGCCGCGCCGGGAGACGTACGAGGCGCGCTGCCGCGCCCATCACGAGCTGCCGTAGCGGGCCTGAAGCGCCGGGCGACTCGGCGATCCGGGCGCCCGGTCGGGGCGGGGCCCGCCCGCCGGACGGGCGCGGCGTCGATGCGCGGCCCTGGGCTCAGCCCCCGTGGCGGGCGTGCAGCCGGTCGATCATCGCCGCGGGCGGGAGACCTCGTTCCGCGAGGAGCACGAGGGCGTGGTACAGCGAGGTCTGCGGCCTCCCCGGCGAGCGCATCGCGGGACCCGCTTCGGCCGCTGCCGCTCGCCTCGGCGACGGCGTCGTCCTTGGCGGCCATCAGCAGCTCGGTCGCTTCCTCGACGACCTTGCGGGCGGGACCGTCGACGCCCGCCGCGAGCAGGGAAGCCGTGTACGAGCCCTCCGGGCGACGAGCGGCCCGGTCGACGATCGTCGCCCAGAGCTCCTCCAGCCAGGCGAACCCCTGGGCCGGGGCCTCGGGCAGGGTGCCCGGTCGCTGGACGGCCGCGACCGGCGCGGCGGTCCCGTCCGGGTCGAAGCAGCTGCGCTCGCCGCGGTGGCAGGCCGGCCCGGTCGGCGTGACCCGGGCGAGGAGCGCGTCGCCGTCGCAGTCGAGGGCGAGGCCCACGAGCCGGAGGACGTTGCCGCTCGTCTCGCCCTTGCGCCACAGGGACTGCCGCGAGCGCGAGAAGAAGTGGACCTCGCCCGTGGCGAGGGTGGCGGCGACTGCCTCCCCGTTGGCCCAGGCGAGCATGAGCACCCGCCCGTCGACCGCATCCTGCACGACCACCGGCACGAGGCCGTCGCGGCCGTAGTGGAGCGCGCCGTGGTCGCGAAGGGGGCCGGCGGGGGAGGGGAGAGAGCGACCGTTCATGAGCGGACCTCCGGGACGGGGCGCACCGGGATGCCGGCGACGGCCATCGCCGCCTTGACCGAGGCGATGGAGTGCAGGCGGTGGTGGAAGATGGAGGCGGCGAGGACCGCCGACGCGTGGCCCTCGAGGACGGCGGCCACGAAGTCGGGTGGCCCCGCGGCACCCCCGGACGCCACGACGGGGACCGGGACGCGGTCCGCGATTGCCCGCAGCAGCGCGGTGTCGAAGCCCTGCCTGGTGCCATCGCGGTCGATCGAGGTGACGAGCAGCTCGCCGGCGCCGAGCTCCACGACCCGCTCCGCCCAGGTGATGGCGTCGAGGCCCGTGGCCTCGCGTCCGCCCTTGACGTCGACCTCCCATGCGGGTGGCTCCCCGGGACGCGCGGGTGACGCCGCGCGGCGCCGCGCGTCGATCGCGACGACGACGGCCTGCGACCCGAAGCGGCGGGCGCAGCGCCTGACGAGGTCGGGGGTCGCGACGGCGGCCGTGTTCAGTGACACCTTGTCGGCCCCGGCCCGCAGGACGTCGCGCATCTCGGCGGTGGTCCGGACGCCGCCTCCCACCGTCAGGGGCACGAAGGCCCGGCGAGCCGTCCGCTCGACGACGTCGCGCAGCGTCGCCCGGCCTTCGGGCGCCGCCGTGATGTCGAGGAAGACGATCTCGTCCGCACCTTCGGCGGCATAGCGGCTGGCGAGCTCCGCGGGATCGCCCGCGTCGACGAGATCCAGGAACCGCGTGCCCTTGACGACCCGCCCCCCGGCAACGTCAAGGCAGGGCACGACCCGGACGGTCAGCACCGGTCGGCCCTCACGAGGCGCCCGCCGACGCGAGGGACACGAAGTTGGCGAGGACGACAAGCCCGTCACGACCGCTGCGCTCGGGATGGAACTGGAGGCCGACGAGATTGCCGGACGCCACGGCGCTCACGAACTCGCGCCCGTGCTCGGTCAGCGCCAGGGCGACATCCGGGTGCGCGGGGCCGGCCGGGACGGGCGCATAGGAATGGACGAAGTAGAAGGGAGCATCGGGCGCCACGCCGGCGAAGAGGGGGTGCTCCCGGCGTCGGCGCACCGCGTTCCAGCCGATGTGCGGCAGACGAGGGGCGTCGACGAGGCGGGCGGACGCGCCCGGCGAGCACGCCGAGCGTCCGCGCGCCGTCCTCGTCGCTGCCGTCGAACAGGAGCTGCATGCCCAGGCAGATGCCCAGGAAGGGGCGGTCGGCGGCGATCCAGCGCCGGATCGGCTCCACGAGCCCGCGCCGCCGCAGCCGTTCCATCGCGGGCCGGGCCGCACCGACACCGGGCACGACGAGGGCGTCGGCGCCCACCACGTCCGCCTCCGCCCGCGCCAGCACGACCTCGGCGCCGGCCGCGCGCAGGGCTTCGTCGATGCTCACGAGGTTGCCGGCGCCGTAGTCGACGACGGCGATCCGGGTCACCCGAGGCTGCCCTTCGTGGACGCCACCCCGGCCCGCCGGGGGTCCGGCGCGATCGCCACGCGGAGCGCACGACCGAGGGCCTTGAACGCGGCCTCGGCGACGTGATGGTCGTTGCGTCCCGTCGCCCGCAGGTGGAGAGTGGTTCCCGACGTTCGGGCGAACGCCTCGAGAGCGTGCTCCACGAGCTGCGTCGGCAGATCCCCGATCCGCTCCCCGCGGAAGGGGACGTCGATGACGGCGAACGGCCGCCCGCCGACATCGAGGACCGCGGTCGCGAGGGCTTCGTCCATCGGCACTGCAGCGTCGCCGAAGCGGCTGATCCCCGCTCGATCGCCGAGCGCCTCGGCCACCGCACTGCCCAGGACGAGGGCGACGTCCTCGACCGTGTGGTGCTGGTCCACCTCGAGGTCGCCCGCCACGCGCACGGCCAGGTCGAAGAGGCCGTGATGCGCGAATGCTCCGAGCATGTGGTCATAGAAGCCCACGCCGGTATGGACGTCCGAGGCCCCGGTGCCGTCGAGATCGAGCGTGAGCGTGATGTCGGTCTCGCGGGTGCGCCGGCTCAACGTGACGCTGCGAGCTTCGCGCCGATCGACGGAGAGAGTGCCCAGGGGGGTGGTCATGGCTTCGGCTCCTCGGCTGCTGCTGGGTTGTCGACGATGGCGCGGACCATCGGGGCAAGCTCGGTGAAGACGTCGATGAGCAGCCCGTCCTGGGCCTCGTCGCGGACCGTGAACCGGAGATGCCCGGCGAGGGGGTGATCCGCCCCGAAGGTCCGCGGAACCAGCCCGCGGGCGAGAAGGCCACTCGCCATCGCCCGGGCCGCGCCCCGTCCGCCGAGGTCGACCAGCAGGAAGTTGGTCACCGACGGGCGGGCCGGGAAGCCGCTCGCTGCAAAGGCGGTGTCAAGGCGCGCGCGCTCCCGCACGATGCGCGCGACGTTGGCGGCCGGCGCATCCGGGTCGCGCAGGGCAGCGGCGACGACCGCCACGGACGGGATGCTGACCGAACCGGGCGGACGGTACGGCTCGATCTCCGCGATGAGCTCCGGACGCGCAATCGCGAAGCCGACGCGCATCCCGGCGAGGGCGTAGGCCTTCGACGCCGTCCTCACCGTCACGAGGCGCGGATAGGCGTCGCGCAACGCGACGTGCGAGCGGCCGACGAACTCGGCGTACGCCTCATCGAGGACGACGACGGGCGCGGTCCGCCGCTCGTCGTTAGCGTCGGCCAGGAGCCCCGCCAGGAGCCCGGCCAGCGCACCGTCCGGCTCCGGCAGCCCGGTGGGGTTGTTCGGGTCGCACAGCCAGATCAGGGCGGCGTCCCGCGCGGCAGCGCGGATCGCGGTGGCGTCGAGGGCGTAGCCACCGACGGCCGAAGCGCGCGGGACCAGGGCGGCCCGGGCGGGGCGCTGCTCGGTCAGCACGCGGTACATGGCGTAGGTGGGCGTCGGGATGACGGCGGCGGCGCCCGGTGGGAGGAACGCTTTCGCCAGCAGGTCGAGGATCTCGTCGGCGCCCGCCCCGACGAGGAGCTCGCGTGCCCCGACGCCGTAGCGCGTGGCCGCCGCCTGCACGAGGTCCCGGTAGTCCGACGGCGCGTACTCGGAGAGCGCGCGCCCGAACTCGCCGCCGCGCAGCAGGCGCAGGGCGAGGTCCGGCGGTGCCGGGGCCGTGTTGAGATCGAAGCGCACGATCCGCTCGAGCGGGACGCCGTAGCGCTCGGCGACCTGCTCGTCGGTCGCCTCCCAGGCGTACCCGGTCGGCGGCATCGGATTCGCGGTGTGCGCCTGAACCTGGCTCATGGGATGAGCTTCTCGATCGGCAGGACCAGGATTCCGGTGGCTCCGGCGCCCTTGAGGCGGGGCAGAAGGGTCCAGACGTCATCGGCGCCGACAACGGCGTGGATGGCGATCATCCCGGCGTGGGCGAGGGGGATCACCGAGGGTCCGTCGAGGCCGGGAAGCAGTGCCTCGAGGTCGCCCAGCCGCTCCACCGGCGCATTCATCATCAGGTACTTGCGGCGTCGGCCTTCCAGCACTGCTCCCAGCATCGTGCTCAGCCGGTCAACGTCCTCGGCGCGCTCTGCCAGGGCCACGGCGTTTCCCACCAGGAGCGCCTCCGAGGCGAGGAGGTCACCGATCGAGCGAAGCCCATTCGTGGCCATGGTCGTCCCGGTCGACACGAGGTCAACCACCGCCTCGGCGAGCCCGAGGCGTGGCGCAACCTCGACGGCGCCGGACAGCGAGATGACCTGTACGGGGATGGAGCGATCCATGAACCAGCGCCGGGTTGCGCGCGGGTGGGACGTGGCGATGCGGAGGCCCGCAAGTTCCTCGACCCGTTGCGCGACCGAATCCCGGGGCACCGCGGCCGTCAGGCGACAGCGGCCGTAGCCGAGGCGGCGGATGATGGGGAGGTCCTCCTCGGATTCGGCCAGCAGGTCGGCACCGGTGATCCCGAGATCGGCGACTGCGTCTCGCACGAACTCGACAACGTCGTTCGTGCGGACGAAGAGGATGTCGAGATCGACGTTCTCCACCCGGCTCACGAGGCTGCGATCGCGCTCCTCGAACTGGAGGCCGGCGTCGTGCAGCAGGCGCAGGGTGGGCTCGACCAGCCGGCCCTTGTTGGGAACCGCGAGGGTCATCCGCCGCGGGCTCATGGTCGCGCATCCGCCGCGTGGACGGACGCCTCCGGGTAGGCCGGAGCATGCGTCGTCTTGCGGCTGC
>CAVUAG010000004.1:0-38035 GCA_963739365.1 uncultured Chloroflexia bacterium | reverse complement strand
CGCCGTTGACGAAACCTCGATCCCTGCTACACTCCGCCCACTCGTCGCGATCGCGGCGAGCCGCGCAGGAGCTGCCCGGCACCATGGGCTTGTTCAACGGTCAGGACCGCCGCCCCGTCGCCGTCGTCGTGACGCGCGATGGCCGCCGCGCGAACGTGCCGCTCGACGAGCTCGGCCCTGATGCCGCTCCCGTATCCGTCCGGTCCATTCTCCTTGCCCTTCTTGGCCTTCTCGGCCTTATCGGCGGCTCCCGGCGGGAGTCTGGAGGACCTCGGACGGAGCGCTAGGCGCAACGAACGAACGGAACCAACAGACCCTCGCCGGGAGACCGGCGGGGGTCTTTGCATGAGCGGCGGGTTCGCCGGGTGCCCGACGAGGTCCCGGCGAGCGGTCCAGGGAGGTCAGGAGCGACGATGGCGATGACGAAGGGCGAAGGGGCGGCGGGTCCCGCGAGCGCGACAACGGCGGCGCCGAATGCGGCTGCGACCGCGGACGCGGATGCGGTCTGCGGCCAAGGGCGCGTCCGCAGGGCCACCCGCGGCGGCCGGCGGCACGCGCCGCAGCCACGTGCCGGGCGCCGGTTCGGCAGCCGCCGAAGCAGTGGAGAAGGCCCGCCTCGAGATGCTCCACGAGGGCAACCAGGTCCGCCTCGACGCGGCCGAGCGGCGCGGCAAGCGCGCCCGGATCGGCGCCGATGTCGTCGTGGAGGCGATCCTGCGCCAGGGCGTCGACGTCCTGTTCGGCTACCCCGGCGGCGTCATCCTGCCGCTCTACGACGTCCTGGGCGACCACCCGGAGCTCCGTCACGTGCTCGTCCGCCACGAGCAGGGCGCCGCCCATGCCGCGGACGGGTACGCCCGTGCCACGGGCAAGGTGGGCGTGTGCCTGGGCACCTCGGGCCCGGCGCCACGAACCTCGTCACCGGGATCGCCAACGCCCAGCTCGACTCCATCCCGATGGTGGCCATCACCGGCAACGTGACCGCCGCGCTCCTCGGCAAGGACGCGTTCCAGGAGATCGACATCACCGGCATCACCCTGCCGATGACCAAGCACAACTACCTCGTGCGCGACGCCGACGACCTCCCCCGCGTCCTGGCCGAGGCGTTCCACATCGCCCGGACAGGCCGGCCCGGCCCCGTGCACATCGACATCACGAAGGATGCCTTCCAGCAGGAGACCGACGCGCCGCACCCGACTGACGAGGAGGTCGTGGCCGGGCTACCGGGCTTCCGCCCGAACCTCGGCGGCCATCCCCGGCAGCTCAAGCTCATCGCCGAGGAGATCGCGCAGTCTCGCCGACCCATCATCCTGGCCGGCCACGGGATCCTCATCGCCGACGCGACCGAGGAGCTCCGGATCCTCGCCGAGAAGGCCCGGATCCCCGTGGCGTGGACCCTCCTCGGGGTCGGTGCCATGGACGAGACCCATCCCCTGGCCTACGGCTACATGGGGATGCACGGCTGGAAGCACGTCAACCGCGCGATCCAGGCCTCCGACCTCATCATCGCCGTGGGCATGCGCTTCGACGACCGGGTGACCGGCAGCGTGCGCACCTACGCGCCGTACGCGCGGATCATCCACGTCGACATCGACCCCGCCGAGATCGGCAAGAACGTGGCCGTGGACATCCCCGTCGTGGGTGATGCGAAGCGCGTCCTGGGGGGCCTGCTCCCGCTGGTGCAGCCGGGAGCTGGGGCGGAGCGGGACAGCTACCTGGCCCAGCTCGCCGAGTGGCGGCTGGAGTCCGAGGGATCGAGCTGGCACGGCTCGGGCGCCTGGCGCGACGGGCTCCTCTCGGCGGACTTCGTGGTCGCCCAGATCGGCGAGGCCACGGATCACGATGCGACCCTGGTGGCCGACGTCGGGCAGAACCAGATGTGGACGGCGCGCTACGCCGGCTATCGGCGGCCGCACAGCCACCTCAGCTCCGGCGGCCTGGGCACGATGGGCTTCGCCGTCCCGGCGGCGATGGGCGCCGCCCTCGGCCGTCCCGACAAGTCGACCTGGGCGATCTGCGGCGACGGCGGCTTCCAGATGACGATCCAGGAGCTGGCCACCCTCGTCCAGGACAAGATCCCGGTCCGGATCGCCCTCCTGGACAACCACAAGCTCGGGATGATCCGGCAGTGGCAGGAGATCTTCTACGGCGGCAACTACCACTCCTCCAACATGCTCGGTCCCGACTACCTGAAGCTCGCCGACGCCTACGGCATCCCGGCCTGGAAGGTCCGGACACCCGAGGAGGTGCGGCCCGCCATCGAGGCCGCCAACGCCGTGGACGGCCCGGCGCTCGTCTGGTTCGAGATCGCCGAGGAGCAGAACGTCCTGCCGATCATGCCCGCCGGCAAGGGCCTCTCCGACCTCATCGAGACCTGGGGAGGAGCCGACGAATGAGCCCCGACGGATCCGCCCGGGTGCCCGCCCACAGCGCACCCCCGCCGCGCACCCTGCCGGGGACCGGCGAGCAGCGCCGCCACGTGCTCGTGGCGATCGTGAACAACCGTCCCGGCGTCCTGAACCGGGTCGCCAGCCTCATGCGGGCCCGCAACTTCAACATCGAGTCGCTGGCCGTCAGCCACCTGGACGACCCCACGATCAGCCGCATGACGATCACCCTCCGCGCGGACGACGTCCTCGTGGAGCAGGCCGCCAAGCAGCTCTACAAGATCATCGACGTGCTCAAGGTCCAGGACGTCACCGACGAGCCGACCGTCCAGCGCGAGCTCGTCCTCGTGAAGGTGCGGGCGACCGACCGCACGCGCGGGGAGCTGATCTCCATCGTGGAGATGTACAAGGCCCGGATCGTGGACATGGCGGCCGAGGCCGTCATCGTCGAGACGACGGGCACCGAGTCGGAGGTGGACGCCCTGATCACCGTCCTCCGCGGCTACGGGATCAAGGAGATGGTGCGCACCGGGGCGGTCGTGATGTCGCGGGGCGCGCAGTCGATCGAGGAGGCCACCAAGCGATGACGGCGAAGATGTACTACGACGCGGACGCGGACCTGGCGGCGCTGGCCGGCCAGACCGTCGCGATCATCGGGTTCGGCAGCCAGGGCCACGCCCACGCGCTGAACCTGCGCGAGTCCGGCGTCGACGTCGTCGTGGGCCTTCCGCCGGCCTCGAAGAGCCGCGCGCTCGCCGCGGAGGCCGGTCTCCGGGTGCTCGACACCGGCGCGGCCGTGGCCGCTGCCGACGTCGTCATGATCGCGATCCCGGACACCGCGCAGAAGGCGGCCTGGGACGCGGAGATCGCCCCGAACCTGAAGCCGGGCACCCTCGTCCTGTTCGCCCACGGCTTCAACATCCGGTACGGCCGGATCGCCCCGCCGGAGGGCGTCGACGTCGGGATGGTCGCCCCCAAGGGCCCCGGCCACCTCGTTCGCTCCGTCTACGAGAGCGGCGGCGGCGTGCCGGCGCTCTTCGCCGTCCACCAGGACGCCACCGGGACCGCCCGTGCCCGCGTCCTTGCGTATGCCCGCGGGCTCGGCAACACGCGGGCCGGGGTCCTCGAGACCACGTTCGCCGAGGAGACGGAGACCGACCTCTTCGGCGAGCAGAGCGTCCTCTGCGGCGGGACGGCGGCCCTCGTGAAGATGGCCTTCGAGACGCTCGTGGAGGCCGGCTACCAGCCCGAGCTCGCCTACTTCGAGACGATGCACGAGCTGAAGCTCATCGTGGACCTCATGTATCGCGGCGGCCTCAACTTCATGCGCTTCAGCGTGAGCGACACCGCCGAGTACGGGGACTATGTCTCCGGGCCGCGGATCATCGACGAGCGCGTCCGAACCACGATGCGGGCAGTCCTCGCGGAGATCCAGGACGGCACCTTCGCCGCCAGGTGGATCGCCGAGAACGAGGCCGGCCGCCCCGAGTTCGAGCGCCTCCGCGCGCACGATCGCGACCACCAGATCGAGCAGGTCGGCGCCGGCCTTCGGGCGGGCATGCCGTTCCTCAACCCCGTCACCGTGCGCGCCGGCCAGGCCCAGGCCAGCGCCTCGGACACAGCAGGAAAGGCCCACTGAGATGCCGTCGGTACCCGTACCCGCCGGCCCGTTCGTCCCCGCGGGCTCCGTCCGTATCTTCGACACCACCCTCCGCGACGGGGAGCAGGCGCCGGGCGCCGGCCTGACCGCCGCGGAGAAGCTGGAGGTCGCCCGCCAGCTCGTCCGCCTCAAGGTCGACGTCATCGAGGCCGGATTCCCGGCGGCCTCGCCGGGCGACTGGGAGGCCGTCCACCGGATCGCGAAGGAGACCAAGGGCGTGGCCGTCGCCGCGCTCGCCCGCTGCCGCGACGGCGATCCCCAGCGCGCGATCGAGGCGATCAAGGTCGCCGAGCGCCCGCACCTCCACGTCTTCATCGCCACCTCCGACATCCACCTCAAGCACAAGCTCAAGCTCTCGCGCGAGGAGGCCCTCGCTGAGGCGATCCGCTGGGTCCGCTTCGGCCGCGAGCAGCTCGGACGCGACGCCGAGATCGAGTTCTCGGCCGAGGACGCCTCCCGCACGGACCCGGAGTACCTGCTCCAGGTCTACGAGGCGGTCGTGGAGGCCGGGGCGTCCACGGTCAACATCCCCGACACGGTCGGCTACGCGATCCCGTCCGAGTTCGGCTCGCTCGTGGAGCGGGTCTACGCGCTGGTCGGGGGCCAGGCGACCGTCTCGATCCACTGCCACAACGACCTCGGCCTCGCCACCGCCAACACGCTCGCCGCCGTCCAGGCGGGCGCGCGCCAGGTGGAGGTCACGATCAACGGGCTCGGCGAGCGCGCCGGGAACGCGTCGCTGGAGGAGGTCGTCATGGCCCTCCGCACGCGACCCACCCAGTTCCCCAACCTGGCCAGCCGGGTTCAGACCGACCAGATCTCGTCCGCGAGCCGGCTCGTGAGCCACCTGACCGGCTTCGCCATCCAGCCCAACAAGGCCGTGGTGGGCGCCAACGCGTTCGCCCACGAGAGCGGCATCCACCAGGACGGCGTGATCAAGAACCCGCTCACCTACGAGATCATGACCCCCCAGTCCGTGGGGCTCTCGGGCAGCCAGCTGACGATCGGCAAGCTGTCGGGACGGAAGGGGCTCCAGAAGAAGCTGCGCGACCTGGGCCACGATGTCTCGGGCGACGCCCTGGACGTCATCTATCGCGAGGCGATCGCGCTGGCCGACCTCAAGAAGGAGGTCACCGACGCCGACCTCATCGCCCTCGCCCAGCAGCGCTCGGACGACGTCCCGGCCTCGATCATCCTCGAAGGCTGGAGCGTGACGTCGTCCCACGGCGGCCGCTCCACCGGGAGCGTCCGGGTCACCCTCGACGGCGAGGAACGGGCCGGCGAGGAGACCGGCAACGGGCCGGTCAACGCCCTCTACCGCGCGGTCGACGACGCCATCCGCCCGATCCTGGGCTGGGAACCGACGCTCGAGGAGTACGAGATCAAGGCGATCACCGAGGGCGAGGACGCGCAGGGCCGCGTCTTCATTCGCTGCCGGCGCTCGATCGACGTTGGTCCCGAGGCGCACGTGGTCACCGGCCACGGCCTCTCCACGAACATCATCGAGGCCTCGCTGGAGGCCTACGTCCTGGCGGCCAACAAGCTCCGCGCGGCGGAGCTCGACGGCACGGTCATCCCGATGCGCCGATCGGTGGAGCAGCTGCCGTGACCACGGAGGGTGGCCTTCCGGGCTCGACCGGGGCCGCCGGCCGGTCGGGCGAGCCAACGCCGGCCGCCCCGCCGGGCAGCGCAGGCCCGACCTACCGCCTCGTCGCGATCCCGGGCGATGGCGTCGGGCCTGACGTCGTCGCGGCGGCGAAGCGCGTCGTTGCCGCCGTCGGGGAGCGGTTCGGCTTCGCCGTCGCCTGGACGGACCTCGTCGCGGGCGGCGCCGCGATCGATGCGTACGGGGTGGCGATCCGCGACGAGGACCTCGCCGCGTGCGCGGCCAGTGACGCGATCCTGCTCGGCGCCGTCGGCGGACCCCGCTGGGACGACCCGAAGGCCACCGTTCGCCCCGAGCAGGCGCTCTTCGCCTTGCGCGGGGGTCTCGGCCTCTTCGCCAACCTGCGCCCGGTGAGCGTCCACCCGACGCTGGTGCCCGCGTCGCCGCTCCGCCCGGAGCTCCTCGAGGGCGTCGACATGCTCATCGTCCGCGAGCTGACCGGCGGCCTCTACTTCGGCTCGCGCACGGAGGCAACCGGCGCCCCCGGCGCCCGAGCCGCCAGCGACACGCTGCCCTACAGCGAGCCCGAGGTGGCGCGCGTCGCGCGACTGGCCTTCGACCTGGCCCGCGGTCGCAGTCGCCGCCTCACGAGCGTCGACAAGGCCAACGTGCTCGGCCACGTCGCGCCTCTGGCGGACGGTCGTCCACGAGATTGCCGCCGAGTATCCCGACGTGGCCCTCGACGACCGGCTCGTGGACGCCTGCGCGATGCAGATCGTGCGGGCCCCGGCGAGCTTCGACGTGCTGGTCACCGAGAACCTCTTCGGCGACATCCTCTCCGACGAGGCGTCGGTGCTGGCGGGGAGCCTGGGGATGCTGCCCTCGGCTTCCATCGGCACGCGGCGGACTGCGCACGGCCTGCACGGGCTCTACGAGCCGATCCACGGCGCGGCGCCAGACATCGCCGGGCAGGACCTGGCGAACCCGGTGGGCACGATTCTCTCCGCGGCGATGCTCCTGCGCTGGTCGCTGGGCCGCGCCGACGCTGCCGACGCGGTGGAGGCGGCCGTGGGGCGCGCCCTCGACGACGGCTTCCGCACCGCCGACCTCTGGCCGAGAGACGCGGCCCTGGCTCGAGCCTGCACCCGGGTGGGGACCGTCGCGATGGCTGACGCGATCGTGGCCCGGATCGGGATTACCGGGGCGGCCGCCTGACGGCGGTCGCCCGAGACCCGGCTCTTCGCCCACCCCGACACGACCCTCGAAGGAACCGATCCATGACCCGCCACGAGACCACGCCAACCACCGCCTCGCCCGCGCCGGCTCCGCTGTCCGGTGCCGCTTCGCCCGACGCGGGTTCGCCGGCCACCTCGCCGCCGCCCGTCGTCCTGTACGACACGACGCTCCGCGACGGCACCCAGGGCGAGAACATCATCCTCAGCCTGGCCGACAAGCTCCGTGTCGCCCGCATGCTCGACGAGTACGGCATGCCCTACATCGAGGGCGGCTGGCCCGGCTCGAACCCGAAGGACATCGAGTTCTTCGCCGCCGCGAAGGGCATCCGCTGGGAGCGGGCAAAGCTGGCCGCCTTCGGCTCCACCCGCCACCGGGCGAACCGGCCCGAGACGGACCCGAACCTGCGCGAGCTCATCGCCGCGGAGACGCCCGTCGTCACCATCTTCGGGAAGAGCTGGCTGCTCCACGTCATCGAGGTCCTGGGCGCCACGCCCGCGGAGAACCTCGACATGATCGCCGAGTCGATCGGCTTCCTCATCGAACACGGCCGCGAGGCCGTCTACGACGCCGAACACTACTTCGACGGCTACAAGGCCGACGGCCCGTACGCGCTCGCGACGCTCCGAGCGGCCCGCCAGGCCGGCGCCCGCTCGCTGGTCCTGTGCGACACGAACGGCGGCACGCTCACCGACGAGCTGCTGCGGATCGTGGAGGAGACGCGCCTCGCCCTCGAGGGCGACCCCGGGGCGCCTGCCGTCACCTGGGGGATCCACACCCACAACGACGCCGAGCTGGCGGTCGCCAACGCGGTCGCCGCCGTCCAGGCCGGGATCCGCCATGTCCAGGCCACGATCAACGGCTACGGCGAGCGCTGCGGCAACGCCAACATGGTGAGCGTGCTCGCCAACCTGGCCCTGAAGACGGACCTTCCTCTCATTCCCGTCGGCGGCGGGGAGATCGGCGAGCTGACGACCCTCTCGAGGGCGGTCGCCGAGATCGCCAACGTGGCCCCCGACGACTACGCGCCATTCGTCGGCCGGAGCGCCTTCGCCCACAAGGGCGGCGTCCACGGGGCCGCCGTGGCCAAGGTCGAGCGGAGCTACCAGCACGTCGACCCTGGCCTGGTCGGGAACGTTGGCCGGCTCGTCGTGTCGGAGCTGGGCGGCCGCGCGAACACGGCGATCCGGGCCGGTCAGCTGGGCCATCAGCTGGAGGGCCTCGATCCACGCGAGCTCTCGAAGGTGATCAAGCAGCTCGAAGCCGAGGGCCTGGCGTTCGAAGGAGCCGAGGCGTCGTTCGAGCTCCTCATCCGGCGCCGCACCGCCGGCTACGTCGCGCCGTTCCGGATCGTCGACTTCACCGTCCTGGTGGAGCAGCGGGAGGGGCGCGAGCTCCGGGCGGAGGCCACCGTCAAGGTCGAGGTGGAGGGCGAGATCCTCCACACCGCCGCCGACGGGAACGGGCCGGTGAATGCCCTGGACACGGCGCTCCGCAAGGCGCTGGGGGCGTTCTACCCGCAGCTCGACGGGGTCCATCTCGTGGACTACAAGGTGCGGATCCTCGACGGGAACGCCGCGACCGCCGCCCGAACGCGCGTGGTCATCGACTCGGCGGACGCGTCGCGCACGTGGAGCACGATGGGCTCGGACACGAACATCATCTCGGCCTCCGCGGCGGCCCTGGCCGACTCGCTCGAGTACGCGATCTGGAAGTCCGGGGCGGAGCTGCGGCGGCGCGACGAGCGCCACTTCACGGAGCCGGCGCCGGCCGGGGGAGGGAAGCGGTGAGTGAGTCCGGGGGCGGCGAAGGTGGGTTGGGCGCGCGCGGGGCGCCCCGCGAGCCGGAGCCCCGGCCCGAGGGACTCCGCCTTCTTCGCTGGACGATGACCACCGGCTCGTCGGGCACCGCCCGGGCGGCCGTCGTCCTGGCCGCCGGCGACCACCAGTGGGAGGCCACGGCCGAGAGCGCCGGCGCGATCGGCTCGCTCTTCGACGCCGTGGACGGGGCCCTCGAGGAAGTCCTGGGCGGGCGCGTGCGCCTCGTCTCGTTCGACGTCCACGCGATCGGCGAGACGGCCGGTGCCGACGCCCTCGTGGAGCTCGCCGTGGAGCCGCCGGCCACGGCCACCGGGGAGCGGGCGACCGGCCGCCACGTCGGGTCGGCCCGTGACGTGAACCTGGTGGCCGCCTGCGTCGAGGCCTATCTCGAGGCGCTGCGGGCGCTCCTCGCCGACGACGCCTGGGCCGGGGCGACCGAGGTCGCCGGCAACGCCCGCCTGGCCGAGCTGCGCGCCGGTGCTGAACGGGCGGGCGGTCGCGCCGAGCTGGACGAGTCGCAGGTCGCACGACCTCGGCGGGAGCTGGTTCGACAGGTAGTGGCCCGGGCGGCGCCGGTCGCGCCCGGCACGGCCGCCCGGCGCCCGCAGTCTGCCGCTGCAACTGTCTGCCGGACTCTGGCCCTGTCGTTGGACCCACTTGCCGGCCGGGTAGCCTCGTTGCCTGACGCCCGCCGCGGCCGTCCCGTCGCGGGGGCTGGTGAGGGGGGAACACGATGGGCGAACACCCGAACGCTGCGCACGTGCGCCGCATGTTCGACGCGATGTTCAGCGGGGACATGGAAGGCGCTCCCCCCGGCCTCACCGACGACGTGGAGTGGCACGAGATTGGTCGCGCTGAAGCGCCCCGGCAAGGCCGCGCGCCGCGAGGCGATGATCGTGCGCCTGCCTACCGATCACGCCGCGGCTGCACGACGTCGCGCCGGCGACGACCACGTGGTGTCGCTCGTGGAGGCACCGACCGCGCGGCGACCGAACGCGCGCATCGATCGGCCGAGATCTTCCGTTAGTGCTCCCCACGGCAAGATCTGCGAGCGCTGGGCGTCCGGACGACACGGCCGCGATCGTCGCCTTCTCGCCTGACGCGCGCTGGGCGCGGGCCACGACGGTCGCGGCGCGGTTGGTCGCACGGTGAGCGGCCCGCGCCCACCCGCGCCCTGGCCCGGGGCGGCGACCCGGCACGCGACACCGCCGCCCACTCCCTCGCCACTCGCGGCAGCAGACTGAGGCGGGACCCGTCGCCCGCCCCCGCCTCGCCCCCGTGCACCCCTCGCCCCGCACCCACGACTCCCGCGCCGCCCGACATCGCGTACTCCGGCGAGCCCGGCGCCTTCGCCGAGGACGCCGTGCGCGCCTACTTCGGCGAGGACGCCCCGACCCTGCCGATCCGGGGCTTCCGGGGTGTCTTCGAGGCGGTCGCCGACGGTCGGGCCATCGCCGGCGTCGTGCCCATCGAGAACCTCGTCAACGGCACGGTCCGCGAGAACTACGACCTGCTCCTGGAGTTCGCCCTCGAGATCCGGGGCGAGGTGGTCGTGCCCGTGCGCCTCTGCCTCGCCGCGCTCCCGGGGCAGACGCTGGACGAGATCGAGCGCGTCTACTCGCACGTCCAGGCGCTGGGCCAGGCCGACGCGTTCCTGCGCACCCGGCCCTGGACGCTGCTCACGACCTACAACACCGCCGGCGCCGGGAAGGCGATCGTCGAGCGGGGCGGAGCGGGGCGCGGCGGCCGTCCTCTCGCCGCGTGCCGCGGCCGCTCTTCGGGCTGGACGATCCTGGCCGATGGCATCCAGGGCGATCCCGACAACCGGACACGCTTCCTGGTCATCGCGCCGCCGGAGGCACCGCTGCCCGCGGCGCAGCCGACTGCCGTGGACCCGTCGGGCGCGGCCCGCACCACGCTCGTGATCGGGATCCGGAACGAGCCGGGCGCCCTCCTTCGGGCAATGACGCGTCTTCGCCGACCACGACCTGAACATGTCGAAGCTCGAGAGCCGGCCAGCCCACGATCGGCCCTGGGAGTACGTCTTCTGGGTCGACCTCGACGCCGACGCGACGGCGCTCGCCACGCGGGAGGCGCTCGACGACCTGGCCGGCGTCACGACCTCGGTGCGGGTCCTGGGCAGCTACGCGCGGGGCGCTCGCGGGTAGCTGCCCCGGACGCGCGCTCGCCGGATGCGCGCTCATCCGATCGGGATGACGCCGCGATCCCGGGCCGTGATCTAGACTGGTGCCGCCGCCCAGGAGGGCGGCCTGTCCTGCCCTGCACCACGAGGAGTACCCATATGAGCCTTCGGAGCCGCTCGCTCGCCGTCATTCGCCGCCCTGTCGCTCGCCATCGTCGTCGGTGCCTGCTCGGGCGGCGCGACGCCCTCGCCTCAGCCGGATGCCGAGGCAGCCACGTGCACCGCGCTCCAGGCGTGGAGCGACGAGATGCGCGCACTCACGGCGCTCGACCCGGCGACCGCGCAGCGCCGACGACGTCGCTGCCCAGCGCGACGCCGTGACGACCGCGTGGGACGATGTCCAGGCGAGCCTCGCCGATGTCAGCGCAGCCGACAAGGCCGCAGTCGAGGCCGGCTGGGCCGGCCTCGAGGCGGCCCTCCAGGACATCCCGTCCGACGTGCCGGTCGCCGATGCCATCAACGGCGTGAAGACGGCCGCGGTGCCGCTCAAGGCCGCCTACAAGGAGATGGCCGACGGCATGGGCTGCGCGATCGTCACGCCCTACTAGGCTTCGCACTGCGACGACGCCCGGGGCGCACTGACGGCGCACCGGGCGTCGCTGCCGTCGCGGCGCGGGCTGCCCACTCGCCTCCCCGCGTCGCCCGCCCCTCCCGGCCCCGTTGGCCCGGACCGCTCAGCCTCCGGCTCGCGCAGTCCCAGCACCGCCTCGCCGCGCCTCGCCTCGTCAGGCCTGGGGCGAGTGCGCGATGATAGGCCGGCTCGCCCGTCCCGGGCCGGTGACGAGCCGGACGAGCTGCGGCCGGACGAGCCCGCCGGCGAACGCTCGGCGAGCCCGCCACCGCGGGCTGGACGCGACCGCCACCAGGGGAGAGCAGACCGATGGCCCAGACGTTCCACGACGCGATGGCGGCGGGCTACGCGCTCGACGAGCCGTCGCTGATCCTCGGCTCGCCGATGGACGGAACCACGGCGATCCCGGATGTGCGCGTCCAGCTCGCCCTCTCGATGGTCAACCGCCACGGCCTGATCGCGGGCGCCACCGGCACCGGCAAGACCAAGACCCTCCAGCTCATGGCGGGCCAGCTCTCGGCGGCCGGCGTGCCGGTGCTCGTGGCCGACATCAAGGGCGACCTGACCGGCCTCGCCCTCCCCGGCGACGCGGCGAACGCGAAGGTCCAGGCGCGCGCGAAGGATCTCGGCTGGGACTTCAAGCCGGATGGCCACCCCATCGAGCTCCTGTCGCTCACCGGCAAGCTCGGGGCGCAGGTCCGGGCCACCGTGCACTCGTTCGGGCCGCTGCTCCTGGGCAAGGTCCTGGACCTCAACGAGACCCAGACGAGCGTGCTCGCGCTCGTGTTCAAGTACTGCGACGACCACGACCTCGCCCTCCTCGATCTCGACGACCTGCGCACCACCCTCAAGTTCCTCGGCTCGGACGAGGGGAAGGTCGTCCTGGAGGACTACGGCGGGATCGGCCCGGCGACGCTGGGCGTCATCCTCCGCTCGATCGTCGGCCTCGAGCAGCAGGGCGCCGACGTCTTCTTCGGCGAGCCCGAGTTCGAGGTCGAGGACCTCATGCGGACGACGCCCGCGGGGCAGGGGATCATCAGCGTCCTCGAGCTGTCGGACGTGATGGACAAGCCGGTCCTGTTCAGCACGTTCATGCTCTGGATGCTGGCCCAGCTCTACGAGGCCCTCCCCGAGGCCGGCGACCTGCCGAAGCCGAAGCTCGCCTTCTTCTTCGACGAGGCCCACCTTCTCTTCGACGACGCGAGCAAGGCGCTCCTCGACCAGGTCGAGCGCACCGTCCGGCTCATCAGGTCGAAGGGCGTGGGCGTCTACTTCGTGACCCAGGTGCCGACCGACGTGCCCTCATCGGTCCTCGCCCAGCTCGGCAACCGTGTTCAGCACGCCCTGCGCGTCTTCACGCCGGAGGACGCCGACAACCTCAAGAAGACCGTCCGAACCTTCCCGATGACCGACTACTTCGACGCCGGGCAGACGATCATGTCGCTGGGCACGGGCGAGGCGCTCGTCACCGTGCTCTCCCCCCGGGGCGTGCCGACGCCGCTGGCGCCGACGCGCCTCGTGCCGCCGGACTCGCTCATGGCCGCGATCCCGCCCGCCGAGATGGAGCGGCGGATCAGCGCCGGTTCCCTCTACTCCACGTACGCCGCGCCGATCGACCGGGAGAGTGCCCACGAGATCCTCTCGGCGCGCCTGGCGGCCGCGAAGGCGGCCATCGTCGGCGCAACGGGAGCCCCCGGCACCCCCGGCATGACGCCCGGCGCAGGAACGACGAGCCATCGAGGCTCGCGCCCGCGAGCTGGAGCGAGTCCGCCGCGACGCGGAGCGCCAGGCGAAGGCCGCGGATCGCGAGCGCGAGCGCCAGGACGCAGCCGATCGACGGGAGGCCGAACGGGCGGCGAAGCGCCAGGCGGACATGATCGAGGAGATCGGAGGCGGCCTGATCCGGGGGGTCTTCGGGACGCTGTTCGGGCGGTCCGGGCGCCGCCGCCGCTGAGGCGCGTGGCCGATTCGGGGGTGCGCACCCCCGTGGCGAGGCTGCGCAACGGCCGCCGGCTACTCGACCTTGACGCCCTCCGCGCCCTCCTCGGCCGGCGGGTAGGCTGGCTCCAGGTCGTCGAGCGTGTCGGCCAGGATCTCGCCGACGGCCAGGTTCCGGAGCCAGTTGCGATTGCCCGGGACCAGGTACCAGGGCGCGTACGGCGTCGACGTCTCCTCGAGCATCTCCTCGAAGGCCGCCCGGTAGTCGTCCCAGCGCTTCCGCTCCGCGAGGTCGCCGAAGCTGAACTTCCAGCGCTTCGCCGGATCGTCCACGCGCTCCTGGAAGCGCTTGCGCTGCTCGTCCTTGTCGATCGCCAGGAAGAACTTGACGATGGTGACGCCCTCGTCCGTGAGCATCCGTTCGAAGTCGCGGATGTGCCCGTACCGCTTGCGCCAGCGCGCCTCCGGAACGAGCTCGTGCACCCGGACGACGAGCACCTCCTCGTAGTGGCTCCGGTTGAAGATCCCGATCTCGCCCTTGCCGGGAACCTGGCGATGGACACGCCACAGGTAGTCGTGAGCCAGCTCGGCCGGCGAGGGCACCTTGAACGAGGTGACCGGCGTCCCCTGCGGGTTGAACGCACCCGCGATGACCCGGATCGTGCCGTCCTTGCCGGCCGCGTCGATCCCCTGCATGACCACGAGGACGCGCGTGCTTCGCCTCCGCCCATAGGCGCGCCTGGAGGTCTTCGAGGCGTGCCAGGACCTCCTGGAGCCCGGCCTCGGCAGCATCTCTGTCCCGCCCGAACGTTGCCCCAGCATCGAAGTCGCCGAGATCGACCTTCGAGCCGGGTGCGACGGTGAGCAGCATCCGGAAGCTGCGCTCATCGTCCCGCTTCGCCGTCATCGCCATCCTCCCCGCGGTTCCCCGTCGCGATGCGCCGCTGCCCCTGGCGCAGCCGGCGGCCGAGTGCCCCCATCGTAGAGTCCCGCCTGCGGCGCGGAACGACCGGCGCGCCGTGGCCCCACGTCCGGATGGCCGCGTAGACTTGCGAGCGCATCGTCCGGCGCGCCCGAAGGGCGGGCTGGACCATCGAAGGAGCCGCCGCATGCCCGACCTTCCGGACCTGATCCCGCTCGCGGACGCCCAGCGCCGGGTGTTCGACGGCATCGAGCCGCTCCCGGTGGAGACCGTCGACCTCGCCCACGCCGCAGGCCGCGTCCTGGCCGGCCCGGTCCGCTCGGAGCTGACGGTGCCCTCGTGGTCCGAACAGCGCCATGGACGGCTTCGCGGTCCGGAGCGACGACATCGCTGCGGCGGGCACCCGACTCCCCGGTCGTCCTCCGCGTGCTCGGCGAGGTGCCGGCCGGCCGGGCCCCGGACGGGGTGGTCGTGCCCGGGACTGCGCTCCGGATCATGACCGGCGCGATGATGCCGCCCGGCGCCGACGTCGTCGTGCCCGTCGAAGACACCGACGCGGCGGCCGGTGCCTCGGAGATCCCCGCGACGGTCGCCATCCTGGCCGCCACGCGGCGGGGCGCCAACGTGCGCCTGCCCGGCACCGACGTGGTCGCCGGCACCGCCCTCCTGGATCGTGGCCGGGCCTGCGATCCAGCGGCCATCGCGCTCCTCGCGGCCACCGGACACGCCACGGTGACGGTTCACCGCCGGCCGCGCGTGGCGGTGATCTCTACCGGCGACGAGCTCGTTCCGCCCGGCCAGCCGCTGGGGCCGGCCCAGATCCACGACTCCAACTCCTACGCCCTCGCGGCGCAGGCGGCCGACGCGGGCGCCGAGGTGCGCCGGCTCGGCGTCGCGCGCGACACGCTGCCCGACCTGCTCGCGCTCGTCCGCGAGGCGGTGGCCTGGGCCGACGTCGTCGTCCTGAGCGGTGGCGTCAGCGTCGGCGCCCACGATCACGTCAAGGCCGCGTTCTCCGACGTCGCGACGCTCGACGTCTGGCGGGTCGCGATCAAGCCGGGTCGGCCGTTCGCGTTTGCCCGGGCGACCGTGGACGGCCGATCAGTCCGCCTCTTCGGGCTGCCCGGCAACCCGGTCAGCGTCTTCGTCACGTTCGAGCTGTTCGTGCGCCCCGTCCTGCGCCTGCTCGCTGGCCATCCGCGGGCGTTCGACCGTCCGGAACGGATCGTCCGCCTGACCGAGCCGATGCGGGGATCCGACGGCCGGATCACCGTCGCCCGCGTGGCCCTGGCACCTGACCCGGACCGCCCGGACGGGCTCGTCGCCCGCTCGTCGGGTGGCCAGGACTCCTACATGCTGGCCTCGCTCTCGCTTGCGAACGGCATGCTGTTCATCCCGCCGGACGTCGACCTCCCGGCGGGCGCGGAGACCGTCGCCTGGGTGCTCCGCGGACAGGACGCCTGACCTCGCGGATTCGGGACGCCCGACTCTGCCGCCGGGACACCCGACTCTGCCGCCGGGACACCCGACTCTGCCGCCGGGACACCCGACTCTACCGCCGGGACACCGGACCTCGCGGCCAGTCTGGCACCGGCCGGTCGACCCGGGGCCGCCGGCCGGTCGGGCTTGCGTTCAACGCAACACCGCGCTAGCGGTCAGGTTCGCTCTGCAGGATTCCGCGGGTCAGGCGCAAGAAGGCTGCCGTGCGGCCGGCCCGGCCGGGTCACGAGGACGTCGACGGCAGGAAAGCGGTCGGCCAAGTCAAGGATCCTGCCAGGGGACCCGTGGGCGGACTTGATCTGACCGCCGGGGTGCGCGGTGTTGCGTGCAGCGCAAGAAGGGTCGCCGGCTTCGGCCGACGCGCCGCCGACACCTCGGATCAGCCTCCGCTCGTCGCGGGGAGCCTCCGTCGCCCCAAGGCCGGGTTCGAGCGGATCAGCGGGCGGGTGCGTCGGGCGGGCGGTGTTCCCGCTCGGTGGGCGGCGCCCCGCCCTCGGTGGGTATCGCCACGCCTGTCAGATGAGGATGATCGAGCTGGCGCCGGGGTCGAGCCCGTCCTTCAATCGAGCCAGGGCGATTGTCCCCGGGATCGGGAACGCCGCGTCCAGCATTCCGCGGCTCGCCGCGAGGAAGTCGCGAGCCCGTCGAGTGCGCGGAAGAACCAGGAGGATTCCATCCACGCCGCCATCGCGCAGCTTGAGGGCAAGACGCCTTGAGAGCGCCTGAACATCGCGCGGAGCGGTCTCGGCCTCGACCCCGTACCGCCAGCCGGGACCTGCCACCATCGCGTCCCAGGCCCGGTCATCACCCGGGTTCGGAAGCGGCACTTCGATGGACCATCGGATGCTGGGGTGCATTCCGTCCCGACAGCGCCCCAGAAGCGAGGCATGGACGTCGTCGCGGATGGGGGAACCGCCTGCGAACAGGCGCAGAGACAGCTCGAGGCCGACAACCTCGGCGAGCCGCGTCAACCTCAGGACCGACACCTCCGGAGTGAGCCCGCGTTCAATCCGGCTCGTGGCCGAAGCGGAGATGCCTGCGGCCGCGCCGGTCTGGTGGAGGCTGAGGTTCCGGTCCCGGCGAGCAAGGCGAATCTCCCGGCCCGCCCCGCGAATGGCCGTGTCGGCCCGCAGATTGGCACGGTCAAGGAGGCGTTCGATCGATGCCATGCAGCCATTGTGGGTGGCGGCACTTGCCTACGACTCAACGGTGAGTTGCCGGTACGAGCAAGGTCCCGGTTCCGTTGCACGGGGACGGAGTCGCCGCCGGCGCCCCTGGGTCGGGCACTCGTTCCGCGCCCGCGCGGCCCTCCAGCCAGCCCGCCCGCGCCAGCCCTCCGCGCCCGCGCCAGCCCGGCTTGCGTTCGACGCAACACCGCGCTGGCGATCCCGTTTGCTCTGCAGGTTCTCGCGGCTCAGGCGCAAGAAGGCTGCCGTCCGGTCGGCCCGGCCGGGTCATGGTCGTCCGCGATGGCAGGAAGACGGCTGGCCAACGCAAGGAACATGCCGTTGGGACGGCTGGACGCGCGTGAGCTGAGCCCGCAGTGCGCGGTGTTGCGTTCAGCGCAAGGCGGGTCGTCCTCGACGGCCGACGACGCCGCCGACACCGCGGATCAGCCCCCGCTCGTCGCCGGGAAGAGATCGAGGCGGTCCGCGTCGCGGACGACGAGGGACGGCGTCCCCGAGCCGAACGACCTCGCCGTTGAGTCCGCACACGGCGATCTCGGCCTCGGGTACCCCGATCAGGCGCAGAGCCTCGCGCAGGGGCAGCTCGGCGTCGAGCCGGACCTCGAACCGGCTGTGCCGATCGGGGCCGTAGAAGCCGAGCTCGCCCCAGAGGTGGACCTTCACGCGATGTTGGGGCAGCCGGCCCCGGCCGGCCGCGGCACCGGCCGGCACCGCCGCCGCGGCGGCCCACTCGAGGCCCAGGCTGCGCAGCCGCTCCTCCGTCGGCACGCCGGTCGCCGGATCCCAGCCCTTCAGCTCGAAGAGGCGGGTGATGGCGGCCTCGAAGGCCTCCCGGTCGATCGACGTCCCCGTGAGAGGTCCGCCCTCGAGCGGCTCGTGGAGGCGCGCCGGCAGGTGATCGTCGGCCCGCGTGAAGCCCTCGCGGACGTTGAAGAGCCGGGCCATGTTCACCGCCCGCTCGCCCATGTCGAGGAGCTCGTCCACCGTGACGTCCCAGCCGGTCGCGGCGCGCACGGCGCCCACCACGTCGTCGACCTGGATGAAGGAGCGCGGGGCCGGGCCGAAGAAGCAGAGGCCCAGCACCTTCTCAGCGCTGTTCCAGCGCTCCCCGGCGTACCAGTTGCGGACCTTCGTCTCGCCGAGATCGAGCGCGCCGGCCGGCTCGGTGATCCCGATTCCGGCCGCCCCCTTGAACGACACCGACTCGGGGTTCACGAAGACGCCGTCGTGGAAGGCGACGAGGTGGTCCGCTCCGGCTTCGTTGGTGGCGTAGCCGAAGGCCACGCCGACCTTGCCGCGCGGCTCGTGCATCGCCATCTCCATGCCCTTCACCTGCATGGCGAAGGAGATCGCACCGCCGCCCACCCGTTCGGCGATCCGGCGGGATCCGAGGGCCAGCAGCTCGCCGATCCCTTCGCGCTCGGCGATGAGCGGGATCGCCTCGAGGAGCGCCTCGCCGTTGCCGAAGCGGAGGTCCACGCCCCCGAGGTCCGCCGGGCCGAGCAGGCCGTGCTCCACGCACTCCATGACGAAGGCGACGGTCCCGGCGGTCGAGATGACGTCGAGGCCCAGCTCGTTGCACAGCTCGTTGGCCCGGGCGACGAGCTGGAGGTCGAAGATCGCGCAGTTCGAGCCGAAGCCGGCGATCCCCTCGTACTCGGGGCCGTCGTACGTGTCGGTGACCGTGTAGCGGCCGGCGAAGGCGGTCTCCGGCTTGCACCGGACGGCGCACGCGTAGCACGTGCGGGTGCCGCTGCGGATCGCCTCGTAGGCCGCGAAGCCGATCCCCTCGACCTGCTCGAACGATCCGAGCCGGAAGTTCCGCGTCGGCAGGATGCCCGCGGCGTTCAGCCCGTCGGTCAGGCCCGGCGTCCCCTTCGTCCGCAGGTCCCAGCTCTGGGGGTGCTCCGTGACCCCCTTGCTGAGGCGCTTGCCGATCTCGCCCAGGGCGCGCGGCGTCGTGCGCCAGCTCGAGGTATTTCCGCGAGCCCTTCACCGCGATCGCCCGCACGTTCTTGGAGCCCATGACGGCGCCCATCCCGGTGCGGCCGTTGTAGTGGCGCAGCTCGTTCATGAGCATCGCGTACGGGACGAGGTGCTCCCCGGCGCGGCCGATCTGGAGCACCCGCGCGCTCCTCTCGCCGACTGCCTCCTTGATCGCGGCCTGGACGGTCGGAGGGTCCTGGCCCCAGAGGGCCCGGGCGTCACGGATCTCGGCCACCCCGTCCTTCACCCAGAGGTAGACGGGCTCCGACGAGCGCCCCGTGAGGATGATCGCGTCGAGCCCCGCCATCTTCAGCTCGGGGCCCCAGTAGCCGCCGGCCTCCGATTCGCCGAAGCCGCCGGTGAGCGGCGACCGGGCGATCGCGTTGAAGCGGGTGGCCGTCGAGAGAGGCGCGCCGGTCAGCAGGCCGGTCGCGAGGATCAGCGGGTTGTCCGGGCCCAGGGGATCCGCGCCGACCGGCATGTCGCGCAGGAGGTGATACGCGGCGAGCGCCTTCCCGCCGGGATAGCGGCGATAGAACGCCTCGTCGAACGTCTCGACGGCGGTGCGTGCCGCGGGTCAGGTCGACCCGGAGGATCGTGCCGTTGCTCCCGAACCCCATCACGAACCTCCTGGGCCGCCCGTCGCGGCGCGCGCATCTTCGCTGCCGCTCACATCATGCACGCTCGCCGGGGTCGTCGGGGTCGCCGGGGTCGCCGCGGTCGCCGGGTCCCCGGGCATCAAGGAGCCCGTCGCGCGCGTCGCGTCCAGGAGGCGCCGGGCGCGGCCCTCGAGATCCCGCCTCGACCCGGCTCCCGTGTCCACGACCACCAGCCCGTCCTCCGACGCCACCACGTGCCCGCGCACCCGCGCCTCGGTCTGCACGAGCGCGGCCACCTCCGGGTCGACCGGGGACGCCATGACCCGCTCCGGGACATCGCACTGGCGGATGTGCCCGTCGAGCAGGACGGCGAGGCGGTCGCCCAGCCGGACGGCCTCGTGCAGGTGGTGCGTCACGAGCACCAGCGTCGTTGGGGCCTCGGCCCGGAGTCGCTCGAAGTCATCGAGGAGCTGCGCGCGCGTCCTGCTGTCGAGCGCCACGAACGGCTCGTCCAGCAGGAGCAGCTGCGGATCCAGCACCAGGGCGCGGGCGAGGCTCGTCCGCTGCGCCTCGCCGCTCGAGAGCTGGCTGGCCGGACGGTCCCGCAGGTGGGAGATCGACAGCCGCTCCAGCCAGTGATCGACCCGCTCGCGCGTCTCCGCTGCGTCGACACCCCGGAACCGCAGGCCCGCGGCGACGTTCCCGTAGACCGACGTCGACAGCAGCAGGGGCGCGGGCAGCACCAGCCCGATCCGTCGTCGGTAGGCCAGGTCCCGGCTGGGGACCACCGGAGCGCCTTCGACGACGATCGAGCCCCGATCCGGGCGCAGCAGGCCGGCCAGCGCCAGGAGCAGCGTGCTCTTGCCCGCGCCGTTGGGACCGACGATCGCGAGCGTCTCGCCCGACAGGATCGTGAGCTCGTCGACGGCCAGGATGCGCCGTTGCGCGCGCACGACCTCGAGACCGCGGACCTCGAGGAACGGCTCCCCGGGTCGGGGGGCGTCGCGGGGTTCGATGCGCCGGACCGCGGCCATCAGCGACGGGGCCCGCGCTGCTGGGCCCAGGTCAGGATGCCGTTGACGATGAAGGCGAGGGTGAGCAGCACGAGCCCCAGGACGATCGCGTTCCCGAACTCGCCGCGCCCGGTCTCCAGCACGATCGAGGTCGTGAGCACGCGCGTCTGGTGGGCGATGTTCCCGCCGACCATCATGGCCGCCCCCACCTCGGAGATGACGCTGCCGAACGCCGCCATCACCGCCGCCAGGAGGGGCAGCCGTGCCTCGCGCCAGAGCCACCAGGTGGTCTGCCACCGCGACGCGCCCAGGCCCTGGAGCTGCACCTGGAGCCGCGGGTCGAGCTGGCCCAGGCCCGCCACCGTGAGCCCCGCCATGACGGGTGCCGCGATGATGACCTCCGCGATCACCATCGCCCCTGGCGTGTACATGAGGCCGAGGTCCCCGAGGATGCCGCTCCGCCAGAGGAGCAGGGCGACGACGAGGCCGACGACCACGGGCGGCAGCGCCATCCCGGTGTTGACGACGCTGAGGGCCACGCTGCGCGAGCGCATCCGCGACAGGGCCAGCCACGTGCCGATGGGCAGCCCGATCAGCACGCTGATGAGCGTGGCGGCGCCCGAGACCGCGAGCGAGAGCACGGTGATCTCGACGACGTAGGCAACCGGGTCGCCACTCACCTCGATCGCGCTCCTCGTCGCGCGGAGCCCCGGCTCCATCGCGGGCGCGCCCCTCACGCCGTCCCTGTCACCGGCGCGACGGTCACAGGCCGAGATCGGCGTCGGTCTTCCCGCCGTCGGGGACGAAGAGCTGCTGCCCGAACTCGTCCACGCCGAACTCCCCGATCATCGCCTGGGCCTCTGCGGAGAGCAGGAAGTCGGCGAAGGCGTTGCCGCCCGCCGCGTTCACCTTCGGGAACTTCTCGGGGTTGACCTGGATGACGTGGTACGGGTTGAGCAACGACGGATCGTCCGTCACGAGGCTCTCGAGGTCGAGCTGCTCCTGCGTGGCGAGCCAGGTGGCGATGTCGGTCAGCGTGTAGCCGACCTTCTCCGAGGTGACCTGCAGCGTCGCGGCCATCCCCTGGCCCGTCTCGATGTACCAGGCGCCCTCCGGCGTGATCCCGGCCTTCTTCCAGTAGCCGAGCTCCTTGGTGTGGGTGCCCGACTCGTCGCCGCGCGAGACGAAGGTCGACTCCGTCCCGGCGATCGCCGTGAACGCGTCGACCGCGGACGTCAGGCCCTTGATCTTGGCCGGGTCCGCCGGCGGGCCGACGATGAGGTACGAGTTGTGCATGACGAGCCGGCGGTCGATGCCGTATCCCGCGGCCACCAGCTCCTTCTCCGCGGCGGGGGAGTGGACGAGCAGGACGTCGGCGTTGCCTTGTTCGCCCATCTCGATGGCCTGCCCGCTGCCGACGGCCACCGTCTTCACGCTGTAGCCCGTGGCCTCCTCGAAGGCCGGGACGAGCACGTCCAGGAGGCCGGAGTCCTGGGTGGACGTGGTCGTCGCCAGGATGAGGTCCTTCGATCCGGCCGGTGTTGCCATGGCGGTCGCCTCCGGCGATGCGGCGGTCGAAGCCGACGGGGCGGCCGGGCTGGGTGACACGCCGCCGGCACAGCCGGCGAGGGCTGCCGCCACGATCACCGCTCCGATCATGGGGAGGGCGCGCCGCGAGGCGCCCGCCTGGGTCGTCATTCTCTCTCTCTCTACTCGAGACTGGATCCACTCCGCCGCGGAGGGAACGTCACCTGGGCCGCGCCGCTCATCATAGACAAGGGCGCCGCGCGGTCGCCGCAGGACCCGCCGCGGACCGCGGTTCGGATCAGTCCGGCGGCGACGGCCGCGGACCGCGGTTCGGCTCAGTCCGGCGGCGACATCTGGAGCCACTCGTAGAAGGCGGCCTCGTCGCCGCCGAACGAGTAGCGGGCCCCGCCGATCCCCGGGAGCTGGGCGAGCGTCGCATCGAGGGCGCCCAGGAGCGCTGCGCTGCCGCACGACGAGGACGCGTTCGGGATGATCTGCCGCAGGTCCCGGAACGAGACGCGCGCGATCCCGTTGGCGACGGTCACGTCGAGCAGCGCGTCGGCGGTCGCCGGGCCGAAGATGCTGGTGAACCCGGCGGCGGTCTCGTCGGCGGTCGGTCCGGCCAGGAGCTCGCGGAGGACGAGCTCGGCGGTCACGGGGCCTGCGACCGTGCGAACGACCGGCGCGACCGCGCCGCACGGATCGACGCCACCGGGAACGAAGAAGACGCGGACCTCGGCCGCACTCGGCGAGGCCACGGGCGGCGGGGTCGACGCCGGCGCCGGCGACCCACCGCATCCAGCAACGAGGGACTCGGCCGCCAACAGGCAGCCAAGAAGGAGAGCGACGCCGCCGGTGCCTCGCCCGGCCGGGCAGTGGGTGTGCCTCATGGCGCCATCGTGGTCGGCCGCCGGCCCGGTGCCAACGGCCGAGCGGCCCATGTGCCACGGCCGGACGGCCGGCGGCCCGTCAGCAGGCCGTCCCGCTGCACCATCAGATCCCGGCGATCGATCGAGGCGCCATCCGGGGACCGTGGCGCGGGGCGTGGATCCCGGCGGCCTCGATGAGCCGGATCACCCGCGCCCGATGCCCGGCGAACGGGGCGAGGAGCTCGAGCATCCGCTCATCGGTTCCGCGTTCCTCGTGCGCGAGCGCCCAGCAGACCGCCGCGCCGAGGTGGAAGTCGCCCACGCTCACCGCGTCCGCGTCGCCGAGCGCCCGCAGGCCCACCTCGGCCGCCGTCCAGGGTCCGACCAGCGGCAGGGCACGGAGACGTGCGTAGGCGTCGGGGAGGGACATGGCGGCGCACTCCTCGACGCGCGTCGCCCTCGACGCCGCGAAGCGGATCGCGTCCGCCCGACGCCGCTCGAGCCCGAGCGGGTGGTAGGCGTACCCGGGAAGGCCGGCCAGCAGCTCCGGCGCCGGCACCACGCGCATCGGTGCCGGGCGCCCCTCCGCGTCCCAGGGCCCCGGCGCCGGCTCCCCGTGGCGCCGGACCAGGGCCGCGAACGCGCTGCGCGCCTCGTCACCGGTCACCTTCTGCTCGATGATCGCCGGGACCAGTGCCTCCAGGACGCGGCCGGTTCGTCCCACCCGGATCGCGCGGTAGCGTGCCAACAAGGTAGCGAGCAGCGGGGACCGGGCCGCGGCCACCAGGGCCGCGAAGTCGCCGGGATCGTCGTCGGCGCCGACCAGCTCGGGCGCCTGCTCGATCGCCCAGCCGGCGCCCGGCCCCCACGCCTGCGCCCGGATCCCGTCGGCATCCGCCACCAGCCGCAGCGTTGCTGGTCCCTCGGGCGTGCGTGACGTTCGCCAGGTCGACCCGTCGCGGGAGAATCGCATGGTGAGTCGCCGGGTCCACGCCGGTGGATGGCCAGCGTCGGGCGAAGGTCGACGGGTTGCGCGGGAACGAACCGGCGCTCGAGGGGCTCCACGGCCGGAGCCTACGCCGTCGGACGCGCTGTCGGTCGGCGTTCGGTCCGACGCTGCGCTCCTTCGTACCCTCGGACTTGCCACCCGGACATCGCGTGCCTATCATCGCACATGCTTAGCGTAAAGATCAGTACCAAGCACCAGATCGCCGTACCAAGCGAAGCCCGCAAGAAGCTCGGCCTCAAGGCCGGCGACCGCCTGGACGTGGAGATCGAGGGCGACGTCATCCACCTGCGCCGCCACGTGCCCGCCGGGACACGCCTCATGGGGATCGGTGCCCACACTACGACGGGACCGATCCCGCCGAGCGCATTCGCGCACTGCGCGACGAGTGAGAGGCGCGCGACTCGAGCGTCGCGCCCAGATCGACGCGGACATCAGGGCTGCCTCGGCCGAGTACGCTCCGCTCGCCCGCGCTCCGAGCCGCGCGCGAGGAGCTGGAGCCGCTGCCGTGACAGTTGACGAGCTCTGCCGCGGCCACCGCCGGATCGCCTTCGATGCCAACCTCTTCATCTACCTGTTCGAGGACCGGGGCACTGGCCGGATGCCACGGTCCTGTTCGACGACTATCTCGATGTCGCGGACACCGGCGCTCGCTCGCCACGATCGCGGCCTGGCCGAGGTCATCGTCGGCCCGGCGCGCGATCGACGACGCGGTCATGGCCGAGCGCTACCGCGACGCGATTCAGTCGATCGGCACGGCTCGACGTCGCGCCGCTCTCGGCGGAGATCGCGATCGACGCGGGCCTTATGCGCGGCCGGCGCGGCCACTCTCTGCCGGACGCGATCCACATGGCGACAGCAGTCGCGGCAGGTGCATCGGTCTTCATCACGAACGATCGCCGCCTGCGGGCGATGCCCCGGCTCGACGTCGTGCAGCTGGCGGACCTGGTGGCCTGAGCATCGCCGACGAGGCGACCGGGCGGTCGATGATAGAGCGCTCTATGAGTGCTATCATGGCCCCGTGAAGACCGTCAGCGCCCTCGACGTGCGGCGTCGCTTCGGCCAGCTCCTCGACGAGGCTGCCGCAGGCGAGCGCATCGTGATCGAGAGGGCCGGCATCCCGCTGGCGGCGCTGGTGCCGCTCGGCGATCTCGCGGGTTCGGATCCGGGGCGAGTCGCAGAGCGCCAGCTGGCAGCGCTGGCGGAGGTCCGGCGCCTCGTCAGCGAGGCGCCCCCGGCTCCGGCCGGGTGGGACGCGGCACGATTCGTGCGGGGCGACCGGGACCGGAACGACGTCCGCCCAGTCGCGCCCACCGCCCAATCGCGCCTCGACCCACGACCCCGATGACCTTCGCGGCTCCCCCGCCGCCAGTCGTCGTCGACGCCTCGTTCGCAGTCGAAGCCCTGCTCGAGGGCGGGCCGTCGCTGGAGCGATGGGTCGAGTGGATCCGCGACGGCCGGATGCGTCTCGTGCCCGCGCACTTCTGGGCCGAGCTCGCCAACGCACTCCTGCGCGGCCGGAGGTTCGAGCCGGGGCGGGCAGCCCTGACGGTCGGGGCGGCGGCGCGGGCCGGCCTCGAGACGGCCGATCGGGGCCTCGCCGGGGTCGCCGATGCGCTCGACCTGGCCGATCGCCATCGCCTCACCGTGTACGACTCGCTCTACCTGCAGCTCGCGGCCGACGTCGGCGGGGAGCTCGCGACGCTCGACCGCGACCTGGTCAGGGCGGCCCGCGCCGAGGGTGTCGAGGTCGTCGCGCTCTCCGATTGACGGCGACGCCGCGCCGCCACCGTGGCGGCGGGCGCTGCGGCCTGGTCGGACGGCGGCGCCGCCCGGCGGGCACCGGAGCTCCGCGCACGGATCGTGCTCCCCGGGACCAAGGTACCGGGACCGCAGTCCCCTCGGTCCCATAGCCCCAACACCCCCGATCCGGCGACACTCGGACAGCTTCCCGGACCGGACGCCAGTGGTGGCGCTCCCCTCCGGGTTCGACCGCGGAGGGCGTCGTGGACGCCCGCCTCGAGGAGAGACGGACGTACATGACAGGGAGAGGAATGAACACGACAGCCGCCACCCACGGGCATCCGCGCCGGCAGCGTCGCCTGGCCACCCTGCTGGGCCTCGCGCTCGTCAGCGGATCGCTCGGAGCAGGCGCGCTGTCGCTCGCCCTCTTCACCGACTCGCAGGCGGTGACGGGCAACGCGTTCACGACCGGCACGATCGACATCTCGACGACGCCGGCGACGGCGCTCTTCAGCGTGCCGAGCATGATGCCGGGTGACACGAGCAGCCAGTCGATCGTGGTCAACAACGCCGGGTCGGGCGCGCTGCGCTACGCGATCTCGACCGCGATCGTCTCGGGCCCGACGCTCGCCGCGCAGCTCCAGCTGGACGTCTACGCGGGCGCGACCTGCACCGGCACGCCCCTCTACACGGGGGCGCTCGGCACGGCCGCGCTCGGCAGCAACGTGCAGGGTGCGCAGGCGGGCGACCGCCCCCTCGCCGGGGGAGCGAACGAGAGTCTGTGCTTCAAGGCGACGCTGCCGCTCGCGACCGGGAACACGTTCCAGAACACCACGACCAACGTGACCTTCACCTTCGACGCCGAGCAGACGGCCAACAACTAGCCGCCCTCGACCCTGATCCACGGCCCACGGACGGCATCGGCCGGCCGTGGGCCTGTCATCCATCACCGGCCACGCCTGCCGGGCCACGGACCGCTCCATGACCGCACTCCGCTGGACCCGCCGCCTCCTCGACGTCCTCCTGGTCGTCGCCGTGCTCGCCGTCGTCGTCACGGCGGCAACCCAGCTCCTGGCACCCGCTCGCGGGCGGCCGGGCGCTGGTGATCGGCGGCGGATCGATGGAGCCGGCGATCGGCCGGGGTGCCTTCGTGCTGGCTCTCCCGGCGGGCGCCGAGGGCTACGCCGTGGGCGACGTCGTCACGGTCCAGCAGGGCGGCGGGACGCCGTACACGCACCGGATCACCCGCCTCGCCGACCTCGCGGGCGTCCCCCACGTGGAGACCAAGGGCGACGCGAACGCCGCGGCCGACCCCGCCATCGTCCCGACGGCCGCGATCATCGGCCGGGTCGCGCTCAACGTCCCGCTCCTCGGGTACCTCGTCATGCTGCTCGCGACGGCTGCCGGCCTCGCGGGCTTCCTTGCTGTCTGCGCGACCATGCTCATTCTCGTCTGGGTGATCGAGGAGCTGGAGGATCAGCGGTGTCCCGAGTGCGCCGCGGTCGCCTCCGTCGGTCGCGGCCGATCCGCGTCCGCGGCACCGTCCGCAGTGGCCGCGCCGACCGCCACCGACTTCTGCCCATGGGCCTCATGGCCGCCGGCGCGCTGGCCGGCCTGCCCGCGTTCGCGGTCTCCGCTCCGCCGTCGCGGGTGCGGGCGACCGGACGGGCCCGCCATGCCGAGACGCCGGTCTTCCTCGAGCGCGATCGTCGCGACCCGCGGCGCCACGGGACCGCGACCGCGCCGGAGCTGCCACCGGCCGCGTCGGCCGACGTGGCCGTCGTTGCCGACCACGCCCCCGAGATCGACCAGGTCGCCCACCAGTACCTGCCGGACGTGGCCGCGTGACGAGGTCGCCCGCGACCAGGCGTGCCCGAAGGACGGCTCGCGTCGCCGCGTCGACCTCGGTCGCCGGCCCGTTCCCCGCCAGCCGGCGGCCCGTTCCCCACCTTGCCGCCCGATCCGCGCTCGCCGGCGCCGCCGTCCTCCTGCCCTCGCTCGACGCGGCCTGGCCGCCCGAGGCGCCTCGACGTCGATCGCCCCTCCGGCGCCGCCTCGCCGCCCTCCTCGCTGCCGGCCTGGTCGTCGCGGCCGTGGTCGCGACCTTCGCCGGGACCCAGGTCGTGCTCGCGCGCCTCGTGGACACGGCTCCGGTCACCGGCAACACGTTCGCCACCGGCACGTGGGCGACGGCTACGACGTGGTACCTCCACAACAACCCGACACCCCCGACCGCGAACACGGCGGCCCAGTTCAACCTGGCCCTGAACGCGACGGTGCCGACCGCGACCACCCTCTACAACTACGACACCGGCTGCGAAAGTCGCGCCGGCCGCTCGATCCGTCGCAACACGGGCGCGATCACGGAGACCGGCGCCTGCCGGTACGCCACGTGGCGTTCCGCCGCGCTCGCCGCCGACCGGACGCTCAACGGCACGGCCACCCTCACGGTGTTCGCGCGCAAGGCGACGGCCGGCGGCACGGCCCCCACCCTGCGCGCGTTCCTTCGGGTCCGCGACCCGGGCACGTCGACGTACACGGAGCTCGGATCGGCGAGTGCGACGATCACCACCGAGCCGTCCGTGGCGTTCGCGTCGTACGCGCTGACTTGGTCTCTGGCGAGCGTCTCGGTGCCGACGGGGCGACAGATCGAGGTGAAGATCGTGGCCCTGGGTGGCTCGGTCCAGCCCGAGATCGCCTACGACACGACGGCCTACCCGAGCTCGCTGACGCTGCCCTGAGGGCATGGGCGGTCTGGAATCGGGCCGCAGACCAGAGCCGTCGCACCGGCGCGGAGGCTGACGCGCCCTTCCCGGATGTCAGGATGCATCGGTCGTGAGCTGCTCGGGCACGCCCTGACGGAACTGGCGGAGGTCCCGTTGCCACCGCTGGTGCCCCAGTGCAACACTTCTGTTGTCCGTCGGGCGACGAGCCACGCGGGTTGCACGTCAAGGGTTATTTGACCCATTGACCGCAGTACTTTAGTCCTGCTATACCCATGTCTTCCAGATCCCCGGGGGAAGAGGGGGTCACGCCCAGTGCCCAGGACAGCGGCGAAAGCGACTCGTCTCGTTGAGCGCGATTGCTCGGTCAAACGCGTTTCAGGGTGCGCGGCCTCGCCGGATGCCGACGCACCGACGTTCGACGGTTGACGCCTGTCGAGCCAGCTCATCGTGGTCCGTCCTGCCCCTGACGCTCCCGCTGCCTGGCCGACCGTCCAGGTGGGGGGAGCCCAGGAGGCAGATGGGCTTGACCAACAGGCCGTAGCGAGCGGCGCCGACGATCACGGGTGCGCATCGTCGGCGGCCATCGGAGGGATGCAGCCAGGTCGTTCCGGGGGAGGACGACCGACACGGCGGGCGCATCAGGGGCCGCAGTGGATCACGACCACGTCCTTCCGTGGCGTGGAATGGAGGTGGCGTCCCTTACTGACGCAAGAACGAAGACGGCAGCGACATCGCTAAATCTCGACTGAAGGAGATGTAATCGTGACTCTTCAACCATCGGCCCCCCACAAGCGACCGCGCTGGCTCGCGCTGCTCGTCGTCGTCGTGACCCTTACCCTGATCGGGGCGGGTATTGCCCTGGCGATCGGGGTGACATCCGTTCCCTCGAACTACACGGGCGGGACCCAGGTCGACGTCCATGGCGCGAACGACGTCCCCGGCCAGGTCGACGTCACCCAGATGGGGCGGGACACGTCCGCGAACCCGAGCATCCGCATCTTCTGGAGCTGGGACTCGATCAGCGCCTGGACAGGATCGGGCCAGACGGGCGACGCGTGCGCGCTCTTCGACACCAACGACCCGGACGCCTTCATCAACTACGTGGTCTGCGCTCGCGTCCAGAATCTCAACGCGAACCCGCTGGATGTCCGAGATCCTCCCGGCCTCGGCCGACCATCCCGTATACCTGTTCAACTGCAGCAACAAGAAGGACGATCGCTGCACGAACCCGGATCCCCAGACCTACACACCCGGCCAGGTCACCGCTGGACCGTTGGGCGGTCCTCTGACCTCGAGCGGGGCTGGCAATCTCATCTCTGAGACCGACCCCTTCCCGACGGGGGAGAGCTACCCCAGCGATACCTCTATCGATCTCTTGATCGCCAGCGCCCTGGTCCCAACCGGGGCGTATCTCGCCAACGTCTGCTCGTACCCATCGGCAGGCAATGGCGGCAACAACAACCCGTTCGACTGCATCGTGACCCCGGGCGTCCAGTACGGAACCCTCCGCGTCACCAAGACCATCACGAACGACAACGGCGGAACCAAGGCGTTCGCCGACTTCAGCTTCACCGCCGGGAGCGGGGCGTCCACGACCGGCGTCATCGCGTCCACCGCCTTCGACGGCGATGGCATCATCGACACGACGGTTCCGGTCGGAACCTACAGCGTGGCCGAGGTCGGCACCCCGATCACCGGGTACTCGACCAGCTACTCGAACTGCACCTCGGTCACCGTGACCGCTGGCAGCACGGCCACCTGCGCGATCACGAACAACGACAGTGCGCCGGCGCTCCACCTGCGCAAGACCATCACCAACAACAGCGGCGGACAGGCCGCCGCGACGGCCTGGACGCTGACCGCGACCGGCACCGTTGCGTCGCCGACGAACCTGTCGGGCAGCACCCCTGTCGACAGTGGCTCGACCTTCAAGGCCGACACCTACACGCTCGGTGAGAGCGGACCCTCGGGCTACACCCCGGGCGCCTGGAACTGCGGCACTGCCACGATGCCGACCACGACGTCCGTCACGGTCCCGTTGGGCGCCAACGTCACCTGCACCATCAACAACGACGACAACATCGCAAGCCCGGCAATCTCGACCGTCATGAAGTGGACGCTCAACGACAGGTCGGTCATGACCGGTTGGGTGTCCGGCGGCGGCGCGTCGACGGTCACGTTCACTCTCTACAAGGACGGCGGTGGCCTGAGCAGTTGCGAGGCCAGCACTCAGATCGCCAGCGCTACGGAGACGGTCGCTGTCAATGACACGACCGGCGCTGCCGCGACGGTCACGGGATACACGACCGAGGTGGCCGGGACGTACCGCTGGATCGCCTCTTTCTCGGGGAACTCGTACAACGCAGCCATCGCCACCGGCTGCGGCGATGAGGTGACAACTCTTCCGTAAGCCCGCGTGATGCCTTCGGCAGCGCAGAACAGGAGCCGGGCCGCGAGGCCCGGCTCCTGTTCGTTCGAGACCTTCGGGCTGACCGATCAGGGCGAAACGGCGATCGGCGCGGTTGCTGAGCTCAGATTGCCCGATGAGTCGAAGGCGATGACCCAGTACGAGGGCGACGACCGCCTCCCGCCGAGCGTGTCACCGAACACCGTCGTTGCCGTCGTCCCGATCTGCGACCCATCACGAAAGATCAGGTATCCGGCGACGCCCACATTGTCCGTGCTCGGCCCCCAGGACAGCTGCAGCTTCTTCGCCTTGCCGAGCGTCACCGCCAGGCCCGTCGGGCTGGAGGGTGGCTGCGTGTCGGTGCCCAGGGTCGGTGTCGGCGAAGCCGTCGGGGCCGGTGTCGGCGCAGCCGTCGGGATGGGCGTCGAGGTAGGCGCGGGCGTCGGCGTCGGCGAAGGCGACGGCGTCGGCGTGGGTGTGGGCGCTGGGCGACGGCCCGGCGCCGAATGTCGACGTGAACGGTGGCACCGGATGCGGACATGCTCACCGTGGTAATGGAGATCCGGCTGAGTGGATCGACCAGGGTCTGACCTGCGGCGAGCGGCGCATCCAGGAAGCTGGTCGTCGCCGGGCTCGCGTCCACGAGCTGGGATTGGAGCGGCACCGAGTAGCCGGACGTGATGCGAACGCTGACGCCGGTGACCGCCGGCGCCGTCGTCGCAAACGCGTCGAACAGACCTGACGGTCGGCGCAACTCGAGCGTGAAGAACGAGCTCGACGTCCGAGCCATTCGCAACGCCCGGACGACACCTGTCCCCGTGGTCTCCGTGGCCTGGAGCGCGTAGTCGCCAGTCGTCGTCACGGTCAGCGTGTCACTGGACTGGAGCCAGCCGAAGTTGCCTCGAGAGTAGTTCGTGTGCTCGTACTGGCTCGCCTGCCCCATGACCGTGAAGGGATCGCCGTACTCGCTCGTGCTGCAATCCGCGGCGCTGGCGGCGAGCGAAACGCGGACGCCGCCCACAGTGCAGCTCAGCGTGCTGGCGTGATGCGTACCGAAGTTGTGGCCGAGCTCGTGGGCCATCACGCGCAGGTTCATCGCGCCGATGCCGTTCAGCCAGGAGAGGTTGCCGGGCATCTGCGCGAGCCCTGCCCAGCCGCAGCTCGACACCGTGGGGAAGGCGTAGACGATATTGTCGTACGCGCTCAGGGTCACCCCCGCGGCGGCGGCAACGGAAGCGGCAGACGACGCCCAGGTGTCCGTTGCGCACGTTGCATTCGTTTCGGGAACCGTGTACCAGCCGAATACGTCGCCGGCGAGCGTCAGCTGGCCGTAGGAGCTGGCCGCGTAGTAGGCGGCGACTGAGTTCGTGTTGTTGAACGCCACCCCGCCGGCGTACTCGGGCGTGTACGGCTGGCTCGCGTCGTTCGAGAAGTTGACCAGCACGATCGCGACTCGCTTTGAACCAGTCGCTGAGGACGTCGACGTCGACGCGGACGCGAGCGTCTCGGTTCCTCCGTCGGCGACGAGGAGCGTCCTTCCTGCGGCGACTCCGTGGACGCGAACGCGGCCGCCAATGCTGCGGTCGCCAGGCGGTGTTCCCTTGAAGGACAGCTCGACTCTCGCCTCGATCGGAGTGCAGGAAGTAGGAACTGGCCGGAGATCCGTCCGCCGGCGAAGTCGTCGCCGTGGCGGATGCTGAGGATGCCCTCCCGTGTCTGCTGGGTGCCCCCGCCGTTGCCGCCCCGAGCGGCGAGGACGGAGCCGGCGTCCACGGGAGGCAGGCCGGCGAGCGACGCGGTACCGAAGGCGAGCGCCCCGATGATCGCGACGATGAGCAAGTGCCTCGGAGAGCGCCATCGCGGTGTGGCGAACGGCCGAGGCGGCAGCGGAAACAGCCCTCACGGCTACCTCCCTACTGCCGGGAGACCGATGTGGCGAGGAGGGCCGGCGACATTGCGTCCGTCCGGTCCACTCGTGGCGTTCGGCAGCCCGGCTGACTGGTTGCCCAGTCCCGTGGCTTTGCGTCCCCGGGTCGCCCCGGGTTTGCCTTTGTCGATGCCAGGCGACCCCGAGCCGAGGATGCTGGCGGCGGAGAGCGGCGCTCTCCTGCGTGTGGCGAGACTAGATGCCGTGCCCGGGCGCGGGAACGTCTCGATGGTCGCCGCGGGGCTCCCCGAAGGTCGCCGGCCCGCACCGCCCGCGACTCGCCCGGAATGCACCGCACCGGGTGCGCGCCGGTGCGCCGCTGCGCCGGGTCGGCACCACCGGGCACCCCCGAGGGTCAGGCGCGCCGGCGCTCCACGGTGCCCGCGAGCCACCCGACCACCAGCCCGCCGACCAGGCCGATGGCCAGCCCGGTCAGGTTGTCGACGACGTCCGCGCTCTGGCAGGCCCGGTCCAGCGATCGGACCAGCGCCTGGGTCGCCTCGATCGCGAATGGCAGGGCGACCGCGGCGGCGATCAGCATCGCCTTGTGCCTGGATCGCGGCATCAGGCCGATGGTTGCCCCCAGCGGGATGAACAGGAGGACGTTGAGGCCCGTGTCGCCGAAGAGGAGAATCTCGCGGATCGGGGCCAGCTCGACCCGTGAGAAGTCGCAGACCCGCATGCCCGCGGCCCCGGAGTCGATCGCGTCCCGCGACGGGGTGAGCGTGGCCGAGATGATGATCCCGAGGCTCACGACGAGCGCCCAGCTGAGAAGAGGACCCGTCCGGAAGTACCGCTCGATGGGCCCGTCGAGGACGAACGCCACGGCGAGCGAGACGACCAGCCCCGGCAGGAGCCAGGGGATCGTCAGGATCTCGCCGAAGTCCACGCGCGCCTCCAGGTGGAACCCGTCCGCCGGTCGCCGCAAGGTGCATCTCGCCGCACGGGTCGTGCCAGTATTGTCCGGCGATGCCCGATTCACGCCCGCTTCGACCTCCGGCCCGCCTCCGCCTCGCCTGGAGGCGGGTGCTCGAGGCTCGGCGGCATGAGCGCCAAGCGGGCGCTCGACCTGGCCCTCGGGGTGCCGGCGCTGGTCCTCGTCGCGCCGGTCCTGGTGGGCATCGCGCTGGCGATGCGGCTCACCGGCGACCGCGGCCCCTTCCTCTACCGCGCGGTGCGCGTCGGTGAGGAGGGCGCGACCTTCACGATCCTCAAGATCCGGACGATGGTCCACGGGTCCGGCGGCGCGGGGATCACGAGGGCGGAAGACCCCCGGGTGACCCGGCTCGGTCGCATCCTCCGGCGGTATCGGATCGACGAGCTGCCCCAGCTCATCAACGTCGTTCGGGGCGAGATGTCGCTCGTGGGACCACGCCCCGAGGATCCGCGCTACGTGGACTGGGCGGACCCGGTCCATCGCCGGGTGTTCACGGCGAAGCCCGGCATCACCGGTCTCGCCCAGCTCGAGTTCCACGACGAGGCGCGCCTGCTGGGCGGCGTCGACGTCGAGGAGGCCTATCGGCGCGACGTCCTGCCGGCCAAGCTCGCCCTCGACGTGGAGTACCTCGACCGGCGCTCGATCCGCCTGGACCTGCAGATCCTCGCGCGGACCGTGGGCACCGTCTTCGGCTGATCACGGTCGCTGGCGCCGCCAGCGGCTCCCCGGCCGCGGCGTCGTGCCCGGCGGTCGGGGCTACCGGCGCGCAGCCGGATGCCCGGGCTACCGGCGCGCCGCGGCCAGGATCTCGGCCAGCCCGTCGACCACGCGGTTCACGTCGGCCCCCGTCATCCCCGGCCAGATCGGGAGCGAGATGACGCGCTCGTACTCCGACGCAGCCACCGGGAGGTCGGCCGGCGCGTACCCCCAGCGCCGCCGGTAGTACGGGTGGAGATGGAGCGGGATGAAGTGGACGCTCGTCCCGATGCCTCGCTCCCTGAGCCCCTCGATGACCGCGTCGCGGCCGACGCGCAGGCGATCGAGCGCGAGCCGGACGATGTACAGGTGCCAGGCGTGGGATCCGTCGGGCGCATCCGCGGGCAGCTCCACCAGGTCGTCGAACGGCGCGGCGCCCAGCCGGGCGGAATAGGCCGCCGCGAGCTCGCGTCGCGCGGCGAGCAGCTCGTGGGCGCGCTCCAGCTGCACGAGCCCGAGCGCGGCGGCGATGTCGGTCATGTTGTACTTGTAGCCGGCATCCTCGATCTCGTAGTACCAGGAGCCGTTGGCCGCGTACCGGTTCCACGCGTCGCGGCTGATCCCGTGGAGGGACATCACCCGCGCCCGCGTCGCGATCGCCTCGTCGTCCGTGACGAGCATCCCGCCCTCGCCGGTCGTGATCGTCTTCGTCGCGTAGAACGAGAACGCTCCCGTGCGCCCGACGGTGCCGGCGTAGCGCCCGGTCGGGCCCCCGAGGCGGCAGGGGAAGGCGTGCGCGGCATCCTCCACGACCGCGATGCCGCGCGGCTCGAGCTCCTCCACGAGCCGCTCGATCTCGACCGGCAATCCCGCAACGTGGACGGCGACGACCGCGCGTGTCCGCGGCGTGACGGCCGCGAGGACCGCCTCCGGCGTCGCGTTGAGCGTCCGCCGGTCCACGTCGACGAGGACCGGCCGCGCACCCCGGTACGCGACGACCTCCGCGCGACGCCGCGAACGTCCAGGTGGGCACGATGACCTCGTCGTCCGGCCCGACGCCGAGCGCCTCGAGCGAAAGGTGGAGCGCCGCGGTGGCGGAGTTGAGGGCGACGGCATGGCGCGCCCCGACGGCCTCGGCGAACCGCTGCTCGAACTCCTTCGCGCGCGCGCCCGTCGTGAGCCAGCCGGAGTCCAGGACGTCGATGACCGCCTGCTTCTCCCGCTCGGTGATCGACGGGCGCGCGAACGGGAGGAACGGGCTGGCCTCGCCAGCCGTCATTTCATCGCCACGCCGGGAGCCGTGGCCCGCAGGCGCCGGGTGACGTCGGCCCGGACGTGGTCGGCGGGCTCGGCGGCGGCACCGACCTCCGCGACTTCCGCGACCGGGCGCGGCCCGTCGACGGATCGCACGTAGTCGAGGAGCGCACCGGCGAGAGCCGGCTCGTCCGCGCCGCTGGCCATCGAGAGAAGGCGGCGCACGTGCTCGCGCACGTCGTCGGGCGGAGGCGGCGCCACGGCCTTGAGAACCTTGGCGCTCGCGGTCTGCTCGACGCGCTCCGCGTCGTAGAACAGCTCCTCGTGCAGCTTCTCGCCGGGGCGCAGCCCGACGATCTCGAAGGGCTGGCTCTCCGGGTCGCGACCGCCGAGCCTCACCAGGTCGCGGGCGAGGTCCATGATCCGGACCGGCTCGCCCATGTCGAGCACGAAGAGGTCTCCGTTGGTCCCGAGCGCCGCGGCGTCGAGGATCAGCCAGGCTGCCTCGGGGATCGCCATGAAGAAGCGCGTCATGTCGGGGTGGGTGATCGTGATCGGCTCGCCGTTCTCCAGCTGCTCCTGGAAGATGGGGACCACGCTGCCGGTGGATCCGAGCACGTTCCCGAAGCGGACCGACACGTACGGGCGTCCCGTGCGGCGAGCAGTGTCCGAGACGAGCATCTCCGCGATGCGCTTGCTGGCGCCCATGACGCTCGAGGGCAGGACGGCCTTGTCAGTCGACACGAAGACGAACCGCTCGACTCCGGCCGCAAGCGCGGCATCAAGGAGCACGAGCGTGCCGCCGATGTTCACGTGCGTGGCGTCGGACGGGTGCTCCTCCATGAGGGGCACGTGCTTGTAGGCCGCGGCATGGAAGATCACGCTCGGCGCTTCATCGGCGATCAGGCGCTCCATCGTCGCCCGGCTCGCGACGTTTGCGAGATGGACGCGAACCTCGCCGCTCCCGCGACCCCGGCGGCGCCGAGTCGCGAGATCGCGCTCGACGAGGTAGAGGGGGCTCTCGGCCCGGTCCACCAGGACGAGGCGGCGCGGTCCGAGCGCGAACACCTGGCGCGCGAGCTCGGATCCGATCGACCCGCCGCCGCCCGTGATGAGGACCGTGCGGTCGCGGATGATCGCGTCGACGCCGCCGAAATGCTCCGTGATCATGGGCCGCTTGAGGAGGTCCTCGACGCGGATGCGGCGGACTCGGTTGGCGTTCACGCTCCCGTCCAGGAGCTCGGTCACCGACGGCACCGTACGTACATCGAGGTCGAGGGCCGAGGCGGCCTCCAGGACGCGCCGGACCGCACTCCCGGGTGCGCCCGGCATCGTGATGAGCAGGACCTTGGCGCCCGTCTCCGCGACGGCCCGGTCCAGGTCCTCGAGACCGCCGAAGACGCGGAGCCCGGCGACGGTCCCGCCGGCGAGGTTCGGGTCGTCGTCGAGGAACCCGACCGGGTGCACGTCCGCGCTGGGGTACCGCTGGGCGGATCGGGCCATGAGCACGCCGGCCCGCCCGGCGCCGTAGAGCAGCGTCGCCCGCTTCGCGGGCGCGCCAGCAGTCGGCCGAGCGGATCTGAACTCCGATGCCACCCGGATGCCGAATCGGACGCCGCCCAGGATCGCCACGCTGAGCAGCATCTCCACGAACCAGAACGAGCGAGGGAACCCCTCGACCCACGAGCCGCTCCACAGCGGGGACGTCCCGTAGAAGGCAACGATGCTCACCAGGGACCCAAGGACCACTGCGCCGACGATCGCCTCGAGCTCCGGGACGCTCGCGTAGCGCCATCGGCGGTCGTAGAGGCCGAGGCGGATGTTGCTCACGGTCCGGGCCGCGAGCAGAAGCACCACCACGAAGGGCAGCTCCGGCACCGCGAACGGACCGGTGAGCTGGTCGAACCGGAGGGCGAGCGCCAGGTACGCGGCGAACACGATCCCGATCAAGTCGATCGCGAAGAGGTTGCGTCCCTTGATGTGCCGCGCCAGCCAGACGGCGACGTGCCCCGGCGACCGGTCAGATCCCGGCGTATCGATGTTCGCCGGCGCCGCGACGGGGTCGGGCCCGGGCTCTGGCGATCGTTTGGAGGGTCGGCGGACGGTCAATCGAATCTCTCGTTGGGTTGAAGGTCCCGGTGCCAGCGGCCGCCTGTCGGTGGTGCCCCCCGGCATCGTCCCGCATCGGAAGCGTCGAGCGCTGCTGGCGCAGCCCCCAGACTACCGCGTCCGGCGCGGACCACCACCGTAGGCCAACTTCAGCGTCGTGCCTAGTACCTTCGGCCACCTATGAGGGTGGAAGTCGTTGCGACTCCGTT
>CAVUAG010000003.1:0-126325 GCA_963739365.1 uncultured Chloroflexia bacterium | reverse complement strand
TCCGGACGGAAGCCGTGGGTGGCCACCGACCGCGGCCTGGCCCACTTCGACGGTCGGCGCTGGAGTCTCCACTTCGCGGGCGAGGGGTTCCACGCCCTCTCCTTCGCCCCCGACGGCACCCTGTGGGCCGTCGGGCCATCGGGCGTGCAGCGCCTTCCGGCCGGCCTCCTGGTCGAGCCCGACCCGGCCGCCCGATAGCCTGGCCGAGGGGACGAGATGCCGGACCTCGGATCGCGCGCCGCATCTGTGGAGGTGACGGGAAGCTCCGACACGCGGTCCACGCTCGAGTCGGCGGGACCGCGCCCAGCCATCGCCGAGACCGACCGCAGATTCGCGTCCCAGGAAGGCGATAGTCACCGTGGAAGCGAAGCGAGCCATGTCCGGGGGCCGGCGCCGGCTGGGAGTCGGTCTGGCCCTCTCCCTGGCCGCGCTCCTCGTCATGACGGCCGCGCCGCCGGTCGGCGCCGCCACCGTGGGTGCGTCGTGGCGGGCAAAGGTCGGCAGCGCCGGGGCCAACGGAACGGCGACGATCTCCGCCTATCACGACGGGGTCGGGGTCGCTCGCCCTCAGGCTCGCCAGACTGCGGGCGGCCACGTACCTGCCGGTCACGATCTCCAGGGGAACGTGCGGGTCCGTCGGGGCGACGCTCATCAAGCTCCCCGCGATCAGGACGACGAGCTCCGGCACCGCCGTCCGCACGTCGTCGCCTCACGGCCTTCCAGGTGAGGCAGATCAAGGCCGCGACGTTCGGCGCCGCGAAGGTCGCCGTCCGGGTCGGCAGCCGCTCGACCGGTGGCGTGAAGTGCGGCGTCTTCGCGGTGCTCTACGCGCCGATCGGCATCGTGCTCCCGTCGGGCTGGCCGGCCCAATTCCAGACCGCCGTCGCGAGCGCTCCGTATGGCGCCCGGCTCCTGGTGAGCTCGGATGTCGCCACGGAGCTGGCGGCCGTCAGGTCACTGATCCGGCAGGGCGTCAAGGTCCTGATCCTGACGGCACAGGACAGCGCGGCGGCCGCAGGGGCAGCCGACGAGGCCAGGGTCGCCGGCGTCAAGGTGGTCGCGAACGACCGCCTGATCCTCGGCACCGCGGCGGTCGACTACCTCGTGACCTTCGACAACCTTGCGGTGGGCGCGGCCATGGGCCAGTACCTCGTCGACAAGGCTGGCGCCGCCGCGGGCAGCAACCTCTACCTGTACGCGGGCAACCCCGCCGACGACAACTCCTTCGTGTTCCTCGAGGGCGCCTGGGAGAAGCTCCAGCCGAAGATCGCCGACGGCACGTTCGTGATCCGGAACTCGAGCGTGGCCACCGGCTTCCAGGGCAACCCCACCCTGACCCGTGACCAGCTGGCCCAGGTCATCGCCCAGGTCACGACGAACTGGGACTACAACACCGCGAGGATCCTGGCGGCGGGCAACCTGGCGGCCTCACCTGCGTCCGCCAAGGGCACGGTCTTCGTCCTGGCCCCCAACGACACGACCGCCCGTGCCATCGGGGAAGCCTTCGCGGCCGACCGTGACGTGACGAAGGCCTGGCTGACCGGCCAGGACGCGGAGAAGGCGTCCGTCCAGGCCATCATCAACGGGACGCAGGGGATGACCGTCTTCAAGGATCCCCGCGCGCGGGTGAGGAGCGGCCTCGCCGTCGCGGCGACCTTCCTGCAGGGCGGCACGCCGGTCGCGACCAGCCTGTCAACAACGGCGTGATCGACATCCCGAGCAAGCTCCTGCCGAGCGTCACGGTCACGAAGGCCAATCTCCAGTCGGCCCTGATCGACACGGGCTACTACAAGGCGAGCGACTTCACCGGCTACTGGCCGGGCAAGCGGTAGTCCGGACGGCGACACCGAGGGCTCTGCGCCGAGGCAGGTCCCGCCGTGCTGTCGGGCCTTGCCGCCGGACGACCGGCGGACAGACACCTTGTCAGCCGAGGTCGGGCCGTTTGCCACTCGCCAACCCGGCGCACATCGGTCAGCGTCCCCGATGCGGGAAGCTCGACGCGCGGTCCAAACCCCGGCCGCCGGGACCGCGCCGAGCCACTGGCGAGACCCACCCGCGGGATGCGTCCCATGAGGGCCCCAGTGACCATGAACATGGCGCCATCCTCGATCCCGACGAGATTCGCGAGGCACAGCTGATGCAGACGCAGACGCCACCTCGACCAGGCCCGGTGCCCAACTGGGGCTACCGGCGGCGGGGCTTCTCCAATCTCCTGAGGATGGGCCACTGCGCTCCGACCGCGATGCAGACGCTCCTGGACGTCTCATCGACAGAACAGGAATGGCTCGTCAGGCTCAGCGCCGGCATGCCGGGGGGCATCGGCAACACCGGACACGAGTGCGGGGCGGTCACCTCACCCCTGGTGCTGATGGGCATCCAGCACGGTCTGCGCGAGATCGACCGTGGTCTCCCGGTGATCTTCGACAAGGGGCACGCGCTCTGCCGCAGCTTCCTCGCCTGCCACAAGACGCTTCAGTGCCGGGAGATCCGCGGGAAGGACCACTTTCCGCAGGCACTGCATCAGCCCGGTCCTGCGCTCGCCGGAGCTCTACCTGGACGCGCTCGACGGCGACCAGACGGGACGCCATCCCGGCGGCCACGAGGGCCGGCTACTCGAGGCTGTACTCGCACCTGGTCGAGAGCGACTTCCACTGCGCCCAGGCCGTGCTCGACCATCTCGGCTACTGCCCCGGCCGAGCACCGGGAGCTCTTCGATGCCACCTCGGCGTTCATGGGCGGGACGCTGTTCATGGGCAGGACCTGCAGCGCGTTCACCGCGGGCGTGATGGCGATCGGCCTCCGGACCGGCGAGATCGAGAACAGCCGCCTGCGGGTCATCCGCCTGCTCGCCATCATGACGGTCGGCGGAGACGCCTTCGATGACCGCCTCAACAAGTTCAACCCGAGCATGAACCGCGGGTACCGGCTGTCGAAGTGGTTCGCGAACGAGTTCGGCAGCACCCAGTGCCAGAAGATCACGGGATGCGACTTCTCCGACTCGAAGGGCGTGTCCGACTACGTCGACGGTGACGGGATCACGAGTGCAGGGCGATCGGATGTCGGGTCGCCGAGCAGGTCCAGATGCTGCTCCGTGAGAGCCCACGAGACGCCGAAGCGCGTCGGACCACCGCGCCATAGGGGCACCCTCGAGCAGTCGTCGCGGCTTCCCCCAACGCCGGCGCGCGGCGGATAATTGCCGGCAATGAGCGTCCGTCGCAGCCGCTCGATCCGTGTTCCGGCCGGGGTGCCGGCGGGCGTGCTGGCGACCGTCACCATGGACATCGCGATGGTGACCGCCGAGCGCTTCGGCGGCAGCGCCTTCACCTCGGAACGTCTCGGCCCGGACATGATCGGGCGATGGGCGGCGGACCTGGCGCGCGGCCGCTGGCGCCGCGATGAGATCGAGATCACCAGCGAGCCGGCCGTCCGCGGTGAGCTCGCGCTGGGCATGCTCACCCACTACGCCACGGGCATCATCCTCACCCAGGCATTCGTGCTTCTTCCGCGTAGCGGGAATGACCGAACGAACCTGGCGGTGGGGACGGCGTACGGCATCGCGACGGCCGCGCTGCCGCTCCTCGTCATGTTCCCGTCGATGGGCTACGGCTGGTTCGGTCTCCGGTCCGGCGACGCGGCGCGGCTCAACCGGATCATGCTCCTCGGCCACGCCGCCTTCGGCATCGGGATCGGGCTGTGGGCGCCGCGCTTCGCCGCGCGCCGGCCGCGTCCGTAACGGCCGGGGCCCGTCACTCTCTCTAGCTCGCGCCGTCAGCGGGCCGGCGCGGGGCGACCAGGTCGAGGAACGCCAGCACCCGCCGCTCCATGTCGGCGCGGCGGTAGGCGTCGCCCTCCTCCACGCGCTGGAGGACGAGGCCGTCGAGCAGGGCGGTGAACCCCCGGGCCATGGCCTCGACATCGAAGCCCGCCGGCAGCTCGCCGGTCTCGACGGCCTCGCGGCCGATGAGCACGGCGACCGTCACCGTACGCTCGCGGCGCCGGACGAGGAGGTCGCGGATGAGCGGCCTCTGCGACGCCAACGCCCAGCACTGGACGAGGAAGGCGGCAGCGCCGGGCGCGTCGATCGTGAAGTCGAAGTACCCCCAGATCGCCCGCTCCATCTTGGCGCGAGCGTTGCCGACGAACCGGCCGTCCGCGAGGACGGCGTCCGCCTCGACGTTGATCGCGGCCAGGATGCTCTCGTGGATCAGCTCGTCCTTGCCCCCGTAGTAGTTGTAGATGGCGCCCACGGAGACGCCGCTCTCGGCGACGACGTCGTCGATGCTCGCCTCGTGGAAGCCCTTCGCGACGAACACCCGGCGTGCGGCGTCGAGGATGTGCTTGCGCTTCTCTGCCTCGTGCTCAGCCGTGATCCGTGGCATGTACTGGCCTCCTCATGGCACTCAACTAGAACGAGCGCTCCTTTGCTGTCTGGTCACTCTAGCACATCCAGAATAGGGCCGAATGGCACATGCAAAGCGAGCGTTCGTTCTACTAGTCTGTCGACGTCGCGATGAGGGCTGAGCTTGGAAGGCCCGACGCGACATCAATGCGGGGGCTCCTCCCCCGGGGAGACACAGCGATGGGAACGGCAGCGAACATGGGACGACACGACATCTCCGGCCGGATCGACGTGATCGGCTGGGGGCTCCTGCTCCTGATGACCGGGGTCCTCGTCCTCGTCCCCGGCGTGCCCGACGGCACCTGGCTGGTGGGCCTGGGCCTCCTGATGCTCGGCGCAAACGCCACCCGGCTGTACATCGGCCTACCGATCGACCGGTTCGGCGTGATCATTGGGGCGGGCGCGCTCCTGGCCGGGCTCGGCGCCCTGGCCGGCATGGAGATCCCCGTCTTCGCACTCGGGCTGATCGCCTGCGGGCTCGCGATCATCGCGGGCCAGCTCGGACGTGAGAGGTAGGACGATGATCTCGACGAAGGCGCACTCCCTGACCACCAACCGTGTTCGCCTGCCGGACCTCGGTCGGCGCGGCGAAGGCTGGGTCGTCCTCCAGCTCCTCCTCTTCGTTGCGCATCATCGCCGCCGGGTTCGTGGGACCGCTCTGGAACGGCTCGGCGCGGGTGGTCGGGGCGAGCGCCGGACTGCCGTTGATCCCCCTCGGCGTCGGTCTCGTGATCGCCGGCATCCTCGGGCTCCGACGCCAGCTGACCGCGTATCCGCGGCCGGTGCCGGGTGGCCGCCTCATCGAGCACGGTGTCTTCGGGCTCGTCCGGCACCCGATGTACGGCGGCGGCGTGATCGTCGGTCTCGGCTGGGGCCTCGTCATGGCCTCGCCCCTGGCCCTCGCGGGCGCCTTCGTGCTGGGGGTCTTCTTCGACCTCAAGTCACGCCGCGAGGAAGCGTGGCTCGCCGAGCAGTTCGCCGGCTACGCAGCCTACCGGCGGCGCACGCGCCGGCTGATCCCGTGGCTCTACTGACGGGTCGAGTCGACGGCGGGCGGCTCGGGCTGTCTCGGCAGGCTCACGCATGAGGCCGACCGTCCAGCGGATCCGGTCCGGATCCGCCAATTGGACGATCAGGCCGTCGGCGGTGCGGCCAGTCAACGCGAGCGGCATCGGGCCATAGCCGGCGAAGGCAGCTCCAGGCTGACTCCCTCGTACACGGTCGATCGGCCCTCAACGAGAATTGCCGCCAGAAATGGCGCAACGGACCAAGAGAGGCACAACGGACATAGACGGCGACGGTTGGTCGGAGTAGACCGGCTACCAGTTGGCGGGAGGCTCTGACACGCGGCCCAAACCCTGGCCGCCGGGACCGCGCCGAGCCACTGGCGAGACCGACCCGCGGATGGCGCCCCAAGGAGGTCGCATGCGTCGGTTCATCGCGGTTCTATCTGCCCTCGCGCTCGTCGCGGTGGTCGCCGGCCCGGTGGCTGCCGCCAAGCCCGCCACGTTCTCGACGGACCTCTGGATCGAGGGTCAGGACAGTCTCGCCGCCGGGTCGTACAAGGGCGGGTTCTTCATCCCGACCACCGGGAACCCCGGGCTGATGGCGTTGGACGTCGTGAACACCGTAGCGGACCCGCTCATTCCGGATGACACTCGCTATCCCTTCGTCCTGAAAGCGAGTGACACCCAGAAGGCCGCGCTGGCGGCTTACTTCAACGCCAAGTGGTCTTGCTTGACCACGAGTGACGTCACGCTTCTCGCGTACTGCGACCAGATGGCCAGGCAGATCGCCGGGACCGCCCCGTTCTTCTTCCTTCAGTGCCGCGACCAGATGGCGGACTGCACGCTGATCGACGGCTTCACCTACGGGCTGAGCGGCTCGGCCACTCCGCTCCGGATCGACAACGACTACCCGACCGGCACGTACAAGTACACCGGCGACCTGAACGGACTGTCTGCACAGGTCAAGATGAAGGTCTACCGGGCCTAACGACCGTAGCGCGGGACCCCCGGCGGTTCGGCTGTCGGGGGTCCTGCTGTGTCATCGGCAGAACTACGCCGGCCCAGGCCTGCATGCCGCTGTCGGCCCTCAGCTCCACACCGGGCGTTCCGCTCCGGCCGTCGGGATGGACGCGCACTGGGCAACGCGGGGCCTAGACTGGCGGCTGGAGGAACCGTCGGTGCGCCGCCTGTTGCTCGCCCTGACCGTGGCCCTCGCTGGCTGCGGAGGTGGGGCATCAACCGGCCTTCCATCGCCCGTGACGCCCACCACCGCCCGGACGCCGGCCCCGACCGCAGCGCCGACGCCGCTGCCGACACCAGCGCCCGAAACCGAGCTGATCAGGGCCTGCTACGGGGAGCCCGTCGCGTGGGCCGCTCCCTACGCCGGCACCGTGCACCCTCTCGTGATCGCAGGGCCCCATGGAAAGGCTGGCGTATGGAGCTGGCTGCCCGACTACGACATCAACGGGAAGTGGCGTGATGGCGAGTGGGCGAGCCCGACGATCCAGCTGATCGTCTGCCCCGAACCCGCGAAGCCCAAGCCCGGTGGTTCGTGCGGGATCTACACGATGGTCGAAGGAGTGAGCGGCGAGCTCCTTCGCCTTCGGGACGCGGTGAAGATACGAGTGGTCGTCGCGCGGACCGGCAAGACCCTCCAGACAACAACGCTGGTGGGTCCCAAGACGAAATGTCCCGCCAGCACGGGCATGGTCGTGGGAGCCGCGCCACCCTGGAGCTTCCTCGGGGACAACGTGACACTCGACCAGATCGACGAGTACGCGGCGAAGGTATCGGAGCAGCCGGTGGAGTAGGCCACCCGGCGCTCTGCCATTCCCGGAGGACAGGACACGCATTGGGCGTCCTGGGGGGCCGTTCGGCTCTCGTCGGCAACATGGCTGGCTGCGACGTTTCCCGCAGCGGGCATCTCGGAAGGGGAGGTCATGGACGCGGTCTCGCGCTCCCACCGTCGGCAGCTGCTCATCTGCGTCTTGGCCGTCGTGGTGCTTGCTGGCTGCGGGGCGTCCTCACCCTCCGCCACGCCGCGGCAGATCACCCCACGCCCCGAGCCCACGCCCACCCCCGAGCCAAGCCCATGGTCGAGCGGCTGGCCAGAGGGGGGCTTGGACGTCAACTGGGAGGTCGAACGGGATCTCCGGCTCGAGCTCTTCGATGCCTGCTACGGCGGGACGCCCGTGCCGGGAGCCGCGCCCTATGCCGGCGAGGTCCACCCCCTTGTCGTCTTCGATATGAACAACGGGTGGCTGGCCTACGACGTCGACATCAACGAGGGGTTCCGGACGAGTGGCTGGCCATGGCCGAGCCCGATCCAGCTCGTCGTGTGCTACGACAGCGCAGACAAGAAGGCGGGCACGTGCGGCCTCTACAAGACGGAGGCTGGCGAGGTCGGCGAGGTCGTCCGATACCAGGACAAGGTGACGGTCCGCGTCGTCGTCGCGGCGACCGGCAAGGTCCTCCAGAAGAAGGTCCTGACAAGCGCCACCCCGAAGTGCCCAGGCGCGAAGTTCTGGACCACGGGCGCCTGGGGCTGGAAACTCAAGAATCCGGTGACTCCCGAGCAGATCAACAAGTACGCGACCGCGGTGTCGAAGCAGCAGGTGAAGTAGCCAGCCCGGATCCGCACCGGGCGCTCCGCTCCGGCTTGCCGTGATGGGACGCGCACCGGGTGGGCGGAAGTACGCTGACCTGCGCCTCTTGACGGACTGAACGAAGTGGAGACCCATGAGAGCGATCGTGTGCCAGGCCTACGGGCCACCGGATGTCCTTCGACTTCGGGACGTGCGAAAGCCGGTTCCGAAGGACGACGAGGTGCTGGTCCGGATCCGCGCCACGACGGTCAGCGCGGCCGATTGCGAGCTGCGGAGGTTCGACTTCGCCCCCTGGATCTGGGTGCCCATGCGGCTGGCGTTCGGCATCCGCAAACCGCGACGACGCGTGCTCGGGCAGGAGCTCGCCGGTGACGTCGACGCGGTCGGCAAGAAGGTCAGGTCGCTCAGGAAGGGCGACCGGGTCTTCGCGGCGACAGGCATCCCCCTGGGAGCCCACGCGGAGTACATCTGCCTGCGTGAGAACCCCCAGACCGGGGCGATCACGACGATGCCGGCGAACCTGGACTACGCGGAGGCCGCGGCCATTCCCTACGGGGGAGGCGAGGCCCTGGCGTTCCTCCGGAAGGCGAACGTCCGCAGCGGGCAGCGCGTCCTCGTCAACGGCGCGGGAGGGAGCTTCGGCACATTCGCGGTCCAGCTCGCCAAGGACCTCGGGGCGCACGTGACCGCGGTGGACCGTGCGCCCAAGCTGGAGATGTTGCGCGCGATCGGCGCGGATCGCGTGATCGACTACGCCCAGGAGGACTTCACCGCCAGCCTCGGGACCTACGACGTCATCTTCGACGTGGTCCGCGGCACACCGTCCGCTCGCATGGTGAGGCGGCTGACCGAGAACGGATGCCTGCTCATGGCCAATCCGGGCTTCCTGCAGATCGTTCGCGCCCGGTGGGCGGCGAGGGGAAGCAGGAAGCGGGTGTCGTTCATTCCATCGCGCTCGACGGGCGAGGAGCTTGCCTACCTGCGCGGCCTGGTTGAAGCGGGGCGACTGCGCCCGATCGTCGACCGGAGCTTCCCGCTCGAGCAGATGGTCGAGGCGCACCGGTACGCCGAGTCCGGCCAGAAGCTGGGGAACATCGTTGTCGTCATCGGGGGAACGCCATGAAGGCAGTCGTCCAGGTCGGGTACGGCTCGGCGGACGTGCTCCAACCGAGGGAGATCGACAGGCCGGTCGCCGCTGATGGCGACGTCCTGATGCGTGTCCATGCGGCATCACTTGCCGCCGGTGACTACTTCGCCATGCGTGGCGCGCCGTTCCCCATCCGGATGTACGTCGGGTTCCCCAAGCCCAAGAAGGACTTCGTCGTCGGGCTCGATTGCGCGGGAGTCGTCGAGTCGGTCGGCGAGGATGTGACCCGGTTCCTGCCTGGTGACGAGGTGTACGGGGAGTGCCGCGGCTCGTGCGCCGAGTATGCGGTCGCCCTTGAGGGCAAGCTCGCGCACAAACCGCTCAACCTGACGTTCGAGCAGGCCGCGGCCGTGCCGACGTCGGCCCTGGCCGCGCTGCAGGCGCTTCGCGATCACGGCAAGGTGCAGCCCGGGCAGAAGGTCCTGATCAACGGAGCGTCGGGGGGCGTGGGCACCTTCGCCGTGCAGATCGCCAAGGCCCTCGGGGCGGAGGTGACCGGCGTCTGCAGCTCGCCGAACGTGGACATGATCCGATCGATCGGGGCGGACCATGTCATCGACTACACCAAGGAGGACTTCACCAAGCGCGATCTGCGCTACGACTTGATCCTCGACAACGTTGCGAGTCACTCGTTCGCGGACTACAGGCGCGTGCTCGAGCCAGGGGGGAAGCTGATGCCCAACAGCGGGCATGCCGGCATGGGCTACATCCTGAAAGCGTTCTTGATGCCACTGTTCGTGCGCCAGGTGGAGCGCGCGTTCGTCTCGACACCGAACCACGCCGACCTGATCGCCCTCAAGGAGCTGGTCGAGGCCGGACGGGTCACGCCGGTCCTCGACCGGACGTATCCGCTGGCTGAGACCGCCGATGCCTTTCGGTATCTGGACCGGGGGCACGCTCAAGGCAAGGTCGTCATCGTCGTGGCGAACGGTGAGTGAGTAGCGTCCCGAGCACGAAACCGGGGAGTGGAGCGGGAGACGGGGATCGAACCCGCGACATGCAGCTTGGAAGGCCGGAACGGCTATGCGTAACAGCACCGTGCTCAGCGGCCCGAGCGAAACGTGTCCAGTTAGCGTGTCGTCACGAGGTGGCGTCAGCGCCCGTGCGTCCCAGCCGGAGCGGGGGCGGCTCCAGGCCCGGCTTCGCACCGGGCGGCCGGGCCATCTGGCTCTCGCCAGACTGATGACCGCCGCCTACGGTGACCAGTTGGCGGGAGGCTCTGACACGCGGTCCACACTCCGGCCGCCGGGACCGCGCCGAGCCACTGGCGAGACCGACCCGCGAGGCTCCCTTGGGAGGTCGCGTCGTGAGACGGATCGTTGCGGCGGTTGCCGCCACCATGCTCGTATTGAGTGGCCCAGGGGTGCCCGGGGTGGCTCTCGCAGCATCACCCCCGGGCACGGTGGTGGCCTGGGGCGACAACACCTACGGACAAGCGACCGTGCCCGCGGGGCTCACCGCGGTCACCGCGATCGCAGCCGGGTACTCCCACAGCCTCGCGCTGATGGCCGACGGCACGGTGGTCGCCTGGGGCGACAACACCAACGGACAAGCGACCGTGCCCGCGGGGCTCAGCGGGGTCACCGCGATCGCAGCCGGGTACTCCCACAGCCTCGCGCTGATGGCCGACGGCACGGTGGTGGCCTGGGGCCTCAACTTCTCCGGGCAGACGAACGTGCCCGCGGGGCTCACCGAGGTCACCGCGATCGCGGCCGGGCACTTCCACAGCCTCGCGCTGAAGAACGACGGCACGGTGGTGGCCTGGGGCGACAACACCAACGGACAAGCGACCGTGCCCGCGGGGCTCAGCGGGGTCACCGCGATCGCAGCCGGGTTCCGCTTTAGCCTCGCGCTGAAGAACGACGGCACGGTGGTCGCCTGGGGGATAACGACCGTGCCCGCGGGGCTCACCGGCGTCACTGCGATCGCAGCCGGTGGCTACCACAGCCTCGCGCTGCTGGCCGACGGCACAGTGGTGGCCTGGGGCGAAAACGGCTAGGGGCAGACGAACGTGCCGGTCGGGCTCACCGGCGTCACCGCGATCGCGGCCGGGCTCTCCCACAGCCTCGCGCTGAAGAACGACGGCACGGTGGTGGCCTGGGGTCGGAACGTCGAGGGGCAGACGACCGTGCCGGCGGGGCTCACCGGCGTCACCGCCATCGCGGCCGGTGGCTATCACAGCATCGCCTTGAAGGCGACGGAGGGCTCCCTCAAGATCAGCAAGGTCTTCGACCCGCTCACCTCGGGCTTCACCGGCACGTTCGCCATCAGCTACGACTGCGACGACGGGACCGCCCACGACGGGACGGTCGACCTCCCCGCAGGCGGCAGCGCGACGATCGGCGGCATCCCGACCGGGACGTCCTGCGTCGTCAGCGAGCCGAACCTGCCGACAGCTCCCGGCGGCTGGACGTTCGACGGCCCATCGATCTCCGGCAGCCCGGCGACGATCGCCCAGGGCGACGAGACGGTCGCGGTCACCGTGACCGTGACGAACACCATCAGTCGTGACTTCGACGAAACTGCGTTCGAGGTGCACCGTTCTTCCGACGGGTCGGCCAGCATCTTCGTCAAGTTCTGGCCAGTCGCCACCACCCTCACGGCGACCATCAACGATCCCGCGACGGTGGTTTCCCCGGACTACCAGACCATGTTCGATGTCGTCCCGACCGACAACGATGGCATCGGCGGCGGGGTCGGCATCGAGTACGAGGCCAAGCCGGGCGACATCGTCACCGTGACCGACGGGGCCACCACGAAGTCCCACACCGTGATCGACATCGAGGTCACCTCCGTGGACGTCGATACCGACCAGGTGTCCGGGACCGTGCCCACACCCGGCAGCCCGGTGACCGTCTACACGGAGGGCGCGAACCGCTACTTCACTGCGGACGGCTCCGGGAACTGGATGGCGGACTTCTCGGTGACGGGTCCTGACGAGTGGGTGTTCGACATCGTGCCAGGCACCTCCGGAGGCGCCGAGCAATTCGACGCCGATGCCGACAGCACGGTGTACGACTGGGAGGTTCCCCGGCCCGACGGGTGGCAGCTCAACCCCGCCACGGGCCACTACTACGTGTACGTCGAGGACGGCATGTCGTGGGCCGATGCCGAGGCCCACGCGGTCTCGCTCGGCGGCCACCTCGTGACCATCAACGACTCCGCCGAGAACGACTGGGTCGTGGCGACGTTCGGGACGTGGTACTGGATCGGCCTCAGCGACATCGCCGTCGAGGGCGTTTGGGTGTGGTCGAGCGGCGAACCGGTGACGTACACGAACTGGTTCCCCAGTGAGCCGAACGACTACCTCGGCGAGGACTTCGCGGAGATCGAGAACCGGCCCCCGATCGGCTGGAACGACATTCCAGGTGGCGAAGGCGCCTCCGTGGTCGAGGCCGAGGTTGCGCCCCTGCCGACATCGTTCTTCTCGGTGAGCCCCATCGAGCCTCCCGAACACATGTGGGGCCAGGAGTGGGCGCCGGACTCCGAGGTCACGATCGAGATCGACGACCCCGAAGTCGCTGGGGCGGTCAACTTCTCCACGACCGCCGAGACCGACGGCGACGGGCGCTTCGAGCTCTATGACATTCCCTTCAACATCCAGACGGGCCACGTCGTCACCGTCTCCCAGGGAACGACGGCCAAGACTCATGAGGTCATCGACCTCACGGTGACCCTGATCGACCCGGTGGCCGACACGGTCTCCGGCGTTGGATCGCCGAACACCGAGACGGTCGTCTTCGTGGGGGACGATCAGCTTCAGGCATGGCCGCTGCGCAACGTGACGTCGGACGGCGCGGGAGCATGGACGGCGGACTTCTCCGTCCCGAGCGCGGACGGAGATCCCGCGTTCGACATCCTGCCGCCGATGATGACCTACACCTACCAGGCCGATGAGGACGGCGACCAGACGCAGATCGACGCCCGGCCACCATCCTTCCTGGTGTTCCTGGACTGGCGTGGCCTGGCCGGTTGGGGCTGGCCTGCTGAGGTTGACCTGACGGTCACCGCCGACGATCCTGTGACTGGGGAGAAGCCCGATATCACGCTGCCTCTCGCAACGAACGCCGAGGGCTTCTTCGAGGGTGGCGGCGTGTTCCCCGGCCTCCAGCCGGGATGGCTCATCACCGTGACCTACGGTGCGATTACCCGGACGCACACGGTGAGAGCCATCTCGATCACCGACGTGGACACCGCGACCGACGTCGTCCGTGGGACAGCCGACCCGGGCACCGAAGTGTGGGTGGACGTCAGTGGCGCTGAAGACGGGGAGGGTGTCGTCGCGACAGCCGATGGCAGCGGCGAGTGGGCGGCTGATTTCTCGGCCGTGTACGACATCACGGTCGGAACCAACGTGGGGGTCCAGCAGAAGGACGAAGGCGGCAACGGCACCAATTGCGGGTTCGAGGTCCCGTTCCCACCGGTTCCGATCCCGCCGGGCACATCCGTCGAAACCGAGGGCAGCGGCACACAGACGTCGGGAACGCCGACCGTCTACTGGCACGACCCGCTGACCGTCACCACGACCGGCCGCAGCGGCGGAACGGGGACGGCCACGCTCACGACGAGCGACGGCTACGTGCAGACGATCCCGCTGGTCGAGACCCCGGCTTCCAGCGGCACGTACACGGGCACGTTCGCCGCGCCCTACCCGCACCATGGAACAGCGTTGATCTCGTTCAGGATCGACTATCCAGACGACCCCGATGTGGAAGGGTCGTTCACGCTCTACATCGACCCGAGCGGCGTCGTGCGAGATACGTCTGGCGATCCGGTGGTGGGCGCGACCGTCACCCTCTATCGCTCGGTCGACCCGGACGGCCCGTTCGTGGTGGTGGCTGACGGGAGTTCGATCATGAGTCCGGGAAATCGCTCGAACCCGGATCTGACCAGCGCGGATGGGCTCTTCGGCTGGGACGTGGTCGCCGGCTACTACAAGGTGCGGGCCGAGAAGGTCGGCTGCAGCGCACCGGGCGGCGGCGCCTTCGTCGAGACCGGCGTGCTGACGATCCCGCCGCCGGTCACCGATCTCGCGCTCGTCCTCGACTGCCTGGCCGACACGGACCCGCCTACCACCACGATCACGGCCCACCCGCTCTACATCTCCGACGACGACACGCCGACGTTCAGCTTCACCGGCGACGACGGCGACGGCAGTGGCATCGCCTCCTTCGAGTGCCGGATCGACTCGATGGACTTCTCAACCTGTGAGAGCCCGCTGACACTCATGCCGCTGACCGACGGCGAGCACACATTCCGCGTGCGGGCGATCGACGTCGCGGGGAACGTCGACCCGACCCCTGACACCGACACGTTCCAGGTCGATACCAGCCCGCCGACCACGTCGATCACGGGCGGCCCGAGTGGCCTGACCGACGACGAGACGCCGACGTTCTCCTTCTCCGGGACGGACGCGATCACGAGCATCGACCACTTCGAGTGCTGGCTCGACGGCGGGGGCCCCTCGACCTGCGCGAGCGGCGCCACCTTCGGCCCCCTGGCCGACGGCCAGCACACGTTCTACGTGCGGGCGGTCGACCGCGCCGACAACGCGGACCCCTCCCCGGCCTCGCGCACCTGGACGATCGACGCGACCGCGCCGAACACCACGATCACGTCCCACCCGAGCAACCCGAGCCTCGACACCAGCCCGACGTTCGCCTTCTCCGGCAGTGACGGCAGCGGCAGCGGCGTGGTCGGCTTCCGCTGTGTGATCGACGAGCCTCCGAGCTTCGTGTGCACGAGCGGGGACACCTTCGGCCCGCTGGACGAGGGCGAACACACCTTCTACGTCATGGCGATCGACCAGGCCAACAACATGGACGCCACCCCGGCCTCGTTCACCTGGGTGATCGATCTCACGCCGCCAACGGTCACCATCACGAGCCCGACCAGCGCCCCGGGCAACGTGGTGTCGCCGAGCGAGTCCTCGGTCGACGCCGTCTGGAGCGCGACTGAGGCCGGGTCCTACAGCGTCCGGGTCGGGGGTACCAGCTGCACCACCGGCACCGTCGTCGACAGCGGCTCGTACGCCTCCGGGGCCGTGACGTCGAACATCCTCGCCACCGAGCTCGCCTATGGTGCGAACCCCGTGTGGGTCTGCGTCACGGACGCGGCCACGAGCACGGGCAGCAGCACGGTGACGATCTACCGACAGGTCCCCACGACGATCTCCTACAGCGGCGACACGCAGGTGATCGAGCCGACCGATCCGACGCTGAAGGCGACGCTTGCCGACGGCCAGGCCGCCTGCGACGTGAGCGGCCAGACGATCCGCTTCTACGTGGATCTCACTGGCGATGGAGACTTCGGCGACGCGGGTGAAAGCGTCGGCGCCGCCGTCACCAGCGGCACCAGCAACTCCGCCGTGGCCCAGAAGCCGGCCAACCTCGACCCGGGGATCTACCTCGTCAAGGTCGAGTTCCTCGGGACGAACGAATGCGCCGCATCCTCCGACACCGACGGCATCGTCACGATCGTCACGCCGGACGATGCCGCCACCGGCGGCGGCTGGTACCAGATCGTGAACCCCACCCCGATCACCGGCGCCTCGAAGAACGTGAACTTCGGCCTGACCACTCGGTGGTCGGACAGGGACCAGGCCTATCGCGGCCAGATCCTCATCCACGACAAGCAGGCGTGGCGCCTCAAGGGCGAGATCACCTCCTATGCCAAGACGTCGTCGAACCCGCTGACCGGGACCGCGAGCGGCATCGGCAAGCTGTTCCAGTGGCAGGAGGTCGCCCCCTCCATCTACGACTATGTACTCGTCGATGACTCGGTGAACTTCAAGGTCACGTTCACCGACTCCGGGTCGAGCAAGAAGGGCAGCAGCACCAAGCCCGACACCTTCACGGTCAACTGGATCACCGACTTCAGCGGCGGAGCGGTCAGCCCGCTCGTCACCGGACCGTCGTTCCAGCCCCTGAAGGGTGGCAACCTCACCATCCGCTAGAACATCACGCACACGTAAGAGGGGCGCTTCGTCGGCGCCCCTCTTCGACTAGCCTGGGCGTTGTGCAGGAGCAGCTTCGCGGCTGACTGGGGGAGCGCTCTGACGCTCCCCCAGCGTTGGACCCAGCCCGGTCGACGGCGGCGGTCCTCGCACGCCAAGGGCTCGCTGCTCTTCGGTTCGTCGGCGAGCGTTACAGCACGGGATTCGTCAGAATCGACCGCTCGCTGAGCAGGCCAACCGTACAGTTATCGTCTCGCCATGAGCACGAAACAGGGGAGTGGAGCGGGAGACGGGGTTCGAACCCGCGACATGCAGCTTGGAAGGCTGCCGCTCTGCCAGCTGAGCTACTCCCGCCCGGACGCCGACAAGGCCGCGCCAACTATAGCCGAGCGGACCGCGACGCCAACGCCTCCTGGCCCTGGATCAGCGACATGAAGCTCGCCGGCGAACGGATGGGCGCGCAGCAGGGCGCTGTCGCGATCAGGCGGCGGCCACGATCTCAACGAGCAGCCCGCCGGCATGGGATCGCTCCTCGGTGATGCGCAGACCGGCTCCCTCGATCGCGGCGCGAACATCGTGATCGAGCCGGCAGCCGCCGGACGCCCGGGCCCAGCCCGGAGCGATCCGGCCCTGGAGGCGGGCGATCGACCGATGGTCGGACCTCGCGTGCTCGAGGAACCGCACGCTGCCGCCCGGCCGAAGCACGCGCCGGCTCTCCTGGAGCGTTGCGGCCACGTCCCCCACCGAGCAGAGGACGAAAGTCCCGACAACCACGTCGAAGGATCGGTCGGGATAGGGAATCGCGGCTGCATCAGCCTTCTGCAGGGCGGCCCGCAGCGCGAGGCGATCCGCGCGGCGGGCGGCGATCGCCAGCGCGTGATCGCTCGGGTCGATGGCGTGAAGCGACGCGTCCGACGGGTAGGCGCCAAGGTTGAGGCCGGTCCCGACCCCGATCTCGAGCACGTCCCCGGACGCGCCGCCGGCGATCCGGCGCCGTGCCACGCGGAGGCCGGCTCGATCGGCGACGCGCATCGCCGCGTCGTAGGCACGAGCCACCCGTGCCCCGCCGATCTGGGGCCGTTGCGTCGACGCTCGCTCGGGCAGGAACCGGTTGCCCGCGAGGTTGGCCAGCTCCATCGCGAGGCCGGACGCCTCGAGCTCGCGACGATGCCGTGCGCTGAGCGTGGGCGGCGCCGAGACACCCCGCGGCCCGGCCACCGCGAGTGCCTGCCCATACGCGTGAGCGGCGGCTTCCTCGGGTGCAAGGGCCCCTAGATCGTCGATCACGAGACCGGTCGCCCTCGCCAGACGCTGGTGAACGCGATTGCACGCCGCGCAGCGGTTGATCGACGTGACCCCGAGCATGGTCGCCTCCCGCAACCGGGGCGAGACGCGGCCCGGGACGAGATACGCGGACACCAGGTCCGGTGCTCGCCGCGCGAGCGGCGGCAGCCAGCGGCGGAGGGCGGCCGCGGTGAGCGTTGGTCGATCCGGAATGGGGTTGAGCAACCGCGTACCTCCGTGACTGGGTGACCTGTCGCGGCGGCCCGTCATCCCGGCAAGCCTACGCCCGGGACTGATAACCCGCAGCACCGCGGCGAGCGACGGCCTCCACGCAACCTCCACCGGGGACGCATCGAACCGTCACCCAGGCGAGCGACGCTCTTCCTGTCGCCGGTGACGTCGGCCACGAAGGCGCGAACGGCCGGGCCCGCGACGAACTTGCCAGTGGAGGCACGAACCATGCGACGATTCATTCTTGCCACCGGGGCCGCGGCCCTGCTCACCATCGCCGTGGTCGCCACCGTAGCTGCCGCCGGGCCGATGGGCCGGCCAGGTGGCGCAGGCGGCACCGTGAGGGCCGGCGTACAGGCCAACGTGGTCGCGGACGTCCTGGGGCTGACCCAGGCCGCGATCAGCGATCTTCGCCAGGATGGCCTCTCGCTGGCCCAGATCGCTGAGCGACAGAAGGTCGACCCGCAGACCCTCGTCGATGCGCTGACGAAGCAGTGGACCGCGCGCATCGACGTGCGCGTGCAGAACGGCGCCCTCACGACGACCCAGGCCACCGCGCTGAAGGCCCAGCTCGCGACGCGGGCGAAGGACATGGTCTACCGCACGACGCTCGGCGGGATGCAGGGCGCGGCGGTCGGCGCAGGGCCCGCGAGTGCGCAGGGCCAGCGGGGCGGTGCCGGTCCAGCCGGTGAGGCGGGCGCCGGGATGGGCGGCCGGGGCCGCGGTGCCGGGAACGGCACCTGCGACGGAACCGGCTCCGGCACGACCCAGCCGTAGCATTCACGAGCACGGGCCGGGCGTCGTCCGGCCCCGCCACCCCGCGCGACGGCCCGGCCTGCAACGGTCGGGCCGTCCGCGCATGCTTGCGCCATGAGCCGGATCCTGGTCGTCGACGACGAGCCCCGCATCGTCGACGTCGTCCGCGCGTACCTCGAGCGTGAGGGGCACGAGGTTGACGTCGCCCACGACGGCGACACCGCCCTCGCGGCGGCTCGGGCCACGCCGCCTGACCTCATCGTGCTCGACGTCATGCTCCCCGGCCGCACCGGCTTCGACGTCCTTCGCGCCCTCCGCGCCGAGAGCGACCCGGGGCCTGCGATCATCCTCCTCACGGCCCGCGACGACGTGATCGACCGGGTCGCCGGCCTGGAGCTCGGGGCCGACGACTACGTGACGAAGCCGTTCGAGCCGCGCGAGCTCGTGGCCCGGGTCGGCGCCGTCCTGCGGCGCCTTCGCCCGACCGGGCGCGGGCCGGGTCTGGGGGCATCGCCGGCGACCGCGCCACCCGGCCACGATCGCCTGCCCTTCGCAGACCTGGAGATCGACCCTGTGGCCCGCACCGTGGGCCGCGCGGGAGAGCCGATCGAGCTCACTCGCACCGAGTTCGACCTTTTCTTCGCCTTGGCGGAGCAGCCCGATCGCGCCTGGACGCGCGAGCAGCTGGGCGCCCGGGTCCACGGCGAGGAGTTCGACGCCTTCGACCGCTCGATCGACAGCCACGTCAAGAACCTGCGGGCCAAGCTCGGCCCGCGGCCTGACGGTGGCGCCTACGTCGAGACGGTGCGCGGGATCGGCTACCGGGCGGGGCGACGGTGAATCCCGTCGGCCGGGGCGTGGACCGATGAGCCTCCGCGCGCGCCTTGCGCTCGCCCTGGCGGTCGTGGCCATCGGCACCGCGGGGGCCATCGCGCTCCTGACGCCCCTGATCATCAACCGGGGGTTCGCGTCGCTCGACATCGGGTCGGCCGCCACGCCGGGCCCCGGACAGGGCCAGGGGCCAGGGGCCGGACAGGGCCAGGGGCCTGGGGCCGGACAGGGCCAGGGGCAGCACCTCGCCGATGTCCGCGAGACCATGATCCTCACGATCGTCCTCGTGGCCGGCGCCGCGGCCCTGGTGGCGTCGCTCGGCGGCGTCTGGGCGGCGGGCCGATTGACGAGGCCCATTCGACGGCTCGAGGAGGCGGCGGCGGCTGTCGCGGCCGGCAACCTCGCAGGGCGATCGGGGCTGGCCGACCGCAGCGACGAGCTGGGCGACCTCGGCCGCTCGTTCGACGGCATGGCGGCGGCCCTGGAGCGGGGTGAGGAGGACCGGCGCCGGTTCATGCAGGACGCCGTCCACGAGCTCCGCACGCCGCTGGCCGTCGTCGAGGCCACCACGAGCGCCGTCCTCGACGGCGTCTACGCCCACGACGACGAGCACCTGCGCACGATCCGCGACCAGGCCCGACTCCTGACGCGCATCGTCGACGACCTGCGGACGATCAGCCTTGCGGAGGGCGGCCGGCTGGACCTCCACGCCGAGCGGGTCGACGTTGCCGGCGTCCTCGGCGACGCGGCCCGCGACGTGGAGGCTCGGGCAGGCGAGGTGGGCCGCGCCGTCGCCGTCGAGTCGCCGGCCGCGGACCTGGCGGTCGTGGCGGACCGCGACCGGGTGCGCCAGGTGCTGGCGGCGCTGCTGGACAATGCCCTGCGCCACACGCCTCCCGGAGGCCGGGTCGTGCTGGCGGGCCGGGCTGCGATCGCAGGTGTCGTCCGGATCGAGGTCCGGGACACGGGGCCGGGGATCGCCGCCGAGGACCTGCCGCACGTCTTCGACCGCCTCTATCAAGCTGACCCGGCGCGTGACCGACGCACGGGATCGTCGGGCCTGGGCCTCGCGATCGTTCGGGCGCTCGTGGAGGCGCAGGGCGGACGCGTCGGCGCGGGAACGGCGCCCGAGGGCGGCGCGCTGGTCTGGATGGAGCTGCCTCGCGCCTGATCGCAGTGCGCGTGTACCGCAGGGACCGAGGTGCGCGTTGGCGCCGACAGCCCCGGACGGGCCGGCGAGCACGGACGTGTCAGGGCGGTGTCAGGGCGGTGTCAGGGCGCCCCGCGCTCGGCGAGCCAGGCGCGCAGCGCGGCCACCGAGAAGGCGTCCGACTCGAGGTCGCGGAGCTCGGTCGCCGGATCCGTCGTCCGCGGGAGGTCGAATGCCGCGAGGATCTCCTCGACCGGGATCGCGTTGGCCTCGGCGACCTGGGCGAGCGTCATCCAGCCGCGGGCCTCGCCCGGGGCGACCACGCCGCTCCCCTGCCCACCGCCGTCGCCGGTCCATCGCCGCATCCTTCGCCGCCGTCTGCCGGATCCGCCACCACCTCCGCCGCCACCTCCTCCTTCTCCTCCGCCGCCGCCCGCGCCGTCGCCGGCCGCGGGCCGGCCGGTGAGCGCCCAGGTGCCGGCGGCGTTCGCCACGACGACCGGCGCCAGGAAGACGAGAACGACGAAGACGCCGAACAACGCCGGCCGGATCCGCACGTCAAGCCTCCTTCGGGGTGAGCGGAGCAGGGAAGAAGGTGCAGGACCGGCAGCCCCGCGCGCAGCTCGAGCGCACCGGCCTGCGGGCAGGCAGCCAGGCACTCGAGGCAGGCGTTGCAGTCGGGCGACACGATCCGGTCCGCAGTGGCGACGGGCAGGCCCATCGGGCAGGCACGCGTGCAGATCCCGCACGAGGTGCAGGCGTCCGCGATGCGCTCGATCCGGACCGGCGAGAACGCGCCGACCAGGCCGCTCGCGGCGCCGAGCGGGCACGCGTAGCGACACCACGGCCGGTCCACGAAGAGCGCCGCCACGAGGATGGCCACCAGCACGAGGACGGCCGGGATGACGGTGAGGCGGAAGAGCTCGAGCAGGGCAAACCACGGATCGACGTCGCGGAAGACCATGACGCCCCAGAGGGCTGCGCCACCGACGGCCCAGGCCAGGACGGCGTACTTGAGCAGGCGCAGGGGGCGATCCAGGACGGCGAGGGGACGAGCGTGCACCTTCAGCCAGCGCACGCCGAGGCGGACCGGCCGGACCTTGCGCTGCACGAGGCGCGAGGCGCCGCTGACCAGGTCCTGCAGGAAGCCGAGCGGGCAGAGCCACCCGCAGAACGCCGAGCGGGCGAGGAGGGCGAGAATGAGGACGCCGATGCCCAGCACCACGTTCGACGCGTGCACGTGGGGCACGTACCCGGCGCCCGTCACCAGGCGGAACGCGGTCTCGATGCCGCCGAAGGGGCAGAGGGCCTCCGGCGCGGCGACGCCCCGGCCCGCGGCCGCACGTTCGAGGGCCACCACCGCCACGATCGCGGCCACCCCCACCTGGACGACACGGCGCAGAGCCTGGTGGTCGAGACGCGATCGCGGTCGTCGGCGCGGAGCCGATCGCGGGGGAGCTGCCGTCGTGGCCATGGTCGAGCCTCCGGGTTGCCGATCTTCCGTCGGCCCGACGATGGCCGCGCCCGGCGGATGCTCGATGGAATCCGTATGGAGGTTTTGCGGAGGGCGGTGGGTCGCGGGCAGTGCCCATCCGGGGCGTCGCGCCTGGCCAGGATCCTCGCGGACTGCTCGAGCCAGGGTCAGCCACGTGCTCGCTTCGGCGGGAACTCAATGGCAGGCTTCGTGCGACACCGCGATGTTCGGCCCGGCGGTTGGCGCCGCTTGATCACCCCCACCACTAGCAGGCAGGGATTCGCGGCCTCGCCGCCGGTCTGCCCGGCGTGACGGCATCTCGGCGCTCGGGGAGCGGTCGCCGACGCTCGGTACATGCTCAGATTCCGCGGGCTCGCGCGTCTCAGCAGCCAGGAGAGGGTTGAGCGGAGCGATCCGCGGCCCAACCTGGGCAGAACCCCGCCGCCTAATGATGGGGGTGATGGAGCGACGCGTTGGGCGGGCTGCCCCCGCGGCTGGCCGGGCTGACCCCGCGGCTGGCGCCATTTCGGCGAGGCCGCAGGCGCGTCCGCCCACCGTGGCGCAGCCCGCCGGCCACGTGCCCGGTGCCGCGCCGCGCCGATCAGTGCCCGGTGCCGCGCCGCGCCGCCGCGCCCGCGCCCGGCGCCAGGCGCCTTGCCCGCGCCCGGGAACGACCCCTCCGTCAGCGGCGAGTGACCTTCGCGGGCCCCCAGTTGCCGAGCACGTCGACCGCGCGAACCCGCACCGCCACCTTCGCCGCGCGGCTGCGGACCGGCAGAACGATCCCGGCCTTCGGAGTCTGGAGCGTGGCGATCTTCCACGGGCCGTTGTTCACCGAGTACTGGACGCGGTAGGCCACCGGGCCGTGCAGGTCCTTGGCCGCCTTCCACCGCGCCCGCCACGAGCCGGAGGTCGTCGAATACCAGAGCACCGGCGCCTCGGCAAGGACCGGCGCGGTCCGGTCGAGCGTGATGGCAGCGGACACGGCGCTCGACAGGGTGCCGCCCTGGTCGCGCACCTGGGCCCAGACGAGGCGTCGCCCATCGGCGGCCGAGGCGTCTGAGGGTCACGGGGTACGGCAGCGCCGGGACGGGCAGGCCGGTGGTGACGTCGACCGTGGCGGGGACCATCGGCTGCCACGGTCCCCAGGCCTGTCCCTCGGCGTGGAACCGGACCTCGGACACGGGACGGCTCCCCGGCATCGTGCCGACCGTGGCGGCCACGGTCAACGAGCGCGTGAGGCTCGGCGCCACGCTGAGGGTGGCGACGAGCGGCGGCCCGAACATCGACTTGAGAAGCTCCCAGTACCCGGGCACGCCCCGGTCGTAGCCGAGGGCCCAGATGCCGACTCCGGCCAGGCCGCGCGAGATGGCGTAGGCGTACTTCGGCGCGAGCGAGGTCGGCGTGTCGTAGAAGACCTGGCGCCAGGTGCCCGCGGCCGTGTCGTACCGGGCGAACCAGCTGACGGACTCGCCCGGCTCGTAACGCAGCGACGCCCCCAGCGACGCGGGCTCGCCGATGTGGCGGCGCGGCACCCACGTTGACCCGGTCGTCGTCCGCGGCGCGCCGAGGGCGCCGGACGTCGTCGGCCACGAGATGCCGTAGTACGGGAGGCCGAGGATGGTCCGGCCCAGCGGGACACCTTCCGCCGCGTACCGGTCCACGGTCCAGCGGAGGTCGAGCCCGCTCGGGGACGACCGGCCGACGAGCGGCGCAATCGCGCCGGGATTCGACGAGGTCGTGCGGTACGCGTAGCCCATGATGAAGATCCGGTCGGCGCCGGCATCGGCGGCGCGCTTCGCCATCTGGGCGCCCGAGGTGTTCGCGTTCGTCGCGACCGACACCGAGGCAACGGGGTTGTCGGCCTGGAGGGCGGCCCGCAGGTTGGCGACGAAGGTGGCGTACTCGTCGAACCAGGTGCCCCTGATGAGCTCGACGTCGACGTTGACCCCGTCCGCCCCGACGTCCATGACGAGGGCTCGCAGCTCGTCGATGAGCACCGCCTGGCGAGCGGGATCGGCGAAGAAGGCCGCGTTCTTGTCGTAGCCGAACGAGGTGAAGGTGAGCTCGACGCGCACGCCCCGCGACTTTGCGGTCGCGACGAGCGTGCGGCCCAGCGAACCGGTGATCGCCTTGTACCCGCCCAGCGTCCGGTTGATCGTCCCGGTCGCAGTCTGCGTCACGGAGAAGAGGCTCAGGACCGAGAGGGCGTTCCAGTCGAGGTAGTCAACGATCGCGCTGGTCATCTCCCAGTACGGGAGGTAGCCGTAGACGTCGCCCGAGAGATGATCGCTCATCGGCGATTCGGGGCTGCCGATGGGCGGCACGGTCGGGGTCGGCGACGGCGAAGGCGAGGGCGACGGCGACGGGGTGGGCGACGGCGTGGGCTCGGGGCTCGGCGTTGGCGTCGGTTCGGCGGTCGGCGTCGGCGTCGGGATCCTCGGCTCGCACGGCCGGCGCCAGGGCCGGGGCAACACCGATCGCCAGCACCATGAGCAGGAGCAGCGCGGCAAGCGTCCGGCGGGGGACCGTCATGGCCGGCACACCATGACAGCCGGACGCGCGATGCGTCAAACGGTCGGCTCGCCCCCGTCGTCGGCGTGGGCGGCTTTCCTGGCCGTCCTCTTGGCCGCCGGCTTCGCGTCGCCGGCAGTCTCGACGGTCGTATCGGCGGCGGTGGCGGCCTTCCTGGCCGCCTTCTTCACGGGCGGCGGCGCGCCGCCGGCAATCTCGGCGGCCGTGTCGGCCGCCTGGGCCGCGGCGTTGGTGACCTTCTCGACGGTCGCCTCTCCGGCGTCGGCGACCTTCTCGCCCCAGCGCCCACTGAACTCCGCCGTGATCCCGGCGGCGATGTGGGCCGCCTCGGCCCGATCGCGGATCCCCAGCATCTGCTTGCGGGTCATGGCGAAGACACCGAAGCCGAAGGCTCCGCCGAGGACCGTGGCGGCCGGGCCGTCGGGCGCGGGCATCCGCACCCGGAAGCGTTCGGTGAGGCGCGTCCGTCGGCCGTCGTCGAGCGGCCGCAGGACGAACGCCCAGCTCGCCGCGAACCCCGGCATCGACGGCATCATCTTCCCGGCGGCCTTCAGGTTGACCGGGGTCTCATCGACTGCCTCACCGGCCTCCTTGCGGGCGCGGGCCGCGGCGACCTGCTCCTCGACCGTCTTCTCGTCGGCATAGAGGACGAGGGACCGACCCGCATCGAGCGAGCGGACGACGAACGCGGTGTCCGGCGAGTTCGGGACCAGGTCGCCCACGGCGAGGTGCTGGAGCTCCGGGATGATCTCGCTCACGCTGGCGCCCTTCATGTCGATCGCGTCGTAGCTGTACCAGCCGGCGCGGTTGTAGCCCATCTGGACGAGCCAGGGCCACACGGCATCGGGCGGGGCATCGATCTCGATGCCCCGGGTCTCGACGACGGTCGCATCGGGGACGAGGTCGTCGCCCGCGAAGTCGAGCGTCGCGTCGACCGGATCGACACCCCAGGAGCGCCACCACGGCCGGACGGCGAAGGCGAAGGTGGCAGCCGCACCGGCGGCAGCGGCGGCGGCGCCGACGAGAAGGACTCGAGCACGCATTGGGTTACCTCCGACCTCATATCGTCGGCCCGTGCCGCCCTTCACGGGAGTGCCGGAAGGCACCGACTTTCCGGCTCCTGGACCCGGCGCGCTACGCTTCGGCCATGTGCCGCAACATCCGCCCCCTGCGTGGTCGCGCCGCGCCCCCGGCCACGGACGGGGACGTCCACGACGCCGCCCGCCAGTACGTCCGCAAGATCGCGGCGACGCGCGCCCCCGCCGCCCGGGACGTGGCCGCCTTCGACGCCGCCGTGGCAGAGATCGCCGCGTCGACCGCCCGCCTCCTGGCCGCGATGGGCGCGCCCGTCGTCTCCGGGCCGCCGACGCCGCCGTCCGCATGGCCGCCGCGGCCGCCGCGCCGGGTGTCCTCCCGCCCGGCGGCCGGCTCTCCGCCCGCGGCGCGCCCGGGGCCGGACCGGGAACCTGCATGACCGGCGACCCCGTCCGCGCCCAGTGGGCCGCGGTTGCGGAGCGCTACGGGACGGGCTGGTCGCACGCCGACGGCCCCGACCTGCGCTGGCTCGTGGAGGCGGCAGCGCCCCGGCCCACGGACCTGGCGATCGACGTGGGTGCCGGCGCGGGCCACGCGGCGCTGGCCCTCGCGCCCCACGTCGCGCGCGTCGACGCGATCGACCCGACACCCGAGATGCTCGCCGTGGCCGCGCGGCTCGCCGCCGAGCGCGCGATCGCCAACGTGGAGTGGGTCGAGGCGCGCGCCGACGCCCTCCCCTACCCCGCCGCGACCTTCGACCTCGCCATCAGCCGCTTCTCGATCCACCACTGGCCGGATCCCGCGGGCGCGCTCCACGAGGTCGCCCGCGTGCTGCGCCCCGGCGGGCGGATCGTCCTGATCGACCTGGTCTCGCCCGAGGAAGCCGGGCTGGACACGTTCCTCAACACCGTGGAGCTGCTGCGCGACCCAACCCATGGCCGGTCACTTCGCCCTTCGGACTGGCGCGCCGCGATCGCCGGGGCCGGCTTCCACGGCGACATCGTGCGGGAGTGGCGGTTCCGTCACGACACCGAGGACTGGCTCTCGCGCACGGCGCCGCTCCCGTGGCGCGCCGACGCCGTGCGTCGGCTGCTGCGGGAGGCCCCGGAGGCGGCCCGCGCCGCGTTCGAGATCGCGGCCGATGGGTCGGCGTTCACGGTCGGCGCGGTCGTGGTGGCGGCGGTGCTGCCCGCGGCTGCGCCACGTCGGCGCCGGCCACCGCGCCGGGCTGACTGTCCGCGCCGGAATGATCGCCGGGGCCGGTCGCGCCCTGGCTGACCGCCGCCTGCTGCCGCGACGCTCCCGAGCCGGCCCGCGCCGCCTTGCCGCGCCGCCACCGCGCGCCGGAACATGGCCGCGTAGGCCGGAGCCGACGACCGCTCCCAGTCCCAGTCGACGGCCATGCCGCGACCAACCAGGCCTTCCCAGCGCGTCCGATCCGGGTCGCGCAGGACCGCGATCGCCCGCTCACAGGCGAAGCGGAGCGCGTCGGGCGTCGCATCGTCGAACAGGAACCCCGTGCCCGTACCCGGCTCCTCGTGCAGGTCGACGATCGTGTCGGCCAGGCCGCCGGTCCGCCGGGCGACGGGGGGCGTGCCGTAGCGCATCGCGATCATCTGGCCCTGGCCGCACGGCTCGAAGCGGGACGGCATCAGGAAGAGGTCGGCGCCGGCGTAGATGCGGCGGGCGAGGTCGCGATCGAAGCGCTCGACCATCGCGACGCTTCCCGGGCGGGCGCCGGCGATCGCCCGCATCCCGGCGACGAGGCCCGCGTCGCCGCTGCCCAGGGCCACGATCCGGGCGCCGGCCGCGACGAGGGCGGGCGCAGCACCCGCCACCAGGTCGAAGCCCTTCTGTGGGTCGAGCCGCCCGATGACGCCCAGGATCGGCGCCGGATCGTCGGGGTCCAGGCCCACCCTTGCGCAGAGGTCGGCTCGGCAGGCGGCCTTCCCGCGCCGGTCGGAAGCGTCGTAGGGCGCCGCGAGCGTCCCGTCCGTCGCCGGGTTCCAGAGCGCCTGGTCCAGGCCGTTGAGGATGCCGGTGAAACGGGAGCCGCGGGCCCGGAGCTGGCTCTCGAGGCCCATCCCCATCTCCGGGCCGAGGACCTCGCGGGCGTACGTTGGGCTCACGGTGTTGACCATCTCGGCGCGGACGATCCCCTCGCGGAGCAGGTCGATGCCCCACCCATCGCCGGCCGGAGGGTCCACGCCCAGCCCGAGGTCGGGGACCCGGTCCCTCGGCGTCCACCCGTGGTATGCCAGGTTGTGGAGCGTCACGGTCATCGCGGCCGGCCCGATCACCGGATCGTCGGCATAGGCGAGGTCGCGCTGGAGGGCTGCGGGGCAGGCGTGCCAGTCGTGGAGGGCCACGACGTCGACCGGCCGGCCCTCCACGCGACGCGTCTCGAGCGCGGCCCGCGCCAGCAGGCCGAAGCGCCAGGCGTTGTCGGCGAACTCGCCGGCGGCGTCGTGATAGAAGCCGTCACGGTCGTATGCCGGCGGGTGGTCCACGAGCCGAAGGCGATAGCCGGCAGCCCCGAACGAGCGGACGGCCAGCTCGGTCACGCCGGCGGCGGCGCGCGGGTCGGGCACGCGCAGGACCAGGGTCTCGAGGGTGGCGTCGGCCGGCACGTGCACCGACCGATAGCGCGGCAGGAACACCTCGACCGGCTCGTCGAGAACGCCGGGGACCCGACCGAGGGCGCGCGCCAGGGCGTCGACGACGTCACCCAGCCCGCCGGTCTTGGCCCACGGCTCGCACTCGGCGGCGACGAAGATGACGCGCATGCCGTGGATGGTATCCCGCACGTGGAGCCACGCGGCGGGCACCCACGCAGGCAGGCGCGTCGGCATGGCCCCACCGACGCCGCGGGCCGAGCACGCGCCCCACGCGGTCGCGACGGTGCGTCCGTGCACCGCGGTCGGCGCTGTATCATCGCGCCCCGTATGGAACCCCTCGTCCGCGTCCCCACCCTGCCCGGCGCGCCGTTCCGGTTGCCACCGCGGTTCGAGGGCCTGCGTCGCCTCGCTCACAACCTGTGGTGGACGTGGCACCCGCGCGCCGCGCTCCTGTTCCAGCGCATCGACGCCACGACCTGGTCCCGCTACCGCAACCCGATCGCCCTCTTCGAGAGCCCCATCAACTGGCAGCCGCTGCTGGACGACCCAACGTTCATTGCCGAGTACGAGGACGTCCTCGCCCAGCTCGACCGGTACATGGAGAACGGCTCCGACCACTGGTTCCAGCGGGTCCATGGCGGTCAGCTGGCGGGCCCGATCGCGTACTTCTGCGCCGAGTACGGCCTCCACGAGTCGCTCGGGATCTACTCCGGCGGCCTGGGCGTCCTCGCCGGCGACCACATGAAGAGCGCCAGCGACATGGCCCTCCCGTTCGTGGGCGTGGGGCTGCTCTACCGCAAGGGTTACTTCCGGCAGTCGATCGACGCGGACGGGCACCAGGAGCACGCCTACCCCGACTTCGACCTTGCCCGCCTCCCGGTCCTCCGGGTCCTCGACCGGATGGGCGACCCTCTCTACGTCCCCGTGGAGCTGCCTGGCCGCACCGTCCACGTCGCCGTCTGGATGCTCCAGGTGGGCCGCGTCCCGGTTCTCCTGCTCGACACGGACCATGCCCGCAACGAGGAGCCCGACCGGCCGATCACCCACATCCTCTACGTCCGCGGCCGCGAGATGCGGCTCCACCAGGAGCTCGTCCTGGGCGTCGGCGGCGTGCGCGCCCTCCGGGCGCTGGACGTTGCCCCGGCGGTCTGGCACCTCAACGAGGGCCACTCCGCGTTCCTGCTCGTGGAGCGCGCCCGCGAGATGGTCGGCGCGGGCACCCCCCTTGCCGACGCCTGGCCAGCCGTCGGGCGCACGAGCGCCTTCACGATCCACACGCCCGTCTCCGCCGGCAACGAGCGGTTCGACGCGGGCCTCGTCCGGCGCGTCGCGGGGCCGCTCTTCGCGGCTGAGGGGCAGCCCGGGACAGGGAGCATTCCGGTCGACGACGTGCTGGCCCTGGGCCGCGGTCTCGATGACGACCCGAACCAGTTCGACATGACTGCCTTCAGCCTCCGCCTCGCCAACGGGGCGAACGCAGTATCCAAGCTGCACGGCGAGACCGCCAACGACACCTGGCAGCATCTCCTCGGCGGCCGGACGATCCACGGCGTCACGAACGGGATCCATCCCCCGACGTGGATTGGCCGCGCGATGCGCGAGCTCTACCAGCGCTTCCTCGACGCCGACCTCGACGACCTCGACGGCCAGTCGGACACCGGCCGGTTCTGGGAACGTGTCGGCCGCATGCCTGATCGGGAGCTGTGGGAGGCTCACCTCCACCAGAAGCGCGAGCTCGCCATCTTCGCCCGGGCGCGCCTGGTGGCCCAGCTCGCCCGCCACGGCGAATCGCCGGCGACGCTCACCGAGGTCGGGCTGGCCCTAGATCCCGAAGTCCTCACCATCGGCTTCGCACGCCGCTTCGCCACGTACAAGCGCGCGTCGCTCATCTTCACCGACGTCGCCCGGCTCGCCCGCCTCCTGCACGACCCGGACCGCCCCGTGCAGCTGGTCTTTGCCGGCAAGGCCCACCCGGCGGATCGGCCCGGCCAGCAGGTGATCCAGTCCATCTTCGAGCGCAGCCGCTCCCCCGAGCTGCGCGGCCGGGTCTTCGTCCTCGAGGACTACGACATCCGGGTCGCCAAGCTCCTGGTCCGCGGCGTCGACGTCTGGTTGAACAACCCGCGGCGACCCCTGGAGGCGTCGGGGACGTCGGGCATGAAGGCCTCGGTGAACGGGATCGTCAACCTCTCCGTCCTCGACGGCTGGTGGGACGAGGGCTGGACCGGCGACAACGGCTGGGCGATCGGCGGCCGGGTCACCAACCCCGACGAGGGCGCCCAGGACTGGTCCGACGTCCTCGACCTCTACCGGATCCTCGAGGAGGAGGTCGTGCCCCGCTACTATCGGCGCGACCCCGATGGCCTGCCGCGAGCCTGGCTCGAGCTCATGCGACGGGCCATCTCCACGACGATCTGGCGCTTCTCGACCACCCGGATGCTCCACGAGTACGCCGAGCTGCTCTACCTGCCGGCCGCCGGAGTCGATCCAGCGGTCGCGACTGCCAGGCGGCGCGTCGTCACCGAAGCGGGCTGACCTCGCCCGACACCTGTTCCAGGGAGGACCCGTGGCACCGCGCATCTCCCTCGCCCTGGCGCTCCACAACCACCAGCCTGTGGGCAACTTCGGATGGGTCTTCGGCGACGTCTACGACCAGGCCTACCGGCCGATGCTGGACGCGCTGGACCGCCACCCCGGGGTGCGCCTCGCCCTCCACTACACGGGGCCCCTGCTGGACTGGTTCGGCGCCGAACGGCCGGAGTTCCTGGAGCGGCTCTGTGCCCTCGTCGACCGCGGCCAGGTCGAGCTGCTCGGTGGGGGCTACTACGAGCCGGTGCTCGCCTCGCTCCCGGAGCGCGACCGCCTGGGCCAGCTGACCAGGATGGCCGACGAGCTGCAGCGGATCACGGGACGGCGGCCGCGGGGCGCCTGGCTGGCGGAGCGGGTCTGGGAGCCGGACCTGCCCACCTCCCTCGTCACGGCGGGCTACGGCTGGACGATCCTCGACGACAACCACTTCCGGGCAGCCTCCATCCCCGAGGAGCGCCTCTGGGGCCCCTACACCACCGACGACCAGGGCCACCTCCTGACCGTCTTCGGCACGGAGAAGGGCCTCCGCTACCGGATCCCGTTCGGCGACGTGGACGACCTCATCGCCTACCTCCGCGACCACGCCACCGAGGAGGGCGACCGGGTCGGCACGATGGGCGACGACGGCGAGAAGTTCGGCTCGTGGCCCACCACCTGGGAGCACTGCTGGGGCGCGAACCGCTGGGTCGACCGCTTCTTCGACGCCCTCGAGGCGAACGCCGACTGGCTCACGACGATCACCCCGTCCGACTGGCTCGACGGCAACGCGCCGATCGGCCGGGTCTACCTGCCGACCGCGTCGTACGCCGAGATGGGCGAGTGGTCCCTGCCGCCCGACGAGAGCCGGCGCTTCGCCGACCTCCTCCACCGGGCCGAGGCGGCCGGCGCTCCCGAGTACCGCTACCTGCGCGGCGGGTTCTGGCGCAACTTCCAGGTGAAGTACCGCGAGATCAACGACCTCCACAAGCAGATGCTCCGGACGTCGGCCAAGGTCGGGGCGATGCCCGAAGGGCCGGCGAAGATGGCCGCGCTGGACCATCTCTACCAGGGCCAGTCGAACGACTGCTACTGGCACGGCCTGTTCGGCGGCATCTACATCAGCCACATGCGCCTGGCCACGTACGAGCACCTGATCGCCGCGGAGGATGCCGCTGACCAGGCTGCCCGGTCTGCCGGACGGGCTGTCGACGGCGTCCGCGTGGAGGATGTCGACCTCGACGGCGTGGCGGAGGTGGTCCTCGCGACCGCGGGCCAGGTCGTCACGATCAAGCCCTCCGAGGGCGCGGGGATCGGGAGCTGGGACGTCCGGGCGGTGCGCCACGCGCTCGCGGCCGTGCTGCGCCGGCGGCCGGAGGCGTCGCACGAGACCCTCGTCGCGCACGAGCGGTGGCTCGCCTCCCAGGACGGGCCGGCGGCGCCCGCCGCGGGCGTGGGCTCCATCCATGACCGGGTGAGCACCAAGGAGACGGGGCTCGCCGACCGGCTTCACTACGACCCGTACGAGCGCCGCTCCGGCCTCGTTCACCTTCTGGCACGGGCCACCACGCCCGACGCCTTCGCCCGAGCCGACGCCGAGGAGTACGGCGACTTCGTGGCGAACCCCTTCCGGATCGAGACGACGGGCGGCGACGGCGGTGCCGGCTGGGTCCGCCTGGTCCGCGACGGGGTGGCCTGCACGCCGGCCGGCGCCCTGCCGGTCCGGGTCGTGAAGACCATCGCGGCCGGCGGCGACCGCCGGACGCCGACCCTCTCGCTCGAGGTCCGGGTGGAGAACCGCGGCGCGGGGCCACTCGAGGCGACGCTCGCCGTGGAGTGGGCCACGACGATGCTGGGCGGGGGTGGCAACCCGGCCGCCTGGTACCTCCTCGGCGATGAGCGCATCGCCCACGACGCTGCCGGCAGCCGCGCCTCGCTGGGCGAGGTGCGCTCCGGCAACGATTACGTGGGCCTCGAGATCGCGACCCGGGTGGAGCCGGCGGCAGAGACGTGGATCTCGCCGATCGACACGATCTCGAGCTCCGAGGCGGGCTTCGAGCGTGTCTACCAGGGCTCGGCACTCGTCTTCGCCTGGCCCCTCGTCCTGCCGGCGGGCGCCGCGACCACGGTCCGCGTGGAGCACACCGTCACCACCACGCGCGATCGGGCCGCCGAGGAGGTCCACCTGGGAGCGCGATGACCCGCGGCCGCCTTGCGATCCACGCCCACTTCTACCAGCCCGAGCGGCGCGACCCGTTCGGCGGGCGGACACGCCCGGACCCGAGCGCGGCGCCCTATGCGAGCTGGAGCGACCGGATCACGGCGGAGTGCTACCGGCCGAACGCCGAGCGCGGCAACCTCGACCGGATCTCCTTCAACATCGGCCCCACCCTCACGAGCGTCCTGGCAGCCAACGCTCCGGACGTCCTCGCGCGGATCGCGGCCGCCGCGCACCCCGAGAACACCCTGGCCCAGGCCTTTCACCACACCATCCTGCCCCTCGCCTCCCAGCGCGACCGGCAGACCGAGATCCGCTGGGGCATCCGCGACTACCGATTCCGGTTCGGCCATGCGCCCACCGGCTTCTGGCTGCCCGAGACGGCCGTGGACGAGGCGGCCCTGCGGACCCTCGCCGAGGAGGGGATCCGCTGGACCGTGCTGGCGCCGTGGCAGACAGTCACGGCCGCCCTCGAATCACGTCGCCCCCACCGCGTCGACCTGGGCGGCGGGCGGTCGCTCGTCGTGGCCTTCTACGACGCGGCGCTGTCCGGGGCCGTCTCCTTCCAGCCGTCGGAGACGGCCGACGCCGACCGCTTCGCCCGCGACTGGGTCCTGCCGCGCACCTCGAGCCCGCTCCACCGGGACAGCTCGTCGAGCTGGCAGGCGGGCTCACCCCTCGTGGTCGTCGCGACCGATGGCGAGCTGTACGGCCACCACCAGCCGTTCCGGGACCTGTTCCTCGAGCGGCTCGTGGACCCGGCCGTCGACCGTGGCTTCGACGTGGTTTCTCTCGGGCAGGCGCTCGCCGCCGAGGACCGGGATGCGCTGCCGGGCGCCCACATCGCCGATCGCACGTCGTGGAGCTGTCACCACGGCGTCCTGCGCTGGTCGGGCGAGTGTCCGTGCGCGCCGGACGGGCGCTGGAAGCAGCCGCTCCGCGCGGCGCTGGAGCGGCTTGCCGGCGCCATCGACGGGCTGACCGAGGAGCGGGTGGCGGGGCTGCCCCGTGTGGCGGGCGGTTCGGGCGGTTCGGGTATGCCCGGGGAAGACGACCGGCGGGCCGGCGTCGACGCATGGGTGGCCCGCGACACCTACATCGACGTCGTGCTCGGCCTCGAGACACCGGGCGAGTTCTCCGCTCGCCTCCTGGGCACCGCTGCACCGGCAGCCATCCGGCACGACCTGGAGGCGCTCATGGAGGCTCAGCGCTGGCGGCTGGCGATGTTCGCCAGCGACGGCTGGTACTGGGAGGAGCCGACTCGGCCGGAGACGAAGCAGGTCCTGCGCTGTGCTGGGCGCGCAGCGCAGGTCGTGGATCAGCTGACCGGTGCGCACCTGGAGCGACGACTGCTCGAGGATCTCACCCTGGTCGCATCGCCGACGCGGGGCATCGATGGCGCGGCGATCTACCGGGAAGCGCTCGAAGAGGTGGGCCAGTCACCGGCCTGATCTCCATGGCCGGCTACAAGACGAACCGCCGGCCGGCCGGCGGTTCGTCCGTTGCTCGGGTCGGCAGGAGGGAGGGAGGAGGGAGAGGGTGCCTCGCCGAGCGCGTATGGTGGGCCCGCAAGCGGGCCGGATGTCAGTGCGCGCCGAAGAGCGGCGCGTGCGGGTCGTCGGAGCCGGAGCGGGAGTCGACGCCGAGCTCGACGGCCAGGAAGTCGAACACTGCGAGCCCGATCAGGGCGAACAGGGTGATGAGCAGGAATTCCATTGATCCGGGCCTCTTGCGTCTTCTACTTCGGCTGCGTGGTGTCATTGGTATAGTCGAGTAGTACAAGCGAAGAGTAGTTGGACTATCGAACTATGTCAATGGGCGAGAAGTCCCGACAACCGGGGGCCACGTCGCACGGGTCGACGGGGGCCGCGACGCCCGGGCGTGACGCACGCGGCCTCGACGTCGCCCGCGACTCGGACGTCCCGATCTCCACCCAGCTCTACTGGCAGCTCGCCTACCAGGTGGACACGGGCCGGCTGCACCCTGGTGCCCGCCTGCCGACGGTGCGCGAGCTCGGCGCGATGCTCCGGGTCAACCCGAACACGGTCCGGGCCGTGTATCGGCGCTTGGCCGACGCGGGCTACGTCGTCAGCCGCCAGGGCGCGGGAACCCGGGTCGCGGCTCGCCCGCCTGTGCGCCGGACGACCGGGGCGCTCGACGGCCTGGTCGCCGAGCTCCTGCGGACCGCCGCCCGGGCCGGCTACTCCGCGGACGAGGTGGCAGCCGCGGTCTACGCGGTGGCCACGGAGCGCCGGCGTCCCGGGCCGAGAGTGAACGTCCTCTTCGTCGAGTGCACGGCCGCCGACGCCCGTCGCGCGGCAGAGACGATCGGCACGACCTTCAGTGGGATCGCGGAGGCCGACGGAGCCCTGATCGACAACGTCGTCGATCGTCTCGAACGGCACCACTACGACCTCGTCGCAACGTCGACGTTCCACGCCGACGAGACCGTGGCCATCGTCGCCGGACGTGCGCCCGTCATCGCCCTCATGGCGGCGCCGTCCTACGCGGAGCTGCTCGACGAGATCGGGGCGCTCCCGCCCGGCAGCACGGTGGGCATGGTCTGCTCCTCCGCCCGAAGCACCGCCAACATGGAGGACTGGCTCGCCCGGACGGGAGGTCGCACGCGCCTGATCGAGGCCGTGGCGGGCGATGAGGCCGCGCTTGATCGCGTCGACCGGCACGCCGACCTGCTCCTCCTGACCCGCGAGGCGCTCGAGATCGGCCTGGCCCCACGCTTCCACGCGCCGGAGCGGATCCGCGAGTGGACGTACGACCTTGACCCGGCCGGCATGGAGCTCCTGCGCCTGGCCATCGAGCGGGTTCGCGCCGCGCGCCCCGACGAAGCGTAGACCCGGCCGATGGGCAGCGCACATCACGCTGGAGGCGATCCCGCGATGGCCGATGCCCCGCTCGCGGTCGACACCGTCGACTACCACACCGGCGGCGAGCCGTTCCGGATCATCGTCAACGGCGTTCCGCCCCTCGATGGCGCCACGATCCTGGAGCGCCGGCGCTTCGCCCTGCGGCACCTCGATCACGTCCGCCGTTTCCTGGTCCACGAACCGCGCGGTCACGCCGACATGTACGGCTGCCACGTCGTTCCACCCAACGACGCCGGGGCCGACCTCGGCGTGGTCTTCTTCCACAACGAGGGCTACTCGACGGCCTGCGGGCACGGCACGATCGCGCTGGTGACCTGGGCACTCGAGAGCGGCGTCCTGCCGATGACCGGCCCGGAGACGCCCGTCACGGTCGACGTCCCGTCCGGGCGCCTCGCCTGCGTCGCGCGGTGCGACGTCGAGGCCCGTCGGGTGTCGAGCGTTCGCTTCACGAACGTGCCGTCCTTCGTGCTGGCCACCGGCGCCACGCTGCCGACCTCGCGCGGGCCCGTCACCGTGGACGTGGCCTACGGCGGCGCCTTCTACGGCGCGGCCGACGTGCGACCCCTGGGCCTCGCCGTCGACAAGGCCAGCCTGCCCGTCCTCATCACCCTCCAGCGCGAGCTCCGTCCGGCGCTCGACGCGCTGCTCGACGTCGTCCACCCGACCGAGCCCGAGCTGCGCGACATCTACGGGATCATCTGGTGGCAGGACGAGCCGACCGCCCCCGGCGACGACGCTGCCCTGACCCAGCGCAATGTCACGGTCTTCGCCGACGGCGAGGTCGACCGCTCGCCGTGCGGGTCCGGCACCTCGGCCCGGCTTGCCCTCCTTCACCACGCCGGCCGCATCAGGATCGGGGAGACGCTGCGCCACCGGAGCATCGTCGACTCCGTGTTCGCCGGCCGCGTCCGCGGGGAGACAGCGGTCGCCGGCCGCCCAGCGGTGATCACGGAGGTCGAGGGAACCGCCCACCTCGCCGGCCGCTCGCACTTCGTCCTGGACCCGGCAGACCCGCTCGGAACGGGCTTCCTGCTGCGCTGAAGGCGACCGCAAGCGACCAGGAGAGGCGTGGCAGCCGGATCTTGACCCTCCCGTAGCGAGCCGGGGCGTGGGATGATCGAGCTGGCCGCGACGCCGGGCTCGTCGTCGTCGGGCGGATCATCCACGGGGAGGGCGCTCCATGAAGGGCTTCATCGCGACATTCGTCGCCACGGGCGTGGCCCTCTGGGTGGCGGCGCGGTTCGTGCCGGGGATCGAGATCCCGTCCGCGGCGTTCGCGACCATCCCCGACGACCTCGTCGCCTTCGGGACCGTCGCCGTCGTCTTCGGCGTGGCCAACGGGCTCATCGGCTCCGTCGTCAAGATGATGGCCCTGCCGTTCAACCTCGTGACGATGGGGCTGGCCGGGTTCGTCGTGAACGTCGCCCTGTTCATCGTGGCGGCCTACGTCTCGAACGAGCTCGGCGGGTCGATCCAGGTCGGGGACTTCCCGCCGGAGATCCTCACCCAGGCGACGATCGTGGCGGCGGCGCTGGGGGCGCTCGTCGTCGGCCTGGTGTCGGCAATCGTCCGGCTCGTCGTTCCCGACTGACCGTGGACGGCGGGGGCGACCCTCCCGTGCGCCGGCGCGGCGGCGCGCGCGGGAGGGACCGGGACGATGGGCGCGCCCGTGAAGCCCGGGACCGGCTCCCGGCGCTCGCCCCGGCCCTGCGCGCGGCGGCCCGACGATTCGGAACCCCCCTCTACGTCACCGACGGCGCCACCCTCGACGCGGCCGCCGACGCCGTCCGCGCCGCCTTCCCCGACCCATGGCTGCGCGCCTACTCGCTGAAGGCCAACGACCTGCCGGCGATCGTCGCGCGGCTGGCCGCCCGGGGATTCGGCGCCAACGTCGTGTCGGGCGGCGAGTGGGCGCTGGCGCGCGGGGCTGGCGTCCCCAACGCGGCGATCACGTTCGAGGGGATCGGCAAGACCGACGCCGAGCTGCGGGCGATCGTGCGCGCCGCGGCCGCCGGGGAGCCGCTCCGCTGGGTGGCGGTGGAGTCGGCCGACGAGGCAGCCGCGCTGGCCCGGATCACCCGGGCGTCGAGCCTGGCCGATCTCCGCGTCGATGCGCTCGTGCGGCTCAACCCGTCGGTCGAGCCCGAGACGCACGCCGGCCTGGCAACCGGATCGCGGGGCTCCAAGTTCGGCGTGCACCCCGACGAGGTCGGCGCCGTCATCGAGGCTGGCGGCGGGGCCGACGGCCCGGTCCGCTGGCGCGGGATCCATCTCCACGTCGGATCCCAGCTCGGGGCGATCGACGCCTGGCGGGATGCCGTGCGCCGCGGCCTCGCGCTCCTCGCGCTGCTCCGGGGCGGCCTGCCCGACTTCGACACGCTCGACGTGGGCGGCGGGATGCCGGTCGAGGCGTGGCGGGCCGGCGGGGGTGGGGCGAAGGGGAGCATGGCGGAGGGCGTCGGCGCCACGGGCGCGCACCCCCACCGGCCCGGCGGCCACGGCGCTCGACCCGGCGCGCTTCGCCGCGGAGATCCCGCTGCTTCTCGAATCGATCCCGTCCGATCGCCGGCCGCGCCGCCTGGCCGTCGAGCCCGGGCGGGTGATGGTCGCGTCGGCGGGCTGGCTCGTCGCCCGGGTCCTCCACGTACGCGAGCGGACGCTTCCTCCGGCGCCCGCGCAGACGGAGTGGTCGGGCGCCCACGCCCTCGCCATCCTCCCGCCGGGATCCGCGACCGACGACCGGACGCGTCGCCTCGTCGTGATCGACGCGGGGATGACCGAGCTGATCCGGCCCGCGCTGTACGGCGCCGACCACGCCGTCGTTGCTCTCACCTCGCTGGGTCGGGTGCCGCACCCACGCGTCGTCGCCCGCCCTGCGCGCGTCGACGGGCCGATCTGCGAGTCGACCGACACGCTCGGCGAGCACCAGCTGCCTCCGCTCCGCCGCGGCGACCTCGTGGCCATCGCCGATGCGGGCGCGTACGCTGCGTCGATGCGATCGACGTACAACGGGCGACCGCGACCCGCCGAGGTGATCGTGGAGGCAAACGGCTCGCTCACGCTGGCGCGGCGGCGCGGCACCCTCGGGTCGTTGGCGTGAGGCGGCTCCTCCCGGTCCTCGCGCTCCTGCTCGCCGGGGCGACGTGGCTCGCGCCGGCTTCCCCGGCTCGAGCCGAGACGCCGGCCGGTCCCCCGTATCCGGGGCCGGTCCTCGGTCGGGCGGTCTATGACACGGCCGGCCTCTTCGACGCGCAGACGATCGCCGAAGCGGAGGCGATCATCGACCGGGTCGAGGAGCGTACCGGCGCCGAAGTCGTGGTCTACACCCAGGTCAAACCCGGCGCCACGACCGAATCGACCGAGGCCGACGCGATCGCCCTGATCGACCAGTGGGGCGTCGGGCGCCAGGGCTTCGACGACGGGCTGGCGATCCTCATGAACGTCTACACCGAGGCGGGCGGACGGGTGCGGGGCCAGGTGCAGCTCTACGCAGCGCCGGGGTTCCGTGCCCTCTACCTCACGAACGACGAGCGCCAGGCCATCTTCGAGCAGGAGATGCTGCCGCTCCTGCGCGAGCAGCGGTTCGACGAGGCCCTGCTCGTCGCGCTCGCCCGGATCGACGCTGCCGCCACGGCGGAGCGGGCCGGCCAGCTCCAGCTCGGCCGCCAGGTCGACGCGGTGGTCGGGATCATCGGCGGGCTCGGCGGCTTCCTGCTGCTGTCGGGCTACGCGTTCTTCCACTGGCGCCGCTACGGTCGCGACCCGTACGTTGTCGACAGCCGCTCGATCTACCTGCCGGCGCCCGCCGCCGGAGCTGACGGCCGCAGGCGGGGCGCTCCTCCACGACGGGAGCTCGTCACGGCGGACCTTGACGACGGCCCTCCTCGACCTCGCGTCGCGCGACGAGCTGGCCTTCCGGGCCGAGGATCAGCTCATCGGCGCGGACGAAGTGACCGTCGAGGTCCGCCAGCCCGACCTCGACGACCCGCGGGTCGTCCTCAATCGGCGCAATCCACTCTCGCCGGCGGAGGCATACGCGCTCCGCGAGCTCGCGGCGAAGGGTGCGTCCGGTCCCGACCACGTGCGGATGCTGGACAAGGAGGCGCTGCTCGAGTTCGGGGCCTCCGTGTCCGCGTTCGACGAACGCCTGGAGGCCGAGCTGGTCCAGCGCGGCTGGTTCACGGAGCCACCGGGCAAGGTCACGAGCCGCTGGCGGATCATCGGCGTCGTGGAGCTGGTCGCGGCCTTTCCCGCGTTCTGGCTGGGCGTGGCGCTGCCGTCGGGCGGGTTCACGATGCTCGCCATCGGCCTCGTCGCCGCCGGGATCTTCACGTTCGTGCTTGCGGGCGTGATGCCTGCGCGAACCCTGACCGGCGCCACGGTGCGGGTGATGCTGGTCGCCTACCGGCGCACGCTCCAGGCGGCGCTCTTCGGGGCCCGTTCCATGGACCAGGTCGTGGCCGAGCCGCGCCTCGCCTGGCTCGAGACGCCCGACCGTGCCGTGGTCTGGGCGGTTGCGCTCGGCCTCCAGGACGAGGCCGCGGAGGTCCTGAAGCGCAGCATGGAGGACCTGCGGGCGGGTCGAGCAAGCGCCGTCTACGTCCCGGCCTGGTACGGGTCGTCGGGCGGAAGCGGCGGCGGCTGGGGCGGAGCAGCGCCGGGCGTCATGTCGAGCTCGCCCATCCCGAACCTGGGCGGCATGTTCGCCGCACTCGGCACGATCGGCAACACGCCGTCCTCGTCGGGCAGCGGCGGCGGCTTCTCGGGCGGCTCATCGGGCGGCGGCGGCGGGGGCGCCGGCGGCGGGTTCTGAGCGGCCTCGGCGGCGGCCGCCTTCGAGACCTGTTCAACCGTGCTCCGCGCCCGCTTCGGCTAGACTCGGGCCATGGGTGCCGTCGACACGATGGAAGTCTTCTTCGAGGAGCTGAACGCAGGTGCGCGCGACCGCGCCGTCGGGCTGATGGACGAGCGCGTCGAGATGCGCGTTCACGTCGGCGACAGCGCCCGGACGCTGCGCGGCTTCGACCAGGTGAGCGGCTGGTTCCTCCGCGCCGATGCGGGGCTCAAGATGGTCCCCGGCGAGATCAAGGACATGGGCAACACCTGGCAGGCGGACGTGCTGGTCCTGCGGCCGGGTGCGCCCTCCCAGCATCTCGACGCGGCGTTCCGCGTCGAGGCGGGCAAGATCACCTCGATCAACCTGACGCCGCGCCGCTAGGGCTGCGGCCGCCCGGGACGCCTGCGTGCCCGCATGCCGCTCGCCCGCGCGCCGTGCCGCGCGCGTCGCGTGCGGAGCCGGCGCCCCCTACGGAGCCGGCGTGATCTCCCCGTCCACGATCTCGGACGGGAGCGGCTGCGGGATCACGATCTTGTCGCCGGGCGCGATCTTGTTCGGGTCCGTGATCGACGGGTTGGCGGCCAGGATGTCCTCGACCGTCACGCCATAGGCGGCCGCGATCCCCGACAGCGAGTCGCCCGACTTCACGGTGTAGACGACCTGCGCGGGCGTGGGGATCGGGGTGGGGCTGGGCTCCGCCGACGGCACGATCGAAGCCGAAGCGGCCGGTGTCGGGCTGGCCTCGGCTCCACCCTCGCCGATGCCCTTCAGGAGCGACGGCGCGATGAAGAGCGCGGCGCCGACGAGAAGAACGGCCAGCGCGTAGAGGGCGAGGCGCGGGATGCCCGCGCCGCGCCGGGACTTGAGGGGCGGATACTCCTCGACGTGGCGCGGCTCCTCCCAGCTGGGGGCGGAGACTTCCCCGCGGCCATGCCGCGAGCTGCCCGCGTGGCGATCGCTCTCTCCCGGGGGCGACGGGCGCGTACCCGACGGGCGTGCGACGAGGGGCTGCCACGGGCACGCGCGTGGGCGGGCCGTCGCGGGCGTCGAGATCGTCGGCCGGTGCGTTCCAGGGCTCGCCGTCGTCCCACGCCGCGATCGGAGCTGGGGCGGGCGCCGCCGCAGCGATCGGAGCTGCGGCTGGGGATGGGATCGGGCGCGTCGAGCGACCCGCGAGGAACGCCGGCGCATCGTCCGGGCCTGCCGCGGACGGCGCGGGCGCGTCGTCCGTGCCCGGTGGTGTCACGGCACCAGCGGCCTCGCGTCCGTCGAACGCTGCCTCGTCGACACCGCCATGCGCCGCGGGGCCCTCGGGCCCGGGAGGCCCTGCCGATCCGGCGGCGACAGCGCCGATCGCCGCGGCCCCGGCTGCGGAGCCCCACGGCGGAGGTGCGGTCCAGTCCTTGGCGGACCCGTCCGACCGGGATGTCGGACCGACCGGCGGCGCTGGAACCGCCGCCCGGGTCGCACCCGCCTCGCGCACGGAGCGCGCCGCTTCGTCGACCTTGACGGGTGCCGCCTCGCGCCGCGCCCAATCCACGAAGGTCGGACAGCCTGCGAACGCTCCGGAGAGGCAGTACGCGGCCTGGTGGGCGAGAGCCCGCGGCGCGGCAGGACTCTCCGCGAAGCACCGGTGGCGGTGGTCGGGGCCTGGCGCCCGGTGGTCACGGTCCTCGTCGAGGGCGACGAACGGGCAGACGGCCTGCGGATCGGCAATGCGCTCGGTCACGCCCGGATGATACCCGCTGCGGTCGGCCGATCACTCGCGCCGGACGACCACGAACGGAGCGCGGCAGGAGCCGAGCCGCTTCGTCTGTCGGACGGGCAAGCACCAGGATCGCGATGCGCACGTGATGACGGGCGACCCTTGACGTCCGGCGGTCGTTGGCGTCTCCTGCGCGCATGGGATCGGACGCGCACACCCGCATCCTCGGTATCGGCCGGGCGGCCGCCGCCCTGGCGATTGCCGCGCTCCTGGCTGCCGCGTGCGCGTCGCCCGGGCCCACCGCCTCGCCGCCGCCCCCGTCGCCCGCGCCCTCGTCGACCGTCACGCCCGTGCCCACGCCGCCCGCCCCGACCATCGTGCCGACGCCTGCCGTCTCCGTTCAGCCGTTCACCTGCGGCGAGCCCGTCGGCCGCCCCGGCAGTGTCCCGCGAGCCCAGATCAGCGGGCTCTCCGTGGTCAACGCGGCCGGTGTCGGGCAGATCACGTTCATGTTCCGCCCGGCCGGAAACGTCGCGGCCGTGCCCGAGGTCGCGATCCGCCCGGCAACGCCACCGTTCTCGAAGGATCCGAGCGGCCTCCCGCTCGAGGTCGCCGGCACCGCGTTCCTGGAGATCGTCTTCCACGGCGGTACGGCCCTCGACGAGGACTACCAGCCGACGTACGAGGGACCCGTCGACTTCGCCCCGCCCGGGAACCCGATCGTCGAGATGAAGCGAGCGGGCGACTTCGAAGCCGTCTCGAGCTGGGTGGTGGGTCTCGACGGGCCGCCCTGCGTCCGCATCCTCCCGTTCGACGGGACAAGCCGCCTCGTGATCGAGATCTCGACGCCCTGACGCCGAGCCCGGGTGGCCCAACGACACGGGACGGCTCGCGGTCGGGCGCACGTCCGTGCGCCGAGCGGGCGCACAATTGCCGTCATGGACACCTGGAAGTTCTACGGGATCACCCACGCCGATCATGTCGTCTGCAACCCGACGAGCACGGAGCGCCTCGACGAGCTGATCGGGCTCCTCGACCTCGAGCCCGGGGCCACCGTCTGGGAGGCGGCCTGCGGCAAGGGCGAGCTCCTGGCCCGGCTCGCCGAACGGCGCCGGATCCGCGGGACCGGCGTCGACATGTCCCCCTACGAGGTCCCCGTCGCCCGTGAGCGCGTGGCGGCGCGCGCCCCTGCCGCGAGCCTGGCGATCGTCGAGGGCGACGCGGCCGCCCACGCGCCCGAGCCGGCGAGTGTCGACCTCGCCATCTGCCTCGGTGCCAGCTGGATCTGGGGCGGCCATCGCGGAACGCTCCAGGCGCTGCGGGGCTTCACCAGGCCCGGCGGGCTGATCCTCGTGGGCGAGCCGTATTGGCGAGGCGAGCCCGACCCGGCGTACCTGGCCGCTGCCGAGGTCACGGCCGGTGACTTCTCCACCCTCCATGGCAATGTCGCCATCGCCGCCGAGGAGGGCCTGACGCTCATCTACACGCTCCCCAGCCGCGACGAGGATTGGGATCGCTACGAGATGCTCCAGCTTCGCGCGGCCGAACGCTGGGCCCTCGCCCACCCCGACGACCCCGACGTCGGCGAGCTCCTGGCCCGGACGCGCCGGGCCGCCGACGCCTACCTGCGCTGGGGCCGCGACACGCTGGGCTGGGCGATCTACCTCTTCCGGGCGCCCGGCTGACGGCAGCCCCTCGGCGACGGGACCTGGTCTCAGTCCTACCCGCGTTCGCCCGGCGTCATGCTGGTGCCGGCGAGTAGGCCGCCGTCTCCTCGTGAACCTGCTTGGCCTCCGGCAGGAGACGGAAGTGCCGGCCCTGCGGCGACTGGATGGCGCCGAAGTGGCGCCGGTCGAGGGTCAACGATCAGGTCCCCCGTTTGACACCTCGGCGGGGCGCTCCGACACTTCGGGGGTCGAACGGACGTGCCGAGGATCCCTTCGCGTGCCGTCCCGGGGGATCGCCCGCCCAGAACCACCGAAGGAGTGCCCGATGCGCCTGACCAACCCGCTTCGCCCGACCACCGTCGTCCGGGCCCACTGCGACGTCCCCTGCGGCATCTACGACCCGGCCGAGGCGCTCCTCGCCGCGAAGACCGTCGCCCGCATGGTCGAGATCATCGACAGCCTCGAAGGCAACGACACCGCGACGCCGCAACAAGTTCATCCGCTGCGTCACCGTCAAGGAGCAGCACGCCGAGAAGGTGAAGCGGGAGGTCCAGGTCATCTGGTCCGACTACTTCAAGCCGGAGCACCTCGAGGCGATCCCCGACCTCCACACCAAGGTCTGGAACCTGCTCAAGCTGGCCGGCAAGAACAAGCAGAACGTCGACGCCGCGGCAGCCGCCGACCTGATCGCCGCGACGCAGGAGTTCAGCGACCTCTTCTGGTCGACGAAGAAGTAGCCACGAGGCTCGACCGGCCGCCGGCGCCGCGCCCGCCGCACGGAGCGAGCGGGCGCGCGCGCCGGCCGACGGATCCCTCGCGGGCGTCCGGGGCGACCGACGGCGGCAGGGCCCCTCGCTGCTCCGGTTGTTCCTCGGGGCGGCCACCGTCCTCGGATGGGTCTTCGACGCGTTCCTCGTCCTGCGCAGGGCACGGCGCGGGCCGTGGCGGGCCGAGGTGGCCGAGGCGAGCATGGCGCCGACCCTGCTGCCCGGCGACTGGCTGCTCCTCGATCCGACGGGCGTGCGCTGGCCGCGGCCCGGCTCGATCGTGGTCATCCGGGAGCCGGGGACCGGGATCCTGGCGATCAAGCGCGTCGTGGAGCGGGGGCGCACCTCGGCCCCGGGGCCTGGCGGCGACCTCGAGCGTCCGCTCGGGTCCCGCGACGCCTGGCTGCTCGGCGATGCTCCGTCCGGGTTCGATCGACTCGCGGACGTACGGCCCGGTCGACGCGGACGAGCTCGTCGCGCGGGCCTGGTTCCGCTACGGGCCCCCCGGAAGGATCGGCCGGGTTCGCTGACGCCTGGCGGACCCTGGCGATGGGCCTCGTCAGCCTGCGGCGACGGCCACGCCCTCGGCCGCCAGCGCGCAGCCCGGCGGCCCGGCAGTCCTCGGCGAACCGCGCGAGCCCGGCGACGGACGTGTCCCAGCGCGTCGGGAACGCGACGAGCCGGTCCAGCCCCAGCGCCGCGAACGCGCCCAGGCGGTCCACCCGCTCCTGGCCGACCGGGCGCACGTCGCCGTCGCGGCAGTAGAGCGAGATGCGGAGCGTGCCCGGGTCGCGGCCCTCCTCCTCGCACCGCTGGCGGGCCACGGCCATGTGTGCCTCGACCTCCGCGGGGTCGAGGAAGACGAGGTTGAGCTCCTCGGCGAACCGCGCGGCCAGGCGGAACGTCACGTTCTGCCCGTTCCCCCCGACGATGATCGGCAGCCGCGGCTGCTGGATCCCCTTGGGCACGTTGATCGCGCCGTCCACGCGCGCGAAGCGACCGTCGAAGCTGGCCCGGCCCGGCTCGAGCATCCGCCGGATGATCTCGAGGTGGTCGGCCAGGACCGCGAGGCGCTCACGAAGCGGCGGGAAGTCGTAGCCGTACGCGATCCACTCGTCCTCCTTCCAGCCGGCCCCGATCCCCAGCTCGAAGCGGCCTCCGGAGATGACGTCGAGGGTCGACGACATCTTGGCTGTAAGCGCAGGATTACGGAAGCCCGTGCAGACGACCATGTGCCCGATCCGCGCCCGGTCCGTCACCGCGGCGATCGCGCCCAGCACCGTGAACGACTCGAAGGTGATCTCGTCGGTCGGCTGCGGGACGGTCGTGAAGTGGTCGAAGACCCACAGGGATTCGAACCCCAGCTCCTCCGCCTGCCGGGCCGTGTCGACCGCGTTCGACCAGGCGTCGGCGGCGCGCCAGCCGTCGAACTCGCCCTTCCAGCCCTGGGGAATCATGACCCCGACGTCCATGCCTGCTCGTGCCTCGCGATCGGTGGGGGGACGCGCAGCGTGCATCGCGCGCGGATCATCCGGCCGCCGAGCCTATCATCGACGCCATGGAGACACCCCCGCCATTCGACCCCTCCGTGACGGCCCATCCGGACCCCGAGGCCACGCTTCCCGGGCCGCCGGAGCCGTGGGAGCTTCCTGCCGCAACCCAGCCGACGTCACGGTCCGCCCTGGTGGATGACCGAGATGATCGCCGCCGAGCCGGCCCTCTCCGGGCGGATCCTGCGGCGACTCGGCGTCCTGCGCCGGAGCTCCGGGGCACCGGGCGTGCCGCCTCGGCTCGAGGTCCCGGGCCGCGACACCCCGGCCGGACGACTCGCGACCGCAATCCGGGGAACGCTGGAGAAGGGTGCGCCCGTGGTCGTGACCGGCTGCGGCACGAGCGAGCACGGAGCCCGGGCATTCGCGGCGATCATCGCCGACGCGGCGACACGGGCCGGGATCCGCGGCGCCGGCCAGCCGGGGAGCGTGCTGGCGGCCCAGGCCTTCGAGGCGGCCCTGGCCCCGCAGCGGGGCGGGCTCATCGTCGGGGTCAGCCACGAGGGAGGGACCGGGGCCACGCTCGCGGCGCTCGATGCCGCCGTCGCGACGGGGGCGCGCACCGCCGCCGTGACCGTCCACCCGGCTTCGCCGATCGGGCGCTTCGGGATCGTGCTGGCGACGGGTGAGATCGACCTGAGCTGGTGCCACACGGTGGGCTACCTCTCCCCGATCCTCGCGGCCGTCGCGGTCGGGTCGGCCCTGACGACCATGCCGGGCGATGCGGACCCGCTCGCCGTACGCGCCCTGCTGGAGGCGGGGGTGGCCCAGGGCGTCGTGGCCGAGGGGATCGCGAGCGAGCTGGCCGGCATGCGCGAGCTGATCGTGGTCGCCTCCGGCGCCGATCGCACGGCCGGCCGCGAGCTCGCCCTGAAGATCGAGGAGGCAGCCTGGCTGCCGACGACGCTGCGCGAGCTCGAGACCTTCCTCCACGGCCACCTGCCGGCGATGGACGACCAGACGGGCCTGGTGCTGATCCTCGCGGACCGCGAAGAGCGTGCGGCACGCTCGGCCCGGGCGCAGCAGGCGATGGCGGCCGCGGGACGCGTCGGCGTCCGCGCGGCGGGCATCCTGGCCGAGGGGCTCGACGGGGAGTGGCCGGCGTTCCTGCTGCCCGCGGGCCGGCTGCTCGTCCCCGAATCGCCGGGCCTGCCGGCACCGGTGGCGGCGCTGCTCGGGACGGCGACGCCGCTCCAGGTGCTCACGGAGCGCATTGCGCGCGTGCGAGGCACCAACCCCGACCCGATCCGACGGGACCAGCTCGCCTACCGCGAGGCGGCCACGCTGGCGGAGTAGGGCGACCGGCGCCGGGACACCGCCCCCGGCCGTCGGCCTCGGCGGGCCGGCGCGCAGGAGTCGGTCGGGCCCCGCTTCGCCCGCCATCCCTCGCCGGCCCTGCTCGGCCCGCGTTCCTCGCTAATGTCGCCGGGGAGAGCACTAACGGACGTAGCGGCCCACGTGCGGGTCGCCAGGCGGGTCCGCACGGTCAGCAAGAGGCCATGACACCCTCCAGCCACGCTCGGGAGAGCCACGGGCAGAGGGCAGCCGGGCGAACGGCCCCACATCTGCCGGGTGCGGACACCCTGCAGCCGGCCCAGCATCTCCGTAGTGATCCCGTGGGCAGCATTGGCGAGAGAGTCTGCGGGCACGCACGGCCGGGCCGGCCCGCCGGGGCCCGGGTGCTCACCCCCGGCGCCGCACTCACCCGCGGACCAGCACCTCGCCGAGCAGGTCGATCATCTCGAGGTCCCAGGGCAGGAAGTCCTGGAGCACCAACCGCGACACGCCGACTGCGGCGAAGCGCTCGACCGTCGCGCGGGCCTCTTCCGGGGTGCCGAGGATCCAGCGGGGCTTGCGGGCCTCGAACCACGTCGCGCCCTCGTCGACGAGCCCGAAGAGCGCCAGCAGCGCGGCTGAGCGTCGCTCCACCTCCCCCGCATCACGGCCGACGAGCGTCCCGACCATGGCCGAGTGCACCAGCGTCGACGGGTCCCTCCCCGCGGCGCGAGCCGTCTCGTCGAGCTTCGCGAAGCGGTCGGCGACGCGCTCCGGCGCCGAGCCGATCACGTTGTACTCGTCGGCGAAGCGGACAGCGATCCGCATCGAGCGGGGGCTCCCCTCCCCTCCCACGATCACGTGCGGCGCGGGCTGCTGCACCGGGCGCGGCCGGAAGAGCGAGCCGGGAACCGTGTAGTGGCGGCCGGCGAACGACCAGCCGTCGGGCTCCTGCCAGAGGCCGCGCAGGATCGCGAGCTGCTCCTCGAGCATCTCCGCCCGGACCTCGATCGGCGGGAACGGGAGGCCGTGGTGCGCGTGCTCGCCCTCGTTCCAGCCGGCCCCGAGGCCCACCTCGACCCGGCCCCCCGACATCTCGTCGACCGTGACGATGGTCTTTGCCAGCGTCCCGGGGTGACGGAAGGTGACGGGCGAGACCAGGACACCGAGCCGAATCCGCTCCGTCTCGCGGGCGAGGCCGGCCAGCACCGTCCAGGCGTCGGTCGAGGGTTGGCCGAGCTCGCCCGGAAAGCTGTCGTAATGATCCGAACGGAAGAGGGTCTCGAAGCCGGCCGCCTCCGCCCGCCGAGCGATCGCGAGCTGGTCGTCGTAGGACAGGCCCTGCTGGGGCTCGATCATGAGGGCGTAGCGCATGGGGCTCCTCGGTGCGGCACTGGGGCTGTGGCCGTCGCGCCGGGCGTTTGACGAACTGCTTGTGCCAATCTACATTGTTCAGGTGATCGTAAGCGATTCTCCTTCGGCCGGGGACGACACCGGCGCCGCTGCGGGCGAACCCGAACTCTCCCGCGAGAATCTCCTCCGCGAGATCGCGGAGGGCGTCGTGGTGCTTGCGGGTCGTCGGCGGTGCGCCGTTGCCCGCCGTGTCCACCACAGCGGCATCAGCCTGGGCCACCTCCAGATCCTCTGGATTCTGCAGGAACACGGCCCCCTGCCGGTGAGCCGTCTTGCAGACTGGCTCGGCATCGGTGCCCCCAACGCTACCGGGCTCCTCGACCGGATGGAGCAGCGGGGCCTCGTCGCCCGCGTTCGCGACGCGGAGGACCGCCGGGTCGTGCTCGCCAGCATGACCGACGAGGGCCGGGCCACGATCGCCGAGCACGACGGCTGGGGCTTCGAGCTGGTCGAGCAGCTCCTCGGGCCGCTGCCCACGGACCAGCTCCTTGCGGTCGCTGCCGGCGTGCGGCGGATCCGCGACGAGGCCGCGTCATGATGGAAGGCAGCCCGCCCGTCGGCGCGGCGACCGGTGGAGCTCAGCATGCGGCGCCAACCGGCGGCGCACCGTCGGCGGCGCCAACCGGCGGCGCACCGTCGGCGGCCCCTTCCGGCGGCGCAGCGCACGGTGCCGCGCACCCGGCGATCGAGCTCTCGCGCCGCGCCCGCTTCGAGGTCCTCGGGGCGATCCTGCTGGCCCTCCTCCTCGGCGCCCTGGACCAGACGATCGTGGGCACGGCCCTCCCGACCATCGTCACCGACCTCCAGGGCAACGACCTCTACACCTGGGTCGTCACGATCTACCTGCTGACCTCGACGATCGCCGTCCCGTTCTACGGCAAGCTCTCCGACATCTACGGGCGCAAGCCCCTGCTCCTCTTCGGGATCACCACGTTCCTGGTCGGCTCCGCCCTGTCGGGCATGAGCCAGACGATGGAGCAGCTGATCCTCTTCCGGGGGATCCAGGGGATCGGCGCCGGAGCGCTCTTCCCGATCTCGCTGGCCGTCATCGGCGATCTCTTCACGCCGGCCGAGCGCGGCAAGTACCAGGGCCTCTTCGGCGCGGTCTTCGGTCTCTCCGCCCTCGTCGGGCCGGCCCTCGGTGGCTTCATCACCGACAACATCAGCTGGCACTGGATCTTCTTCGTCAACATCCCGATCGGCATCTTCTCGCTCGCCGTCGTGGCCCGCGTGCTGCCCACGATCCGACGGCCGCACGGGAAGATGAACCTCGACTACGTCGGCGGCGCGATCTTCGTGGCCGGGATGATCCCGCTCCTGATCGGCCTGACCAACAAGCAGTCCGCCGAGTGGGCGGACCCGCAGGTCGGCGGGCTCATCGCCCTCGGCCTCGCGCTGCTGGCGGTCTTCCTCTTCGTCGAGAGCCGCTCGGCGGAGCCGATCGTCCCGCTCGACCTTTGGCGTGACCGGACCTACGCGGGGTCCATGGTCGCGACGTTCTTCGCCTCGTTCGGCTTCTTCGCCGCCGTCATCTTCCTGCCGCGCTACTACCAGGTGGTGCTCGGCGAGAGCGCCACGGCCAGCGGGTACGCCCTGATGCCGCTCCTGATCGGCGTGATCGCCTCGAGCATCATCAGCGGCCAGGTCGTGGCCCGGACCGGCAAGTACAAGGTGCTGCTGCTGGGCGCGATCACGCTCCTCGGCATCGGCTCGTACCTGTTCACGAACCTCGGCGCGACCACCAACATGCAGGTCATCTGGGCCTGGCAGTTCGTGCTGGGCATCGGGATCGGCCCGACGCTGGCGGTCTTCACGATCGTGGTCCAGAACGCGGTGCCGTTCAGGAAGCTCGGCGTCGCCACGTCGAACCTGACCTTCTTCCGCCAGATCGGGGGCACGATCGGGCTCGCCATCGCGGGCACGGTGTTCGGGTCCCAGCTGACGAACCTCCTGCCGGAGCGCCTCGTCGCGAACGGGATCCCCCAGCAGTTCGTGGACCAGCTCCAGGGTCAGGGTGGCGCGTTCGACCTCGACAACCTGGTCGGCGTGGGAACCGACCTCGGGCCAGCCATCCTCGACCAGGTGCCAGAGCAGGCAAAGCCGATCGTGGAGCCGCTCATCCCCAGTATCGTCACCTCGATCTACGAGGCCATCTCGTTCGCGATCGCCTCGGTCTTCTGGCTCGGCGTGGTCGCAGCCGTCATCGCCCTGCTCGCGGTCCTGGTGATCCGCGAGCTGCCACTCCGGACGACGCTCGGCCCCATACCGGCCCGGCCGGCCGCGGGCGACGCCGACGTCACAGCCGTTGCGGCGGCATCCGCCCCGGCGCCTTCGTCAGCCGGATGACCCGCGTCGCCCCCACTCCGCCCGAGCTCGCCGCCCCGGGCACGGCCGGTGCACCCTACGAGCCGGTGCTCGCGGTCGCCGACCTGCCCGAGGGGACGCTCGTCCGCGTCAGCCGGGGCGATCTCGACATCCTGCTCGCCCATCTCCCGGACGGCATCGTGGCCACCGACGACCGCTGCCCGCACATGGCCGCGCCGCTCTCGATCGGCCGGCTCGACGGCTGCATCGTCGACTGCCCGCTCCACAACGGACGCTTCGACCTGGCCACCGGGGAGACGGTCCAGATGCCGACGACCGGCGGCCTCGACGCCGACGGCGTTGCCCATCCGGCGTGGTCGCCCCCGGGCTCGGAGCCGAAGCCGGAGCCGGCCGGCCGCAAGGCCGACGCGCGCCGCCTGACGAGGATTCGCCGCCTCCGCTTCTACCGCGTTCGTATCGTCGACGGCATGGTCGAGGTGGCCCTCCCGCGCCCCTGAGAACGGGGGCGGCCGGGATCCAGCAAGCGCGACGCGGTCGGTCCGGCGGTGCGACGCGGTCGAGCCAGCAGGTGCGACGCGGTCGTTCGGTGGTGCGCGCCGGCACCACCCGATGGTCCCGGCGCACCCCTGACGTTTGACAGTCGGGCGGTAGCCCCGCTACCGTCCAGCGTCCAATGCGTATCCGCCTCATCGGGGGGATCGTCGCCGTTGCGGTCGCCCTCGGGGCGCTCGCGCTGCCCGGCGCGATGCCTGCCCAGGCCGGATCGGCGAGATGCACGGGCTGGACGAGCACCCTCGTCCCTCCCAACGTCGATCAGGGTCTATCGAACCGCGACGAGGCGCACCGTGACGGTGCCCTTCCGAACATACGTCGAGAAAGTCATGGCCGCCGAGTGGGGCGCGGGCGCCCCCGTGGCCGCCCTCCGCGTCGGGGCCGTGGCGGTCAAGCAGTTCGCCTGGTACTACGCCATCTACTGGCGCGGTGGCCGCGACGCCGCCGGCCGCTGCTACGACGTCCGGGACTCCTCGATCGACCAGGTCTACGACCCGTCCCGCCGCGTCGCCGCCTCCCACCTGGCCGCCGTCGCGGCAACGTGGCGGGTCAGCCTCCGCAAGGGTGAGCGCTTCTTCCTGACCGGCTACCGACCGGGCACCGGCGTCTGCGGGGCGAACCTCGACGGCTGGAAGCTCTACCAACGCGACGCCATCAACTGCGTTCACCGGCACGGCGACCTCGCCGAGGGCCTGGCGCGGCGCTTCTTCAGCTACGTGTCGTGGATCACCCCGGGGGCGGGCGACTACACGGGCGACGGGCGGGGCGACCTGGCCGTGGTCTCCGCCGCGCCCGACACGGGCGAGACGACCGCCACCATCCACACGTCTGACGTCCCGTACCGGGCAGCCGCGGCCGCCGGCGACCTGGCCGGATCCGTCCTCACGACCGTCCCACCCGACCGCCTGCTGGGGCGGGCGGCCGGCGACGTCAACGGCGACGGCGTCGCGGATCTCGTCCAGCTCGTACGCGCCGACGACGGGGTGGCGCTGGAGGTGATGAAGGCCAGCGCTGCCGGCTTCCTTCCCGCGGCCCGGTGGTGGAGCGACGCGTCCGACCCGGCCGAGCTGGGAGATGGCGTCTATCGCCTCGTCGTCACCGACTTCACGGGCGACGGCGTTGCCGACGCGGGCGTCCTGCGCATGCGCGCCGGCGGCATCGCCATGCCGCCGGCCGATCCCTCGCTTCCGCCGACGGACCCGCCCACGCCGCCGCCGGATCCGCCCAGCACGTCCGTCTTCGTGGCTGCGTCCACCGGTTCGGCCTTCGCCGCGGTCAAGCGCACGTGGACGACGGAAGCGGACCTGTCAACGTCCGAGTTCCGGGCCGGGGACCTCAACGGAGATGGACTGGGCGACCTCGTCGTCCTTTCACCGCTGCCGCCGGCCGTGCCCGCCGACCCGACCGTGCCGGTTGTCCCCGGCGGCACGGCCCTGCGGGTTGCGCTGAGCCGCGCCGAACCGGTTGCTCACGGCGCCCAGGACGTGGGAAACGGAGGCCGCGCCCCCGACTGCGCTGCGCGTCCTGGTTGGAGATCCGAACCGCGACGGCCGCGACGACCTGATCGTCGTGCGGCGAACGGGCGAGGACGGCACCCAGATCGTCGTCTATCGCAGCCTGGGCACCGGGGCGACCTTCTCGCGCCGCTATTTCACGGGGGTCCTGCCCCTGCCGTTCTCCGCCACGAGCTTCAGCACCGCGGACACATCCGGCGACGGGCGGGCCGACCTCTTCGCCCTGGTCAACCTGGGCGTGGACGCGGAGGGCAACAGCCTGGGGACTGCGGTCTCGCGGCTCCTCTCGGACGGTCTCACGTTCTCCGTGGACCCCTGGTTCAGTGACCCGGCGCTTCGGTGGGAGACCGCCGTCCCGTATTGACGCCATTCTCGGCGTCGACGAAGGCGCGCATCTCGCGGGCGATCTCGGCCACGTCGTCGGTGACGCGCAGCAGCCCCAGGTCGCCTTCGTTGACCATCCCCGCGTCCAGCGCGGTCGTGCGCAGCCAGTCGAGCAGCCCGGCCCAATAGGCCGCCCCGACCAGGAAGACCGGGAAGTGCCGAATCCTGCCGGTCTGGATCAGGGTCAGCGCCTCGAAGAACTCGTCGAGCGTGCCGAACCCGCCGGGCATGATCACGAAGCCGTCTGCGTACTTCACGAACATCGTCTTGCGGGCGAAGAAGTAGCGGAACTCGACGCCGAGGTCCACCCACGGGTTGAGCCACTGCTCGTCGGGCAGCTCGATGTTGCAGCCGATCGAGAAGCCGCCGGCCTCGTGGCAGCCGCGATTCGCCGCCGCCATCAGGCCGGGACCGCCGCCCGTGATGACCGCGAACCCGGCGTTCGCCAGGTGGCCGCCCAGGGCTCGGGCAGTCTCGTAGAGGGGCGACCCCTCCTCGACGCGGGCCGAGCCGAAGACGGAGACGGCCGGACCGACCTCGGCCAGCGCGTCGAAGCCCTCCACGAACTCGGCGGTGATGCGCAGGACCCGCCACGGGTCGGTGTCCGTGAAGGGGGCCCGCAGGCGCCGCAGGAAGCGCTCGTCTGCCGTCCCTGCCGAAGCCGGGGCCTGGCGCTCAACCGCCGCGCGACGGACGACCAGACGGCCGGCGCGAAGCCGGTCCCTCCCGGGCGTGATGGGCTCACCCACGTCGTGGCGGGGTTCTGTGTTGGCCGGCGGCCGTGCAGCTGGAGATGGCTCCGTGCCGAGCCCGCGGGCCGGGTTGGGCTGCCGTTCCGGGTCGGGCATGGTGGGCTCCTCAGCTTGTGCTCAGCCACGACGTCCAGGTCGTGGCCGCGGGACCCGCGGTGCAGGCGGTGCCGTGGCGAACGAGCGGGAGGCGGAGCAGTCGGACATCGGCCAGCAGGCGCTGTGCCAGCTCCACGTCGTCCATGCGCAGGTAGCCGAGGCCGGCGGCTTGCCAGGCCTTCCCCTCGTCGTCGGCGCAGGCACGGACGCCGAGGCGCTCGACGAAGCGGCGCAGCTCCCCCGGAGCGATCGGCCTCTTCCGCAGGTCGACGAAGTGGACCTCGACCCGGCGCTCCTTGAAGAAGCGGAGAGCGGCCTGGGTCGGCCGCGAATCCACGAGGCCGAACACCTGGACCTGGGCTGCAGACGCGGCGAGCACGGTCTGATCGTAGCGCGGCCGCGCCGCGGCGGCGGGCGAACGCGCGAGTACCGGGCGGCCGCTCGGCTGTGGGCACGCTACGATGGCCGGGCCAGCAGAGGAGGCCTCATGTCCGCGTGGTTCACCGTCCGCCTCGACGACCGCCCCGGGTCGCTCGCCCGCGCCGCCCAGGCGCTGGCCGACCGCGGCGTCAACATCACCGGGATCGTCGGCGTGGCCGAGGACACCGATGGCGAGCTGATGATCACGACCAGTGACGCGGCCGCCACCCGCGAGGCGCTCACCGCCCTCGGCGTCGCGTTCGACGAGCACGATCCAACAGACCCGCACGGCCTCGCCTCGCCGGGCTCGCTGGCCGACATGGCCCGCACCCTCGCTGACCGCTGAGCCGTCCGCAAGCGACCACGAGCCGGCGACCCACGAGCTCCCCATGAGTGAGCACCCATGAGCCCGCGCCGCGCCGCCTCGAGCGAGCCGCCCACCGTCGCGATTCGGGTCGTCCACGAGGACCGGCCCGAGGCGCTTCCGGCGATCCTTGCGATCGTGGCCGCCGCGGGCGGCACCGTCCGCACGATGAGCACGGTCCGACGCCTGCGCGACGGACGTCGGTGGCTCGCCGGCGGTCGAGACCGAGATCGAGATCGAGGGGCTCGACGAGGAGGGCGTCGACGCGACGATCGCCGGCGCGCCCGAGGTCCGCGAGCGCCACGCCACCCGGGCCCTGGGCCGGATCTTCGGGAAGCGGGTCATCGTGATCGGCGGCGGCGCCCAGATCGCCCACGTCGCTCTCGGCGCGGTGAGTGAGGCCGACCGCCACAACATCCGCGGCGAGCGGATCTCGGTCGACACCATCCCACTCGTGGGCGAGGCGAACATCGCCGGCGCGGTGCGAGCCGTCGCCGACCTGCCCCGGGCGCGCCTCCTCGTCCTCGGTGGCTCGATCATGGGCGGCGACATCAGCAGGGCAGCCGAGGAGCTGCGCGCGGTCGGCATCCCCATCATCGCCCTCAACATGGTCGGATCGATCACCAGGCATGTCGACCTCGTCGTCAGCGACCCGGTGCAGGCCGGCACGATGGCGGTGATGGCCGTCGCCGACACCGCCGTGTTCGACCTTGCCCGGCAGCGCGGCCGGCGCTACTGAGCCGCGACGCCGACCGGTCCCGGAGGCACCCGATGCGGATCGCGACCTGGAACGTCAACTCGCTCAAGGCCCGCCTGGACAAGGTGGAGTGGTGGCTGGAGCGCGCCGCGCCCGACGTCCTGCTCATGCAGGAGACGAAGCTCACCGACGACGACGCCCCGGTCCTCCCGTTCCGGATGCTCGGCTACGACCTCCTCCACCACGGCGAGGGGCGCTGGAACGGCGTGGCCATCGCGAGCCGGGTGGGGATCACGGACGCCGTGACGAACTTCGGCGATGGGCCTGTTCGCCGCTCCGGGCCGGGCGGCACCGCTCCGGGCGAAGCCGACTTCGATCCCGGCACGGAGGCGCGGATGGTGAGCGCCGTCTGTGGCGGCGTTCGCATGGTAAGCATATACGCACCGAACGGGCGGGTCGTCGACTCCCCCTGGTACGCGGGCAAGCTGCGCTGGTTCGAGCGGCTGGCGCGCTGGCTGGCCGAGACGCAGGATCCGGCGAGCCGCGCTCGTCATCGGCGGCGACTTCAACGTCGCGCCCACCGACGAGGACGTCTGGAACGCGGCGGCGGCCCACGGCGGGACGCACGTCTCGGAACCCGAACGGGCGGCGTTTCGGGCCCTGCTCGCGACTGGGGGCTGGCCGACACGTGGCGAGCGGCGAACCCGGGCGTCCGCCGCTTCACGTGGTGGGACTACCGGGCCGGCAACTTCCAGCGCAACGAGGGGATGCGGATCGACCACCTCCTCGCCAGCGCGCCGGCGGCCGCCCGGGTCGTCGCCGTGGAGGTCGACCGCGAGGCCCGCAAGGGGACGCCGACGCCGTCCGACCACGCACCGCTGGTCCTGGACCTGGACGAGCCCGGCAAGCCGTTCGACGCGGGCTGGAGCGGCTCGGACGAGCGCTTCGCCGCCCGGCGTGCCGCGCAGAAGGGCGTGAGGTCGTTCGAGCCGAGCCGCCACCACGGCCGGCGGGCCGTGGCACGACGGCGCCGTCAGTCCTCGGCGACGGGCGCCGGCGTCGCCGGGACGGAGGTCGTCGCTGCTCGCCCGGCGGCCTTCGCCCGCGCCCGGAGGCGCTTCTCCTCGGCCCCCTCCACCTCGGTCCGCCAGCCGCGGACGGTCCGCACACCATCCATCGCGTACCGGTCGGCGACCATCACGTCGAAGGCGTGGACCGACGCCTCCTGGTTCGAGTACCGCCCCGCCGTCCAGCTGCGCGAGCGCGTGCCCTGCTGCTGCATCTCGACGACGTGGTAGTCCTCCCGGTTCGTGATGTCCCAGAACTCGACCGCGCCGGAGACGTCGACCTTCCCGAGGTCGGCCGCGTCGACATAGAGGTCGCAGTGGACGATGCTCCGGTTCGGGCCGTCCGGCCAGGCCTGGTGGGTCAGGACGTAGTCGGGGTGGACCGAGACGATGAGGTTCGGCCAGAGGATGTAGTAGTAGATCCGCCGGGCCTCGGTCTCGTCGCGGGCGTAGAGGAGCGGGCGACCGTTCCGCTGCCCGTCGATCGACATCGTCTCGCAGCCCTCGGCGAAGACCATCCAGCCGCCCTTCCACGGCCCGTCGGCGAGGAAGTCCTCGCCGAGGTCGTACGGCGTGAGCTTGTTGAGGAGCGGGTGGACCGGAGGGCAGTGGTAGCACTCGCTGTAGTTCTCGGCCACGATCTTCCAGTTGGCGTTGACCTCGTAGGTCAGCCGGGCCGCCCGCCGCAGGGTGCTCATGTCGCGCCCGAAGCCTTCGTGGTGGTCGAACCAGTCGCCCATGAAGGTCCGCAGGTCGGGCGTCGTCGCCTCGTCCGCGAAGCACAGGAAGAGGAACCCCTGCCAGGTCTCCGCCCGGATCGGTGTCAGGCCGAAGGCCTCGAGGCTGAAGTCCGCGAGATCCTCGGTGTGCCTGGCCCGGATCAGCCGGCCGTCGAGGTCGTAGATCCAGGCGTGGTAGGGGCACTGGAAGCGGACGGCCTTGCCGCACTCGCGCTCCTCCACCGCGGTGCCGCGGTGGCGGCAGACGTTGTAGAAGGCGCGGATCACGTCGTCGTGGCCGCGGACGACGATGACGTTCTCGCCGAGGACGTCGCGCAGGACGAAGCTGCCGGGTTCGGGCACCTCCTCCGCGCGGGCGACGGCGATCCAGTCGCGGAGGAAGATGTGCTCGGTCTCCCACGCGTGGATCGACTCGTCGTGGTAGGCACGTGCCGGGAGCAGGGTCGCCTTCCGGAACGGCGCCCGGATGGCGGCGATCTCCTCCGGCGTGATCGGCGTCGGGGCAGGCGAACGCGTGACGGCCAAGGGTCCCTCCTCCTGTGAACGCGGATCGTAGCCGACGGGCCGCCGCCAGGTCAGTCGAGGGTCACGGTCTCGTGCCAGTGGGGGACGTGGACGTCGAAGCCCAGCGCCCTGACCTTCGGGAGGAGCTCCGCCTGCGGGCCCGGGTCGCCATGGACCAGGAAGACCCGCCGCGGGAAGCCCGGAGCGCCGGGCCGCTGGCCGTTCGCGAACCCGCCCAGCCAGTCGAGCAGCTCGGGCTCGTCCGCGTGGGCCGAGAAGCCGCTCACCGAGCGCACCTGGCAGCGAACCTGCCGGATCGTGCCGTCGAGACGCACCGTCGTCGCCCCATCCTGGAGGTGGCGGCCCATCGTCCCCTCGCCCTGGTAGCCGACGAAGAGGATGACCGCGCGCGGATCGTCGATCAGCTCGCGGAGATGGCCCAGGACCCGGCCGCCGGTGAGCATCCCGTTCGAGGCGACGATCATGTACGGCCGCGGCGCCCTCGCGATGGCCCGCGATTCCTCCACGGTCTTCACGATCCGCTGGCCTGGGTAGTCGAGAGGCGTGTCGCCGGCCTCGAGGAGCTTCCGCGTCTCGACGTCGTAGTACTCCGCGTGCGTCCGGTAGATGGACGTTGCCTCGCGGGCCATCGGGGAGTCGAGGTAGAGCGGAAGAGCCGGGATCTCACCCGCGGAGACCAGCCGGTCGAGCGCCCAGGTGAGCTCCTGGGTCCGCCCGATGGCGAACGAGGGGATCAGCAGGACGCCGTCGCTCTCGGCGACGAGGCGCACGACCTCGGCGAGCACGCGTCGCGCCTCGGACTCGGGCTCGTGCTCGCGGCCGCCGTAGGTCGACTCGCACAGGACGTAGTCGGCGCCGGTCACCTTCGTCGGATCGCGAATGATCGGGGTGTTGCGCTTGCCGAGGTCGCCCGAGAAGACGATCACGCGTTCCGGGCCGCCCGGCTCGTCGGCCACGCGGAGGCGGATGATCGCCGAACCCAGGATGTGGCCGGCGTCGAGGTACGTCGCATGGATTCCCGGCGCCACCTCCTCCTCGACGTCGTAGCGGATCGGCCGGAAGTGGCGCAGCGCCGCGACCGCGTCGTCCTCCGTGTAGAGCGGCTCGTCGAGGTCGGGCTCGGCGACGGCGGGCTGGGCGCGCAGCTCGGCCTCGGCGTCGCCCCCTGCGCCGGCCGCGGCCTCCTCGATCGCGGCCTCGAACCGGCGGTGGTCGCGAGCGTCGTCGTGCGCCGCCTTCTCGGGGTTCCGGCGCTCGAAGCGGGCATCGCGCTTGGCGAACTCCTCCTGGAGACGGCCCGAATCCATGAGCACCAGGCGGGCGAGCTCGATCGTCCCGGCCGTCGCCCGGATCGGGCCGTGGAACCCCTCCCGCACGATCACCGGGATCAGGCCGCAGTGGTCGAGGTGGGCATGGGTCAGGAGGATGGCGTCGAGGGTCGCCGGGTCGTAGCCCCGGGGGACGCGGTTGCGGATCCCCTCGTTGGGGCCGCCCTGGAACATCCCGCAGTCGATGATGACCCGGGCCTGCCGGGTCTCGAGCAGGAACTGGCTGCCGGTCACCGTGGTCGCTGCGCCGAGGAAGGTCAGGTCCATGAGGGCATGGTGCCACGGCGGGCCCAGGCGGCGGGCCCCGGGCGCGCCTAGACGAGCGTCAGCAGCGCCCCGATTGCGTAGCCGAGCACCGTCGCGAGGCCGACCGCGCCGCCCGCCTCTTCGTACGCCTCCGGCATCATCGTGTCGGCCAGCATCGTCAGGACGGCGCCCGCGGCGAACGCCAGGATGGCCGCCGTCACCTCGGGCGGCGCGCCCACCAGGAGCGCGAACCCCGCCCCGGCCGCGACCGCGCTCAGGGCCACCACGACGACCCACAAGCCCATGATCCCCCGCGTCGACCAGCCGACCCGGCGCAGGCCGGTCGTCGACGAGATCGCCTCCGGCAGGTTCGAGATCGCGACGGCCGCCAGGAACGCAAGCCCGACCCCTTCGCCCGCCAGGAGCGAGATCCCGATCACCACCGACTCCGGGATGCCGTCGAGGACCGTCCCCAGCACGATCCCGAGCGGATCGGCACCCGCCTGCTGGCCCGACGACCGCTTGCGGTGGCGTACCGCTCCGCCGCGGTGGAGCGACCAGTTGCCGGCCGTGAACGCGAGCGCGCCGACACCCAGCCCGACCACGACGACGGGAACCTCGGCCATCCCGAAGGCCGAAGCGGTGAGGTCGAGGGTGACCGCCGAGATGAGGGCTCCCGCCCCGAAGCCGGCCACCAGTCCGATCGCCCGGCGCGTCCACGGCAGGGCGATCGCAAGGACGGCGCCGACGATGAGGGTCGATGCCGCCACGAAGCCCCAGAACGCTGCCTCGAGCACGCCGCTCCTCCGAGCCGCACGGCCGCCTACGACCCGCCGAGAAGGCGGCATCGCCGACGGTCCGCTCGCCGTCAGGATGCCACGCGCGCCGCTACGATCGCCCGATGCGCGAGCGCTTCTTCGGCCGGGCCGTCCTTCGCCGCCTCCCGGGCCTCATGGTGGGCCTCGTGATCTTCGGCGTCGGGATCGCCGTCATGGCCGCGTCCGGCCTGGGGCTGGGTCCATGGGAAGCGTTCCACCAGGGCATCTCCAATCGCACGGGGATCCCACTTGGCACCGTGAGCATCCTCGTCGGCATCCCGGTCCTGGCCCTCTGGTGGCCCCTCGGGGAGCGGCCGGGGATCGGGACGATCCTCAACGTGGCCACGATCGGAACCGCGACGAACCTGGCCCTGCCGCTCCTGCCCCGCCCGGACGTGCCGGTCGTCCAGCTCGTGATGAGCGTTGCCGGAGTGCTGCTGATCGGGCTCGGGAGCGGGCTCTACCTCGCAGCCGACCTCGGCGCCGGACCGCGCGACGGCCTCATGACGGGGCTCCACCACCGCTTCGGGTGGTCGATCCGGCGCGCCCGGACGGCGATCGAGCTGCTCGTGCTCGTCATCGGCTTCCTGCTGGGCGGCACGATCGGCCTCGGCACGATTCTCTTCGCGTTCGGGATCGGGCCGGTCGTCCAGGTGATGCTGCGCATCTTCGATCCCGAGGGTCGCGTCTCGCGGCGACGGCGGCCGGACCTCGCGGAGGAGCTGGAGTCACCGGGCACGGTCGGCGAGTAGCGGGCCGGAGCCGGCGTCGGCGAGCGGGCGGGCGTCGGCCAGCCGTGCGCGGTCGGGTCTGCCACCGGCGCGGGGCACCGGGCGCGCCCGTCGCAGGGTCAGCCGATCCGGATCAGGACCAGGGCGTCGACGGCCACGGCCGCGAAGAGGACCGTGAGGTAGCTGATCGAGAACTTGTAGAGGCGGATGGCGCCGGTGGTCGTCCCCTCGGCGCTGACCGTGCGCGCGAGCCGCCCCGCCTGCCACAGGAAGATGGCGCCCATCACGACGGCGGCGACGAGGTAGATGAGGCCCATCTTGCCCACGGCGAAGAAGATCAGGCTGATGGCGACGAGCAGGATCGTGTACAGGAAGATCTGGCGGGTCGTCTCCGCCGAGCCCCGCACGACGGGCAGCATGGGCACGCCGGCTGCCGCGTAGTCCTTCGCGATCCGGAGGCTGAGCGCCCAGAAGTGAGGTGGCGTCCAGTAGAAGACGAGGGCGAAGAGGAAGAGCGCCGGGACCTCCACGCTCCCCGTGACCGCGGCCCAGCCGATCACCGGCGGGAGGGCGCCGGCCGCGCCGCCGATGACGATGTTCTGGGTCGTCGTCCGCTTGAGGACGATCGTGTAGACGAAGACGTAGAAGACGATCGCGAGCAGGGTGAGCAGCGCGGCGACCAGGTTGACGAACCAGGCGAGGAGCCCGATCGCGATCACCCCGAGCACGACCCCGAAGATGACGGCCTGCCTGGGCTGCACCGAGTGCGCGGGGAGGGGGCGGCGGCGCGTGCGGGTCATGAGGATGTCGATGTCGCGGTCGAGGTACTGGTTCATGGCGTTGGCGCTGCCGGCCGCGAGCGTGCCGCCCACGAGGGTCCAGACGACGAGCCAGCCCCATGCGATCCAGTCGACGGTGCCCGGGAGGTCGCGCGTCGCGAGGACCATCGCCGGCACCGTGGTGATGAGGAGCAGCTCGATGATCCGGGGCTTGGTGAGCGCGATGTAGGCGCGGATCGTGTCGCCTCGCGCGGAGCCGAGCGGCGCCGGGACCTGGGGAGTCGGGCTCGTTGGCGTACTCACCGCCGGGCCATCTCGAGCCGGGCCGGCCCCGCCGCGCGCGTGCGCCGTAGTAGCTGACGAACGTGGCGCTGATCGCGGCCGTCCAGACGAACGCGGCGAGCGCGACATGGAGCGTCTGGGTCCACGGGGCGAGCCGGGTCCAGACCTGGAGGGCGCCCACGACCGCCTGGAGTGGGTAGATCACAGCTGCGATCGTGATCAGACGGAAGAGCGTCGCATCGACCCGACCCGCGCGGCGACCCCGCCACGCGACCACCCAGGTCCCGGCGAGCGCCACCCCGACCACGACGCCGACGTAGCGGTGGAGCGCGTGGGTGAGGGCGAGGTTCGCGGCGCCGACGGGCATGTCCCAGAACGGCGGGACGAGCGCGCCACCCATGAGCGGCCAGTCCGGGAAGACGAGCGCCGCGGCGGCAGCGGTCACGTTCGCGCCGTAGATGAGCAGGACGAACGTGGCGACCGCCGTGAACGCGATGAGCAGGGTGAGACGCTGGCTCCTGCCGCCCCCCGGGAGCCGCGCCGGGTAGCCCGCCCGCACGAGCAGGAACGCAAGGAGACCGACAACGGCCATGGCCGCCGCAAGGTGCGCGGTCACCGACGCTCCCGAGTTGCCGAGGCGCACGGTCTCGCGGCCAAGCCAGGCCTGGAAGCCGACGAGCGCCACGAGGCCGACGGACGCCGCCACGACGCCGCGACGATCCCGGTGGTCGACCACGGCCAGGATCACGATGCCCAGCGCCATCACGCCGATGACCGCGGCGATGAGACGGTGAATCCACTCCGCCCAGGCCTTGAACTCGAGGGGCGGGATCACCTCGCCGTAGCAGAAGGGCCAGTCCGGGCAGCCGAGCCCGGAGCCGGTCGCCCGGACGATGACCCCGACGATGACGAGGGCAAGGGTCATCGCCAGCGTCGCTGCGACGAGCTTCTGGAAGCGGGTCACCGAACCTCCGGGAACGTGACGTCCGCGGCCGCCGGCCGGCGGCGGGGACTCGGAACCGCCGGTGCGACGTGCTCGGGACGAGCGGGGCGGATTGTACCGTGCCGGCCCCCGGACCAAGGCGGGCGGTCCCGGGCGACGCGGCGGGCGCACTCCGGGACTTCACGCTAGCATCCACCGGTGCCCCACCTTGCGCGGACGCCGCGCCGCCTCCCCCGCTCGTTCCTCGGCGCCACCCTGCTGCTGGCCATCGTCCTTGCTGCCTGCACGTCAGCGGGTGAGCCGGCCGGGACGGCCGGCGCGACGCCCACGGCCATCTCGTCGGGCGCTTCGGCGGGCCTGGCAGCGGCCTGCGACGCCGGTGCCTTCCCCGGCTGGCCAACGCCCGGCCAGGTGACGACGAGCGGGATCATCCCGGTCCTGGCCAGCTCGGAGAAGCTCGTCGGCGAGAGCCGCCTCCTCTTCGCCCTGGTCGACGACCAGAACCGCCCGATCGCCGACGACACCCTCGAGGTCGAGATCGGCTTCTTCGACCTCTGCGCCGACCCCGCGACCCCCACGGAGATCGTCACGCCGGGCTTTGCCTGGGGCGTCGCGGGACAGCGCGCCTTCTATGTCACGACTCCCACGCTGACGCAGCCCGGACCGTGGGGCGCTGCCGTCGCCGTTCGCGACCCCTCCACCGGCGTGACAACCGGCGCGAAGCTCCAGTTCACCGTCTCCGAGGGCGGCTTCGGGCCGCGCGTCGGTGACGCCGCGCCCGCGTTGAAGACGCTCACGCTCGCCGACGTCGGTGGCGACGTCCGAAGGATCTCCACGGACCCGACACCCGAGCCGGACTTCTACGGGACCTCGCTCGACGACGCCCTCGCCGCCAGGGAGCCGTTCCTGCTCGCCTTCATCACGCCGGCCTTCTGCAAGAGCGCCCAGTGCGGCCCCACGATCGACGTCGTCAAGCAGGCCGTGGAGGCCGCCCCGATCCGCGTGGTCGCCGTCGAGCCGTACCAGCTCGTCTACAAGGACGGCCGACTCCAGCCCGTCCTCCAGGACGGCAACTTCGTCCCGGTCGAGGCGGCCAACGCCTACGGGATCCCGACCGAGCCGTGGCTGTTCGTCGTGGGTGCCGACGGGACGATCACCGGCTCGTTCGAGGCCGTCGTCGGCGACCAGGAGCTCGTCGACGCCATCCGGGCCGTCACGAAGTAGGGGGCGCCCCTCCTCGGTACTGGCGGTCGAGCCACGGGTGCCCCGACCGTACCGGACCCACCCGGACCATCGCGTCCTGTGCCCGCTGGCACCGCCGGCGCATCGTTCGGCTGCGCGTCCACCCATCCGCTTCGGAGCGCCCAACGACATGCCGCGCCTCACCTCCAAGGTCTTCGTCGACCTCGCCATCTGGATGACCGGGTTCGGGCTCATGATCGGGCTCGTCTTCCCGCCCTTCTGCCTCCTGCTGGGGCTGCCGGCGGACCGCATCCTGACCCCGCTCTTCTTCGCCAGCACCGTCACCGCCGGTCTCGTGGTGGGCGCGGTGAACTTCGCGCTCGCTCGCCTCGTGGTGGGGCGCCGCCTGCGACTGCTCGCGGACCGGATGGGAACCGTGGAGGAGCGCCTCGGGCAGGCCGTCTACACCCAGGACTGGAGCGCCTGCGACCCCGAGGCGTGCGCCCTGCCGGTCGACTCGGCCGACGAGGTCGGCGCGGCGGCCGGGTCGTTCAACCGCCTCATTCGCACCCTTGCCCGGACCCACGCGGTCGAGCAGGCGATGCGGGACTTCAGCGGCGTCCTCTCCAGTGAGTTCGAGCTCGAGGGCCTGGGCGACGCCGCCCTCGACGGCCTCCTGCGCCACACCGGCGCCGATGCCGGCATGATCCTCGTGGTTCGCGAGGACGCGGTCGAGCCCCTCGCCACGCACGGCCTGCGCATGTCGGGCGAGATCGGCACGAACGACCACGTCCGGCGCGCCCTGCGCACGGGGCGCGTCGAGCGCATGACCGTGGCGGCGCCCGAGGCCGTCATCGATTCGGTGCTCGTGGGCCAGCCGGCGCGCGAGGTCGTCGTCGCCCCGATCATCTTCAAGAGCGTGGCCCTGGGCGCCATCGTCCTGGCCTCGGCCTCGGCCCTCGACAAGGACGCCCTCCCGCTCATCGAGCAGTTCCGGGCCGACCTTGGGCTCGCCGTCAACAACGCGCTGGCCCACGACCGCCTGGAGCGGCTCGCCGCGGTGGATCCCCTGACCGAAGCCTACAACCGGCGGTTCGGCATGGCCCGGCTCCACGAGGAGTACTCCCGCGCGGTCCGCGCCGAGGCGCCCCTCGGCATCATCATGCTCGACCTCGACCACTTCAAAGCCGTCAACGACGTCTATGGGCACCTCGTCGGCGATCGCGTGCTGCGAGCGGTTGCGCGCGCCTGTCGCCGCGTCATCCGCGAGGGCGACGTCCTGGTCCGCTACGGCGGCGAGGAGTTCCTCGTCCTGCTGCCGGGGGCGGGCGTGGACGACGTCCGCCAGATCGGCGAGCGAATCCGGCGCGCGGTTGGCGAGACCTCGCTCATGGAAGGCGAGCAGCGGGTCGCTGTCACCGTGAGCGTCGGGGGCACGACCTACCGGGACAGCGAGACCAGCTCACCCGAGCAGCTCGTGGCCCAGGCCGACGCCGCGCTCTACGAGGCCAAGGCGGCCGGACGGGATCGGCTCCTCGTCGCGTAGGCGGCGGGCTACACTCCAAGGAGGAGGTACCCGATGGGCGACAAGACCCCCAAGCGACCGCCGAAGCCGAAGCAGCCGAAACCGAAGCCCGCCTGACCCTGCGCGGCAGCGCCGCCGCCCGCGGCCGCTCGCGCGCTCGCACGGAGGCCCGAGGGCGGCGAGCTGACCCCACTACTCGACCAGTCGCAGGCTCCCCAGCAGGTCCACGTCGGCAACCACGAGATCCTCCTCGACGACGTGGCGGCCCCTGCGAGCGCGCCCGGCCGTCGGTGTCGAGGCGCGGCTCGTCGTCTGGCCGGGGATGATGCACGTCTTCCACGTGTTCGCGCCGTTCCTGCCCGAGGCGCGCCGCGCCAACCGCGAGATCGGCGAGTTCATCCGGGCCTGGGTGGACGCGCCGGCCGGCCACCGCGAGGGAGGCGCGAGCCAGCCGACGTGACGGGCGGCGCGAGGGTCGCCCGCGCGTTCGAGCCGGCCGCCCGCGTCGCCCGCGTCGCCCGCGGCGTCACGCCGGCGCGACGGGTGGATCCTCACCCGCCGCGAGCGGCACCCCCCACGCGGCGTACCCAATGCGGAAGACGGCCTGGAGCAGGAGCAGCGCGGCTCCGAGCAGCAGCAGCGCCGACGCGACGAAGTAGAGGGCCCCCTCATGCTCCGGGAGCACGCCGAGGATCACGAGTCCGAGGGCCAGGGTCGCGGGGATCCAGCTGACCACACCGGTGGCGAGCTCGCCCTTCCAGCGCCGCCGCATCGGCGCCACGGCGAGGAACGCCTGCCGCTCCCGCGAGGCGCGCGCGACCACCTCGTCGCCCGCGAAGAAGACCAGCAGGGCGATCAGGCTGCAGGCGAGCCACAGCGGGTGCCCGGCGACGCCGAAGCCGCCGACAGCCACGGGCGCGAGCGCGATGATCACGACCGCGATCGCGATCCAGACGACCATGCCGATCACCAGCACGTCGAAGCTACCGCCGGGGCCGCCGCTCCGCAGGGCGATGAGGGCCCCGAACCCGACGAACACGCCGGCGATCTCCGCCAGCGAGAGGAACAGCTCCGTGTCCGGCATGTCCCGCCACCTCCGCGACCGGCGGTCGGCCGGGCTGACGGCGCCGCCAGTGCGATCGCGACGCAGGCCAGGCCCTCCCGCCGCCACCAGCGTGCGCGCCTCCGGCATCCGGCGCCAGAGCCGGATGCCCCGCGAACTCTGGCGGCCGCCTCATGCGCTCGCGGGGCGTCGCTCCGCGAAGACGAGCCACAGGAGGGTCCAGGCGGCGACCACCAGGAGAAGCGCGACGACCGTGAGGTAGAGCGCCGCCTCGAGCTCCGGGGCCACGCCCAGCGCGATGACGACCAGGGCGAGGGCCGACCCCCCTCCGATGAGCAGCCAGGCGACGTCCTCGATGAGCTTCTGGGTCCGCGGGCGCGCCGGCATCACGATCGCGACGGCCGCCTTGTACTCGGGCGCGCGCACGAAGATGAACAGGAGCCCCACGGTGCCGCTCAGGACGAGCACGCTGCTGAGCGCCAGGACCTGGTGGGCAGTGAGGTCATACCGGCCGAGGGTCACCGGGGCGAGGGCTGCGATGACGGTCAACATCCCGAACCCCACCACGAGGCGCATTGGCGCGACCTCCTGCGGCTCGCCCGCCGCACTGCCCCGCACGGCGATGAGGGCCCCGAAACCGACGAACACACCGGCGATCTCCGCCAGCGACAGCAGCAGCTCGGTCTCCTGCAACATGGCCCGCTCCCTCCCGGTACGGCGGTCGACCCGGTGCCGACGCTGGCGGTGGCGCGACGTTCGCGCGACGCTTGGGGGTCGCCGCCCGCGCCCACGATGGCCGGGAGAAGCGCCGACGTCGAGAGGCGATCGGCCCGAGCGCTCCAGTGGCCTGCTGCACCGCTCGACGAGCAGCCTCTGGACCGATCAGCCCGCGACCACGCCGACGGGCTCACCTCGGACCGTCGGCAGCTCCCCGCCTGACCCCAGCCCTGGCGCCTTCCGCTGCCGGACGAAGTCGAGGACGTCTTGCGGCAAGCGCCCGTCGCGCGTCGCCCCGACATGCCCTGCACCCTCGTACATCCGGAGCGTGCAGTCGGGAATGAGCCGGGCCGTCTCGTCGTAGACCTCCTTCGAGAAGTAGAGGTCCTCGTCGCCGCACACGAGCAGCACCGGCACGGCGATGGCGGGCAGGACGTCCCGGGCGTCGCACGCGACCTCCGCCTCGGCCTCGACCATGACGTCGCTCGCGAATGATGGGTGGGCCTCCCCGGCCATGATCCGACCCATGACCGCGCCCAGGACACGGGCGGCACCCGGCACCCGCAGTCCGGGCGCCATGTTCCTGACCATCAGGGCCCCGGCCTCGCCGTTCCTGCCCTCGCTCATCAGTCGGGCGAAGTCGTAGTCGAGGCTCTTGCCCTGCTCGCCTACCTCGTACCCGGCGACGGCGATGGCGATGTGACCGAAGCGCTCGGGATGGCGCGCGGCCAGGTAGAAGCCGATCATGCCGCCATAGGAGACGCCGACGACGAGGTCGACCTTCCCTCCGAGCTCGTCCGCGACCAGTCGGGCGTAGTCGTCGGCCATGTCGGCGATCGTGTGGCCCTTCGGCATGTCCCGCCTCCGGGCGACATACCAGGCGGTGTACCCGTCCTCGACCAGGCGGCGGAGCAGTGGGAACATCCGCACCGACATCCCGCCGGGAGCGGCGTTGCCGGGGCCGCCCGGGATGAACAGCAGCGTCTTCGGACCGGTGCCCCAACGGGCGTAGGCCATCCCGTTCGGGAAGATGCCGGTGACCGGCTTCGGAATGGCAGGTCCGCGTCCCCGAACGCGGGAGCGGGCGATGGCGCCGGCTGCCACGACAACGGCGGCCCCGCCGGCGACGAGAGCGAGCGTGGTGCGGCGGCGCATGGCGCGATTCTCCTCGGGACGCCTGCGCGCGGGTCGGTCTCGCCAGTGGCTCGGCGCGGTCCCGGCGGCCGGTGCGCGGACCGCGCGTCAACGCGTCCCGCCGCCGGCCAACGTAGGCGCCGCGGGTCGCCGCCGTCGAGTGCCGGACGGCAGGAGCGCTCAGCCCAGATCGTGGCGTAGGCCATTCGCCTCTCGACCGCCGCCCGGATCGCGGGCAGCCTGACGCGTGGCTGCACTCCGCCGCGATGCCAGCCGGGGAGGATCGAGATGGAGCACATCCGCACCGTCTGCCACCACGACGCGCCGATCCAGGCCGTCTTCGACGTCGCAATCGACATCACCCTGATACCGCGGTACATGTCGTCGGTGAAGGACATGTCGCCCCCCTCGGGCGCGCCCGAGAGTGCGGGGACGACCTACCGCTTCCACTCGACGTTCCTCGGGCGGTCGATGGGCGGCACGGTCGAAGTCCTCGAGGCGCGGCGCCCGACGTACCTGCGAACGCGGACGACGTACGACGGCGGGCCGCGCGTGACCTGGACGCAGACGATGACGCCGGCGGGCGACGGCACCGACGAGGTCGACGAGGTCGATCTCGAGCTCCCGTCGCGGATCACGTCGGCGCTCGCGGGGCCGCTCGTCCGGCGCCAGCTCAGGCGGGAGATGCGCGACTCGGTGCCCGCCTACGCGGAGCTGATCCGGGCGCGGGCGACCGGTCGCTGAGGAGACGTCCGGGCGAGCTCACGTCGCCCGGCTCCCCGTCGGGAGGAGGCGCAGATGGGCGTGGGCCGCCTCGTGCGCGCCGTCAGGACGCCCGACGGGACTGCTTCGGACGAGATGGTGGACGGCCGGCTGGGACCGCCGGCCGAGGAACATGCGTCGATGAGCTCGGCGCTGCAGCAGTTCGGACGCAACCTCGCTCCCCACCTCGACGTGCCGTTCGCGGTCTCCCCGGATAGGGCTCACGTGGTCTGGGTGGGGCTCTTCCAGGGAGCGTGGTGCCCCGTCCTCGACGACCGCGTCGGGCCATTCTTCGACGTGCCGTTCGCCTGGTCCTTCGACGCCGATGGGCGGGCCACCTGGTCCTGCAGCGCGAGAACGTCCTGCACGGGGTGACCGCGGCGCTGTGCGGCCCCGCGGGCCCGAGGGGGCCCGAAGCCGGGCCCCCTCGTCAGCCGGCGGCGGTCCCCGTGCTCCCCGGCGCGTACAGCGGCGTCCCGTCGGCGCAGCGCGGACAGGTCGTCGGTGCCCGGCTCGAACGTCGGGATCTCGAGCTGCCAGAGCCCCTGCACGGGTAGCGCCGCCCGTGGTCGGTGAGGCGAGCACTGCCGTCCCGCCGGAGCGGTCGGCCATGACGAAGCAGGCGACGATCTCGCCGCCGGCCGCCTCGACCGCCGGCACCATCGCCAGGAGCGAGCCGCCGGTCGTGAGGATGTCGTCGACGAGGAGCACCCGCTCGCCGGGCTCGATCCGGAAGCCGCGCCGGAACTCGCGGTGCGTTGTTCCCGTCGGCGTCGCGGACCTCCTCGGCGAAGATGCCGCGGACGCCGAGCTGGCGGGCGGTCTCGAAGGCGAGGACGATCCCGCCGGTCGTCGGGCCGGCGACGACGTCGACGAGCGGCGTGCCGTCCTTCCGCCGCGCGCCGCGGCCGCCCAGAAGCCGCACAGCTCGCTCGTCACGGCCGGGTCCTGGAGGAGCAGGAACTTCTCCAGGTAGCGCTCGCTGTGGCGGCCCGACTTGAGCAGGAAGTGGCCGTCCTTCAGGGCGCCGGCCCGCCGGAAGAGGGCCTCCGTGCGCTCGGCAACGGCGGCTCGGGCGGCGGCATCGATGGCGGGCCGGATCGTGGTCATGGCCGGAATTCTACGGGCTGAGCCCGGTCACCTCCAGGCCGGCCAGCGAGCGAGGGCGCGAGTATCGCTGGCGGAAGAAGCCGAGCAGCGCCTCGCCCGTCGACTGGGCGAGCCGACGCGCGTCGGGCCGAGGTGCGCGGGCGCTCGCTTCCGGGCTCCGATGGCCGGTACCACGGCCGACCAGCTCGACGTCGTCGCGACCCGGATGGTTCGGATCGTAGACCCGGATCCGGAACCCCGCGGCGTCCTCGTCGTACGCGTAGGCGAGCACCTGGTGGTTCGCAGAGAGGAGCCGGGGCGACCAGCCTGCGACCCGGACGAGGCCGACGATCGGAGCGCGACCCGGCGTCGATGTCGGCGCGGATCTGCGGCCACTCGTCGCGGACCGCGACGATCCGGGCGGGCTCCCGGCCGAGGAGCGCGGCGAGGCCGCGGGGCGGGTCGGGCCGGCACGCCTGGAGGTCCCAGTAGCGGACCGGGACGCTCCCCCAGTCGAGCGACTGGACCTGGCGTCGGACGATCGCCCGGAAGCGAGGGCTCCCGTTCGCCGGCGGCTCGGCGTCGGCCGGGATCGCGATCCCGGCCTCGAACAGGTCCCGGACCGTGGCCACCATGCCGCCGCACAGGCCGGCGGACGCATCGCCGACCCCGAGGATGCGCGGGTCGAACGGACCGAACGTGACGGTGGGGCCGTGGGGCCAGCGGTTCGCGAAGCGGAAGCCGTGCTGGCTCGGGAGGAAGCCGAGGACGGCTGCGGAGCTCACCCGAGCACCAGCCCGAGCAGGATCGCCACCCAGACCACGGTTGCGATCGACTGGACGATCCAGAAGCTGCGGTGCTGCGTCTTGTGGCGCATCGCGAAGAAGACGAGCCACGCCCCGCCGACCCCACCGGCCAGGCACAGGATCCAGAGCGTCCGCTCGCGAACCCGGCGTGCGCCCCGCGGTGCGGCCAGCTTGTCGTACGCGTAGGCGGCGGCCGTGGCGACGTTGATCGCGAGCAGCCAGGCGAGGACGAGCTGCGTCAGGGTCACGATGGATCTCCCAGCGGCCTCGCGGGCGGCGAGGTGGGCGGCGCGGCGGGCGCGGCGGGCGGCGCTGCTGACGGGTCGGCAACCGGAGGCGGCGCCCCGGGGCCGCGATAGCGCGACGGGTCGAACTCGTTCCGCGGCCCCGGGCGATGGTAGATGCCCGGGTCGGTCGCCGCTTCACGGAGCTCGGGGGCGTCGGTGGGTCGCGCGGCGGCGCACCGGTAGCAGGCGATCGTCGTGGGCGGGTTGACGGAGCTGCAGGCGGAGCAGGCCCACGGTCCCGCGTCCTCGGCCAGCCCCGACCGGCGCCGGCTCCAGCGCGATCACGCCCGGCAGGTAGCGGCGCTCCAGTCGCCGCGAGACCGCCCGGCTCAGCACCCAGATCGCCGCGCAGACCCAGACCCCGATCGCCACCGCGAGCGCGATCCACAACACACCGGTCAACGCCCCGTAGAAGTCCAGCGCGTCGACGTTCACGCGCCACCCCCCTCTACGGCCGGTACTCGACGCCGCTTCGCCGACGGGGTGCCCGGTCGCCGCGGGAGCGCCGTCCCGACCAGGGGTCCGTACGAGGCGAGACCGCGCCGCCCGCACTCGGCGGCCAGCTCATCGACCAGGCGAACCGGCAGCGTCGGGTCGGCGAAGATCGCGGTCCCGGCCTGGACGGCGACCGCGCCCGCCGCGAGGTAGTCCAGGACGTCGTCGAGCCCGGTCACCCCGCCGATCGCGATGATCGGGATCTCGACCACCTGGGCGATCTCGTAGACGATCCGCAGGGCGACCGGCTTGATCGCCGGCCCGGACAGCCCGCCGTACGTGTTGCCCAGGAACGGTCCCGTCCGGTCGGCGCGCAGCGCCATTCCCGAGAGCGTGTTGACGGCAGAGAGTGCGTCGGCGCCCGCGTCGGCGACCGCCCGGGCGATCGGCCGGATGTCGGACACGTTCGGGCTGAGCTTCACGATGAGGGGCAGGTCGGTGGCCCGGCGCACCGCCCGGGTCACGGCGGCCGCGGCGTCCTGGTCGATGGCGAACTGGAGCCCGCCCTTGCCCACGTTCGGGCAGCTGATGTTGAGCTCCACCCCGGCCACGCCCGGCACGAGGTCGAGCTTGCGGACGACGCCGACGTAGTCCTCGATCGACTCGCCGGCGACGTTGACGATGACCGGGACCTCCCAGGTCGCCCACAGCGGCGCGTACCGTTCGAGGACCGCGTCGATCCCCGGGTTCTGGAGGCCGATCGAGTTGAGCATCCCGCCCGGCGTCTCGGTGACCCGCGGTGGCCGGTTCCCGGCCCGGGGCCGCAGGGTCGTGCCCTTGCAGCAGATCGCGCCGATCCGCTGAACGTCGACCACGTCCGCGTACTCGACCCCATAGCCGAAGGTCCCCGAGGCGACGAGGATCGGGTTCGCGAGGACGAGGCCGCGGCCGAGATCGACCGCCAGGTTCACGCTCGCGGGGTCGAAGCCGGACGGCGCGCCGGACCGCCGGCCGCCGGGAGCCGGGGGCGCGATCGCGGGGCTGCCGAGGGCCACGACCGGCGACGAGCGAGCACCCGCGGCGCCGCCACCGGTGGCACCGCATCGGTGGCACCGCACCGCGGCCCCTGCTCCGCCCGACCGGCCGCCCTTCGGCTCGACGATCGCGCTCCTGATCGTGCGCACCGTCGGCGTCCGCTTCGCCCGGCCCGCGGCCCCCCCGGCGCTCGCGCCGCTCCCGCTTCCCGGTCCCTTCCCGTGCGTGACCACGCGGCGCTTCGGTTTCATCGTTTCTCGGCCCCGGCACCGGCGGTGGCGTCCCAGTCGATCTCGTCACTGGCGAAGACCGGCCCCTCGCGACAGACCCGCTGCGGTCCCTCGACGCCCCACACGACGCAGCCGAGGCAGGCCCCGACCGCGCAGCCCATGTTCTGCTCCATTGCCACCTGGAGGAACGCCTTGCGACGGGCCTCCGGGGAGCCCACGCGGACCGGCTTCCCGCCCCCGCGCTTGCGCCCCAGCGTGGCGACGCCGAGGCGCCCCTTCCGTCCCGCCGCCACGGCCACCAGCGCGCGGAGCATGGGCAAGCGGACCGCAGGCGAAGGCCTGGTCGGCCCACGCCTCGTACTCCTCCACGAGGTCCGTCACGAACCCGTGGTGACCCACGCTGCCGTCGTCGGTCGCCACCACGTACTCGATCTCGTCGGGCAGCAGTGAGCTCGGGTAGACCTCGGATGCGTCACGACACCCGTAGAGGAGCACGACGTGGCGCCCGTCGCGGAGCGCCTCGTCGGCGAGGAGGCGGACATCGGCGATCCCGAGACCGCCGGCGACCAGGAGCAGGTGCCGGCTGCGCGAGTCCACCTGGAAGCCCTGGCCCAGCGGCCCAAGCATGTCGAGGCGATCGCCGGGCCGCATCCGGGTCAGCCAGGCGGTCCCTCTCCCCACTTCCCGGAAGTGGATCGAGATGGCGCCCGTGGCGGGGTCCGCGGTGTTCACGGTGAACGGACGGCGCAGGACGAGGCCCGACCAGTCGCCCGTGCGGACGTGAACGAACTGGCCCGCCCGGGTCGCGCTGGCGAGCGCGGGCGCGTGGTACTGCTGGAGCCACTGGCCGGGCAGGATCCGGCGGCTCTCGAGGAGCTCGGCCTCGACCAGCTGCATGGCCGTTCCCGAACGTCGGGCCCAGGGCGCCTTGATCCGTCGGGTCAGCGGTCCTTGTCGGCCTCGTCGTCGCCCTCGGCCTCGTCGTCGCCTCGGCCTCGTCGGCCTCGTCGTCCTCGTCGTCCTCGTCGTCGGGCTCCGGCGCGACGGCAGGATAGGCTTCGGCGATCGCGTCGGCCACGTCGCCGAAGACATCGGTCGGGTCGTAGAACTCGACGAGCTCCTCCGGCGAGCCGAGCGTCCGCCACTCGCGCTCGGCGCCTTCGGGGATGACCTCGGCGACGAGCCGGCCGGCGCCCGTGAAGGTGAGCCGCTCATCATCATCATCGACGACGATGATGTCGCCGAGATGGACGGCCAGGTCCCCGACCATCGCCTCGAACTGCTCGAGGATGCGCGCCTCGGCGATCTGGCTCCGCTCCTGGAACGTGAGGGCGATGTCGTAGAGACGATGGGCCGCGGATTCCGCGTCGTCGGCGACGGCGGGCTGCGTCGCCGCCCAGTCGTCGGCGGCCGCCGCGTAGGCATCCTCGCCCCGCGGTGGGATGGTCTCGTCGGGCGAGATCCCGGCCACGCTCATCAGGTCCTCGGCGGCCGTGGGCTCGGGCCCCATGCCAGCGGCCTCGCGGGCCGCCTCGGCGAACGCGGCGTAGACATCCGAGGGGTTGTAGAGCTCCACGAGCTCGGCGGCCGATTCGATGACCTCCGTCTCGCTGATCCACTCGCCCGTCTCCTCGTCCTGGTACCGCGTGCGGCTGCGGAACGTCAGGTCGGGAGCGATCGAGAGATAGTCCGGATCGTCGTCGATGAGGGTCAGGCCACCGATCTCGTCGATCCGGGCGGCATTCGCGGCCAGGAAGCGATCGAGCTGCCGGCCGGCCTGGGCGAGGAAGTCGGAGCGCTCGAGCGCCGCGTCGCGGGCGAGCTCACCGAGAAGATCGGCGCGGTTCACGTCCATGGCGGGCTCTCCTTCTTCATCCAGGCGGGCTGAGCGGGTCTTGTGGTCGGGTGGGTCGTGAGGTTGGTCCGGGGCCGGCGTCGGGCTCGCCGCCGTCAGCCGCCGTCCTTGCCGAGGGTCTCGATGCCGAAGTACTTGAGGTCGGGTCCCATGCGCTCGCGCAGGAACATCGCGTGGTGGCGCTCGAAGATCCACTCGCCGGCGCGATGCCCGAGGGCGGCCGTCCCGGCGTCGGCTTCGAGCTTGTCGATCGTGGCGTAGTCGGGGAGCTCGAGGAGGATGACGTTGTCGTAGTCCCAGCCGTACGCGACGTTGTACCAGCCCAGGAACTTGATCCCGAACTTCTCCTCGTACTCGCCGACCTGGCGCGGGAAGATCGAGCGCATGAAGAACTTGAAGAAGGAGTCGCGGCCACGACGGACATTGAAGAAGGTCGCGAGAACCGGCACCGGCTGACTCCCTCCTCCTGGCGTGGATGCTGGACGACGCGGCGCGGCCCCAGGGACGTGCCGTCGGGCCTATTGTCGCACGCCCGGATCGGGCTCCTCCGGTCGGGCCGGCTCGCTCGCGATGGCGGGCTCGGCGGTGGGCTCGGCGGCGGCTGGCTCGGCGGCGGCAGGCTCGGCGGCCTCGGCTGCATCCGCCGCGACCGGCTCCATCGCCTCGACCGGATCTCCGCCGCGCGGCTCCGCGGGCTCGAATGTGGCGTCGGCGGTCGGCGGACGGCTCGGCTCGGGCCGCTGACTCGACGACCTGGTCGGCCGGCCGGCTCGGCGCGGCTCGGCACGGCGGGCTCGAGCGCGGCTCGGGCTCGGCGACGGCCACGGCCGCCTCAGCGTCGGCGGGCTGGGCTGCGGCGGCGGGATCCATCGCGTCCTCGATCTCGCCGACCGTCTTCGTGGAGCTCGCCAGCGGTCGCCGGCGGCCCTGCGAACGCCGATCCGCGGCCACGAGGCGGAGCAGGAAGATCACCGACTGCCCCGTGAGGAGCAGCAGGCCGATCACGACGAAGAGGAGGAGACGCCAGGAGCTCGAACGGCCAGTTCAGCTCGAGGCCGATCGGGATCAGCACGATGAAGAAGCCGAGGACGATCACCTGGAACCAGAAGCAGCCCAGGCCCGGACCGCGCTCGGGGTCCAGCTCCTCGCCCCGGTAGTCGGGACGTCGCGGCCGCGTCTCCGCCGACGACACCGCGCGCCCCGGTCGCGGGGTCGCCGGATCGGGCGTGGTCGGGTTCGGCTCCGGATCGGGCACTGGCGGGTCCTGCTCCGGATCGGGCGCGGTCGGGTTCGGGATCTCGTCCGTCACTGGGGTCCTCGGGGGATGCCCGCGCGGGGCCTTGGCTGGTCCGCGCCACGATACGCCGAACACCCCGTTCCCGTGGCGCCCGGCCGGGCGCTGCACGTGCGGCTGCGCTCGGTCAGGCGAGCCCGCCTCCGTCGACCACGAGCGTCGTGCCGGTGACCCAGGACGCCGCGTCGGACGCCAGGTAGAGGACCGCCCGGGCCGTGTCCTCCGGTGTTCCCAGCCTGCGGATCGGCCGCTCGGCCGAGGAAGCCAGGAAGGCCGCCAGGTCCTCGCCCAGCTGCTCCGCCTCGGAGCGGAGGAGCGGCGTGTCGGTGTCGCCGGGGCAGACGCAGTTGACCCGGATCCCCTGGGGCCCGTGGTCGATCGCCATGGCCCGGGTCAGGTTGACCACCGCGCCCTTCGACGCGCAGTAGCTGGCGGCGCGCGGACCGCCCTTGATGCCCCAGCCTGACCCGACGTTGACGATGGCGCCGCCGCCGGCGGCGGCCATCACCGGAATGGCGTGGCGCCCGAGCAGGTAGATCGCCTTCACGTTGACCGCCATCACGAGGTCCCATTCCGCCTCGGGTGTCTCCACGACCGTCGTCCGCCGGACCAGCCCGGCGCTGTTGACGAGGATGCGGGGCGGCCCGAACGCCGTGGCGCAGGCCTCCACCGCCCGGCGACAGTCGGCGTCCGCGGTAACGTCGGCGACGACCGCGATGGCGCGGCCACCGGTCGCCAGGATCTCGCGGGCCACCGCGGCAGCGCCCGCCGCGTCGAGATCGACGAGCGCGACCGGCGCCCCCTCCGCCGCCAGCAGGCGCGCCACGGCTCGCCCGATCCCCGATGCGGCTCCGGTGACGATGGCCGCTCGGTCCTGCACGCTGCCCATGGGTCCCTCCGTTCGATCAGGCCGCTGCGATCCGCACGATCGCGGCTTCGTGGTCCCCGGTCACCACCCGGGCATGGCCGGCGAGAGCCGCGTCGAGCGCGGGATCGCCGGTGTCGACGAGGAGCGCCCGTCCGCCGAGCGCCGCCAGCTTCTCGGCGGTGGCGACGACGAGGATGGCATCGGGGCCTGCTGCCCGCAGGACCGCCGCCGAGATCGGCTGGTTCCCACGCCCCAGCAGGAAGCCCTGGCCGCCGATCGGCGTCAGGACGATCGTCGCCGGCCCGGCCCGGACGACGCGCAGGAGGTCCGCCTCCGCGGCGTCGGCGACGACAACACGGGGGCCGTCCTCTCCGATCTCCACGACGTCCACGCCGACGAGTGTCTTCGGCACGCCGAGCCGATCGGCGATCGCCCGGACGGTGGACCCGGGCCCGAGGACCCACGCGCGGCCCGTCGTCATGCGCTCCACGACGTCCTCCGCGATGGCCGCTGCGGCTGCGCCCGCCTCGGGCGGTGACGGCGACTTGCGGCCCTGCAGCCGCCGTCCGCGCGGGACGCGGAGGTGGCCGAACAGCCGGGGAGCGACGATCCCCCGCCGGTAGGCATCCTCGTCGAGGTCGACGACCTCCCCCTCGACGGTCGCGCCACCCCCTGCCGCGAGGAACGATGCTGCGAGCTCGCCGGCCGCGGCCGGGCTCGTGGCGAAGACGCCGGAGAGGATCTTCACCCCCGCCGGGATCCCGAGCACCGGGACGTCCTCCCCCACCGCCGCACAGATGTCGCGGGCAGTGCCGTCCCCACCGGCCACGAGAAGGAGGTCGATCCCCGCGTCGACGAGCGCCCGGGCGAGGCGGCGGGTGTCGGCGGCGGAGGTGGGGCCCGGGCCGGCGGGCAGCCCAACGGCCCGGTGGTCGACGCCCGCCTCGCGCGCGGCGACCGCGCCCATCTCCCCGTCGGGAACGAGCACGAGCGGCGCCGCTCGGCCGGTCGGCCAGGCGACGAACAGCCGTCGGAGCGCGGCCGCGGCGCGCGCACTCGCCTCGGGCACGGCCCCGCGGGCGAGCGCGCGCGCGACGGTCGTCTCCCCGTCGGTGCCCTTGAGCCCGACCCGTCCGCCCAGCCCGGCGATCGGGTTGACGATCAGGCCGACCCGGGGCCCCGCGGTGCCCGCGGCGTGCGGCTCAGCCATCGCGGGCGGGACGGTCAGCCGCCGGCACCGGGCGCGGCCGGCGCACCGCCATCCGCGCCCTGGTCGCTCGCGCCGCCCGGCCGACCCGCGAGGTGCTTCCGTCGGTAGGCGCGCCAGCTCGTCGCCCAGCGCTCGGGGTCGTCGAGCCAGGCGTGGTCGACCTGGTGGATCGTGCTGCGGTGCGGCGCCGAGCGAACGACTTCCGGCGTTTCGTATGCCTCCTCCACCACCGCGGCCAGGATCGCCGCGTATTCGTCGAGGTCGGCCCGCGAGTACGACTCGGTCGGCTCGAGGGTCATCGGTTCCGGCACGACGAACGGGTGGTGGCTCGTCCAGTAGTGCGTCCCGAAGTCGGCCGCGCGGACTCCGAGCTCGTCGGAATGGATCCCCGTGGCCTCGGCGAGGGCCTCCCAGCTGTAGCGCACCTGCTCGATGCGGCGCTGCCCCGCGGCGTACGGCGCCGTGGCGCCGCGAATCGCCAGCACGCGCGCCATGAGGTAGTTGTTGTTCAGGACCGCCGTCTCGGCGACCTCGCGAAGCCCCTCGGCCCCCATGCTCATGATCCAGGCGTACGCCCGGACGAGGTTGGCGGTGGTGCCGTACCAGGGACGGATCTTCCCGACGCTCTGCGGCCGGTCGTCGTCGAGGACGTAGTCGTCGCCGACCCGCTCGACGGTGGGCCGCGGGAGGAACGGGGCGAGGTCGGCGCTGACGCCGCAGGCACCGGCACCGGGCCCGCCGCTGCCGTGCGGCGTCGAGAACGTCTTGTGCAGGTTGAAGTGGCACAGGTCGAAGCCGGCGTCGCGGGCCCGGGTGATGCCGAGGATCCCGTTCGCGTTGGCCTGGTCGTACGCGGCGAGGCCGCCGGCGTCGTGGACGATGCGGACGAAGGCGTCGATGTCGGGGTTGAAGATCCCGGTGTCCTCCGGGTTCGTGATCAGCAGCGCCGCGGTCCGCTCGCCGACCGCTGCCCTGAGCGCGTCGAGCGTCGGCCGGCCGAGGTCCGGGTCGGGGTGCAGGGTGATCACCCGGTAGCCGGCCACCTTCGCCGCCGCGGCGTTCGAGGGATGGCTGAAGATCGTCGTGACGACCTCGTCGCGCCGCCCGGCGTCGCCGCGCGCGGCGTGGTAGGCCCGAATCATGGAGACGTTGGCGTAGATCGCCGCTGAGCCGGCCCCGGGCTGGAGCGTCACGCGGTCCATCCCGGAGATCTCGCAGAGCATCCGCTCCAGGTGCCAGAGGATCTCGAGGATGCCCTGGACGGTGGACGGATCCTGGAGCGGGTGGAGGTCGGCGAGCTTCGGGCTGCGCACGAGCTGGTCGTTGACCTTCGGCGAGTACTTCATCGTGCAGGTGCCCTGCCCGACGTCGATGTTGAGGTCGACGCCCAGGTTCTCCTGCGACAGGCGCGCGTAGTGGCGCACGACGTGGATCTGGGCCAGCTCGGGCAGCGCGGGCGGGGCGGGGCGGCGGGCGCCGGCCGGCAGCCGGCCGGCCACGTCGCCGACGCGCTCGGTGATCGCAGCCTCGACGGGGGGCAGGAGAACGCCGCGGGCGCCGGGCGTCGAGAGCTCGAAGACGATCGGCTCGTCCCAGCTCGCCTGGTGGAAGCGGCGCGGCATCGGCTTGGGACCGATCGGCCCGCGCGGGGCGGCGACGGCGCTCTCTCGCGCCGGGCCGCGGTGGGTCATCGGGGCGGCGCCGACGGCCGGCGCATGGTTCGAGGACGTCACCGGAGCACCTCCCGGAGGGCATCCGCGAAGCGGTCGATCTCGGCCTGCGTGCGGACCTCCGTGACCGCGACGAGGAGCGCCTGGCCCAGCTCGGGGAAGGCGGCCGACAGGTCCGCCCCGCCGAGGAATCCCCGTTCGAGGAGAGCCGCGTTCACCTCCCTGGCGGTTCGTCCGGACGAACCGACATCGACGACGAACTCCTTGACGTGGTGGCTCGCGGCGAACGGCACCCGCGTGCCCGGGATCTCGGCGAGCCGATCCATCGCGTAGCGAGTCCGGGCCATCATCGCCTCGCCCAGCTCGACCATCCCGCTGGGTCCCATGAGGGCGAGGTAGACGCCTGCCGTGATCCCCCACAGGGCAGCGGCCGTCCCGACCCACTCCTTGCCCTCCTCGCGGACCGCGAAGGACGTGCGCTCGTAGGCGACGTCGCCGAAGCCGTACTCTCCCTCGACGGTGGTCGGGGCGATCCCGAAGAGCCGCGACGGGTACTCCATCACGATCCGCGGGTCGTCGGCCGAGGCGATGAAGCCGCCGTGGCCGCCTCCGAACTGCTGGTGGATGCCGAGCGGCTGGATGTCGCCGCAGGCGATGTCAGCCCCGTAGATCGACGGAGGCGCCAGCACCCCGAGGGTCGACGGGTCGACACCGACGACGGCGAGGGCGCCGGCCGCGTGGGCGAGCTCGACGATGGCAGCCGGGTCGGCCTCCACCGTGCCGAGGTACGACGGCTGCTCGAGGTAGATCGCGGCGACCGATTCGTCGAGCCGCGCACGGAGCGCGCCGACGTCGAGGAGGCCGGTCATCGGGTCGAACGGGACGAGCTCGACCGCCAGGTCCGGGGAGGTGTAGTCGACGACCTTCGACAGCTTGTCGCGGCCGATCGAGCCGGTCACGAGGAGGCGGGAGCGGCCGGTCACCCGGGCGGCCATGCGCAGGGCGGTCGCCGTCGCCTGGAAGCCGTCGTAGGTCGGGACGTTGACGACGTCCATCTCGAGCAGCTCGGCCATCATCGAGCAGTACTCGAAGAGGGCCTGGAAGCGGCCGTGGTCCTCGTAGGGCTCGCCGGCGTAGGCAGTCAGGAACTCCCCGCGCCCGTTCACCTCATCGCAGACGGCGGGCACGTGGTGCTCGTAGCAGCCGGCGCCCAGGAAGCTCACGAGCTCGCGGGTGGAGCGGTTGCGCCCCAGGAGCCCTTCGACGTGGCGGACCAGGTCCGCCTCGGAGCGGAGCGGGGGCGGCAGGTCGAGCGGGCGGCGGAGCCGGAGCCGCTCGGGGATCTCCCCGTACAGCTCCTCGACGTCGGCGGCGCCGATCGCCGCAAGCATGGCGGCACGGACCCCGGGGACCGCGTTCGGGATGTAGGGATGGACCGGGGCAGGCCTGTCTGTCACGTCGTCGTCTCCGTCTCGGGAGTGGCGGGAGGGCGGGTCCAGTCGCGGCTCGCCAGGCCCCCGGCGAGCTCACCGCCGTCGATCGGGAGGATCGCACCGGTGAGGTAGGCACCCTCGTCGGAGGCAAGGAAGGCGAACAGCCCGGCGACCTCGTCGGGCCGGGCGTGGCGCCCGAGGGGGATCTTGGCGTCGGTGGCCGCCAGCATCTCGGGCGTGTACTCGGCCCGCTGCATCGGCGTCATCACGTAGCCCGGGCAGATCGCGTTCACCCGGATCGCTGGCGCCAGCTCGAGGGCCATGGAGCGGGCCAGCAGGATCACCCCGGCCTTCGAGGCGTTGTAGTCGGCGTAGAAGGGGTGGCCGACCAGGCCATTCGTGGAGCCCATCACGAGGATGACGCCACCCCCGGCGGCCGCCATCCGGCGCGCACCCTCCTGGGCGACGTGGAAGACGCCCTCGAGGTTGACGGCCAGCACCCGGCGCCACTCCTCCGGCGTGATGTCGAGGAAGCGGTGGCGAATGCTGATGCCGGCGTTGGCGATCACCACGTCCACCCCGCCGAGGAGCCGGTCGACCTCCCTGAAGGCGGCATCGACCGAGGGGCGGTCGGCGACGTCGGCGGCCACGATGCCGGCCAGGCCGGGCTGCTCGGCGCGGACCGCGTCGAACCGCGCCTCGTCGCGGTCGAGGATCACGACGCGGCTGCCCTCCGCGACGAACCGCTCGGCGGTCGCCAGCCCGATCCCGCTCGCCCCGCCGCTGATGACGACCCGCCGCCCGACGAGGTCCGGGTACCGGGCAACCCCACCGGTCCCGATCACCGGGGCACGCTCCCTGCCCGGGCCGGCACCTTCGCCAGGGTCGACCCGACGAGGCGGCCGGCTGCCGCAACGCTGCTGCTCACCGCTGCCTCCCATCGTTCGCCGGGGCGGCCGTCGACGCTGCCGACCGCAGCCCGGATCGCGCCTCCATTGTGAGCGAGGCGCCCGGCTCCCCGGGGGCCGCGCCGTCACGTCATGAGGGCGCCGCGTGGCCCGCCCTCGCGGCGGTCCTCGCCGCCGTCGCCCCGAGCTGCGACCCGCTCCCGGCAGACCTGGTCTCCCCTCAGGCCCCCGCGTCGCGCCAGGCGAGGCGCCCGTCCGCAACGGTCAGGAGGACGCGCCCGGGCAGCTCCAGTGCCCAGGAACGGCGTGTTGCGCCCGCGGGACAGGAGGCTCTCGGGAGCCACGACCCACGTCGCCCCGGCGTCCACGATGACGAGGTCTGCGGGCTCGCCCTCCACGAGGCCCCGCGCCGCGCCCCGGCGTCCCGGCCGCGCCCCGAGGACACGGGCCGGGCCGGTCGTGAGCGCCTCGATCGCCCGGGCCAGGGGCAGCCGCCCCGCGGCCACGGCCGCGAGAAGCACTCCGAGCGCGGTCTCGACCCCGCTGATCCCATTGGCGGCGAGGCCGAACTCGGCCTCCTTGTCGACCTGGGTGTGGGGGGCGTGGTCGGTCGCGACCGCGTCGGCCGTCCCGTCGACGAGCGCCGCCAGCATGGCGGCGGCATCCTCGGCGGACCGCAGTGGCGGGTTGACCTTGCAGGCCGTCGCGTACGGGTGGGCGACGAGCGCGCCGTCGGCCCACGGGTCGCGGGCCGCGCCGTCCTCGCCGATCGCCTCCCAGGCCCAGCGCCGTGCACCGGCGAGCCACTCGTCGGTGAGGCCGAGGTGGTGCGGTGTCACGTCGCAGGTGACCGGCAGGCCGGCGGCCTTCGCCCGGCGGACCGCCTCGAGCGACCCGGCGGTCGAGAGGTGGGTGAGGTGAAGGCGCGCCCCCGGCGCGTCCGGGAGCACGGCCGTGAGCACCGCGATCGCCCGCCCTGCGGCGGCGATCTCGGCCGCGGGCGGCCAGCCTTTGAGGCCGAGAACCGACGCCACGTACCCCTCGTTCGCCTCGGCGCCCCCGGTGAGCGTCGCGTCCTCGACGTGCTCGAAGAGCGGCAGGCCGAGCATCCCGAGGTAAAGGAGCGCGTTGCGGAGGATCACGGCACTCTTCACCGGCGACCCGTCGTCGGAGAAGCCGACCGCACCCGCGTCGGCGAGCTCCCCGAGCGCCGCCAGGCGCTCCCCGGCCCGACCCACCGTCACCGCCCCGTGGAGGAGCAGCTCCACGGGGGACCCCGACGCGGCCGCGGCGGCGCGGACCCGGGCGAACACCCCCGGCTCGTCGGCCGCAGGTGTCGTGTTGGGCATCGCCGCCACGGTCGTGAAGCCACCGTGGGCTGCGGCCGCCAGCCCCGAAGCCACCGTCTCTGCGTCCTCGTTGCCCGGTTCACGGAGGTGGACGTGGATGTCGACGAGCCCCGGGGTGACGATCACACCGTCCGGCCCGGCGCCCTCCGCCCGCGCGGCCTCCGCTTCGTCGCCCCCGAGCCAGGTGACCGCTTCGAGGATCCCCCCGCGTACGACCACCTCGCCCGGCCCCTCGCGACCGGCGGCCGGATCGACGAGCCAGGCCCGGCTGATCTCGAGGAGCTCGACCGTTTCGCCAACCTTCATCTCAGCCACCGATCGGACCCTCCGGGGCGCCGCCGTGGACGCCTGACACCAGGTAGAGAAGCGCCATCCGCACCGCCACCCCGTTCGACACCTGCTCGATGATGACGCTGCGATCCAGGACCGCGACGTCGGCCGCGATCTCGACGCCCTCGTTCATCGGGCCCGGGTGCATGACCAGCGCATCGGGCTTCGCGGCCGTGAGCCGCTCCCGGGTCAGGCCGAAGCGGGCCGCGTACTCGCGCAGGCTCGGCAGCAGGCCGGCGTCCATCCGCTCGCGCTGGAGCCGGAGGGCCATGACCACGTCCGCGTCGCGCAGGGCGGCGTCCATGTCGGACGTGACCGTGAAGCCGCCGTGCCCGGCCGGGCCTCGCCCGTTCGCCCAGCGCGCGGCCCACGTGTCGAAGCCGCGCAGGATGGTCGTCGGGCCGCAGATCCAGAGGTCAGCGCCCATCGCCGTGAGCGTCCAGACGTTGCTCCGGGCCACGCGCGAGTGGAGAACGTCGCCCAGGATGACGATCTTCTTCCCCTGCAGGTCGCCCAGGTGGGCCCGCATCGTGTACAGGTCCAGGAGCGCCTGCGTCGGGTGGGCGTGCCAGCCGTCGCCGCCGTTGAGGACGCTTCCCGAGAAGACCTCGGCCGCGAGATACGGCGCGCCCGAGGTCCCGTGGCGCATGACGATCATGTGGGCGCCCAGCGCCTCGATCGTGCGGATCGTGTCGACGAGCGACTCGCCCTTCGAGACCGACGATGCGCTCGCGGCGATGTTCACGACGTCTGCCGAGAGGTTCTTGGCGGCGACCTCGAAGGAGACACGGGTGCGCGTCGACGCCTCGTAGAAGATGATCGTCACGTTCCGGCCGCGGAGAGCCGGGACCTTCGTGATCGGCCGGGCGAGAACCTCCTTCATCGCGTCGGTCGTCTTCATGATGAGCCCGAGGTCGGCCGCCGAGAGGACGTCGACGTCGAGGATGTGGCGGTGATGCCAGGGATGCTCGGTCGTGGGCTCGACCGGGGCGGCCGCCGCCGTCCCGCCCTGCGGCGCGCTCATGCCTGCCCCTCCCCGCGCATGATGCGGACGGCGTCCTCGCCGTCCGTCTCGACCAGGTAGACATTGACCCGCTCGGCCCGCGACGTCGGAACGTTCTTCCCGACGTGGTCGGCGCGGATCGGGAGCTCGCGATGACCGCGATCGACCAGGACGGTGAGGCGGATCGCGCGGGGCCGCCCGAAGTCGGCGAGGGCGTCCATCGCGGCCCGGATCGTGCGCCCCGTGTAGAGGACGTCGTCGACGAGGACGACCGTCTTCTCGGTGAGGTCGACCGGGATCTCGGTGCCCTTGACGATCGGCTGCTGGGCGATCAGCGAGAGGTCGTCCCGGTAGAAGGTGATGTCGAGGGCACCGACGGGGAGGGTGACGCCCTCGTGCTCGTTGATCGCGGCCGCGATGCGCTGCGCGAGCGGCACACCACGGCGCTGGATCCCGACGAGGACGAGGCCGTCGGTTCCGGCCTGCCGCTCGACGATCTCGTGGGAGATGCGGACGATCGTCCGGCGGACTTCGTCCGCGGTCATGATCTGGGGTGCGTCCATCAGGCGCCCCACCCGGGGGCCAGCCCGCTGCACCCGCCGCGACGTGGCATGTGCATCCTCCTTCCCGGCCTCCCTGGACCGGTCGTTAAAGGGTCGCGCGCAGTCTACGCCATCGCGAGGCGCCCGGTGAGCCCATCCCGCGAGGCCAGGCGACCTCGGGGCTCGTCCTCAGCGGACGACGACGACCGGCTCTTCCCCGGGATCGGGCATCCCGTAGAGCTGGCCAGCGTCCGCGCCGCTCCAGGCGAAGACGGTGACGAGGCTCCCCTGCCCGTTGCGGCCCGGCGGCGTGGACCAGGCCAGGCGGTCGGCGCCCACCGAGAAGCCCGGCAGCGCAGCCGCGTCGGCGAGCAGGACGTCGCCGAGCGAGGCGTCGCTGTTGACGGCGACGAGCGCGAGGCGGCCGCTGCCCGGAGCGGCGGGATCGGCCACCCAGACACCGAGGAAGCGGCCGGCCGGGTCGAAGCGAACCTCCCAGTCGGCGATGTCGGTGCCGGCGGCCGCGGCGGGAAGCGCCGCATCGGAGCTCGCCACAGGCGCGTCGGTCGCACCCGGCGAGGAGCTGGGATCCGGCGAGAACGTCGCCTCGAGCGTGGGCGTCGCGGCCGGGTCCGGCGTGGCGTTGGGATCGGGCGTGGCGTTGGGATCGGGCGTGGCGCTCGTGGGATCGGGCGGGCCGGCGAGGACACCCTGCCAGTCGGCCAGGACGAGCTCGCCGTGCTCGGGAAGCCACGCCCGCTCGACCTCGTTCCAGGCCAGCGATCCCTCCCAGAAGACGGCCACCCGGTCGGTCGGATCCACGACCGGCCGCCAGACTCCCTCGCGCTCGATCTCTGTGACGACGGCGCTCCCGGGATCGATGAGGTACGAGCGCGCGACGACGGTGGCCGGATCGACGTCGGGCGCCGGGACAGCGCCGGGCAGGGCATTCGGCACGGGGCCGAGCTCCGGGGAGGCATCCGGCGCCGGCGATGGGGCGGACTCGAACGAGACCTCCGGCGTCGGGCTGACGACGGGCGTCGGCTCGAGCGATGGCGCCGGCGATGGCACCTCCGTGGGCACCTCCGAGGGCGAGCCCGTGGCTCCGCCCGACGCCTCCGGTTCGGCGAGCTCTGTCACCCGGGCCGTGCTGGCGACGATCGCGCCCGCGACCCAGCCCGAGAAGACCGAGCCATGGTCGCTGGTCAGGACCCGGGCCTGCGGCTCGCCCACGCGCCAGGCGTAGATGTCGGGGCCCTGGGAGCCGTCGGCCGGGCGAGCCGAGAAGGCCACCCATTGCCCGTCGGCGCTGTACGCGGGGGGGGTGCCCACGATGACGACACCCTCGACGATGGCGACCGCCGGCGCAGGGGACGGTGCCGGGGTGGCCGGCAGGATCGTGGGCAGCGGCGTCGCGGCGCCCGGATCGGTCGAGGGCGTGGCGGGTTCCGGCGAGGCGAGCAGATCCGACGGCGAGGGAGAGCCGACTGGAGGAGAAGTCGGCTCCCCCGACGCCGCCGGCGATTGAACAGGCTCGCTGGTTACCACGGGAGACGGCTCGGGTCCGGGCGTTGTGACGGGTGCGGCGGAAGCGACGGCGACCGCGTAGACGGCCTCTTCGCCCACGACCACAGCCGGACCGCCACTTGTCGAGAGGAGCACGGACGACGGCTTCACGGAGAGCGTGGCCAGCGTCTGGGCGCCGCCGTCGAGCGTGCCGCAGGCCGTGGCATCCGCGCCGGCGCAGACCCGGCGCACCTCGGCCGTGGCGAGCACGTATGTCCCGTCGGGGGCCTGGCGAACCCACGCGACCGGCTGCGAGTCGACGATGATCGGCGTCGCTGCCGGCAGCATGCTGCTGGCCGGTGGCGTGCCGGCCGGGGGAGTCCCGACCGGGACGGCGAGCGGAGCCACGAGAAGCGCGACGACAGCGACCGCGGTCAGGCCGGCGAAGGCGAAGCCGGGCCGGCCGAACGCCGGCCAGGGAGCCCTGCGTCTGCCGTGGTCCGTGGATCGCCGGCTCCGCTGTGCGCGGCGGACTTCCTCATCGAGAGCGAGCGACACCCGCGCCCCGAGGTCACGCGGCGCCGCCGGCACGTCCGTGCGCAGCGCTCGCAGGAGCTGGGCGTCTTCCGCGAACGCGCCGGCGGTCGTCGCGCACGGCTCGCAGCCCGCGAGATGCTCGTCGAGCCACGCGGCGTCGGGGGAATCGAGCGGACCGAGCAGGGCGTCGGACGCGAGGGTGTGGGCCCGGACGTGCGGGTCGTTGATCCGGTCGGGATGGCGCATCACGCGCTGGAGGCCGCTCATCGGCGCGCCTCCCCGGGCTGATCGGGTCGCGAGGAGAGGCCGGCAGCGGCCTCCCGCTCGACGGTCGCGGCCTTCTCCTCGGCGAGCGCCCGGCGGAGGCTCTCGCGGGCTCGCGTGAGGAGTGCTCGCGCCGCGATGTGTGACGTGCCGAGCGCGGCGGCGAGCTCCAGCCCGGTCATCTCGTGAACCTCGGCCAGGAGCAGGGCGGAGCGCTGGCGCTCGGGGATGCGCCGCAGTGCCCGCTCGAGGTCGCCGGAGAGCCGGGCGTCGAGAACGAGGCGCTCCGCCGACGGCGAGGCGCCGCGCGATTCGCCGGTCCACGGCACGAAGCGGATGATCTTGCGCCGGCGGATCTCGTCGAGGGCAACGCGATGGGCGATCTGGTAGAGCCAGGCCCGCGCCTTGCGTGAGGTCCTCGAGATCCGCATGGGCCCGGTATGCCCGGACGAAGGCGTCCTGGGTCAAGTCCGCGGCCAGCTCCGGGTCGCGGAGCATCCGGACCAGGTACGAGTAGATCTCGCGCTGGTGCTGGGCAAAGAGCCCTTCGATGAACGCGCGCGCCGCGATGGGATCGACCGGGAGCGCTGCCGCCGACGTGCCGGCGACGGCCGGGTCGGCTGTGACCGCTGCATCGGCGGGTGCCTCGAGAAGCGCCGGGATCTCGTCCGGCTCCGGCGTCGGGATGTCGCGACCCGGGATCACCGGGCGCACTCCCCAGCGGAGCGAGAGATCGACGAGCACAGAGCCTCCGGAGCGGCAACGCAGGGCGGGCGCTTCCCGCGATTCGGCCAGTTGACGATGGGCGCCGGGGGCGTGTGACGTCCTCGACCCAGTCGAATCGACGGGCTGCTCACGGCCGGCCTCCGGGTCGCCCGGGCCGCGGGTCGGGTCGGTCGTCGTCGGCGTTCCGGCCGAGACCGCGAACCAGCTGGTCGGCCGCCTCCTCGGGGCTCACGGAGTTCACCGGGAGCCCCGTCCCGAGCTCCAGGCCGGCGATCTCCCGGAGCCGCGGGTGGATCTCCCAGTGCCAGTGGTACGTCGCGTCGACCTGCCCGGTGACGGGCGCCGTGTGGAGCACGAGGTTGTACGGCGGCCCGCCGAGGAGGTCCAGGCGGCCCAGGACCTGGCGAAGCCCCTCCGCGGTGGAGGCCAGGTCCGCATCGCTCGCCCGCCCGAAGTCGGCCTCGTGGCGCCGCGGGACGATCCAGACCTCGAACGGCGAACGAGAGGCGAACGGGGCGAACGCGATCGACGCGGCGTCCTCCCAGATGAACCGCGTGCCGCGCTCCCGCTCGACCCGGACGGCCCGGCAATACGGGCACTCGCTCTCGCGGATGACGAAGCGGGCCGCGCCGCCGATCTCCTCGGCCACCTCGTGCGGGATCTGGGGCAGGTCATAGAGATCCAGGCAGAGGTGGTTCGTCCGTGATCCCGCCTGGCGCCCCCAGTTCTGGAGGACCTGGAGGTAGGCCGTCTGGCCGACTCGCCCGGCCTCCGCGACGGCCGCCCGCGCGGCGGCGAGCATCTCGCTGATCAGCCCGATGCCGACCGAATGAAGAGGTCGATGCTCCCCCGGCGGGGCCACGATCGTGCGCCAGCTCCCGGCCGCGCGTGCCTGCGCCAGGGCGATCTGGGCGACGCTCTTCTCGGCCTCGCGAGCCTCCGCCTCGGTGCCCACCGTGCGGAATGCGAAGTCCTTGAGGATCCGGGTGCGGACGCCGTCGCCCGGCGGGATCCGGCAGTTGAAGCAGTCTCCATGGTCGTCGACGGGCTCGGCGCTCGTGATGAACCGGCTGCGGTCGAACTCGCGATCGACCAGGGTGGCGACCCACCAGCCGGTGATCGCGTCACGACGAAGCTCGAAGAGGCCAGCGGTCATCGGGCGACTCCCTCGAGGTCGCGGGCCCTGGCGACACCGTCGGGCGCCGCCGCCCCCGTGGCCGACCATGCACCGCCGCCGGGCGGGATGTCGCCGACGAGCTCGAGGCCGAGGCGCCTCGCGAGGGCCGGTGCGAACGCGGAAGCGGCCTCCGCGACGCTCTCCGTGGTCGGCGCCGTGTCCGCGTCCGCGCCGGGAAGGCCCGCGCGGGCCTGCTCGCGGGCGATCGAGGTGGAGCGGAGCCCCGGCATCCCGCATGGATCGATGAGGTCGAAGTCGGCGAGGTTGGTGGTCACGTTGAGGGCGATCCCGTGGAAGCTCACCCCGCGGGCGACGCGGATCCCAAGGGCCCCGATCTTGCGCGGGAGCGGCGTCTCCACCCCGACCCAGCAGCCGGGGTGGCCGGGCCGCGACCCTGCGCCGATCCCGGCGGCGGCACAGGTGTCGACCATCGCGCCCTCGAGCGCCTCCACGAAGGCGCGGACCCCGATCGGACGCGCGGCCGGAGGCGAGCCCGCCACGTGCCCCGAGCCTGCTGGGCCCGGTTTCGCGAGGGCGACGATCGGATACGCCACGAGCTGGCCGGGGCCGTGGTACGTCACCTCGCCGCCGCGTTCGACGCGCAGCACCTCGATCCGGCGCTCGGCGAGGAGCGCAGGCAGCGCCAGGACGTGGGCCTCGCTGGCATTGCGGCCGAGCGTGAGCACCGGGTCGTGCTCGAGGAGCAGGAGCTGGTCCTCGTCGAGCGTCCCGTCCGCGCGCGCCGTTGCGAGGGATTGCTGGAGCGCCCACGCGTCGCGATACCTGACGCGGCCCAGCCAGCGCGCGCGCAGGCGCCGAGGCGACCGGGGCGGCGCCGAGTGCTCCTCCATCGTCACGCGCTCCACCTGCGCACCATACCAGCGCACGCTGCACCGGCGATCACCGCGAGCCGCGCGGCACCTCGAGCGCGCGCGGCTGCTTTCAGGATTGCTTCAGGTCCAGGTGGCTGAATCCGGGTCACGGAACGCGGCCCCTCCCCGCGTCCCCTCTCTCGCCGGACGACCGACCTCCTCCCGGTCTCCCGGCCGCAACGGGCCCGCGTCGCCTTCCCATTCTCGGGCGGCCCGGGTCCGTTCCGTGTTCAGCCGGCCGGTGGCACGTCGCCGGCAGAACGCGTGGCGCGCTCGGCGAGGATGCGTACCGAGCCGCGGAAGATCAGGCCGTGGACCGGATAGAGCACGTACCAGTAGGCCAGGCCAGGGAGTCCCTTCGGTTCGAAGAAGGCGGTCTGGACGAGACGGCTGCCGCCCTCGGTCGGCGTCACCTCGTACTGGAGCCAGGCGCGTCCGGGCACCTTCATCTCGGCCCGCAGTCGGAGAAGCGTCGGCCTGCGGACCACCTCGACCCGCCAGAAGTCCAGCGCGTCGCCGACGCGCAGGTGGTCGGGGTCGCGGCGCCCCAGGCGCATGCCGACGCCGCCGACCGCCCGGTCCGCCAGGCCGCGCACGCGCCACAGGAGGTTCGCGTAGGGCCAGCCAGCATCACCGCCGAGGCGCTCGACCTCGGCGAAGACCCGGTCTGGCGGCGCTGCGATGGTTCGCTGCCGGCGCTCGACGATCATCCCTTCGCGAGACGTCACCGACGACAGGCTCGCCCTGTCGGGGGCGGCCAGCGCGTCGAACCAGGTCGATTCCACGTCGTGGCGGTCCGTCCGGTCGATCGCCCGCTGGAGCGCATCGGCGAACGGGAGCGGCGCCAGGCCGAAGGACGCGGCCGGTCGCGGCTCACGGACCACGACCTCGTTGCGAAGGCCCTCGATGAGCGGCCGGGCAATCCCCGCCGGGACCGGCGAGACGAGGTTGACCCAGTACGAGGAGAGGCGCGGCGTCAGGACCGGGACCGGGATCATGAGGCGGCGCAGTCCGCGCAGCCGGGCGTAGGTCCGCATCATGTCGCCGTACGAGAGAACGTCGGGGGCGCCGATCTCGACGATCCCGACGACCTCGGGGTGGTCGAGGGCGCCAGCCAGGTAGTCGAGCACGTCGCCGATGCCGATCGGCTGGCAGAGCGTGCCCACCCAGCGCGGCGTGATCATGATCGGCAGTCGCTCGGTCAGGTGGCGCAGGATCTCGAAGGACGCGCTGCCGGACCCGATGATCACCGCGGCCCGGAACTCGGTGACCGGCACGCCGTGACGCAGCGAGCTCGGCACCCGTCTCGTGGCGGCTGGCGAGGTGGTGGGAGAGGTCCGCCGCGTCATCGCCCAGCCCGCCGAGGTAGACGATCCTGGAGACTCCGGCGCGAGCGGCGGCCTGCGCGAAGTTGCGGGCCGCCTGCCGGTCCCGCTCGGCGAAGCCGCGCTCGCCGGCCCCCATCGAGTGGGCCAGGTAGTAGGCGACGTCGATCCCTTCGAGCGCCGGGGCGAGGGTCTCAGCGGCGAGGAGATCGGCGGCGATCACGCGCGCGTCGGGGAAGCGGGCGGCCAGGGGCCGGGCGTCGCGGCTCATGAGAACGAGGTCGTGACCGCGGGCGTCGAGGAGGGGGACGAGGCGTCCGCCGATGTAGCCGCTGGCGCCCACGATGAGGATCCGCATGGGACGAGTATGCGCGACGGAGCCGAACGCCGTCCCGCGGCAGCCCGGCCGCCGCCCGCGGCGGCCCCGGCGACCGCCTGGCCCCGTCAGCAGGTGACGTGGAGGATCGCGTTCGTCGTCGCCAGGTCCGCGTCGGCGAGCAGCTCGCACGCCTCGACGGTCGGTGCGGCGACCAGCTCGACGCCCCGCCGGACCGCCTCGTCGAAGACGGCATCCTCGATCGGCAGGGCGCCGTCCGCGCCGCTGCCGACGATCAGCCGGCGGCATCTCCACGGGATCGGCTCGAGCAGGCTGAGCGGCGTGTGGCCGTAGCGATCGCGGAGCGGCTTCGAGGCCTTCTTGTCCCGCTTTCTCACGCGCCCGCGGTCGATCACGACGTCCCGTTCGAAGCGCACACCATCGATCTCGAGAAGGCCGAACGCGACGAGCGTCGCCTTCATGGCTTCGTGGCACCCGTCCGGGCGTCCTCGCCCGGGATGCCCCGTGCGGCGAGGGCGGCAGCAAGCCCTTCGAGGTCTTCGACCGTCACGTAGAGCGCCGGCACGCGCAGCGCGGAGATGCGCACGGGCTCGCGGAAGTCCACCCGGACCCCGCCCCTGTGGTTCCCGCCGAACGTCAGGTCCCCATGGCGGAGGCTTCGCCGCACGCCGATCGCGGTGATCCAGCGCCACGGCCCCTCGATCCGCCAGGAGACGATGTTGTCGACCGGCGTCTGCGCCCGGAAGCGGCCGAAGTGGGCGTCGAAACCGCCATCGAGGTCCACGTAGGCGTTGCCAGGTCGCACACCGAAGACTCGAAGAAGCGGCCGGGACCGCGCGCCGAGACGGATGGGGAACCGGGCGGCCGACATGAGTGCAAGAGTACCGCCCGTGTCACCCGCACTCCGCCCGGGCATCCCTGCCGGGCGTGAGAGAGCCGGCGCCCCAGCTGGTTCCCATCGAGGGAGGCGAGGTCGCCGGCTCATGGTTCGTGTCTGCGGGCGGACGGACGGCCCCAGGCCATCGCCCGCCCGGGGAGGCCGGCGCGGGTGTCACTCGAGATGTTCCCGGCGCGGGGTCGGGTCAGGAGATTCGCAGTGCCACGCGATGCGTCGGCCGTGGCCAGGAGCGCCGAGCCCAAGTGCCGGCGAGGCCGCGGAACGGGTCCAGGGACCCAGGGCATCGTCACTGTCGCACCTCCGAGACGTCGGCCCGGCAGCCCGGGGAGTGGAGGTTGATGGCCCAATTGTCCCACCCGGGCGCAAGGGGGCGAGCCCGCGGGTGGGCCGCGGTCTGCGACGGGTTGACCACGGCCCCGGCCGGGTGTCGCCCCGGTCCCGGCCGTGTGTCGCCACCGCCCCGGCCGGGTGTCGCCCGGTCGTCAGGGCGCGACCTGGACCTCGGCCTCGAGCTCCACGGGCAGGTTGAACGGGAGCTCCGCCATCCCGACCGCGGAGCGGGCGTGCGCCCCGGCTGGCCCGAACAGCTCCAGGACCAGGTCGGAGAAGCCGTTGATGACGGCAGGCTGGCTCGTGAACCCCGGGGCCGAGTTCACCATCCCGAAGACGCGCACCCAGGCGACGATCCGGTCGAGATCTCCCAGCTCGCGGGCGAGGCTGCCGAGCATCGAGAGGACGGTGAGCCGTGCCGCGCGGTAGCCCTCCTCGACCGTCACGTCCGCCCCGACCTTGCCGAACGGGCCGGCGATCGAGCCATCCGCGTTCTGCGGACCGTGGCCCGAGACGTACGCTCGATCGCCGATCACGCGCACCGGCGTGAACGGAAGCCGGACGCCCGGTGGCGGCTCGACCGGCGGCGGGAGCACGAGGCCCAGGGCGCGGAGCTTGTCCTCGATCTGCATGGTGACCCTCCGATGGCGCGGTGCCTCAGCGTACGCCTCGTCGCGCGTGGAGGAGACTCCGGGCCGCCGCCGACGCAGGGGGCCGCCGCGCTCGGGAGGCCGGACGGGACGGGCCCGACTACCATCTCCCCGATGCGAACAGACTGGATCGCCGTTGCCGACGGGGTGGAGCTCGCCGTCGACACGTGGCCGCCCGGTGTCACCGCGGCGGCCGAGGTCGTCGCAGGAGCCACGGCCGGCCCCGCAACGCCGCCGCGTCGCCCACGCCCCGAGTCGCCCCGTTCCGTACGCCCGCCACCGTATCCTCCTGGTCCACGGCCTCGCCTCGAACGCGCGCATGTGGGACGGCGTCGCCGACCGCCTGGGCGAGGCCGGCGTCACGGCCCTGACCGTGGACCTGCGGGGCCACGGTCGATCGTCGAAGCCGGACGGGCCCTTCGACGTACCCACGGTCGCCGGCGACCTGGCGACGCTCATCGAGCACGCTCGACCTGGACCGGCCGGTCGTGGCCGGACAGTCGTGGGGCGGGAACGTCGCCGTCGAGCTCGCCGGACGGCACCCGGACCTCGTCCGGGGGATCGTCTGCGTGGACGGCGGCTGGCTGGAGCTGGGCCGCGAGTTCGCCGGCTGGGATGCCTGCCGGTCGGCGCTCGCGCCACCGCGGCTGCTCGGGCGCCGGCTGGAGGAGGTCGAAGGATACGTGCGCTCCGCCCATCCCGACTGGCCCGAGAGCGGCATCCGCGGCGTCCTCGCCAACTTCGAGGTCCGGCCCGACGGCACCATCGCGCCGTGGCTGACGTACGAGCGCCACATCGAGGTGCTGCGCGGGCTGTGGGAGCACCACCCCTCGACGCGATACGCGAGCATCGGCGTCCCCGTCCTCCTCGTGCCGGCCGTCAGCGACTGGCGGCTCCCGGCCCGACGAGGCCGCCTCGGACCGGACACGAAGGAAGCGCCGGGATGTCGAGGCGGCAGCAGCCGCGATCTCCAGGGTCCAGGTCCGGTGGCTCGCCGGTGACCACGATGTTCATGCGCAGCATCCGCACGAGCTGGCTGACGTGATGCTGGAGATGACGACGAACGGGTTCTTCGCGTGACCGGGCCGCGGATCCTCGCGATCATGGGCTCAGGCGAGACCGCGCCCACGATGGCCAAGGTTCACCGCGCCCTGTTCGAGCGCCTCGGGTCCGGCGCCGCGCCGATTCCGGCAGCGATCCTGGACACCCCGTACGGCTTCCAGGAGAACGCCGACGAGCTGAGCAGCCGCACGATCGAGTTCTTCGCCACGAGCGTGGGACGGCCGGTCGCCGTCGCCTCGTACCGCTCGCGCGAGGTTCACGGCCTGGTCCTGGCCACGGCGGTCGCCCGGGTCCGTGAAGCGCGCTACCTCATGGCCGGGCCGGGCAGCCCGAGCTACGCCCTCCGGCAGTGGGCCGGCGGGCCGATCCCCGACGCCCTGGCTGCCAAGCTGGCCGACGGCGGGGTCCTCACGATGGCCAGCGCGGCCGCCCTCACCGTCGGCGTCGTCACGATCCCCGTCTACGAGGTCTACAAGGTCGGGGAGGAGCCGCGCTGGCTCGAGGGGCTCGACCTGCTGGGCCGGGCGACCGGCCTGCGTGCGGCCGTCGTCCCCCACTACGACAACGCCGAGGGCGGCACGCACGACACTCGCTTCTGCTACATGGGCGAGCGGCGCCTGCGGATGCTGGAGGCGGCCCTGCCAGACGGTGCCTTCATCCTCGGCGTGGACAGCCACACCGCGCTCGTGCTGGACCTCGAGGCCGGGACGGCCGCCGTTTCCGGCCTCGGCGGGGCCACCGTCCGCGTCGCCGGGCGGAGCGCCGTGTTCACGACCGGCAGCGAGGTGGCGATCGACGCCTTCGGCGACGCGGCCCGCGAGCTCGCAGCCGGCAAGACCGTTGACGTCGACGGGGAGTTCGGGGCCGGGCGCCCTGCGACCGCGGGCGCCAGCGCGGCGGTGGTTGTCGCTCCCCTCCTGGATTCGATGGCCGAGCTGGAGGGCTCGTTCATCGAGGCCCTCGGCCGCGGCGACATGCGGACCGCCGTCGGCGCGCTCCTCGACCTCGACTCGGCGATCTCCGCCCGCGTTCGCCACGGCGAGGACAGCCCCGACCTCGACAACGCCGATGCCACCTTCCGCTCGCTCATCGCCCGCCTCGGCGAGCGCGCCGAGGCCGGAACCCGCGACCCGCGCGAGATGCTGGAGCCGTTCGTGGCGGCGCTGTTGGAGCTCCGCGGGCGCGCCCGCGACACCCACGACTGGGCCACGGCCGACCTCATCCGCGATCGGCTGGCGGCCGCCGGCGTCGAGGTCCGCGACGGCCCCGACGGTTCCAGCTGGGTCCTGGCGGGGATCGAGGAGGGGTAGGCGCGTCCGCCGGCCGGCACCGCCTCGTGATCGCAGCCCTGCGACCGCCCCGGGTCGCGGCGCCCGCCGGCTACACCCGCTGGTCCGTGCTCGGCTTCTCCCACAGGTTGACGCCGCTCTCGACCGCGTACCGGTCGATCTCGGCGAGCTCGTCGGCGCGAGAAGTCGAGGTTGGCCAGCGCCCCGACGTTCTCGCGGACCTGCTCGGTCGAGCTGGCGCCGATCAGCGTGGTCGTCACCCGCGGGTCGCGCAGGACCCACGCGTACGCCATCTGGGCCAGCGTCTGGCCGCGCCGCCGGGCGATCTCGTTGAGCGCGCGGACCCGGGCCAGGTTCTCCGCGGAGAGCATCTCGCGCCCGAACGAGTCGCCGCCCGGACGGTTGATCCGCGCGTCGGCCGGGATCCCGTCGAGGTACTTGTCGGTCAGCAGGCCCTGGGCGAGCGCCGTGAACGCGATCATCCCGGCGCCGAGCTCCTCGAGCGCGTCGAGCAGGTCCGGCTCCACCCAGCGGTTGAGCAGGTTGTAGCTGGGCTGGTGGATCAGCAGCGGAACGCCCTCCGCGCGCAGGATGGCGGCCGCCTCGCGGGTCTTGCGCGCGGAGTACGACGAGATGCCCACGTAGAGCGCCTTGCCCTGGCGGACGGCCGTCGCCAGCGCGCCCATCGTCTCCTCGAGCGGGGTGTCGGCGTCGAAGCGGTGCGAGTAGAAGATGTCGAAGTAGTCGACGCCGACCCGCCGCAGGCTCTGGTCCAGGCTCGCGAGCACGTACTTGCGCGAGCCGCCGCCCTGCCCGTACGGACCCGGCCACATGTCCCAGCCGGCCTTGCTGGAGATGATCAGCTCGTCGCGGTGGCTCGCCAGGTCCTCGCGCAGGATCCGCCCGAAGTTGACCTCGGCGCTGCCGTAGGGCGGGCCGTAGTTGTTGGCCAGGTCGAAGTGGGTGATGCCGAGGTCGAAGGCGGTGTGCACCATCGCCCGCTGCGTTCGAGAGCGGCGTCGTGTCGCCGAAGTTGTGCCAGAGGCCCAGCGAGAGCAGCGGGAGCTGGAGGCCGCTGCGCCCGCAGAAGCGGTAGGTCATCGCGCCATAGCGATCGGCGGCGGGCTGGTAGGTCACGGTGCGGCCTCCGAGGGTGGCGATGGATTCGCGTTGCCCCAATGATGGCGCCCCCGCGACGGCGATGCGGCCCCCGTCCCGCGCCTCAGATGGCGATGCCGGCGCCCGAGGCGTCCGCGGTGGCGGTGTCCCCGACCGTCATGTCGAAGGGGCGAATCAGCGACGTCAGCGCCAGGACCGACCAGGACGATGCTGGCGAAGACCAGGAAGCCGGCAGCGAAGTCGCCGGTCGCGTCGAGCAGCATCCCGACGAGGGGCGGGCCGAAGACCGCGGTGAGCAGGCCGCCCCAGCCCACGATGGCCTGGGCCGAGGCAGGGCTCGACCGCGCGCTCGCCGCGGCACCGTTGAAGACGGCCGCGTACGGAAGGCCGACCCCGAGGCCCGTCACCACGAGACCGACGATCGCGATCGGGAGCGCCGGTGCCAGGGCCAGCATCACGAGCCCGATGATCGCCATGCCGAGCCCCGCCCGGATCAGGCGGATCGGTCCCATCCCGCCCTCGAGGATGGCGCCCCCGGACGCGCGGGCGGCGATCCCGGTGACGAGCGTCAGCGAGCCGATCAGCCCGGCCGCCGCGACGGGCAGCCCGAAGGCGTCGACCAGGTAGAGGGTGACCCACGTGCCGACGACGATGGCCATCCCGAAGCCGCACATGTGGCAGAGCGCCAGCAGCCAGGTGTTGCGCTCGCGCAGAGCGACGGCGAGCGCCGCCCGCGCCTGCGTGGCGACGCGGACATGGGGCTCGCCCGGCGCGAGGAGCGTCCACAGCACCCAGACCGCGGCCACGGCCAGCGCCGAGATCGTGAACGCGATCCGCCAGTCGCCCGACGGGCCGGCGAGGATGGGCATGTAGACCAGGGTGATCCCCGACCCGAGCAGGAAGGACGCCCCGAAGAGGCCCTGGGCGAGATGGCGGCCGCGATCGTCGAAGATCGCGCTCGTGTACGCGGCGCCGGCGGCGAAGCCGAACCCGGAGCCCAGGCCGCCCAGGATGCGCCAGCCCAGCAGGGCCGGGAAGGTCGGTGCCAGCAGGGCGGCGCCGAGGCCGCCGAGCGTCACGAGCAGGAACCCGAGCGTGACCGCGGGCCGCGGGCCGATCCGGTCGGCGATGGCGCCGCCGGCGAGCATGGTGGTGGCCGCGCCGGCGAAGAAGGCCGTGGCGATCATGCCAGCGTCCGCCGACGACAGGGCGAACTCGGCCCGGATGAACCCCAGCACGGGACCCTGGATCGTGTAGTTCGTGGCCACGGCGACCGCGACGGCGCAGATCAGGACGAGCGCCCGACGGCGCGACGCGGGTGGCATCCGCGGAACTGTAGCGACCTCGCCCACGGCCGGCCGCGCGATGGCCCGTCCGGCGGTGTGACCGGCCGTTCGGTGCCAGAATGGCCGCTGCCCGCCCGTCGGACCGCGACGGAGAGCGCCGGTCGTGGCGGGCGACATGGAGACGAGCCCGATGGCCTCGGCCCAATGATCGTCTGTGTCCCGGTGACACCGACGGGTGACATCGACCCACGCTGGGGCCGCGCCGCACGCGTGGCCGTCGTCGAGGTGCAGGACGGGGATCTCGTCCGCTGGGAGGAGTTCGAGGTCGGCTGGGACCAGCTCCACGACGTGGGCACGGACGGCGGCCACCATGCGCGTGTCGCGCGGTTCCTGCAGGACCAGCGGATCGACGTCGTGGTGGCCGGCCACATGGGCGAGCCGATGGTCCAGATGCTCGACCGGATGGGGCTGGAGGTCCAGCTCGGCGCCAGCGGGGACGCCGGCCGGGCAGTCGTGTTCCTGAGCGCAGGGAGAGCCGGCTAGCTCACGTGGTCACGCCCAGTGGGCGGGACGCCGCAGGGACGGGGGCAACCGGGTGCGCCGATCTCCCCGCGCGCTGTCGACCTGCGACTGCACCAGGAACAGGGTGGCCCGGAGGTCGGCGCCGGTGAGGTCCGCATCGCGAAGGTCGGCGCCGGTGAGGTCCGCCAGCGCGAGATCCGCGCCACGCAGGTCAGCGGCGAGCAGATAGGCGCCCCGCAGGTCGGCGCCGCGGAGGTCCACGCCGCGGAGGTCCGCCCCGATGAGGTCGGCCCCTCGCCGATCGAGCGCCGGGCCGGGCGAGGCGGCGCGCGCGAGCCCGCTCGCTCGTCGCAGCAGGGTGTTGACCGCCTGCCGATGGGCCGCCACGTCGAGCGCTTCCAGCACAGCGGCGTCACCACCGGCGAGGCGCTCGGTCTGCTCGCGGGCTTCCTGGAGCGCGGGGTGGAGCGGACCCGTCGCGGCAAGCTCGAGCGCCTCGGCCAGGTACCAGAGCAGCTCGTGGAGCTGGCGCACGGTCGCGAAGGCCGTCATCAGCCTGGGCGCGATGTCGGGATCTGCCCACCAGTCGGCTCCGGCAGCCACGGTCCGCGAGACCCGCTGTCCCGCGCCGAAGCAGTCGTAGACGGCGCATCCGCGGAACCCGCGGTCCCGCAGGCCGGCGTGGATCCCGCACCGGAAGTCGGCCCGGAGGTTCGGGCACGGATGCCCTGCGGCCTTGTCGATCGCGAAGTCGGCAGAGACGGAGAAGGCGGGCGCGACGCAGCACAGGCCGACGCATTGCGCGCAGTCCGCGCGGAGGGCGAGCCCTGGTCCTGCCGGGCCGGGCCCCGGGCGATCGATCATGGCCGCATTGTCCGTCGATCCGCGTCGGGTGGCCGAGCACCTTCGTAGCCGGCACCAGAAACGGCGCGCGTCCTGGCCCGGCCTGGCCGCCCCTGACCTGGCCGTCAGTCGGTGGGCAGCGGCCGCGACGCCCCGAGGATCAGCGCGGGAAGCACCGCCCGCGCCATCGCGTCCGGGTCGTCGCCTCCCGAGAGCAGCGTCCGCCGGATGCTGCGCTCGACGATGGCGACGGCCGCGTCCGTGACCTCCGCGGCGTCAACCGTCAGCTCGCGGCCGAGCGCCGCGACCCCGCGCTCGATGAACTCCACGATCCGCGCGCGGAAGCGGGCGTCCGCTTCGAGGAAGGGCTGCGACGAGGCCGGCTGACGCACGGCGTGGATCTCCATCTCCGTCTGGAGGAGCGAGACGAACCGGTCGCCGGGGACCGACGCGAGGATCCGCTCCACGATCTCGCCGAGGAACCCGGCCGTGTCCGCGGTGTCCGCTACCTCGCGGAGCGACCCCGGCCCGTCGGACACGAGGTCCATGCTCGCGTCGACGTAGGCGAGGAGTCGCGCGTGCTCGCGCTCGATCAGCGCCTGGAGGACGTCCTCCTTGTCCTCGAAGTTCGAGTAGAAGGCGCCGCGCGTGAAGCCGGCCTGCTCGCAGATCTCCTCGACGGTGCCGCCGAAGACGCCGCGCTCCGCGAACACCACCAGCGCAGCGTCGAGAACCCGCTCGCGCGTCGCGTCGCGCCGGGCCGAGCGGACGGGCTCCCTCGCATCCACGGTCACGCCCAACCTCCAGATTGGATACACAATCGTATTCGATACATTGACGTATCGGATACGCCCACGTATCGTATACGGCGCCCCAGCACGGCGCAACCCTTTTCGAGATCCGCGGGCCGAGGTCGTCGACGCTCGGCCATGGAGGCAGGCGATGTTCGAACGAATCGGTGTCCTCGCCTACAGGCTCAGGTACCTCATCGTCATCGTCTGGGCCATCGCCGCCGTGCTGTCCGTCACGCTCGCGCCGTCGCTCGCCTCCGCCGGTGCCGCGGACCAGGCTGCCTTCCTGCCGGGATACGCGCCCTCCGTGCGAGCAGCTGACGCCCTCGACGAGGCGTTCCCCGGGGCCGCCGCGTCGAGCTCGGCCACGCTCACGTTCTCGCGCGACGACGGGCTCACGGACGCGGACCGGGCGTACCTCGCGAGCGTCGCGACGTGGACGACGAGCGCCGATGCGCCCCGGGAGCTTCGGGACGCGGTGCTGAGCGTCGACTCCGCGGCCTCGCGCCCCGAGCTCGCGTCGATGCTGCGCAGCTCGGACGGCGTGCTCGAGCTCCTCACCGTGAACCTGAACGTCGGCTCCGCCGGGGGCCTCGCGGACACGATCGTCACGCAGCTCCGCGACCACCTCGCCGCCACGGCTCCCGCCGGCCTCGCCGTGCACGTCACGGGCGCGGCCGGGATCACCACGGACTACATCCGGGCGATCCAGGCGGGCACGGACAGCACCACCCTCGTGACGATCATCCTCGTCGTCATCATCCTCCTCCTCATCTACCGCGCCCCTCTCGCGGCCCTCGTGCCGCTCCTGACGATCGGCGCGGCGTTCGTCCTCGCGCGGGGGGTGCTGGGAACCCTTGCCGCTGCGGGCTGGCAGGTCTCGTCGCTCCTGGACACGTTCCTCGTCGTGCTGGTCTTCGGCGTCGGCACCGACTACGCGATCTTCCTCATCTCCCGGTACCGCGAGGAGGTGGGGCACGAGGACTGGCACGAGGCGGTGCGAGAGACCGTCAAGCGGATCGGGGCGGTCATCAGCGCGAGCGCGGCGACGGTCATCGTGGGCCTCGGCGCGATGGCCTTCGCGGACTTCGAGATGATCCGCACGACGGGCCCGGCGCTCGGCGTGGCCGTCTTCATCACGCTCCTCGCGGGCCTCACGCTCGCCCCCGCCCTCCTCGGGATCTTCGGCCACTACCTGTTCTGGCCGCTGCACATGCGGACCGCCGGCGAGGGCGAGCCGGACGGCTTCTTCGCTCGCCTGGCGGCCGGCGTCTCGCGCCACCCGGGCCTGGTCACGCTGGCCCTGGTGATCGGCCTCGCCGTCCCGATCCTCTACGTGCCCCAGGCGAGGACCAACTTCGACACCCTCGCCGAGCTCCCGGCCACCTCCGACGCGCGGGCCGGCTACGACATCGTGGCGGCACACCTCGGCAAGGGGAGGATCACGCAGTCGACCGGGCTCATCGACGCGGGCGCAACCGGCGACATGCTCGCCCCGGCGGCCCTCGCGAAGCTGCGCGACACGGTGCTGGCGCTCGAGGCGACGCCCGGCGTCGACACGGTGACGAGCCTCGTGACGCCCGACGGCGACGGCACGGTGCCCGACGGCTTCCGTCCCTCCATCCAGCTCGGCACGATCGCCGACGAGCTCGATCCGGATGGGGCGGGCACCTCGACGGACTGCGGCGTCCCTCCTCGACGAGCGAGGTCTCCGATGGGCTCTCGTCCGCCCTCGACTACGTCGCCGCGCTCGGGACGGCGTTCCCGGACGTCGCCGGGCGGAGCGAGCACCGGACGACCACGCGCGCCATCGCGGACGCGCAGGCGGTCGTGGAGAGCGTCCGTGCGCAGAGCGTCGTCTCGACGCAGCTCCGGGCGCTCGCGTCGGGGATGACCTCGACGAGCTCCCTCGCAGCCACCGGCGGGAGCGCGGACACGGCGCTCCTCGCCAGGTACCTCGACGAGCTGGCGGCCGCCTACCCGGAGGTCCGCGACCTGCCGGCCTTCGTGGACGCGGCCGCAGCCGCGGCCGCCCTCGCGAAGAGCGCGACCCTGGACACAGCCGTCGCCGCGTCGAGCGCCCTCCAGGCCCTGGCCGTCCACTTCGACGCCCAGCCGGACGCGACGCTCTCCCCGGCCAGCCTCGCCGACACGGCGAGCGCCCGGGAGGCGCGGCGCCGCGCGGAGACAGCCTTCGCAGCGCTGCCGGACGCCTTCGACGACCTGGCGGCCGTCTTCGCCGGCCGCTCCGACGACATCTTCGTGCCGGTCGGGATCGGCGGGGACGAGGCCGCGAGCCTCGGCGAGGCGGTCGAGGCGTTCGTCTCGGCGGACCGCACGGCGACCCGGCTCTACGTCGCCACCGCGGACGACCCGTACTCGATCGCGGCGTTTGCGACGGTCCGTGCCGCCCGCGACACGCTCGCGAGCGCGGCACCGTCGTTCGGCCAGGGCGCGACGGCGCACCTCGCGGGCTCCTCTGCCCAGCTCGCCGACGTCCAGGATGTCCTCGCCGCCGACTTCCTCCGCGTCGGCGCGATCACGGTGCTCGGCATCCTCCTCGTCCTGGTCGTCCTCCTCCGCGCGATCGTCGCGCCGCTCTACCTCGTGGGGACCGTCCTCCTCTCCTACGGCAGCGCACTCGGCCTGTCCGCGTTCCTCTTCCAGGAGGTCCTCGGGCATCCCGGCATCAGCTTCTACCTGCCGCTGATGGTCTTCGTCCTGCTCGTCGCCCTCGGCGCCGACTACAACATCTTCCTCATGAGCCGCGTCCGCGAGGAGAGCGAGACCCGCCCGATCCGGGACGGCATCCGGATCGCGTCCGGCCGGACCGGCGCGGTCATCACGTCGGCCGGCCTCATCCTTGCCGGCACGTTCGGATCGATGGCCACCGCTCCGCTCATCGTCCTCTTCCAGGTCGGGGTCGCGGTCGCGATCGGCGTCCTCATCGACACGTTCCTCGTCCGCTCGATCCTGGTGCCTGCCATCACCACGCTCGTCGGCGACCGCGCGTGGTGGCCGTCCGGCATCCGCCTCGGCGAGCGCCGCCTCGTGCCGGTGCCGGTCGCGGCGGACGGCACGGCGCTCGCGGCGGACGGCACGGCGCTCGCGGTGGACGCACGTCGGCGCCGCGGGAGAGCTCGCGGGGCGTTCGCGCCGGCGGCTGGCGGTCGCGCTCGTCCTCGCCGCCCTCGTGCCGGTGACGTTCGCCGGCCTCGTCGCCTGGTCGCAGTCGCAGGGTGGCGCCGGCTCGATGCCGGCTGCGGTCGTCGACCTCGACGAGGGAGCCACGATCTCGCTCGCCGATGGGACGAGCCAGACGCTCGACCTCGGCGACGACCTCTCGAAGCAGCTCGCGGCGGACGACGTCACGGACGCGCTCCGCTGGACGGTCGTCGATGCGTCGGACGCGGCGGACGGGCTCGCCTCCGGGCGCTTCCGGGCAGTCCTGACGATCCCGGCCGACTTCTCCCGCAGGATCGCGGCGATCCAGGCCGACCCGACGGGCGCCCAGCCGGCCGCGGGCCTTCAGCTCGCAACCGGTCCAGGCGATGGCCCGGACGCCGGCGAGGTCGCGCGCGAGGTCGAGCAGGCGATCGCGGCGTCGGCGGCGCGGACCGCCACGGCCTCGTACGTCGAGGACGTGCTCCTCGCCGTCAAGACGGCCGACGCGACGATCGGCAGCGCCGCCGGTGACGCGCGGTCCATCGCGAACCGCTCCTCCACGCTCGCCACGGACGCGTCGGACATCAAGGCTGTCGCCGGCGAGCTCGCGGCCGGCCTCGATGAGCTCGCGTCGGGCGCGACGAAGGCCGCCTCCGGCGCGTCGGAGCTCGCCTCGGGCACGAGGGCGCTCGCGACCGGGACCACGCTGGTCGCCGACGGGACCGCGACCGTCGCGGCCGGCGCTGCCGACACCTCGGACGGGCGCCGCGGCCCTCGCCGCGGGTGCGTCGGAGCTCGCCTCCGGGCTCCAGGCGCTCGACGCGTCGACGCGCCAGCTGCCCGCCCAGACCGCCACCCTCGCGTCCGGCGCGTCCGAGCTCGCGAGCGGCGCGACGAAGGCTGCCTCGGGCGCGTCGGAGCTCGCCTCCGGGCTCCAGGCGCTCGACGCGTCGACGCGCCAGCTGCCCGCCCAGACCGCCACCCTCGCGTCCGGCGCGTCCGAGCTCGCGAGCGGCGCGACGAAGGCCGCCTCGGGCGCGTCGGAGCTCGCCTCCGGGCTCCAGGCGCTCAGGACGCAGACGACCGGGTTCGGCGCCCAGGCGGCCGCGCTCGCCTCGGGTGCTGCCGAGGTCGCGACCGGGGCGGCGGCCCTCTCGGACGGTGCGACACAGGCGGCCGCGGCTGCCGCATCCCTCGCGACGGGCGTCGACGGGCTGGCCACGTCGGTCGCCGGCCTACACCTCCGGCGTCAAGGCGCTGTCGGACTCGTGTGAGCTCATGGGGGGCGGCCCGGCGGTCTGCGCTCAGCTCCTCGGGCTCGCTACCCAGGGGGCTCCGCTGGCCGCCGGCGCCAGCGACCTCGCCACGGGAGCCCACGGGGTGGCCGACGCCACCGGCCAGGTCGCCACGGGTGCGGCCGGCGTGAGCCAGGGAGCGGCCGGGGTGGCGAACGCGACGGCGCAGCTCGCGGCGACGGCGCCGCAGCTCGAGTACGCGATCGCCGCGTCGGCCACGGGAGCGTCCGAGCTCTCGACGGGCGTGACGGCTCTCGCAGGGGGGGCAGCGCAGCTCGCGGCGGGCACGCAGCAGCTGGCGGGCGGGATGGTCCCGCTCGCCTCGGGCATCTCGAAGACTGCCTCGGGCGCATCCGAGCTCTCGACGGGCGTCGCGACGCTGGCCGGCGGCGCGACGAAGCTGGCCGATGGCACGCAGCAGCTGGCGGGCGGGATGACCCCGCTCGCCTCGGGCATCTCGAGCACTGCCACGGGTGCATCCGAGCTCTCGACGGGCGTGACGCAGCTCGCGGACGGCGCGGCCCGGCTCGCGACCGGGTCGAGCCGCGTGGCGACGGGCGCGCGCACGACCGCCACCGGCGCCGATGAGCTGGCAACCGGCACCGCCGAGGCCGCGTCGGGCGTCGACCAGCTGAAGGACGCGATGGACCAGGTCGCCGACGGCGCCCGCCTGGTCACGTCGCGGTCCGGGCTCCTCTCCCGCGACGGGAGCTCCGTCGCCGCCGACGCCGCGTCGATTGCCGAGGGCCTGGACACGTCCACCGCGGCCGTGATGGTCGTCCCCGACGCGACGCGGACGCGGGTTGCGGCGCGCGCAGCGGACCCCGTCGTCGTCGAGCCGCCGGCGGTGGATGGAGCGGGTGAATCCGGGATCCGGATCGCTCCGTACGTCATGGCGCTGGCCCTCTGGCTCGGGGCGCTCGTCGCGTTCCTCGTCCTGCCGGCGGGCCGGCGCGGACGGGGGCGCCGCTGGTGGGTGGGACCGATCGCGGCCTTCGCCGCCAGCGCCGGCCTCGGCATCGTGGGGGCCGCCCTGATGATCGCCGGCCTGGGCCTCGGCGTGGGCATGGACGTCGCGCGGCTGCCGGCGCTCATCCTGGTCGCGGCGCTCGCCGCCGCCGCCTTCACGGCGATCATCCAGGCGCTCGTCGTCGCCTTCGGCAACCGGGGCTGGCTGGTCGGGCTGCTCCTGGCGGCCGTCCAGGCGGCCGCGTGCGGGACGCCGTACCTGGTGGACTCGCTCCCGGCCCCGCTGGCGTTCCTCCATCCACTCCTGCCGGTCACGTGGGCCGCCGACGCCTTCCGCGCGTGCATCGAGGGCACGACGACCGGGCTCGCCCCGGCCGTGCTCCTCCTCGCGGGATCGCTGGTGGGCGCCCTGCTCGTGACGCTCGCGATCGCGTTCGCGCCGGACCGTCCGACGGCCGCGGCGGCCGCTCCGGCGTAGAGGGGAGGGAGGAGCGACCAACCTCGGGTTGGCGGCGCACCGGCGTCGGGGCCGCGGCAGGCGATCCCGTTCGGCCTGCCGTGCGAACAGGAGGGTGACGGATGGGCCGGCCTCGGGCGCGCTGCGTCAGGGGCCCATCCACGAGAGGCTCCCATGCTCCGATCTCCCGCAACCTCCTCGCCGGTCTCCGTGGCTCAGTCCCGCCTCGGCACCGGCTGGCGGACCCGCTTCGAGCGGCTCGACCGCCGCATCACCGTCGCGCTGGCCGCGTCCGCGATCCCCCTGCTGCGGATCGCCCTCGGCGCCGTCTTCCTCTGGTTCGGCGTGCTGAAGTTCTTCCCGGGCCTGAGCCCGGCGCAGGATCTCGCGACGCGCACGATCGAGCAGCTCACGCTCGGGCTCGTGCCGCCGGCGGTCTCGCTGCCCGTGCTGGCAGCCTGGGAGGTCCTGATCGGCGTGGGGCTCCTCACCGGGAGGTTCCTGCGGGCGACGCTGCTCCTGCTTGCCGTCCAGATGGCCGGCGCGCTGACCCCGCTCCTCCTGTTCCCGGCCGAGACGTTCACGGTGTTCCCGATCGCTCCGACGCTCGAGGGCCAGTACATCCTCAAGAACGTGGTGCTCGTGGCTGCGGCCATGGTGGTCGGGGCCACGGTCCGCGGCGGGCAGCTTCAGGCCGAGCCGGCAGGGATCGGCGAACCCCTCGCGTCACCTGGCCCGGCTTCGTTCGCCAGCCGCGGGCTGTCCGGGGCGGAGCTGCCGCCCCGTCCCTGACGGACGGCGGCGCCAGGCGCGGCTGGTCGCTGCGCGCGGCGTTCGCGTTCCGCCCCGGAGGGGGGACCAATCCACCGGCGGTCCCGGCCCGAAGAGGTGGGTGACGGCAGACGCCGTGGATCGACTCCTCAGACCGATCTCGACCACCGACCCCACCCATCGAAAGGGATCACATGAAGCGCACCCTCCTGATCTCGCTGGCCGCCGTCGCTCTCGTCGTCTCGGCCTGCTCCACGGCCGCGTCGCCCACCCCCGCGCCGCACCCCGACCCCCGCCCCTGCCGGTGACATCGTCGTCGTCGCGACGGACGCGGGCGTCTTCGGGACGCTTCTGAAAGCCGCCACGGCCGCCGGGCTGGTCGAGACGCTCCAGAGTGAGGGCCCCTTCACCGTCTTCGCCCCCACGGACGAGGCGTTCGCCGCCCTGCCCGAGGGAACCCTCGAGTCCCTGCTCGCGGATCCCGAGGCCCTCAAGAAGGTGCTCCTCTACCACGTCGTCGAGGGCAAGGTCACCTCCGACCAGATCGTCGGCATGACCACGGCGACGTCCGTCGAGGGCTCGCCGATCGCGATCAGCGTCAAGGACGACACCGTCTACCTCAACGACAGCGCCAAGGTCGTGACCGCCGACGTGATGGCGTCGAACGGCGTGATCCACATCATCGACGCGGTGCTCCTCCCGCCCGAGATGTAGTCGTCGCCCGACCTCATCGAGGTCGGATCCATGGAACAGGGTGGGCCCTTCCCTCGGGGCCCACCCTTTCTCTTTGTCTCCGAGCGACCGCGAGGTCCCCGAGCGACCGTCGAGCTAGCCAGCCGGGCCCGGCCGCCTCCCGCGAATGCGCGCCGCCGCGCGTCGGGCGCGGGCCGGCCCGGGATCCGCCCGCAGCTCCGCCCCCAGCACGTCAGCGCGGACAGGCGCGGGACCTGCCAGGAGCGCATCGACGGCCGCAGCGATCTCGTCCACCGACGCCCGGTTCGGATCGAGAGCGCGACCCAGGCTCGCCCGCTCGAGGTCCGCGGCAACGGCGAACTGGTCGGTCGAGAACGGCAGGGCGAGGAGCGGCACGCCGGCCGAAAGCGCCTCGGTGACGCCGTTGTTGCCCCCGTGGGTGATCGCGAGAGCGGCATGCTGCACCAGGGAGACCTGGGGCAGGAACGGCCGGACCAGCCATTCGTCGGGGAGCGGGGCGAGGACGGACGGATCGGCGGAGCCGGTCGCGAGGGCGACGCGCAGCCCGCCCGTCCGCCGCAGCGACAGGTCCCGGAGCGCGACCACCACCCGTGCCAGCACGTCGCTGCGGGCCGAGAGGAAGCTGCCGAACGACACCACCACGAGCGGGCTGTCGCCGCCCGCGACGACCCACCCGGCTGCCTCCGCGTCGAGCGTCTCGTCGCGCACCGAGGAGCCGAGGAACGCGTGGGTGCTCGGCAGGTGGGCGGAGCGCTGCGGGTCGTGGAGCGCCTCCGGGTAGCTGAAGAGGACGACATCGCCGTGGACACGGAAGGCGTCGGCGACCGCCGACGCGCCTGGGTCGAGCTCGGTGAGGGCCGCATTCCAGTCGTCGGTGAAGCGCCCGGTCACATCGCCCGCGAGGTGCCGCAGCCCGGCCAGCTCGGCCGGGTCGGGGTCGAACGCCGCCGGCCAGGCCGGCGGAACCCCGTAGACCTCGTCGCCGACGGGGAGCGCCGTGGGATGTCCCAGCACGACGTCTGCATACGGGATGCCGGCAGCCTGCAGAGCCAGCACGGCCCCGAAGGCGAGGTGGTCCACGAGGATGGTGTCGGGACCCAGGCCGCGGACGGCTTCGAGCGTGGCCCGGGCCGCCGCGAGCGGCTGCCACAGCAGGTCGTTCCGGCGCAGCTCGGCCTGCAGGCGAAGGGTGGGAATCATGCCCCCGCGGGTCGCGGCGAAGAACGCCCGCAGGTTCTCGGCCTCGCCGGTCGGCTGGTCGCCGGGACGCGCGGTCCCGGCGTTCGAGCCACGGCCGAGCACGAGCTCGACTCGCTCGAAGCCGGCCCGCGCGACGTGCGGGGCGACGGCCGACCCGGTCGCGACCACGACCCGCTCGCCGTCCGCCGCCCACGCTCCGGCGAGGGCGAGCAGCGGGAAGAGGTGCGAGGCGTAGTCGGGACTGACGACGAGGAGGGTCACCCCGGCTCCGCCATGGCGCGTCGGGCACCCCCCGTGTAGCCGGCCCCGAGGATCATGCGGGCACCGCGGTGGACGATCGGCTTGCCGCAGCATAGGCAGGCACGAGAGTCGCGGCCATCGATCGGATCGTAAAACGCTCCTCGACGAGGTCCCGGGCGTGCTCCGCCCGGCCCGGCCGCCCGGCCAGGTCCAGGGCGTCATGAATCGCGGCCGCGAGGGCGGCGGTGTCCAGGGTGTCAACCAGCCGCCCGGTCACCCCTTCCTCGACGTACGACGGCGGGCCGCCCGTCCGGGGAGCGACGACCGGCAGGCCGGCCGCGAGCGCCTCGAGGAGCGCGAGCCCGAACTCCTCCTTGCGGCTGGCGCAGGCGTATGCACCGCCCGGTCCGATCGTCGGCCCGAGTCCCGCCTCGGCTGCAGCCAGGACCCGCAGGACGTCGTCGTGGGGCCGGTGGCCCAGCATCACGAGCGCTTCGGCCATCTCCGGATGCAGGGCCAGGACCGCTTCGATGCGGTCGATCTCGGCCCGCTCCTCGGGTGTGGGATTGTCGAGGTCCCCGCCGACGATCACGAGATTGGCTCGCCGCCGTAGCCCGGGCTCGGCCGCGAAGGCCGCGACGAGGCGCGCCATTCCTTTCACATCCGCCAGCCGGCCGACGCTGACCACGAGCGGCAGGCCGCGCCGGTCGGCGCCCAGGGCCTCGACCGCGTCGCGCAGGTCCGCGACCACCGCCGGGCTCGCACGCCGGCCGATCTCGCTCCGGGCCGCGCGCACCGGCTGCGGGTCGATCCCCTCGGGCACGACGTGGTAGCGCCCCGGGTCCGCGCCGACGTCGATCCGCAGCAGGTCGCGCAATCGGGCTTCCAGGTCGGACCGCGGGAACAGCACGATCTGTCGGGCGGACTCCGCAAGATGCCGGACGAGGCGTGCCCGGAACCACAGCGCGCCGGCCGCGTCGGCCGGGCCGAACGACGCACGGTGGAGCTCGCCCGAGCGCTCCATCTCGGCGATGACGGCGTGAGGGTCGGGGGCCAGCGTGAAGACAGTGGGCATGCCCGCGCGGCGGGCGATTCGGGACGCGGCCAGGCTGCCGACGTCGGCCATCCGGAGGTGCAGGAGCGTCGGCGACCGGCGCGCGACGATGCGCCGGATCGCGCGCTCGGCGGCGACGAGCGCCGGCCACTCACCCGAGAATGCCGCGTCCTCGTGGCGGCCGAGCGGCGCAGCCAGCACCGCGTGCGGGTCCACCGAGAGGCCGAGCGACGCAGCGGCGTCGCGGGCGGTACCGCGCCCGATCGTCGTGACCGTTTCGACCCGCCCATCGGCGATGAGCGCGTCGCCCAGCTGGACCAGGAGCGTGGCGATCCCGCCGGTGCTGCCCTGGCCCGCGTGGGCGAGCGCCCGGTCGAGCTGGCCGCCGAGATGAACCTGGGCGACGTGGAGGCCCCCTGCGGGCCCCGCCGCAGGAGCCGTCGCGAGTCGATGGTCGAGCAGGGCAAGGCGGGCGACGTCGGCCAGCGGGCCGTCCGAGGCCACGAGTGCGACGAGGGCTCGTGCGGCCGCCCCGGGCCGATCCCCGAGGGCGGCGATCGCGGCCAGCCGCGCCTCGTGCTGCTCGTCCTCGTCGACTGCGATGCGCGCGAGGAGCCGCTCCGCGACGTCGGGCGAGCCCACCGGCGCGACGAGGCTCAGCGTCTCGACCAGGCGTCCCCGGGCGCCGGCAGCCCCGGCCCGCCCCAGGTGCCGCTCGAGGGCGGTCCAGATCGCTCGGGGCGCGATCGCGGCCCAGCGGGCCAGGGTCTGCTGAGCCAGCATCCCACCCAGCCTGCCGTCCTCCAGCAGCGCCACCAGCGGGTCGATGAGCTGCTGGGCCGGGGCGCGATCCGCCAGCGACCACGCGACATGGGGGGCGCGCCAGCCGCCTCCGGCCAGGAGGCCGGCGAGAGCGTCATCGATCGCGGCGCCGGGCACACGGGCCAGGGCATGGATGGCTGCGATCGCCGTGGGCGCGTCGGACGTGTCGTCGGCTGCCTCCAGGAGCTCGTCGCCAGATGGGGGTTGCCCTCCCCTGCCGTCGGCGGCCTCGGAGACCTCGGCGGCGAGCAGCCGGCGAGCGGAATCACGTCGAGCACCGACGGAGCCTGGCGAACCCGAGCGAGGATGGTGTCCACACCCCAACTTCGGGCGGCGTGCCCGGTCGGTTTGGTCGGCGGTCGGGATTGCCTCGACCGGCCGCTCGACCTCGTGGGACCGGGCGGCTGAGCTCGGCGAGGGTCCTACGTCCCTCCCACCTCGCCGACGATGCTCTCGACAACCTGGATGCTGCTCGAGACGCGAATGATCTCGAGGTCGGGGTGCTCCTCGATCTCGGCGTCGATCTCCCTCGCGCCGAGCGTCCCCTGGCGGAAGAACACCCTCGTCGCCCCCACGTCCCTCGCGACGTCGATGTCCCGGATCGAGTCCCCGTAGAAGTAGACCGGGGGGACCTTGCCCTTCAGCCGCCGCGCGATGAGCTGCAGGTGAGGGCGGCCCTTGGCGAATGGGCGGCCCTGTTCCTCCCGCTTCGTCGAGAGGCCGCCCACGAAGCTGAACACGTGGCCCAGGTCGGCCTCGGCCACGAGCTGCTTCAGGTCCTCGTGCCGTGTCCCCGTGGTGATCGCGACCGCCACGCCATGGTCGGCGAGCCTCGCCAGCTCCCCCGTATCCGGGAAGAACCTGGCCCCATCCCGCACCAGCGGCTTCTCGAGCTCCCAGTACCGGTCGCGCATGGCCTTCCTCTCGACAGCCGTGGGCCGCGCCCCCACGCGTGCCGCCGTCGCGTCGATCATCTCGAGGGTCGAGCGGCCGCCGTTGTCCATGAAGCACGCGACGATCTCGGCTCTCTCGCCCTCCAGCTCGGGATACCGTTCGACGAACGCCCGGAACATCGCCTCGGCCTTCGAAGGCATGCTGTCGAAGAGGGTGCCGTCGAAGTCGCACATGAGGAGAAGTGCCGCCTTCCGGAGCGCGACTGCCGTGGTCCTGCCCTCTCGCTCCGGTGACGCGGGGGATCCAGTGCGAGCTCTCACCCCTCGTCCCCCACCTGCAGCTCCGCGGCGATCGCGTCCCACGAGGCGTCAGCGGGATCGCCCTGGCCGCGGGCCAGGATGGCACCGTCGCGGGTCACGACGAGCGCATGGACGTCATCGCTGTCGGGGATCGCCAGCGACCGCTGGAAGGCGGCCACGTTGGTATAGACCGTGATCGTCCGGGCCAGCACGTCCGGATCGCCGATGCCCGCCGTCATGCCGCCATCGATGAAGCGGCGCACTGGCCGCCACTGGGTGGACAGGACAGGCACCTCGACGACCGCCACCGGGATGGGAGCCGTTTCACCCCGGGTCGTCGGTGGAACCCCAGCCGCCACCGCGCGCGCGATCCAGCGATCCACGCGGGCCTGGTGCCATTGCCTGAACGCCACGACCACCAGCGTGCGATCGGCCGGGAGCTCAGCGGGCAGCGCCACCTCGCTGCCCAGGAGCGAGCGGCCCCCCACGGCCGGGAACTGTCCAGGGCTCGCGCCGCGCGTCGCGGTCATCGCGACCCTCGCCTGTCCGCGTCGAGACAGCCGCCGCGACCCGCCGTCCCCCACGAAGATGACCCCGGACATGGCCACCGCGATCCGCTGGATGGATCCATGGAGGGAGGGTACCTCTGTTCGGGGCACCCCCGTCCAGGGCGAGTGCTCGTGACCCCGGTGACCCTCGCCGCGACCGGCGAGGCGTGCCCGTCATTCTCCCTGCGAGCGGGATTTTGACGGATGTCTGCTAGAATTCCGCCACTTCGGAGTCCCCGACCTCGCGGTCGGATCGGGCTCTCCCGGGAGATCCCCGGCACGGCAGGCCCGCCCCGCCCGCCGCGAGACCGGTCGCAGGCCCCCCAGCGCGGGTCGCGGCCCAACGAGGCGTCCGACCCTGTACACCATGACCCACCGCTGGCGGGCTGCCGTTGCAGCCGCGCTGGTCATCGTCATCGCCGGCTCGACCCCGGCCCCCGGCGTGCTCGCCACTGCTGGCCTCGCCGGGCCCGCCCCGGCCGGCGCGATCGCTCGAAACCGCACCGCGTCGGCGCCGGCCTCACGGCCGCTCCCCGCGCGAGCGGCCGTGACCCTCGCGGCCGCCATCGACTCCCGGGCGTACGTCGCCCTGCCCGCCGCGACGCCCGGCGCGCGGGCGCTCGACACCCTGGCCCGCGTGCCGGAACTGTCCCCGGCCGCGCCCGAAGCGGGCACGCGGGCCGTGACGGCCGCGCGGGCCAAGGTGCCCGCACCGCCACGACAGCACCACGGACCGTCGTTCGAGCGGCCGGGCGGCCGGCAGGGCTGTGGGCCCAGCTGCGCGACGGGCTGACGGTCGCCGGTGTGGCGACCTGGTACTTCGGGACGCGCGGTTACGCCGGGATCCCGCACGTGGCGATGCCGGGAGCCCGGTACCTCGCCCAAGGCCGGACCGCGCCGCGAGCGGAGGTCTGCGCCGGCGACCGGTGCACCGTCGTGCGAGTCGTCGACGCGTGCGCGTGCTTCGTCGGAACTCGCCAGGCCCGCGTCGTCGACCTGTCGGCCGTCGCACTCCTCCGGCTCGGCCTCGATCGCTGGCGCGGTGTCTACCAGGTCCGGGTCACCCTCCTCGCGCCCTGACGGGGCTGGCGGGCCGTCGTCTGCGACGTCGCGGGAGCCCATGCGGGACCTGCGGTCTCCGCGCCCCGACGCCTGGGCTCCCCGGTGGACGCCGGCCTCCCCGTGTGCGCCCACTCCCCCGGAAGGCTGGCCGCTACGATGTGCCAGCCGGTTGACGCTGGGTGCTGGAGGGCAGACCGGCGCCGAGGATCGGCCAGGAGGGCAGTCATGACCAAGGTGCTCGTCGTCTACGGCAGCCGGCACGGTGGGACCCGGGGCATCGCCGAGCGGATCGGCGAGGTGCTGCGGACCGAGGGGCTCGAGGCGGACGTCGCGGCCGCGGACCAGGTCCGGGACGTGCGGACCGCCGACGCGTTCGTGGTCGGCAGCGGGGTCTACATGGGGAGCTGGCTCAAGGAGGCGGTCGACTTCATCGCGAAGAACGAGGCCACGCTGGCTCTACGACCACTGTGGCTCTTCAGCAGCGGGCCGCTGCCCGGCTCCTCGGCAAGCAAGAGCGCCGACGACCCCCTAGCCGACGCTCTCGGCCCATCGGAGGGCCCCGGGAGCGGCGGCCGGAAGAAGATCGCCGAGCTCAGCGCCGCGACCCACCCCCGCGACCACCACGTCTTCCTCGGGGCGTTCGACCCGAAGGACGCGCCCCGCGCGATGTCCGAGCGGCTCGTCCGGATGATGCCCGCGTCCAAGAACCTCCTCCCTGCCGGCGACTTCCGCGACTGGGAGGCCATCGAGGCCTGGTCCCGTGGGATCGCGGCGACCCTGCGGTCGCCGGACGCCACCGCCTGACGTCGGACCCTCGCGGCAGCTCGTCCTGGCCCGGTCCGCGGCCAGCGTCTCTCAATCGCGCCTCATGGCGGCCGCCGGATCCGGCTCGCTGTCCGACTGCCTGGCCGGGCGGGATATCGCGCAGCGCGATCAGGACTTGACAGTATTGCGTGCCACTGTCACAATACGGTCATGCCACCCGAGAGCGAGTACAGCCTCCAGGACCTCGTCCGATCTCGCCGGCGTCACGCCGCGGACGATCCGCTACTACATCGCCCAGGGCCTCCTGCCGTCGCCCGGCAAGGCCGGCCCCGGCGCCACCTACACCGACGGCCACCTCAATCGCCTCCGCCTGATCAAGCGGCTCCAGCGCGAGCACCTGCCCGCTCGCCGAGATCCGGTCCCGCCTCGCGGCGCTCGACGACGCGACGGTCGCGGCCCTGGTCGAGGCACCGGCCAGCGAACCGCCGGCCGACTCCGCCATCGACTACATCCGGTCCGTCCTCGAGGGCGACCGCCTCGTTCGAAGCGACGGCCTTGAGCCGCCCGGCCGCCCCACCCGGCGAGCCCGATCAGCCCACCGCGAAACGCCGGTCGACCTCCGAGTGCCCGCGTACCGGCTGGCCGAGCCCAGCCCGGCCTACGCCGAGCCGCCAGCGCCAACCCCCGCTCCGGACCGATCCCAGTGGGACCGCATCCTCCTCGCCCCGGACGTCGAGCTTCACGTCCGCCGACCCCTCGGCCGCCGCGCAGCACAAGCGGGTCGAGCGCCTGATCGAGATCGCCCGAGAGCTCCTCGAGGAGGACCAGCCATGACCTTCACCGTCCGATCCGACCGCCGCTTCATCCGCCCCACCTACCGGAGCAACCGCTTCGTCCTCGTCGAGGTCACGGCACCGCCCGCGCGAACGGAGCGGGTGCGACCTCCGGTCAACCTCGCCTTCATCCTCGACCGGTCGGGCTCGATGGGCGGCGACAAGATCCGCCTCGCCAAGCAGGCCATCGAGGAGGCGATCGCCCGCCTCCACGACGACGACCGGTTCGCGATCGTCACCTACGACGACCAGATCGACGTGGTCGTCCCCGGCACGCTCGCCACCCCCGACGCGCGCCGAACCGCGCTCGACCGGCTCCGCGCAATCGACGCCCGCGGCTCCACGAACCTCGGCGAGGGCTGGCTGCGGGGCGCCGAGCAGGTCGCCGAGGCGCTCGCCGACGAGGGCGTCAACCGCTGCCTCCTCCTCACCGACGGCCTCGCCAACGTGGGGATCACCGACCGCGACGAGCTCGCCCGGCACGCCGGCGAGCTGCGCGCCCGGGGCGTCTCGACGACGACCTTCGGGGTCGGCGAGGACTTCGACGAGGTGCTCCTCCAGTCGATGGCGTCCGCCGGCGGCGGCCACTTCTACTTCATCGCCACCGCTGCCTCGATCCGCGACCACATCACGAGCGAGGTCGGCGAGACGCTCGAGATCGTCGCCCGCGGCGTGACCCTCGAGATCGGCGCCGCCGAGGGCATCCGGGTCGAGTCGCTCAGCCCCTACCCGGTCCACGAGGGCCGCGGCCGGACCGAGGTCACCCTGGGCGACCTCACGTCGGACGAGCGGGTCGAGGTCGTCCTGCGCCTCAACTTCCCGTACGGCGAGCTGGGCCGGTCGACGGGGGCAGCCTTCACCCTCTCCGACCGCGACGGGGTCGTCCGAGGCGAGGCGAAGCTCGGCTGGGCGTACGCCGACAACGGGGCCAACGACCACCAGGAGCGCGACCGCGTCGTCGACCGGGCGGTCGCCCGGATCTTCGCCGCCCGCGCCCGCCAGGAGGCCGTCGGGCTGAACCGCCACGGCGACTACAACGGCGCCCGCCACGTCGTGGAGGCGACCGCCCGCCGGATCCGCGGCTACGCCGGGCGGGACCCGGAGCTGCGCGAGATCGTCGTTGAGCTCGAGCGCCAGCTCCAGGAGTTCGCCGCCCCGATGATGGAGATGAACCGCAAGGACATCTACGCGAGGAGCTCCTACCAGATGCGCTCGCGCATGGAGAATGGGACGGCCATGAAGAACCCGAACGGCGGGGGCCGCTAGCCCTGAAGCGAACCGAGCACGACGGCGGCGGGGTCCTTCGGGACCTCGTCGTTCACCTTCGACGAGGTCGTCCCGGGCCTCTTCCAGGGCGACTTCCCCAATGGCCGGGTCGACTGGAGCCGGTTCGACGACGTCATCACCATGACCGAGGAACGGCCGAGCGGCCGGCGGAAGATCGGCGGCCTCTGGCTCCACGTCCCGATCTGGGACGGCGAGATGGAGAACCCGACCGGCGTCCGGGACGCGGCGCGGACGGTGGCCGACCGGGTGACCGCGGGCAGGCGTGTGCTCGTCCACTGCTGGGCCGGCCTCAACCGGTCAGGCGTCGTCTCCGCCCGGGCCCTGATGTTCATGGGCGTGCCGGTCACCGACGCCATCGCCAGGGTGCGCGCGGCCCGCGGCGCGTTGGCGCTCTCGAACGAGGCCTTCGTGCGGTGGCTGTACGAGGAGGCCCGCGAGCCGGTGCCGGTCAACCGACACGTGGTGCCCGACATCGCTCCTCACCGGACGGGTTGACCGTCCTCGGCGACAATGCGGGCATGCGAGCCCTACGACATCACCCGACCCGTGCCTGGCGGATCGTGGCCGTCGCGCTCGTCGGCGTCGTCATGCTGTCGAGTGGGGCTCACCCGGTGGCCGGCGCCGCCCCGCCGCCGATCCTGCTCGTCCACGGTTGGGGGTCGTCGCCGGCAACCTTCAAGACGATGCAGGCACGTCTCGTCCGCGCTGGTCGAACCGTGTACGCCATCGCCCTGCCGGGCCAGGACAACATCGCCAACGCGAGGGCGATCCGCTCCTTCGTCGCCGCCCGGCACCTGCGGCGCATCGACATCGTGGCCCACAGCATGGGTGGGCTCTCGAGCCGGTGGTTCGTCAAGTTCCTCCGTGGGACCACCAGCATCGACCACTACGTCTCGCTCGGGACGCCCCAGTACGGGCTTGTGCCGACGTGCGTGCTGGCGCTCGACGACGGGGGCCAGATGTGCCCCAACAGCGCGTTCCTCCGGAAGCTGAACTCCGGGGACGACACGCAGGGCCCCACCAGGTACACCTCGATCGCCAGCCGCAGCGACGGGGTCGTGCCGGTGGCGTCGTCGCGCCTCGACGGCGGGGCCTGCCTCGTCACCAATCGAGGCGTCACCCACCGTGGGCTGCTGACCGATGCCGGCGTCTACCGCCAGGTGGTCGAGGCGCTGAAGGGGCGCTGCCCACCAGCCGTCGGCTGAGCCTCGCGTCCGGCGCGCCGGGGCCCGGACCCGCGGCGACGCGGCTCGCGCGGCGTGGCGCGTCACACCGAGATCGGGAGAGGCGACCGTGCCGCGCCCGAGGCGCTACCCTCGATGTTCTCCATGACCTGCTGAGGTAGATCACGATGTCGATCAGCCTTCCCGTCGCGGCGCTCAGCGTCCTCGGCATCCTCATCACCGTCCTCGGGCTGTTCGCCGCCGGGAACATGGCGGTCGTCGCGCTCGGCCTGCTGGCCCTCTTCGGCGCGGGGCTCCTCGAGGTCATTGGTCGGCGACGCTCCTAGGCGGAGTGGCGGTAGCTCGACCGCCACGGCGGACGGGGTCCACTTCGACGCACGGGTTGCCGTCCCGATCCACTGGGGGACGCTCTATCCGCGTCGCCTCCACCGATCTGTTGTCGGGGCCGTTGACCGAGCCGGGCGACCGCTTCGCGGCGCACGCGGAGCGCCTGGCACCGCAGGCCGACGTCCGGGTCCTTCGTCCCGGCGAATCGACGACGATCCGTCTCGCGTCGGCCCCGCGAAGGCAGGACGACTAGCGGGCTCGAACACGACCACGGCCGCCCCCCGCGGCCGACGCTCGGCGTAGCTATCGAGATCCGCGCAGGCCGTCAGGCGCCGCTCAACGTGGGCGGCCAGACCCGCGCGTGGCCGACGTCGAGGTTGCGGATCGGGATCTCCCAGCGCTCCAAGCGCTGCAGGGCAACACGTCCACGCCCGGACTCCCGACCGCCACGAAGCGCGGTGTCAACGGCACGGCGATCGTCGTCCGCGCCCCAGCGGGGCGACCGAGCGAATCTCGGAGCGCATCGCTGCCACCCTGGTCGGCCAGGGTCTTGGACGCGGACCTGCTCGCGGCCGACAGGGTTCGCCGCGCACCGGCGATCAGGCGCGGGGCGGCCAGCGATGGTAGGCGGGCGGGAAGGCGACGGGCGTCGGGTAGGCGGCCCAGAGGACGACATCGATCGAGAGCTCGAACAGCGCGTGCTCGGGGGGAACCGCGAACGGCATCGCGGCGACCGCTGCGAGCCGGAACGCGCGGTCGTCGTCTCTCGGGATGGCACGTCCGCGGATCATCACCTCGTCGTTCTCGGTCTCGCTGCCCGGCGCGTGGAGGGCGTACCGGCCGTCCCGTTCCAGGTCGGCGCGCTTCGGGGACGGGACGAGGAAGGTCACGAGCCGCCCGCCGACGATGGCGATGTTGATCGGGTGGATGCGGGGCGCGCCGTCGGCGCCGACGGTGGCGAGGTAGCCCAGCCCCATACCCGGGATCCAGAACAGCCGGCGCGCGGTTGCGGCCATGTCAGGCGCCGCGCCCTCGAGATCAGTCCACGTGTGCATCACGGGGAGGATGCGGACCGCATTGGATGACAGTGAGAGCCGATCGGCCGGTTGCGCAGGGTCGGGCGGCCCGGCCTGGGGACGGAGGTGGCGGGGCGCCTGCGCGGCGGCCTGGGGCGGGCGAGTCCTCGCTGGGCCTACGGGCCGGGAATTTCGGGTGCTCGCCGCTCTCCGACCGGCGCCGGCCGAGCCAGCCCAGGACAGGGCACAGCCGATCGAGCGTCGATACGTGGCTGGTAAGGCCGACGGACTACGTTGTGCCGCACGGCCGCCGTGTCGACACCGAGGCAGATCTCAGCGAGCCGTGATGCACTGGCGGTCGACGCCGAGCGGCTACGGTTCCCTCAGGATCCGGTGGCCCCCGATCCGCCGCCAGCGAAGGCCGAGCACTCCCTCGATCGTCGTCCATTCGAAGGTGGCGCGCCCATCGGGTCCCGTGAAGCTCCACGTCATCTCGAAGATCGCTGGAGCGCCTTCCACGTCCTTCACGCGCAGCGACGCGGGCCACGATGCCGAGGTGTCGGCGGCGTAGCGGTCACAGGCGGCGACAAAGGCGGGCAGGATCTTCCTGCAGCGCTTCTTCTCGGCTTCGGACAAGCGTGCGTGGTCGGCGCGAAAGGAGTCGAGCACCGCGAACTTCATGAGGCGGCGTCAGGCCTTGTCGAGGTGCGCGATCAGCTCGTCCACGCCGTCGACGACGGTGCTGCGACCGGCCGCGATGTCGGCGTCGGCTTCTCGCTCCATGGCCTGCCAGCGGTCCGTCCAGAACCAGGCCTGATCGGCCGGCACCGCGACAACGGAGACGAGCTCCACGCGTCCGTCGCCATGGTCGATCAGGCGGACCTGTGACTCCGGGGCATCAAGGTGCAGTCGACGCCGGAGGTCAGCCGGCAGGGCGAGGGTGCCCCGGGATCGGACCGAGACCAGGTACGTCTTCATTGCCGCTGGATAGCAGCATTTCTGCATTACGTCCCCGCCGAATCGCGGGGCCTGGACCGGGCGGCCAGGAGCGTTACGACTTTGAGATCCCGCGGCGTCGGGGAAGATCCCTTCTTGTTGAGGTCAAGGCCTCGTCACGCGAGGAGGGCTACGCGTTCGACTCGCCGGCGGGCGAAGGTCGCTTCCGGGTCGCAGGGAGCGGGATCAGATATGCGTTCTCGCCTGTCGCGTAGACCTAGACGCGTTCCTGTCTCGATCCCGTCCGGGCAGGGGTGAGGTCTAGCTCAATCACCCAGTGGCGGGCTCCACGTGTGGGCGGGCCACCGCCTTCACCGGGCCGACCACCGACACGATCAGCACGCGGATCAGATCGCGTTTCGCGTGGGTGCGGTCGTGGCGACCTCGAGGTCGAGCTCGAGGATCATCGGGACGTGGTCCGAGACCTGCTAACGGACCGCCCGATGCGGGACCGTGGGCTCGACCCCCTGCGGGACGCCCGCCGAGTTCACCGGACGACTCTCGCGCTGCTCGAGCCCGTGGCCGACGTGCTCGCCGACGCCGCGCATCTGCCTGAGTTGTCGGCACTTTGGGGAGGCCCATCGAGGGGGTCGGCGGCAGGTGAGAGTCTCGCATCTGGGCAATGCCAGTAGCCTGGTGGTTCGAGCTTGACGAACCACAGACCACCATTTGAGCGCTGAACGGGCAGTCGTACGCGGCGCAGCCTTTGCCCGGAGCATGCGTCTGGGTTGCCGCCAGCAGGCTCGATGCTAGAATATGTGTCTCCCGAGCGGGAGTAACTCAGCTGGCAGAGTGTCTGCTTCCCAAGCAGAATGTCGCGGGTTCGAATCCCGTCTCCCGCTCCACCTTCCTCTGCGGACTCAGGGCGCTGCTTGCGCGCGCGGGGTCCCCTGAGTCGTCGGATCACCTCGCTGGAGCGCAGCGACGCTCGGGTCGGCGGACGATCGGGCAGAGAGACCAAGCCGTCGCCGCTGGCATGACAGAGCGCAAGGTCGTCGGAGGAGGGACAGGGACAGCCGCGCCTACGCCCGAGCGTCGGTCATCTGCGCGACCGGGCCTGGCACCTGGCCGGCCGCGCGCGACTCACGATCCGGCGACGCGAGAGGACGGCCGGACCTCTCCCCGATCCTCGTCGGGGCGAGGCGGCGCGGAACCGCGATCGCCGGGTTCGGTGAGGCGGTCCACGGCGGCGACCAAGCCGAGCGCGCCAATCTCCACGAACGTCTCGCGCGCCCTGCGCAGGAAGTCGTCGCTCTCGGGCGACGGCCGCAGGGCCGCCCCGAGGCCCCACTCCACGAGTGCCTCGTCCAGTCGGACGCCCTGGCCGTGGAGCGCCGCGATGACCTCGCGCCCCGAGCCGAGTGCCTCGTCCCGGCGCCCCTCGAGGGCGAGCGCAAGGGCGTTCGTGGCAGCCGCCGTCGCGTCCACCCAGCGGCCCCACCGGCCAAGGTTCGCGTGCTCTTCGCTCGCCGTCCTCGCGGTTGCTGCATCCCCGGTGAGCGCCGCGCCAATCGCGGCCCGGAGGAAACCGAACGGGGCGTTGAGCTCGTCGTCGCGGGCCACGGCCAAGCCATACCGGATCGCGTTCGGTCCGTCGCCGGCAGCCAGCGCCGCCCAACAGCGCCGGTCGTCGTCCGTCGAGACGCGCTCCGCCCGGAACCCATCGATCTCGCGCTCCAGGTCCTCCACCTGCACGCCGGCGATGGTGCAGAGCACGTGCAGCATGGAGAGGTTCACCGCTCGATCGAACCCCTCGAGTCCCAGGTCCAGCATCGAGCGTGTCCGTTCGATCCCCGGAAGAAGCGTCCCGAGGTGCAGGTCGTACTCCGTCGCGTTGAGGTTGAAGAACGCGGCGTGGCTGCGCAGGCCGCGGGACATCGCATCCTCGAACCCGCCGAGGGCGATGTCCCGGGCGCCCCGCACGTCGTCGTCGGCGCTGAGGACGGAGAGGTTGATGCGTGCCCGGTTCGCGAGCGGGGAAAAGCCGCTCGCCTGCGCACGCCGCAGCGCGCCCTCGAGCACGACGAGCCCCTCGACGGGCCGGCCCACCGCGGAGAGCGCTGCTCCGAGCGTGACGAGGCCAGTGAGGATCAGCTCCTCGTCCCGTGTCCGCTCGACGTTGGTCATGATCGATTCGGCGATCTCCGCGGCCACTCGGTTGTGGCCGCGCCGGACGGCGGCCTGGGCCAGGAACATCTGGAGCGACAGCCAGTCGCGGTCGCCGCTGCCGAGGTCTGCGAAGTCCTCCGCCGCTTTCGTGGCGAGCTCCACGGCGCGGTCCGCGTCGACCTGGAAGGCCGCTTCCGCGATCCCGGCAGTGACCCGCGCGGCCATCCCCCGGTCTCCCGTCGCGACGGCCCGCTCCGCGATCTCACGGTAGAGCGGCTCCGCCCGGGCATACCGACCGGATTCCATGCCGATGTCCGCCGCGGTCTCCAGCAGAGCCAGCTGCTCCACCTCGGCGCCCGGCAGCCGCCCCGCGTTCTCGAAGTAGGAGATCGCCTGCTCCAGCGACCCGAGCGCCCGTGCGCGTGCTCCTGCCGCCCGCAACGCGATCCGCGCCTGGCCGGCGAGGGCGTGCGCCTCGGGACCTTCGGCGGCCGCCTGGTAGGCCGCCGAGTAGTGGGTCGCGAGCACGCCGGCGAGCTCCTCGTCACCCAGCGCCTCGAAGTACCGGGCGGCAGCGAGGTGGCGCGCGCGCCGGTCGCGCATGGACAGCGTGGAGTATGCGACCTCGCGGGCCAGGGCCTGGACGAAGGCGTACTGGCCGCGCTCCGGGGACCGCGGGTCCGTGTCGAGCGACAGCAGGTCCCGTGCGACGAGCGAGCGCAGCCGCGCCTCGAGCGTGGCGGACTCCTCGGTCGTGATCGCGCCGAGCGCGGCGACGCTGAACGTCTGGCCCAGCACCGATGCGTCCTGCAGGAGCGCGCGGTCATGGGCGGGCAACGCGTCGAGACGGGCCGCGATGAGGGCATGCAGCGAGGCCGGGACGTCGATGGCGTCCAGCGTGCCCGTCGCGCGGTACGTGCCGTCGCCCGCCGCCTCGAGCCGGCCTTCCGCGACGAGCATCCGAACGGTCTCCACCGCGTACAGCGGCACGCCACCGGCGCGCTCCAGGATGGTCCGGGTCGCCGCCTCGGGGATCCCCGGCACGAGGCCGGCCAGCAGCGCGCGCATCGCATCGTCGGCGAGCGGACCCAGCGGCAGCGACGTCGCGTTGCGCGAGGCGCCCCACGTCGGCCGGCGGTCCAGGAGCTCGGGTCGCGCCAGCGTCAGCACCAAGATCGGGTAGCTCTGGCTCCACTCGAGCAGGGAGTCGATGAAGTCCAGCAGGCCGTCGTCTGCCCACTGGATGTCCTCGAACAGGAGCACCACCGGATCCACCGAGGCGAGCCGCTCGAAGAACGTCCGCCACCCCGTGAACAGACCCTCGCGGCCCCCCGGCGGCGGCTCCGCCAGGCCGAGCAGGGCGAGCAGCGACGCCTCGATGAGCGCGCGCTCCGCAGGATCCGGCACATGGTCAGCGAGCGTCGCCTCGATTCGTTCGCGCGTGGTCGCCTCGTCGTCCGCTTCCAGGAGGCCGCAGCGCTTGCGGGCCATCTCCCCCAGGGCCCAGAACGAGATGCCCTCGCCGTACGCGGGCGAGCGGCCCTCGTGCCAGAACAGCTGGTCGGCAAGGCCGTCGGTGTACTTGGAGAACTCCCAGGCAAGGCGGCTCTTGCCGACGCCGGCCTCGCCGGTGATCGAGACGAGGCGCGCGCGCCGGTCCCGAGCGGTCGCGTGGAACGTGTCCCGCACGAGGCGGAACTCCACGTCCCGCCCCACGAACGGGGGCTCGAGCGCGTCGCTGCGACCCACGCCGCGCGTCTTCGCAACCACGCGCAGCGCCCGGAACGCGACGAGCGGCGCGCTCTTCCCCTTGAGCAGCGATTCACCCGCGGGCTCGAAGGCGATGGCGCCGGCGGCGGCATCGCGCGTGGTCTCGCCCACGAGCACGGTGCCGGCCTGGGCCACCGACTGCAGGCGGCTCGCGGTATTGACGAGGTCGCCGGCGACGAGCCCCTGGTTCGTCGCCCCGACGGTCACCGCCGCCTCGCCGGAGAGCACCCCGGCGCGTGCCTGAAGAGCGGCGCCGCTGGTGGCGCCCAGCGAGGGGATCGCGGCCACCAGGTCAAGCGCGGCCCGCACCGCGCGCTCGGCGTCGTCCTCGTGCGCGGTCGGGGCTCCCCAGATGGCCATCACCGCGTCGCCGATGAACTTCTCCACCGTTCCGCCGTAGCGACGGACGATTTCGCTGGCGACGTCGAAGTAGAGCGACAGGAGCTCGCGGACATGCTCCGCGTCGCGCCCCTCGGCGATCGTCGTGAAGCCCACGAGATCTGCGAACAGGACAGTGACCAGCCGCCGCTCCGCGCCAGACGGGATCCCGGACGCGCCCACGGACGCCGGGCCGCCGAACGACCGTGGTGCGGCGGCAGGACCCGGTCCGGGGCCTAATGCGCCAGACGCGGACGAGGACGGACCAACGGGCGCGAGCCGCTCCCCGCACTCCGCGCAGAACTTCGCGCCCGCGACGACCGGTGCCCCGCACCCCGGGCAGACGACGGCCAGCGGCGTCCCACACTCGCTGCAGAACCTGCCGCCCGGTCGATTCTCCGCTCCGCAGCTGGTACAGGTCACGCTCGCACTCGCC
>CAVUAG010000002.1:0-93254 GCA_963739365.1 uncultured Chloroflexia bacterium | reverse complement strand
CGCCTTCACGTCCGTGCACCGGACGACGCCGAGGTCCACCCGGTTGAAGCAGCCTGCTGCCAGACGAGACGAGGCCAGGCCGCAATCGTCGCGTTGTCGGTAGTTGGCCCTTCATCGGCTTCTCATGCACGGGTCGGCATAGTTCGAAGCGCCGAAGAGGAGCCACTCCTCCTCCGGGTAGCCGCCACCGGTCCGTCCCGGCGGCCGATCCGACTCCTCCGGCGCAGGGTTCACGGATGCCCGTGGGCATCGACCCAGGGGGTTGAAATGCAGTACTCCTATCTCGAGCTGGCCGCCACGCGCGATGAGGAACAAGCCCGCAGGATGGATCAGCGCCGCAACACTCAGGGGGCACTCCGCGAGCCGGCGATCGAGCCAGTCGTTCGCGCGGGCGAGGTCCACGACCCACGCTGGCTTCGACTTCTCGATCGCATCCGGCCGGAGCACAGCCTCACTCCCTATGCCTGCCGGCTCCCGAACGGGGACCTGGGGCGCACCGCCATCAAGTCCCTCAACGGGGAGTGGACCGCGGTCTGCGTCCCCGACCCTCGCGGTCGCGCGGGCCACCGACGGGCGGGCGGAGCGAGCACATAGCGGGGCGAAGCCGGCGCGCTGGCATCACGCACGCACACGCGTGCGCTGACCTTGGTTGAGAGGACTTCACCGATCGCACACCTGCCATGTGCCCTTCGGGGCGCACGATGGCGCTGGGGGTTCGGCCGTGCGCCTTCTGCTGCTCGAAGACGACATACGCCTCGCGGGGCTCCTCCAGCGAGGCCTGCGGGCTGAAGGCCACGCGGTCGACCTTGCCGGGCTCGTCGAGGATGGCCGCTGGCTGGCGACCGAGAACCCGTATGACGCCCTCGTCTTCGACGTGATGCTCCCCGATGGTGACGGGTTCGCCCTGTGCGCCGAGATCCGGCGGGCTGGGATCTGGACGCCCGTCCTGATGCTCACCGCGCGCGACGCCATCGGCGATCGGGTGCGCGGGCTCGACGTCGGAGCCGACGACTACCTGGTGAAGCCGTTCGCGTTCGCGGAGCTGACGGCGCGGCTGCGGGCGCTCGTGCGCCGCGGCGCTCCGGAGCGACCCACGATCCTGGCCGCCGGGACGCTCACGATCGATCCGGCCACGCGCGCCGTCGAGGTCGACGGCAAGCCCCTGAGCCTGTCCCCGCGCGAGCATGCGCTCCTGGAGCTCTTCGTCCGCCGCGTGGGCGACGTGCTGACCCGAACCGAGATCATTGAGCGCGTCTGGGACTGGGCGTACGACGGGACCTCGAACGTCGTCGATGTGTACGTCCGGTACCTCCGGGCGAAGCTTGCCGCCCATCCGTCCGCGCCGCGGATCGAGACCGCCCGGGGCGTGGGCTACGTCCTGCGCGCGAGCCACCCCGGGGGACCCGCGCGGACGGCGCTGGGGCGGCGCGGCCGCAATGGGGGCACGGCGACACCGGCGGATCCATCGTGACGCTCCGGCTCCGCCTCACGGTCTGGAATGCCCTTGCCTTCACGTCGACCCTGCTGATCGTCTCCGTCATCGTCTGGCTACAGTACGGGTCGGCAATCCGGCGCAGTCTGGACGAGGTCCTTCAGGCAACCGCGAGCGCGACGGTCGACATCCTGGAGGCTCGGCCCGGCAGCCAACCTGATGTCAGCACGCTGGCGCGTGGCCACTTCGTCGTCGTCCTCGATTCGACGGGCAGGTCCCTGTACATGAGCGCCGGCGCGCCGGTCGTTGTGTCGCCCTCGCCGGGCTTCTCGACACTCGGGACAAGCGACGGCGCACAAGCGGCCGTCTACTCGGCGCCGGCCCAGGGCGGCCGGACGGTGATCGTCGGCAGCACGCTCGCGGAAATCGATCGGAACCTCCGCACCCTGGCAGAGACCATGGCCCTCGCTGGCGGCGCGCTGGTCGTCCTCGCCGTGCTCGGGGGCTGGTGGCTCGTCGGGCGAGCCCTGGCGCCCGTCTCCCGCCTTGCCCGCGAGGCGGACGCAATCGGGAGCAGCGAGCTCGACCGCCGGCTGGAAGGGGTGGAAGGCGACGACGAGATCGGCACCCTGGCCCGAACCCTGAACAGGATGCTGGCACGGGTCGAGGAGTCCGTCCGCCGCCAGCGCGCGTTCGTGGTGGGCGTGTCCCACGATCTCCGGACGCCGCTCGCGGCGCTCCGAACGGAGCTCGAGCTCGCGCTGCGCCACCCGGCCGACGGACCTGCCCTTCACGCGGCGGTGGAGGCCGCCCATGCCGACGCGGTCCGCCTGAGCGAACTGGCCAACGGCCTCCTGCGCATGGCGGCCGCGGAACCGGACGGGCGACGGCTCGAGTGCGAGGACGTCCTCCTGCCGCAGCTCATCAAGGGTGGCGTCGAGCTCGTTACCGCGTCCGCCACGTCCCGCAACGTGGCAATCGAAATCACGGCTCCCGACGTTCTCGTCCACGTCGACCGACCGCGCCTGGTCCAGGCGATCACCAACCTCCTCGCCAACGCCACGTTCTCGGCACCCCCTGCCTCCAAGGTCGAGCTGGCCGCCGCCTTGGATGAGGCTACCCGTGTCCTTCGGGTCGACGTCCTCGATCGGGGGGCGGGCGTCCCGCCGGACTTCCGCTCGTCGCTGTTCGAGCCGTTCGCACGGGCGCGGCCGGCCGGGTCGCCGGGTGCCGGGCTTGGCTTGGCCACGGCCGCGGCCGCAGTTCACGCCCACGGGGGGACGATCGGGTACGAGGAGCGCCCGGGCGGTGGCGCCCGGTTCTGGTTCTGGGTACCTGCCTGAGCTGGCTCTCATCACCATCACATCCTGGCTCGGCGATCATCGCGAGCCTCGACAGTTCCTGAGGTGTCAGCCGTGACCCCGATCCCGCCGCTCGCATTCAACCAGCTCACCCCGCCGACACATCCATCGGCCGACCGTTGCGGCGGCCTTGGCGCCCGCGTGAGAGAGGAGGGCCGCCACGCGCGACTCGACGAGATCCTTCGCGCCGTCGTCGTGAACGCTCTCGGCCCCGACGCCCGCGTCGCGGTCCCGCGCGAAGACTGGGTCCGCATCGAAGATGCAATTCGCGGCCCGGTCAGCGCGGCGGCAACGGCGGCCCTCGAACGACTCGCCGCCGACCTCGAGGCGTTGCTCCCCCAATGCGTGCCGGAGCTCGTGCGACGCATCGGCGATCACCGTCTGCGAACCGAGTTCGGCTATGACTGAGCAGACGCAGACTGGCGAGCCGCAGGGAACGTCCACCTGGCCGCAGGGGCGCACGTTGATCGCGATCGAGATGCCGGTCCGCTGGATCGACGGAGGCTCGGTGCCCCGCCGCGAGGCTGCGCGCGCCTGTCGCCGGCAGGCTCTCCTCCTCTGGCCACGCCTCGATCCGTACCGCCTTGCCCGGACGGGGGGAGATCCGTGGCGGATCGCGCGGCTCGTGGCACGGCGAACGCCGCGTTCTCTGGACGAGATCGTCGAGATGCTGACCAGCTCCACGCCGGCGTGCCCCATCGTCCGGACACGGCCGGACCCGGCCGTCAGGTCCGGCGCGCGGACGGTCTCGCGCGACTGATGCGCGACCCTACTTCGCGAGCCGGCGGCGGGCGTCGTGACGGACCGTCATGACGTGCTCATGGCGGCCCGGGACACTGACATCGCCAGGCGTCGTCGCACGGCGGCACCGCGCCCACGAGCGCGATCGCCGTCCCAGCAGGAGGCTCGTGAGATGTCGTTCAACACGGGCGCGAAGCTCGATCCATCGCAGGTCGAGGACGTCCGCGGGTCCCGGATCGGGAGGCGGGGCCTGACCGTCGGGGGCGGTGGGATCGGGCTCGTCGTCGCCCTGGTGTGGGTCCTCCTCGGTGGCAGCCCTACGACGGGTGGGACACTCGGCGGCCTCGTCGACCAGACGGTCGGTGCCAGCGCGGGTGAGCCGGGCCCCGCCAGCACCGCCCTCGCCAACGAGTGCCAGACGGGTGCCGACGCGAACACACGGGAGGACTGCCGGATCGTCGGCTACATCAACAGCATCCAGGCTTACTGGACCGACGAGTTCGCTGCCTCCGGCCAGCGGTACGTGGGGGCCAAGACCCGCTTCTTCACGGAGCAGATCGACACCGGCTGCGGCAGTGCGTCGTCGGCCAGCGGTCCGTTCTACTGCCCGGGCGACGGGTATGTCTACATCGATCTCGGGTTCTTCGACGAGCTGCGCTCGAAGTTCGGCGCCCAGGGAGGACCGTTCGCGCAGGCCTACATCCTCGCCCACGAGTACGGCCACCACGTCCAGGACCTCGTGGGGACGCTGTCGGGCGGGACCAGCCAGGAGGGGCAGACCGGGCAGTCGGTCCGGACCGAGCTCCAGGCCGACTGCTACGCCGGCGTCTGGGCGAACCACGCAGCCGCGACGGGCTACCTCGTGGCGCTCACGGACGCGGAGGTCGCCGACGCCCTCGATGCCGCGTCGGCCGTCGGCGACGACCGAGTCCAGCAGGAGATGCAGGGCCAGGTCAACCCCGAAACATGGACCCACGGCTCGTCCGCCCAGCGCCAGAAGTGGTTCACGGTCGGCTACCAGGGGGGGTCGCCGGACCGCTGTGACACGTTCAGCGGCAACCCCTGAGATAGGAACGGGCGCAGCCCTCGCTGTCCCGGGATGCGAGACCGGGAAGGCCCGCTGGTTTCAGACGATTGTTCATTGACGCGGGACGCTGCGAGGCACACGATGCGGCACCATCGCGTCGACGTCGAACACCTGGTGGCCCCCGGCACGCCCAACAGGCCCGCTTCAGACTGGGGGGAGCGCGGCGAACCGGGCGTCCGGGGGCCGCGTTGTGTCCTGCTGGGGGACGACGACCGGGGTGCGTTCGTTCGCCGGCGCGGGTTGGTGGCTGCTGCCCGCGGCGACCGGGTGGCCACGCCGTGATCTGGCCCGGGGAACGTACGACGGCCCGCGTCGCGGACTCGCGATACGGGCCGTCGAGTGGCCCTGCGCATCGTCAGGCGAACGATCTCAGGCGTCGGTGTCGGCGAAAGTCCCTGGGGTCTCGTCTGCAGATGTCAGAGGATCCTGCCTCTCACCAACGGCGAAGTCGCCGTGGAGGCCTTCTGCGCGCGCCTCGTCCGGTGTCGGCGTGTCGGTCCTCACATTGGCCGCGAAGTCGCCGTGGAGGCTTGCCTCCCGCGCTTCCTCCGGCCTCGGGTTCGCGGTCCTCTCGCCGGCCGCGAAGTCGCCCGGCAGCTCGGGTGTCGGCGGTTTCATGACGTCCATTGGATTCTCCTTCTCTCCCGGTTCAGCCGGTGCGGTTCGCCCCCCCTCGGCCACCTGCCTGATCAGCACCGGGCCCGGCGGAGGCTCTGCCCACTGTGTCGGCTTGACGCCGGCGCGTCATGACAGTCCGTCATGAGGGTTGAGAGCTCGACGTGGCGTGGGCCTTCGGTCGAGAGGCCGCCCACGCGATCCTCAGGCTGCCCTCACCACCGGGATTCCGGCTGCGCCGAGCGCCGCCGGGAGGAGGACGAGGATCAGGAGCATCGCGACCGCGATGAGGACGAGGCTGCGCAGCGTCACCGACGCGATCAGCCCGAGGGCCGGGCTCACGTGGGCGAGGCCTCGGACCAGGACCAATGAACAGCTTCGCGCGGATGCGCCAGGAGCCCCGATCGCGCGCATGCCGCCGTGCCTCCGCGGACTGGCCCGCGGTCAGGCCTTGCTCTTGTCCTTAGGCTCCCGAATGGCATCCTGGACGTCGCCCAGGCCCTTCTGCGCTGCGCCCTGGACCTGCTTGGCCTTTCCGTGGACCTGCGCTTCCTTGTCGCCGGTGAGCTTGCCGAGCCCTTCCTCGACCTTGCCATGGGCTGTGCTGATCGCGCCCTTGGTGTGCTCGTCGCTCATGTCGATGGTTCCTCCGGCCGACGCTTCGGCCTGATCGTAAGCCGGGACGACCGGCTCGGTCGGGCGCAGGGCGATGACCGCACCCACGATCAGCGCCGGTGCGGTCCCGGCCGCACTGACCAGTCGCGGCGCGCCGGCGAGGCGGAGCCCGGCGCCGAGGCCGACCGAAGCGGCCGCAATCCAGTGAAGGGTCGAGTCGGGGAGACTCTGCAGAACGGCCGTCGTACCGCCCACGCCGGCCTGCATCGCGCGCAGCGCCCCGGGCGCCCGCTCGATGACGGTGGCGGCGCTCGTGCGGGCGAGCTCGGCGGCGCTCGTCGTGCGCCCCGGGACGCTCGGGTCGTGCTCTTCGGTATCAAGATCGGGGGCCCGGGGTGCGGATCGCCGCCACCCGGGCTTCGTGATCCTCATCGCATGCTCTCTTTCGGCGCTTCCGGGCTCGCTCTCAACGGTGGAGGAGTCCACGCGGACGGGTGACCAGGCCCACCACGAAGACGACGGCGATCGCGCCGAGCGTGGCGATGACGATGCTCTCGAGATTGATGCCGTCAACGGTGCCCATCTTGAGCACGCTCGTTGCGATGAACCCGCCCACGAGGCCGCCGACGATGCCGAGAACAACCATCATCAGCAGGCCCTGGCGGGACCCCATGATCAGGTTGGCCAGGAAGCCGGCGATCGCGCCGACGATGATCCACGAGATGAAGCCCATCGGACTCATTCCTTCCGTGCTGCGGGCCCGCTTGGGCCAACTGTCGCAGTGAACCAGGCCCCGCCCGCCCGATCGGGCCGGGTCACCGGTCAAGGTCGGGCGCCGACGTCGGGGCACCCGCCGGTCTCAGAGCTTGATGACGCCGACGATCAGGAGGATCACCACGACGATGACGATCACGCCGATGATCCCGACTCCACCGTTTCTGCTGTTCATCTCGAAGTCCTTTCTGCGATCAATGGTCAGGCCGGCTCGCGCCGGAAGATCCCCACGGCCCAGAGCACGATCAACTCGATGATCGTCCAGCCGACGAGGGCCACGATGGCGGCGATGTCGAGCACCGAACCGGCCCGGTTGAGGGAGTCCGTCCGCAGGATCCCCTCGAACGGCGCGACGAAGATCTGGCTGACGTTGAGGATGCCGGACACGAGGGCGTTGGCCTCCCGCGCGTCGACCAGGAGCAGGACGATGCGCGCTCCGATGACGATCTGGATCAGCCCGAACACGAGGATGACGACCCGCCGGATCATCTCGGGGCCGCTGGGGCCGGTGCGGGTAATGCGGCGGCTGTCCGTCTGGACCGATTCCTGAACGGGGTCCGCCCGCGCTGGTTGCTGCTCCGTGGCCCCCGTGGGCACCTGGGTGACGACCGTCCGGTCGACTTGCTCGATGGTCAAGGCGTCTCCTCTTTCGTGGGCTCAAGTTCGGCAGGATCCCGTCGCCTCTCGCTTCGGTTCGGACGGCCTGCTGCCCCCAGGCTTCGGGTCGTCCGCTCCCCCACGGATTCCCCAACGGGGGGTGACGGGATCCTGCCGCTGGAGTCGCCTGTCGGCGGCGCTCCACGTTGCCGGCGAGCTGACCTTTCAGTCCGCCGCGGCCGTTCGTCCCCGTGACCCAGACACGAGAACGTGGTCTGTCTCCGTTGCGCTGAGCCCTGAGCCCTGCCGGGACGGTTTGGAACCGTCGCCATGATCGCGGCAGCCTCGGACCCTGGGGCGAGTGTGCTTGCGTCGCCCGGCGCCGTCATGACGGACCGTCATCTCCCCCGCGATCACGACACGAGGACGGGGTGCCCGGGCCACGAGCCCGCGCGTGCGGGGGCGGGCTGCACCGGCACGGCCCGATCGAGGTTGAGCTCTCCGCCCGCCCGGAGGCACAATCGGCTACAGCTCAGTCGCCGGAGGGCTTGGCCGCTTCTGCACTCAGGGCGGTGAGCACGGTCCGCGGAAGTGGCTTGGGCGCTCCGTGACGGATCTCGATGCGGAGATGGGTCCGCTAGCCCTGGAGGTGCGCCTCGAGGAAGTAGAGGTACTTGTCTGCGCAGCGGCTGATCTCGGTGAAGAGGTCGGCTGTGTCGGCATCACCCAGCTTGTCGGTCTGGTCGATAGCCGACCGGGCTGAGTTGGTGAAGGCGGCGAGCCGCTCCGCGACGGCCCGGACGTAGTCCATGCTCTCGGTGATCTCGGTCGGGAACTCGGGCAGCGTGCTTGCGGCCGCGGCCATGCGCACTGTCCCGGTGGCATACCCACCGAGGGCGGTCACCCGCTCGGCGAACTCATCGACCCACTCTGCGGCCCGCTCGGCGACCTCATCGAACAGCTTGTGCAGCTGCCAGAAGTCCGAGCCCTTCACGTTCCAGTGGGCCTGCTTGACCTGGCTCATGAGGTCGAAGGAGTCGGCCAGATGCTGGTTCAGGACCTTGTTGATCTTCTCGCGGCTGCCCGGCGGGATGTCGACGCCCGTCCTGAACGAACGGACCGGGCTGCTCTTGGTGGCCATGGCCTTTCTCCTTGTCGACTCTTGTGGTTTGCCTCGGGCGAGGCGTCAGGTGCGCGCTCCGCGAGACGGCTTCTCACCACCGGTGGTCCCACGCCCCAGGAGCGTGCCGCCGAGGAGCATGGTGGCCAGGAACGCCAGCGCGCCGAGCAGGCGGGGAGCCCGTGGCAGGAACATGCCCACACTCAGGCCGGCCGCGAAGACCGTGCCCAGCGCGAGCGACCCGTCCGATCTCCCGCGCAGGTCGGCGAAGACGCGCTCGACCGCGCCGCGTGAGGCGGCCAGGGCCGCAGGCGCGTTGTCCGCCACGATCGCCGTGGCGTCGACGGCGGCGGTCTGGACCTGTGCACCGACGTCGGCCACCACGGTCGTGGCTCGTCCGATGACGGTCTGCGTTTCCGTGTCGTTGTGCTCCTCCGGATCCGTCGTGCTGGTCATGTGATCCTCCGGTCGGGTGATCCGTTGCCGCGAGATCGATGGCGATACGGCCCTGCGACGCACCCGTGGACGCGCCGCAGGGCCGCGACCCGATGCCCGGGTTCGGCTACTTCTTGTCGCGTCGCACGGCGTCCTGGACGTCGCCCAGACCCTTCTGGGCCTCGCCCTGGACCTGCTTGGCCTTGCCGTGGAGCTCCTGCTCCTTGTTGCCGGTCACCTTGCCGGCGGTCTCTTCGACTTTGCCCTTCACGCCGGTGATCGTTCCCTTGACATGCTCGTCAGTCATGACTGACTCCTTCGTGCTACGTGCCTGTGGAGTGGATGCGGGAGAACCGTCCCGCGCGTCAGACCGTGTCGCGTCTGCGACCGGTGCCCATCAGCAGGTTCGCGACGAACACCACGACGATGGCGCCGATGACGGACACGACGATGGTCTCGACGTTGATGCCCATGGGCTCCTTGAGGTTCAGGAAGACCCCGGCGAGGAAGCCGCCGACGACCGCCCCGACGATGCCGAGGACGATTGTCATCAGGATCCCCTCCCGGTTGCCCATGATGAACGTGGCGATGAAGCCGGCGATGGCGCCGACCACGATCCAAGCGATAATCCCCATGCGTCCCTCTTTCACTTCTGTGGCGTCGCCGATTTCGGCGGTGAGGACACTGTGCGGCCCCGTAGAGGCCACGGCATGACGGTCGGTCATGACGTGGCGTCACCGTCGAGACGCGCGATCGAGACGCACTCACGACCGACCTGGTACTGCCGCCGAGCGAACGTGAGGCACAGCTGCATCGCGACCTCGAGCAGCGGCACGAATGACCGACCGTCATCACGGCGCCCCGCCAACGGCTCGGCCAGGCGGGGCTCGGCGGCGAGCCACTCGGAAAGCACGTTGCCGATGCGATGAGCGGCGAATCCCTCGCGCTGCTGGCGTAGGAGCAGCTGGCGTCGGAGCAGCGGCGGGCTCCCGGTAGAATTCGACCGAGCAACGCCGCAGCGAGGGCGCCCGAGTGGCTGATGAGCTGAGCGTTCGCGAGAGGGAGGGGCGCCGCGCTATCGCGATGCACGACCGGCCGTTGGTCGTCGATCTCATCGAGCTGACGCTCAACCATGGTGTTTTCGTCGTCCGCGCGGCGAGCGACCTCGCGGAGGCCGAGGCGATCCTCGCCGACTGGCACCCGCACCTCGCTGTCGTCGACATGGACCACGACGACAGCACGGCCCTGCGGGGTCGGCTGGGCGCGGCGGACCGCTGACCAAGCGGACGACGCCGGCACTCGGCCTGACCCGCCGCGGTGACCTCAAGTCGAAGCTGCACGCGTTCGACCTCGGCGTCGACGACATCCTCACCGTCCCGTTCTCGCCGGAGGAGCTCCTGGCGCGCGCGATCGTCATCTCACGTCGCGCCACGGGATCAAGCGTTCCGCTCGTCCCGACGATCAGGCTCGGCGAGATGGAGGTCGACATCCTCGTCCGCGAGGTCTGGACCGGAGACTCGGTGATCCACCTCTCGGGCATCGAGCAGAGCCTCCTGTACCTGCTCGCCAGTCGCGCCGGCCGGGTCGTGACGCGCGACGAGATCCTGGACGTCATCTGGGGGACCGACTTCGTGGCCGAGAGCAACATCGTCGATCGCCACATCCGGAGCCTGCGGATCAAGCTCCAGAACGACTACCGGCGCCCCCGCTTCATCGCCACCGTCCCCGGCCAGGGATACCGCTTCATTCGGACCTTCTCGAACGCGGGCTGGACGGCGAGGAGTCCGAGGTCGAGCGTCCTCGTCACTGAGCAGCCGGGCGGCGCGGCGCACCGGTCGGACCAATGTCGAGTGGATGACGACCCGTCATATCGCGGCGCTTACAGGACGGGATACTCGCAGCGAGCGGCTCCGTCAACCATCGCCTTGGATTGTCGGAAGACGTCCCTTCCGAGAGGAGCCCGTCCATGACGACCTTCGCAGCCCCTCAACACGGCGGGGAACCGGGCGGGATCGCCGGCGACGCGGTCGTACCGGAGCCGGGCCGCCGCGACAAGATCGAGGCGCTCGGTCTCCTCCTCGGCATGCTGGGCATCCTTCTCGGTCTCGCGCTCACCGTCGGCGCGACATTCCCCTTCGGGCCATGACCGGGCGGTCGCGGACGGCGAGCCGGGTCACCCCGTTCGCTCCGTCACTCCCCGGGGACGGTCGCACGGTGCTCGGGGCGATCAGATCGGCGACGCTGCCTCGTGTCGCCATGATTGCGCTCTCGGTGTTGCTGATCCTCGTCATCCTCCCCGCGGCGCTCGATGCCGCCGGAGTCCAGGTGGTGGCTGCCGTCTGACCTCGCAGGTCCGTAACCGCGCACGGGTCGGCGCGAATCGGTGACGGCCGAGCGATTGCCGGGACGTCGATCTGCCGGCAGGCCCACGACTTGCCGACGTAGGGCACGACGGCGGTCATGGCGATCGCGGCGATCGCGCTGGTCTCATCACGCTTCGCTCCCCAGGGATGACGTCCAGTCATGACCCGAGTGAAACCGCGCTCGCGCAGTCCGTCCAGGGCCCCCGAGATCAGGCCCTCGCCCTCGACGGCATTGAAGCCGTAGCGGCATCGGCCGCGGGCCTGATGTCGTCACGGAGGCGTCGATCCACTGGTCCGGCGGACGGCCCTCGATCGATGGGGTCGTTGCTCACCTCGGCGTGTCGAGAAGGTGCCCGTGGCGTTTGCCGCGGCACTCCATGTCGCACGAGCGCGGTCGTTGCGAGGGACGGCTGCATGACCTCGGTCGCCCGCCCCGAGGCACGGCCCGGTGGGGATCATGGCTCCGCGGCAGTCTCGCGCGTGAGCGTTCGGTGTTCGCCGTGGGAGTTCGATCAGGCCCCGACCGCGCCCCGTTCCGGAGGCATGAACCTCGCGGCGAGTGTCCCGCCGTCGAGGCTCCTGGTCACGAAGGTCCGTTATCCACCTCGTCCGAGATGACGGGACGTCATGAGGCCGGGAGGCCCGGGGGGCAGCATGGGGGACGAACGGTGTGTCGTTGTCCATGGTGCCGCCGGCGGGACGGTCATCGGCGGCGCGGGGAGGTGCCGGACATGGCGAAGCAGAACGGAGGTCAACCGGCGCTCGGGTCGGCGCCGCGCCAGCGCACGAGCGCCCAGGTCAGGAACGCCGTTTCAGACGCTCGGAAGGCGTCGAGCGCCGACCAGATGGTCGCCGACGGCGATCAGTCGGCGTCCGACGCCGATCAGGTGTCCTCGGACATCGACCAGGCGGCATCGGATCGAGACCAGACCGGCGCGGACCGGGATCAGCTGGCATCGGACCAGGACCAGGCGACGGCCGACAAGGACCGTGCCGCGCATCGCGACCTGTCCCCCGATGACGTGGAGCTATACGAGAGCTCTCGGGCGTATCGAGAGGGTGCGTCGGTCGAGCGCCTCGCCAACCGGATCCGCCGCCAGGCGACCGCGCGCGACCGGGACGAGGCGGCGACCGATCGGGATCGGATGGCGGAGATCCGCGACGAGGGGGGCCGGGGGCGGGACGCGCACGCGACCGACCTGCAACTGCCGTCGAGCGAACCTGAGGCACGGTTGCATCGCGAGCTCGAGGAGCTGCGCGCCCAGGCCGCGGCGGATCGCGTCCGGGCGGCGGACGACCGCGCTCTGGCCGCCTCCGACCGGGCCAAGGCGGCCCGCGAGCGGGCCTGGCTCGAGGCGGAGCTGCAGGCCGCCCACCTCGACGAGCTCACCGGTGCCTACCGGCGCGAGATGGGTCGCCTTGCCATCACCCATGAGATCGACCGCGCACGACGATCGGGCGGGCCGCTCGTCGTGGCCTTCGTCGACGTCGACGAGCTCAAGGCGGTCAACGATCGCGACGGCCACGCCGCGGGGGATCGCGTGCTGCAATCCGTGGTGCGCGAGATGCGGGCACGGCTGCGCTCGTTCGACCCGATCATCCGCTTCGGTGGCGATGAGTTCGTGTGCGGACTGGGGGGCACGGACCTTGCCGAAGCGGAGCGCCGGTTCGACCTGATCGGCGTGGCGGTCGAAGCGGGCGCCGGGGTCGGGATCACCGTCGGGTTCGCGGCGCTCGAGCCAGGTGACACCGCAGATGGGCTGACTGAACGTGCCGATGCGGCCATGCTCGGTGCCAGGGCAGCGCATCGCGCCAGGCCGTTGTAGAGGCTGCGCGCGCACTGACCGCACGTACCCTGCGCTTCGCCTTGGAGCAAGCCGAGGAGGCTGGCAGCCGAGCCTGGAGGGGCTCGGCTGCTCAACCCATGGAGGCGAGGCCACGATCCATCCCCCAGGACAGCTGGCCCTCGCCGGAGTACTCGAACTCGCGCGGAACTGCTGCTCAGCAGTCCGAAGCGACTGTGCGCCATTGGACGCGTGCGTCATGACGAGCCTTCATCTCAGGTGTGTCATCGGCCAGGCGAATTGCAGGTACGAGTGGGCTACGCGGGTCGCGGTGCGCCGGCCCAGCCCAGGTTCGAGAAGGTCGGGATGAACCGATAGCCCCGGCCTGGGACCGTGGCGATGAAGCGCGGATGCCGGTAGTCGTTCTGCAGCTTGATGCGCAGGCTCCGGACGTGGCGATCCACGATGTTGCTCTCGGCCACGAAGTCGGTGCCCCAGATCGCGTCGAGGATCTCGTCGCGCGTCACGACCTGTCCGCCGCGGCTGGCGAGCAGGTACAGGAGGCTCTGCTCGATGCCGGAGAGGTGCACGACCGAGTCGCCGGCGCGCACCTGCCGGCTGAGGATGTCGATCTCGATCTCGCCCAGCCGGATCGTCGGCACGATCGGGCGATCGGACCCGAATGCGCGACGGGTGATGACGATCGACCGCGCCAGCAGCTCCTCGGGCGAGAAGGGCACGGCCAGGATGTCGTCGACCCCGAGGTCGAACGCCTTGAGCTTCGTCCTCAGGTCACCACGTCGGGTGAGCCCCAGGACCGGCGTCACGCTCCGCGTCAGGGTGTTCGAGACGCCAATCCGCCCGAGCAGGGCCGTGCTGTCATCGTGGTCCATGTCGACCACGCCCAGATGCGGCCGCCACTCGTCCAGGAGCGCCTCCGCCTCGGCCAGGCTGCGAGCGGCCCGGACGAAGAAGAGGCCGTGGTTCAGCGTCAGCTCGATGAGGTCCACGACCAGCGGGCGGTCGTGGAGCACCAGTGCGCGACGGGCTTCGTCTGGTCGTGCATCCATGTGATCGACTACCTGCGTGTCGCGGGGCGAACCAACAGCATGAAATGCTACACGGACGCAGGACCCTGAGGCTTGCTGCCGACGACTGGCCCCAGGGGGGCCGGATGGCCGGGACAAGTTCGCCGGCTCCCCCGGAGCCTTACGCACGGCGATCCCGTCGCACCCGGGCACTGAGGCGGCGGGATCGTCATCCAACCTCAGCCTACCTCTCCTGCTAACGCTGGCAATGTCAGAGTTCACCTTCGCGCCTGAGTCCACCCTTGTACGATCGACCGGACGGGAGGAGAACCTCCATGGGTGCGATCGAATCGGTTGGGGCCCACGTAGCACGGCTGCTGCCGGCCGCTGACGCCGGCACCTTGCGTCGCCTGGAACGCGCGGCTCGGCAGCGGGCGTTCTCCCGCCGCGACGTGCTGCACTCGAGGGGAATGCAGCTGCCCCCGTTCGTGGTGCTCGATGGGCACGTCATGAACCGCCGCGTCGTGGAAACGGGCCAGGTGTACGCCGCATTGATCGCGGGGCCCGGCTACTTCGGCGGACTTCGCTCAATCAGCGACCCGGACGCTGAGGCGCTCTATGAGCTGGTCGCCCTGACCGACGGAACATGGGCGACATGGGATCCGGCAGCCATGCGAGAGCTCGCGCTCCAGGACGCCGGGCTGGCCGTGGGCCTCCTTGACCTGTCCGCGGACTTCGCCGTTGTTCTCAACGTACGGCTGGATGAACGGTCCTTTGCGAGCGCGCGCCAGCGGATGGCTGCCATCCTTCTCCGCTACGGGAAGGTGATCTTCGACACGCCCCATCCAGTCGCGCAGCGGGCCGACCTGGCAGCCATGATCGGGACGAGCCGCGTGATGATGTATCGGACCTTGCGCGGGCTGGAGGCCGATGGTCTCGTGGAGCGCCAGCGCGGGGGCGGGATCAACCTTCTCGACGAGGAGGGCCTGGCCCGACTGATCGAGGTGGCAGCCCCGGACGGGGCCCCGCCTCTCTGACCCCTGGGCAGGCGACGCGGCCGCCCGCGGGCCGACGTCCGGCGCGGCTCTTCCGCTGGCCGCCTCGTGTAACCGGGGGGTGCTCGCTATGATCCACAGGTCCCCCCGTGCGCGAAGGGCGGACCGGGTCAGGCCATGCGCTGACGGCGGAACATGACATCCAACGAGTCCCTCCGAGATCCGCCAGGTCGCAACCGCCCGCGCGGGCGCCAACCGACCGGACTCGAAGAGCCGATCCTCGCCGAGCTCTTCAGCGTGGAGCGGCTTGAGCAGCACGCGGAGACGCTGGCCGCCGCCCAGACGGTCACGGATGCGCCCCGCCGTGGACATGCCGTCGGGCCTCGTATCGCGGAGAACGGACGCGTCCTCGTGGATGCCTACCGCATCCTCGCTCGGGCGATCAAGGATGAGCGGGCGATCACGCCGGCGGCCGAATGGCTCGTCGACAACTTCCCCATCGTCGACGAGCAGCTCCGCGAGATCCGCGACGACCTGCCCCCGGACTACTACCGCGAGCTCCCGAAGCTGGCAGCCGGCCATCTCGAGGGATACCCGCGGGTCCTGGGGCTTGCCTGGGCCTACATCGCACACACCGACAGCCGCTTCGATCCGGAGAGCCTGACCCGGATGGTGCGGGCCTACCAGATGGTGGACCCCCTGACGATCGGCGAGCTGTGGGCGATCGCGATCAGCCTGCGGATCCTCCTCGTCGAGAACCTTCGCCGCCTCGCAGAACAGATCGTGGGCAGGCGGGCAGCGCGACAGAAAGCCGACGAGATCGCCGACGGCCTGCTCGGCCTCGGCGAGGCCAGCCCGGAAGCCGCGGCGGCATCCCTGCGACGGCTGTCGCGCACGGCACTGCCGACGGCGGCCCGGGTCCAGCTCTTCCAGCGCCTGCGCGACCAGGACCCCGGCCGTCACCCCCGCCCTGCGCTGGCTGGAGGAGCTCCTCGCGGCCGAGGGGACGACAGCCGAGGAGACCGTCCGCCTGGAGCACCAGCGCCAGGCGATGATGAACGTGACGGTCCGCAACGTCATCACGAGCATGCGCCTCATCTCGTGGTTCGACTGGGCGCAGTTCGTCGAGAGCGTGAGCCTGGTCGACGATGTCCTGAACGCGCGAAGCCCGTTCCGGGAGATGGACTTCGCGACGCGGGATCGCTACCGGCACGCTGTCGAAGAGCTGGCCCGGGGTTCGGGCCTGACCGAGGTCGACGTCGCGCAGGCGGCCGCGGCGATGGCGGACGACGCGCGGCCGGCCGGCGATGGGAGCCCGGCCGGGGAAGCGGACCGGGCGACGGAACCTCGCCGCAGCGATCCCGGCTACTACCTGATCTCGGACGGCCGACCTGCGTTGGAGCGCGCCCTCCACGTGCGGGTGCCGTTGGGACGCCGGCTGCGGCGCGCCTACGTCGGGGCCGGCGCACGTGGGTACCTCGGGACGATCGCGCTGCTGACGGCGCTGATCCTCGCCGTGCCTGTCCTCCTGTCCGGGGCTGGGGGCGCCGCAGGTGCCGGCCTGCTCGTCATGGCAATCCTCGCGCTCGTCCCCGCCTCCGACCTGGCGATGTCCCTGGCGAACTGGTTGGTCACGAACGTGCTGGGCCCGAGACCGCTGCCCCGCCTCGACCTTGACGATGGCGTGCCGTCCGGGCTGAGGACCCTGGTTGTCGTGCCGATGCTCCTCACGAGCCAGGCTGACGTCGAGGCTCAGGTCGGCGGCCTGGAGGTCCACTACCTGGGGAACCGCGAGGGTGATCTCCGATTCGCCCTGCTGTCGGACTGGCTCGATGCCCCGACCGAGGAGGTCCACGGCGACGACGAGCTCCTGTCCGCGGCGGTGGCGGCCATCGACCGACTCAACGAGCGCCACGGCGAGGCGCCCGGGGGAGGCGCCCGATTCCTGCTCTTCCACCGGAAGCGAACGTGGAACGAGGCCGAGGGCTGCTGGATGGGGTGGGAGCGCAAGCGCGGCAAGCTCCAGGAGCTGAACGCCCTCCTGCGGGGATGGACGACGACCGGCATCCTGACCACGGGGCGGCCCGCGTCGACCCCGCCGCCGGACGTGCGCTACGTGGTTACGCTCGACGCCGATACCCGCCTGCCCCGGGGCGCGGTGGGGCGCCTCGTGGGGACGATGGCCCATCCCCTGAACCATCCGACCTTCGATGCGCGGGCCGGCCGGGTGACCCAGGGGTACGGCGTGCTCCAGCCACGGATCACGTCGACGCTCCCGGCCGAGCACGAGGCATCGATCTTCGGGCGGTCGTTCTCCGGGCCGGCCGGCATCGACCCGTATGCGTCCGCCGTGTCCGACGTCTACCAGGACCTGTTCCAGGAAGGGAGCTTCACCGGCAAGGGGATCTACGACCTCGAAGCCTTCGCCGCGGCGATGGCGGACCGCGTGCCCGAGAACGCGCTCCTGAGCCACGACCTGTTCGAGGGCGTCTTCGCCCGGGCCGGGCTGGTGACCGATGTCGAGCTCTTCGACGAGTTCCCGTCGAACTACCTGGTCTCGGCGGCACGCCAGCACCGCTGGGCCCGCGGCGACTGGCAGCTCCTGCCATGGATCCTCGGCCGCGCCCGCGATGCCACGGGTCGGCGGAGCCGGAGCTCCATGCCGGGCATCGCCCGCTGGAAGATGGTCGACAACCTGCGCCGGACGATGTCCGCCCCGCTCACGCTGGCCACCCTCATCGCGGCCTGGACGCTCCCGTCCGTGTCGGCGACCGTGTGGACCGCCTTCGTCCTCGGGTCGCTGATCGTCCCCGCGGCGCTGCCCGTCCTGGCGGGACTCCTGCCGCGGCGGCAGGGCATCTCGAAGCGCAGCCACCTGCGGGCCCTGGGAGCGGACGTTGCCATCGCCGTGGCCCACGTGGGCCTCGGCCTCGCATTCCTCGCGCACCAGGCGTGGCTGATGGCCGACGCGATCGTGCGAACCCTGGCGCGGCTGTACGTCACACGCCGGAACCTCCTCGAGTGGACGACCGCGGCGCAGGCGAAGGCCAGCCATGACCTCGACCTGGCCGGGTTCTACCGGCAGATGGCGGGCAGCGTCGGGATCGCCACCGGCACCGCGGCCCTCGTCCTCGTCGTGAAGCCGGACGCGAGCTGGATCGCCGCGCCGTTCGTGGTCCTGTGGCTCGTAGCACCCCTCGTCGCCCGATGGGTGAGCGTGCCGCCCCCGGAATCAGCCTCGGAGCAGCTCTCGGCCGCCGACGTCCGGACCGTCCGGCTGACCGCCCGCCGCACCTGGCGGTTCTTCGAGGCCTTCGTCGGTCCGGACGATCACGGGCTGCCGCCTGACAACTTCCAGGACGATCCGGGGCCGGTTGTGGCACATCGCACCTCGCCGACGAACATCGGGCTCTACCTGCTGGCCACGGTGACGGCGCGGGACTTCGGCTGGATCGGGACCCTCGAGATGGTGGAGCGCCTGGAAGCGACGCTCACGACCATCGGCAGCCTCGAACGCTTCCGGGGACACCTGTACAACTGGTACGACACGCGCGACCTGCACCGGCTCGAGCCGGCGTATGTCTCGTCGGTCGACAGCGGCAACCTCGCCGGGCACCTGCTCGCGCTTTCCAGCGCCTGCCGCCAGATGATCGACCAGCCGCTTCCCGCTGAGGCCGCGCTGGCCGGGATCGGTGACGCCCTGGCCCTGGCGCGCGAAGCGGCAGACGCGATCCGTGACGATCGGCGAAGCCAGACACTGACCCGGCGGCAGCTTGCCGAAGCCCTCGACCTGCCCCCGGCGGCCGGTGCCGCAGCCCCCGCCCCGCCCGCGGCCTGGGCGGCCGTCCTTGGCGAGCTCTCGACACACGCCCGGACGCTGTCGGACGTTGCCTCAGCCCTGACTGCGGAGCGGGGGAAGGCGCAGCGGGCGAGCTCGTGACGTGGGCCGAGGCGGCCCGCCTGGCCGTGACGAGCCACGTTCGCGACCTCGCGCTGCTCCAACCCCCGGCCGAGGCGACGGCGTTTCCAACGATCGCCGAGCTGTCGGATCCACCCGCCGGCGATGGCGGCGCCGGATCGCCCGGGGCGGTGCTGCTCGTTCGCCGACTCCAGGCGATCGCCGATCAGGCGCACCAGCTCTTCCGGGAGATGGAGTTCGGCTTCCTCTTCGACCCAACCCGCAAGCTCTTCTCCATCGGCTTCCGGGTCCGGGACGGCACGCTCGATCCAAGCTGCTACGACCTTCTCGCCTCCGAGGCCCGCCTGGCCAGCTTCCTCGCGATCGCCAAGGGGGATGTCGCCCCCGATCACTGGTTCCGGCTCGGGCGCGCGCTGACGCCCGTCGGTCGGGGCTCCGCCCTGATCTCCTGGTCTGGGTCCATGTTCGAGTACCTGATGCCCGCGCTCGTGATGCGCGCCCCCGCCCTCAGCCTGCTCGACCACACGTACCGGCTGGTCGTGGCCCGCCAGATGAGCTACGCCGCCGAGCTCGGCGTGCCCTGGGGCATGTCCGAATCGGCATACAACGCACGGGACCTCGAGCAGACCTACCAGTACTCGAGCTTCGGCGTGCCCGGCCTGGGCCTGAAGCGGGGCTTGAGCGAAGACGTCGTGGTGGCCCCATACGCGACCGCCCTCGGAGCGATGGTCCAGCCCGAGGCCGCGGTTCGGAACTTCGCCCGACTCACGAAGGCAGGAGGGGGCGGCCCGTACGGCTTTCGGGAGGCGCTCGACTACACGGCGCGCCGCCTCCCCGAAGGGGCCACGGTCGCGATCGTGAAGAGCTACATGGCGCATCACCAGGGGATGGCGCTGGTGGCCCTGGGCAACGTGCTCAACGACCGCGTGATGATCGAGCGGTTCCATGCAGACCCGATGGTCGAGGCCACGGAGCTGCTGCTCCAGGAGCGGATGCCGCGCGATGTGCTCGTGGCTCGGCCACGCGCCGAGGAGGTGAAGAGCGCCGCAGACGTGCGCGACCTCGTGCCGCCGGTACCCCGTCGCTTCACCTCGCCCCACGACACCACGCCCCGGACACACCTCCTGTCGAACGGACGGTACGCGGTCATGGTGACGGCCGCGGGGGCCGGCTACAGCCGCTGGCGCGACATGGCGGTGACACGCTGGCGCGAGGACGTGACGCGCGACGCGTGGGGCAGCTTCCTCTTCCTGCGCGACATGGCCTCGGGCGCGGTGTGGTCGGCGGGTCACCAGCCCAGTGGCACCGAGGCAGACAGCTACGAGGTCGAGTACGCCGAGGACCACGCCGAGTTCTCCCGTCGCGACGGCTCGATCGCGACCGGCCTGACCATCGTGGTCTCGACGGAGAACGACGCCGAGATCCGCCGCGTGACGCTGACCAACCTTGGCTCGCGCGCTCACGAGATCGAGCTGACGTCGTACGCCGAGATCGTTCTCGCACCACAGGCGGCGGACGTCGCTCATCCGGCCTTCCAGAACCTGTTCGTGCAGACCGAGTTCGTCGCCGAGATTGGAGCCCTCCTGGCAACCCGCCGACCACGATCCCGCGACGAGCGGCCGATCTGGGCCGCCCATGTCGCCGTCGTCGAGGAGGGGGCCGGCGGGGTCATCCAGTACGAGACGGATCGGGCGCGGTTCCTCGGCCGAGGTCGGTCGGTCCGATCCCCGGCCTCGGTCATCGACGGACGCCCGCTCTCGGACACGGTGGGCGCGGTGCTGGATCCGATCTTCAGCCTCCGGTGCCGGCTCAGGCTCGCCCCGGGTGCGACCGCCCATGCGATCTTCTCGACGGTGGTTGCCGAGTCCCGCGAGGAGGTCCTGGACCTGGCCGACAAGTACCGCGACTCGGCCACCTTCGAGCGGGCGGCCACCCTCGCCTGGACGCAGGCCCAGGTCCAGCTCCATCACCTGGGGATCGAGCCCGACGAAGCCCACCTGTTCCAGCGCCTGGCCAACCGGATCATCTACTCGGACCGGTCACTGCGGCCGGCGGCCGGCCTGCTGGCCCGCAACGAGTGGGGAGCACCTGGCTTGTGGGCCCACGGGATCTCCGGCGATCTGCCCATCGTGATGGTGCGGATCGATGAAGCCGAGGACCTCGACATCGTCCGGCAGCTGCTCCGCGCCCACGAGTACTGGCGGCTGAAGCTCCTCGACGTCGACCTCGTGATCCTGAACGAGCACGGTGCCACGTACGCCCAGGACCTCCACGATTCGCTCGAGGCCCTCGTGCGGACGAGCCAGTCAGCCCTGGCCCGCGAGGGCCACCCGGGCCGCGGTGGGGTGCACATCCTGCGCGGCGAGCGGCTCTCCACCGAGGATCGCTCGGTCCTCCAGGCCGCCGCCCGGGCGGTGCTGCTGAGCCGCCGGGGCAGCCTCGCCGACCAGGTCATCCGCCTGGAGCGCCCCGAAAGGATCGCCCGACCGGCAGCGCCGGCCCGCTCGAGCCAGCCCAGGAGCGAGCCTGTCGCGCCACGCCCTGAGCTCGAGTTCTTCAACGGCCTCGGCGGCTTCTTCGATGGGGGGCGGGAGTACGTCACGATCCTCGGCCCGGGGCAGGCCACCCCGGCGCCCTGGCTCAACATCATCGCCAACGCGTCCTTCGGGTTCCAGGTATCCGAGTCCGGGTCGGGGTACACGTGGTCCGGGAACAGCCGCGAGAACCAGCTCACCCCGTGGTCCAACGACCCTGTCAGCGACCCGGTCAGCGAGGCGATCTATGTCCGGGATGACGACAGCGGCGAGCTGTGGGGTCCGACGGCCCAGCCGATCCGCTGCGAGGAGTCGACCTACGTCGCCCGTCACGGGCCTGGATACAGCCGGTTCGAACACCTGCACGACGGGATCTCGCTCAACCTCGTCCAGTTCGTTCCGCTCGACGACCCGCTGAAGATCTCGGTGCTGACGATTGAGAACCGATCGGGGCGCTCGAGGCGCCTATCGGTGACCGCCTATGCCGAATGGGCGCTGGGCACCTCGCGAGGAGCCAACGCCCCCGGGATCGTCACGGCACTGGATCCGGAGACCCAGGCGCTCCTCGTGCGCAACCCGTGGAACACGGAGTTCGGCGGTCGGGTCGCATTCCTCGACCTCGGTGGGCGACAGACGGCGTGGACGGCCGATCGAACCGAGTTCCTCGGCCGCAACGGCACTCCGGAGCGGCCGACGGGCCTGGACCGCGGATCCCGGCTGCAGGGAGCCGCAGGTGCCGGCCTCGACCCGTGCGCCGCACTGCAGACCAGCTTCGAGCTCGCCGGCGGAGCGCACACCCAGGTCCTCGTCCTGCTCGGCGAGGCGGACGGGGCCGCGGCGGCGGCCGACCTCATCCAGCGCGGGCGGACGGCCGACCACGAGGCGACGTTGCGCGGCGTGGCGAGCTACTGGGACGACACCCAGGGCACGATCCAGGTCCGGACGCCCGACCGCTCGATGGACATCATGCTCAACCGCTGGCTCATCTATCAGACGCTTGCATGCCGGCTGTGGGCGAGAACCGCGTTCTACCAGGCCGGCGGCGCCTACGGGTTCCGCGATCAGCTCCAGGACGTCGTTGCCCTGGTGACCGCGAAACGCGACGTGGCGCGCGAGCACCTGCTGAGGGCGGCGGCCCGCCAGTTCGTCGAGGGAGACGTCCAGCACTGGTGGCATCCGCCGTCGGGTCGGGGCGTCCGGACCCGGATCTCGGACGACCGGCTCTGGCTGCCGTACGCGGTTGATCGCTACCTCGCGGTCACGGGCGACACGGCGATCCTCGACGAGACGGTCCCCTATCTCGACGGACCGACCCTGCGACCAGACCAGGCAGACGCCTACTTTCAGCCGGGGCCGTCACCGGACGCGGCTTCGCTGTTCGCCCACTGTGCGGCGGCCATCGACCGGAGCCTCGCGGTTGGCGCCCACGGCCTGCCGCTCATCGGGTCGGGCGACTGGAACGACGGGATGAACCGGGTGGGCCACGAGGGGCGGGGCGAGAGCGTCTGGCTGGGCTGGTTCCTGCACACCGTCCTGGCCGCCTTCGCCCCGCTCGCGGAGGCCCGCGGCGAGCGTCCCCGCGCGGAGCGCTGGCGAGCCCACATGAAGGCGCTCCGACGGGCGCTCGAGCGCCACGGCTGGGACGGCGACTGGTATCGCCGCGCCTTCTTCGACGATGGCACCCCGCTCGGCTCCGCCATGAACGCCGAGTGCCGGATCGACTCGATCGCCCAATCGTGGGCCGTCCTCTCGGGAGCAGCCAATCCACCCCACGCGGAGCGAGCGATGGCAGCGGTGGAGGAGTACCTCGTCCGACGGGGCGACGGTCTCGTCCTGCTGTTCACCCCGCCGTTCGACCACTCCGACGTGGATCCAGGCTACGTCAAGGGATACGTGCCGGGCATCCGGGAGAACGGCGGCCAATACACCCACGGGGCCATCTGGTCGGTCCTCGCGTTCGCGACCCTGGGCGATGGCGACAAGGCGGGCGAGCTGTTCTCCATCCTGAACCCGATCAACCATGCCAGCACACGGGCTGGCGTCCATCGCTACAAGGTGGAGCCGTACGTCATGGCAGCCGACGTCTACACCGAGCCGCCGCACGTCGGCCGCGGCGGGTGGACCTGGTACACCGGATCGGCGGGCTGGATGTACCAGGCAGGCGTCGAGTGGATCCTGGGATTCCACCTGCGCGGGACGACGCTCGTGCTCGATCCCTGCATCCCCCGCGCCTGGCCCGGCTACGAGATCGTCTTCCGCTATCACACGGCCACGTACGAGATCGCCGTGGAGAACCCGCAGGGGGTCAGTCGCGGGGTTGTCGTGGCGGAGCTCGACGGGCAGCCGCTGACCGGTGCCGGCGCCGCGATCCCGCTCGTCGACGACGGCGCCACCCACCGAGTCCGGGTCGTCCTCGGCTAGGGCTCGTGCGACGGCGCCGCGCGCTCGCTACGGCAGCAGGACCGCGATCGTCTCGAGCGGAACCGGGCTGGAGGCCAGGACCACCTCGGCGGCGGCCCGGGCCTTCGGCGTGATCGACGCCACGTAGGCCCGTGCGATCGGCTTCTTGTCCTCAGCCGCTGACGTGTCACGAAGCATCAGCCAACCGCCCACGAGCCAGATCGCCATCTCGACGAGGTCGACCGCGTAGTAGTCCACGCGGTCGCGCTCAGGCGATGCCTTGAGCGCGTCGACGGCCCGGCCGAAGAGGCCGGACAGCTCGGTCAGCAGCGCCTTCTCGGGGGCCATGTCGGAGGGGTACTCGGCTGCCTGCCATTCGGTCAGCAGCGGATCGAGCGACCGGTTGAGGAGCTTGCCGATGGCGGCTACCACCTGGAGCTGGCTCGTGCCCTCGTAGATGTTGGTGATGCGGACGTCCCGGAAGAGGCGCTCGATGTTGAACTCGCGCATGTAGCCCGCGCCGCCGTGCACCTGCATGGCCTGGTAGCAGACCCGGTTGCCCATCTCGGTGGCGCAGTACTTCACCATCGGGGTCAGGGTCTCGGCCAGCGCCTGGGCCTGCTTGTGGCGGGCGCGAACGGCCGGGTCCGTCTCCGAGCCCCCCTCTTCGATGGCACGCTCGTAGACCTTCCACAGGTCCACCCAGCGTCCCGTCTCGGCCAGAAGGGTCCGCGTGGCTTCCAGGTCAGCCCTCATCGAGAGCAACAGCCGGCCCACGGCCGGCAGGCTCCGGATCGGCTTGCCGAACTGGATGCGCGCGCGGGAGTACTTGTCGGCCTCCCGGTAGGCGGCCTCGGCGATGCCGAGGGCCTGCGCGGCCACGGCCAGCCGGGCGCCGTTCATCAGGTTCATGGCGTAGCGCATGAGGCCGAAGCGGCGCTTGCCGAGCAGGGTGGCCGGGGTGTTGACGTACTGGATCTCGCACGTCGGCGACGCGTGGATCCCCATCTTGTTCTCGATGCGCCGGATCTTGACCGTATCGTCGCGCTCGACCAGGAACATGGAGAGGCCGCGGGCGTCGGACGAGCCCTCCTCGCTGCGGGCCAGGACCAGCGAAACGTCCGCCAGGCCGTTGGTGATGAAGCGCTTGACGCCGTTGAGGTGCCACTGGCCGGTGGCCTCGTCCAGGGTTGCCCGCGTCCCCACGGCGCCCAGGTCGGATCCGGCGTCGGCCTCGGTCAGGACCATCGCCCCCGAGACCTCGCCGCGCGAGAAGCGAGGCAGAACCCGGGCCTTGGTCTCCGGGTCGCCGATCTCCTCCAGCAGGGAGGCGATCTCCTGGAGGCCGTACACGGTCATGAGGCCGCTCTCCGCCCTGGCCACCATCTCCACCATCATCTGGTAGATGGACTCGGGCAGGTTCAGGCCACCGTACTCGCGGGACAGCATGGCCCCGAATAGCTCGGCCTGGCGCAGGGCATCGATGGCGTCCTGGGTGGCGGCAGCATAGGTGACCTCGCCGCTGTCGTAGTGGGCGCCCTCCTCGTCCGCCTCGGCGGCCCGGGGTGCCACGCGCTCGCCGCAGACCTCGCCGAGGACGTCGAGCACGATCCGGTAGTTGTCGATGGCGTCCGCGTAGTTGCGCGGGGCGGTGGGGTAGATCTCGGACTCGGAGTAGCCCTTCTCCTTGAGCTCCAGCACCTCGCGCAGGTCGAGCTGCTGCAGGCGGAACTGCAGGTCCGGGTTGTCGAGGAAGAAGTTCTCGCTCATTCGGCTGTGACCTCGGGTGCTCCCCAGCCCGTCCCCGGGTCCGCGGAGCGCTCGCGCAGGGCCTTGATGATCATGGGCAGCACCTCGGCCGCTTCGCCCACGATGCGGTAATGCGCGATCTGGAACATCGGCGCGGCAGGGTCGGTGTTGATGGCGATGATCTTGGACGACTCGTCCATGCCGGCCCGGTGCTGGATGGCGCCCGAGATGCCGGCCGCGATGTAGAGGCGGGGCCGGACGGTCGTGCCGGTCTGGCCCACCTGGTGGTCGCGGTCGATCAAGCCCGCGTCCACGGCCGCACGCGAGGCGCCGACCTCTCCGCCGAGCAGGTTGGCCAGCTCGCGCAGCAGGGCAAACTCGTCGGGGCTGGAGATGCCCGCGCCCCCGGAGACGATCACCGCGGCGTCCTTGAGCTTGACGGTCGAACGGCGGACCTGCCGGCTCAGGACCTCGAGGGCGAAGTCGCCCGGCTCGAACTCGGGCATTACCCGCTCCACGACCCCGGTCCGGCTCGGGTCGATGGCGGGCATGCGCATGACCCCCTCGCGGACCGAGGCCATCTGCGGCCGGGTGTTCGGATTGACGATCGTGGCGACCAGGTTCCCGCCGAAGGCGGGCCGGATCTGGAAGAGCAGGTTCGGATAGGTCCGGTCCTCGCGCCGGAGGTAGTAGTCGCCGACCTGGAGATCGGTGCAGTCGGCGGTCAGGCCGCAGCGCAGGGCGCTGGCGACGCGAGGCGCGAAGTCGCGGCCGTTGGGCGTGCCGCCGACCAGGAAGATCTCGGGCTGGCGCCGGCGTGCCTCCGCGATCGCCACGCGGGCGTACGGGAGGGTGCGGTAATGGGCCAGCTCGGGGTGGTCGGCCAGCAGGACGCGGTCGGCGCCGTGGCAGATGACGTCGCGGGCGAGCTCCTCCACGTCGTGCCCGCACAGCAGGCCCACCACGTCGTAGCCCAGGGGATCGGCCAGCTCGCGGGCCCTGCCGGTCAGCTCCAGGCTGACGTCGGCGATTCGGCCGTCCGTGTGCTCGATGAAGACCCAGATGCTCTTCTGCTCGGTCATGGCCGCCTACCCGACGATGTATTCGTGGACCAGCTCCGCCACCATGGCCGCGATGGCCTCGGGGGTGGGCTCGACCGTCTTGCTCTCGGTGCTCTCGAGGACCACGAAGTTCACTTTGTGGACCTGGGTGGGCGAGCCGGCGAGGCCGATGCTCTCGGCGTCGACGCCGATGTCGTCCGCCGTCCAGACCGGGATCTCGAGGTCGTGGGCGGCCAGGTACGCCTCGAGCGCCTCCTGGGTCTCGAATTCCGGCCATCGCTCGAGGAGCGCGGCGTGCTCGCCCGTGGTTGCGGCCAGCTTGAGGGCCAGCTGCCGGCGGACCGACGGCGGGCGCGGCGTGTTGGCCGAGCCCACCACGGTCAGCAGGCAGGGCATCTGGCAGCGGACGACCTCCGTGCCGGAGTCCAGGGCGCGCTGGGCGGTGATCCGGCCGTCGGCGATCTCCAGGATGGCCTCCGCGTAGGTGATCTGCGGGATGCCCAGCTTCTCCGCCGTCTGGGGGCCCACCTGGGCCGTGTCGCCGTCGATCGCCTGGCGCCCGGCCAGGACCAGGTCGAAGCGGCCCACCTTCTCGATCGCTTTCTGCAGGGCGTAGGAGGTGGCCAGGGTGTCGGCTCCGGCGAACTTGCGATCGGTCAGGAGGACGACCTTGTCCGCCCCGCGCCAGAGGCACTCGCGCAGAATGTTGGCCGCCTTCGGCGGGCCCATCGTGAGCACGGTGACCGTCCCGCCGTGGTGCTCCTTGACCTGGAGGGCCATCTCCAGGGCATTGAGGTCCTCGGGGTTGAAGATGGCCGCCAGGGCGCCGCGGTTCATGGTGCCGTCCTTGGTCATCGCATCGCCCGTGATGTTGTGGGTGTCGGGCACCTGCTTGACCAGCACGACGCTGTCGATCGGTCGGGAGTCGGTCATCGGGGTCTCCGGGGATCGCCGGCCGGCGCCGGCAGCTGGGTGTCGAGGCCTGCGCGGGTTGCGGACGCCTTCCGGGTGGCGGCCGGCGTCCCGTCGTCCTGAGCGTTTCGGGGAAGGATAACCGCGGGCGCGACGCCACGAACGGACGAGCTTCGCATCCCGCGCGTGCGCATCGGCCTGCCTTCCGGCACTCGACACCGGCACGACACGCGCCTACGGTATCCGGACTGCGGGAGGCGAGAACACGCGGTCCATGACCCGGCCGCCGGGACCGCGCCGAGCCACCGGCGAGACCGACCCGCATGCGTCCGGGTGACGAGCCCGAAGGAGGCGGCCATGGGCTGGGCAAAGGTCGGGACGGGCGTGACGCTGGCCGCCATCGGCGGGCTCGCCGCGCGCTATGCCGTGCAGCGCGAGCGCCTCGAACGTCCGTGGCTGGGGGCGGTCGGGCCGAAGCTGTCGGCCATCGGCGAGGTCGAGCACCTGTCGATCCTGCCGCTCGTGGAGAGGCTCGTCCCCGACGGGGATCTCGAGGGCGAGCCCGGGGTCGCCTACCTCGTGCGTGCCGATGGCACGACCCTTCTGTTCGACGCGGGCCTCAATCCGCGCCATCGCGCGCAGTCGGCGCTCGTGCACAATGCGGCGGCCCTCGGGGTCGACCTGCAGTCGCTCGACGGGATCGTGATCTCCCACCTGCACCCGGACCACGTTGGAGGCATGCTGAGCGTGTTCCGGCGGACGTTCAGCCTCTCGGCGGATGCGCTCGAGCCGAGGGGGCTTCCCGGCTACGTGCCGACGCCGATGCGCCACGAACGTGCGGACGTCGCGCTCACGACGGGTCCCCGCGTGATCGCGCCCGGGATTGCCGTGCTGCCGCCGCTGCCGAGGGTGCTGTTCTGGGGAGGACCGGTCGCCGAGCAGGCGCTCGTGGTCAACGTCCGAGGCTTCGGACTGGTGCTCGTGAGCGGCTGCGGCCATCCGGGCATCGAGCGGATGCTCGCCGCGACCGAGATGGTGCTCGACGTCCCGATCAAGGCGGTCGTCGGGGGACTGCACCTGCCGGTGCACGCGCTGGGGACGCCCCTCGTCGCCCAGGCGGTCTTCGGGTCGCCGCACTGGCCCTGGCAGCCGATCGGGGAGCGGGACGTCGCCGAGGCGATCGACGCGATCGGCACACACGGGCCGCAGATCATCGCGCTGTCGGGTCACGACAGCACGCCATGGACCTACGCGGCGTTCGAGCAGGCCTTCGGCGATCGATACCGGACGCTGCGGGTCGGCGAGGAGCTGCTGATCAGCTGAACGCCCCGGCAGCGACGAGCCGCCGGTCCAACGGCACTGGTGCCGGGATCGGACTCGGTGCAAGCTGGGACACCTGACCGGCCGGCAGGTATCTCTGTGGCATGACGAGCCTCGCCCTCGACAGCGCCGCGATCGCCACCACGGTGGAGCGCGCCATCGCGGGTGACGAGGTCGCCTTCGCCCGGATCGTCGGCGCCTACCACCTCGACCTCGTGCGGGTCGCCTTCGTCGTGTGCGACGACGAGGGCCTCGCCGAGGACGCTGCGCAGTCGGCCTGGTGGATCGCCTGGCGGAAGCTCCCCTCGCTCCGCGACCCCGGCCGCCTGCGGGCCTGGCTCGTAGCGATCGCCGCCAACGAGGCGCGCAAGACCGTCAAGCGCGAGCATCGCCACCCGGTCGTGGAACTCAGGGTCGAGTCGGACCCCTCCCCCGAGGCCGACCCCGGCGGTTCGATCGACCACGTCGACCTCGCGAACGCCCTCGGTCGTCTGAAGGCGGAGGACCGGGCCCTCGTGGCCCTGCGCTACGCGGCCGACCTCGACTCGTCTGAGCTGGCGCCGGTCCTCGGCATCTCCGCATCGGGCGTGCGGACCCGCCTATCCCGGCTGCTCGACCGCCTCAGGAAGGAGCTCGGCGATGACTGAGCGCGACGCCTTCGAGCTCCGCTTCGGGGCCGCGGTCCGCGGCTACGTTGGGCGCGTCTCGTCCGACCTCGACCCGGCCGAGCTGGCCCGCCGGATCGTCGGTGCAGAGCCGCGCCGGCAGGGGCTGGCGGGGTCGCTCGGGTGGCGCGGGGCGGGCGTCCCGCGGGTCGCCTGGCTCCTGCTCGTCCTAGCGGGCCTGCTCGCCGCGCTGGCAGGCACGGCGCTCGTCGCGTCGCGTCTGCTCGAGACCGCGCCCCGCGTCCCTCCCTTCGGCGCGGCCCTGGTCCCAACCGGCATCGACGTCCTGACGCCCGAGACCGGCGCGTACGCGCGGGTGGTCGCGGACGGCGACGGCATCCTCTGGGCACGCGAGCCTGGCGGACGGCTCGTGCGGTTCGATCCCGCGAGCGGATCCGCGCAGGCCTGGACGATTGAGGACGACGGGGGATTCGGGGTGACGACGTCCTCCGGGTTCGACATCCTGCCCGCCAGGGAAGGCGGGGTCTGGCTGGTGGGAAAGCGAACGCTGCGCCTGTTCGACGGTGAGGTCTTCCGCCAGGTGATCGACGCCCCGGCGGACATCGGCATCGCAGCGGAGGCCCCCGACGGCAGCCTGTGGGCGACCACGGGTCCGTGGCCGACCGAGGCGGACGGCGCAGTGATGCACTGGGACGGATCGTCGTGGAGCAGCCTCGACCTCGGGGCGCTGAAGGCGGACGCCACCGTTGGGGCGCTCGCCGTGGACGCGGCGGGGCGGCCCTGGATCGGTTGGGTGCGGAACGTCGACCCACCTCCGCCGCCCGGATCCCCCGTGTACTCCGGCTGGGTTTCGCGCCATGACGGGTCGACCTGGACGACCTTTGACGCGACGGATGCGGCGGCGCTCGGCGGCGGCGTCTTCACGATCGTCCAGCTGCCCGACGGGGACGTCTGGGTGGCCTCCGCCGCCGGGCTCGCCCGGTTCGACGGTTCCTCCTGGTCCGACGCCGAGGGGCCGTGGGGCACCTGGGGGGCATCGGTGGCCGCCGCGCCGGACGGGGCGATCTGGGTCGCCGCGTTCGACAGCAACGAGACGATCGGCGTCGCACGGTTCGACGGGCGGTCGTGGGTCTCGTACGGACACTCGGACGGCCTGCCGGGCCCGAACGAGACCGCCTCGTACGTGATCGCGTCGGCGCTGCCCACGAAGGACGGCGTGTTCGTCGGGACCGGCGGCGGCATCTACAGGCTCGCGGACGGTCGCTGGAAACGGGCGTGGCCTCGGGACCCCTCCCCGCTGATCGACCTGCGCAACGTGCTGGCGATCTCGCGCGAAGAGCTGTGGGCGACCGACATCTTCAAGGGCGGGCTCGCGCACTATCAGGCGGAAGACTGGACGAGGGATTCGATCGACCCCGACGCTCCGGCCGGCCAGGTGGCCGACCTGGCGCTGGCTCCCGACGGCACCCTCTGGGCGGCCGGCCCGGACGGGGTCGCCTACCGTCGGGACGGGCGCTGGACCGTCGTTGACGCCGTGGAGGCGAGACTCATCGCGGCTGGCCGGGACGGAAGCGTGTGGGTCGGTCGGGGTGAGTACGGCGGGGAGGAGTGCCGAGTCTCGACGCTACAGCTCGACGGCACGGCATGGGTCGGTCGCGCCGTCGCCGACTGTCCGCCCGAGAGCTCCGGGCTGTCGTCGCTCGCGGTCGACGCGGGCGGGGAGCTGTGGGCCGTGTGGACGGGCTGGAGCCAGGACGGGGGCTGTGGGTTCTACCTCGGCTGCCACCAGACCGGGCTGGCACGTCTTCACGGTCAGAGCTGGGAGGTGGTCCGCGAGCTTGGCGGCCTGGGGCTCGCCGATCCCGCCATCGTCGGGACCACTTCAACCGGCGACGTGTGGGTCGTCGATGACCCCACGGCCCGCGACCCGGCTCTACAAGAGGACCCGGTCAGGGCCGCCCGCTTCGACGGAACGGACTGGACCGTCATCGAGCTGCCCGAGGGCTTCATGGCCAACATCGTGGTTGCGCCCGACGGGACGCTTTGGGCGTGGACCTGGTGGGCGTCCGCGTCGACGGGGGTTGGTGACCGGGGACCCGCCCGCTACGACGGGACGGCGTGGACGTTCCCCTTTGACGGCGCCGGCCTTCCGTGGATGGAGCTGGCCGCCGTCGCTCCGGACGGGACGGTCTTCGGCCGGATCGGCTTCGACATCTTCCGCTTCCCGGGGACACCGCCACCCTGAGAGGCGCGCGGCAGACGCGCGGGAGCGTCCCGAGGGAGAGGCGACATGAGCGTGCGCGGCACGGTTGGCCGGCTCCTCGTCACCCTGGCTGTCGTGGGCCTGCTGGCCGGGTGCGGCGCCGGCACCACCTCGTCCCCGTCGCCGGCCGCGACCGCGACCACCAATCCTGCCGAGGTGGGCGTCACGCCGGCTCTGTCCGCTCCGACGCTCCCGGCCGTGGTGCCGCCGGCGGGCCCGGCGTTCGCCTGTCCACCCGGGTCGAAGCCCGACGAGCCCGGGCCCGCGCCCAGATCCCGGCCGCCCACGACGCTCCCACGGCGGTGGCGTTCGACCGCAGCGCAGGGAGGCTCGTGGCCCTCGCGGACGCCGGCAACGGCCTCGAGACGTGGACGTTCGACGTGTGCGCGAACACCTGGACCCAGATGCACCCGAACCGGGAGCCGCCGGCATCGATGAACGGGACCTGTTCGTCTACGACGTCGACTCCGACGTGACGATCGCGGTTGACCGTGACACCGCCTCGGTGTGGGCCTACGACCTTCGGGCCGACACCTGGACCGAGACGGTCCGCTCGCGAGGGCCGGGTACTACAGCGGCCTCTCGCCTCGATGACGCGAAGCTCGTGGCCTACGACCCCGTCTCCGGCCTCGTCGTCGCCGCGTCAAGTCCGACTCCCGGCGATCCATGGCGCTGTGGAGCTACGACGTCGAGACCGACACCTGGACCCCGATCCACGACGCGCCCTGGCCGCCGCTCGGGGCGTTCGCCTACGACACCTCCGTCGACCGGCTGGTCGTGTACACGGCGGCGGGGGGCGACAGGCCGACCGAGATGTGGCTCCTCGACATCCGCACGCGCACCTGGTCGAGATCCGACGCCGAGACGCCGGCCGTCGTCGCGTGGCTGGCAGGACCCGCCGTCGCCTACGACGAGGCGGCGGAGCGGACGGTGATCTTCAACCGGGACCCATGGACCGCCTACGACGCGACCGCGGACCGCTGGGAGGTCCTGTCCGATGCCGATCCCCGTGGGGCCTACCCCTCGTCGATGGTGTACGACTCGGTGAACCGACGGCTCGTCGGCCTCCGGGGCGATGACGTGCTGGCGTTCGACACGCGAAACCGCGCGTGGACCGTCCTGCTCGAGGAGAGAACAGGGCGGCCCGCCGTCGTGGCGCCGTCCGTCGGCCCCGCGTTCGCCTGTCCACCCGGCTCGACGCCCGACAAGCCGGGGCCGGTCGCCCAGGCCCGGCCGCCGGAGGGGCCGATGGTATTCGACCGCGAGTCGGGGAGGATGTCGTGCTCGTCGGGCAACCGGAGGATGGAGGCACGGAGACCTGGGCGTTCGACGTGTGCACGAACACGTGGACCCGGATGCACCTGCACCGGGAGCCGCCAGGCCAATTACCACGCTCGTCTACGACGTCGACTCCGACGTGACGATCGGGTTCGACCTGCGCCGAGTGTGGGCCTACGACCTCGAGGCCGACACCTGGACGGAGAAGGGGCCCTTCACTCCGCTCGCCCGGCGGCGCGGTACCTGGGGTTGTTCCGGTTCTACGACCCGGTATCGGGCCTGGTCGTCGTCGCCGTCGCAGAGTTCGACCGCGGCAGCCATACGATCCTTGGCCGCCGGAGATGTGGAGCTACGAGGTCGAGACCGGCACGTGGACCCGGATCCCACAGGCGAGCCGGCCGGCCATTGGACCCCACGACGAGGACTTCGCCTACGACGCGTCCCTCGACCGGCTGGTCGTGTACGTCAGCGCCGAGGACGGGAGCAGGCGCTTCGAGGCCACGGACGTGGCTCTTCGACCTTCGCAGCGGCACCTGGTTGGAGACGGACGCCGTCACTCCGGAGTTCACCTACTGGCGGGGTGGGGCAACGTGCCTGCCACTGCGCCTACGACGAGGCGGCAGTGCGGACCGTGATGATGGGCCAGGGTCACTCGGCCGCCTACGACGCGACCGCGGACCGCTGGGAGACGCTGAACGCCTGGACGTCCTCTAAGGACTGGCTGACGATCGCGTGTGGCGTCCACCCGGAGTGCCGCCAGGACCAGCAGATGGTCTACGACGCGGTGAACGAGCGGCTCGTCGTCTACGGGGGCGCCGCCATCCCAGGAGCTGGCGGCGAGGGCGGCACGGCCGTCGACGACGTGCTGGCGTTCGACACGCGGACCGGCGAGTGGACCGTCCTGCTTGCGCCGCGCGCGAAGCCGGTCGCCGCGCCCCATGAGGAGGGGCTCCGCCATGAACGCACGCGATGTGGGCCGCCGGCTGCTCGCCGGTCTGGCATCCCTGACCCTGCTGGCCGCATGCGCCGCGAGCGCTAGCCCGACGCCGACGACTTCGTCTGGACGACCGACGCCAACGGCACGAAGCACGTCCGCGACGACTACCACGCCGACCGCTGCACGGTGACGACCGACGACCCCCGCGTCAGCGGCAGTCGCTCCTCCACCTGGAACATGGATCTCTGGGGGAGGCTGGGCATCGACCACACGCTCGTCCAGTGGGGCACGCAACGCCTCGAGAACGACGGCGGTGCCTGGGAGGGCAGGGCGACGGGCGTTGCCTACTACCCCGTCCAGTCCCGGGGACATCATCGCGCACTGGTATCGGGGGACCGGCGGCTATGCCGGGCTGTCCTACTTCGAGCTGTGGACGGGCTTCGAACCCTGGAAGATCCAGGGCCAGATCTTCCCGGGCGACCCCCCGACGCCGTAGGTCGGCCCGGGGCAGGTCAAGCCTGCCTGCGGTCCGCCAGGCTTCCCGGCTGACAGCGATCCTCCCTGGCGCGCGGACGGGGCCGCCGAACGTGACGGCCCCTCCCGCGTCCAGGACGGCGTGGCCCTAGGGCTTCAGCACTGCGGCGAATGCCTCGGCCATCGCGTAGTAGCCCGCCGTGTTCGCGTGGTTGTTCGGCCCGAGCGGCGGAGGCGCGCAGACCCACGTCCACTGGCAGAGCCGGACGACATTGAGGGGCACGGGGCCGAACCGAGGCATTGGCACCATCGTCGTGAAGTCGGTCGTCGAGAAGGCGCCCTGGACGTCGGCGACCGGCATCCCCGCCGCGCCGTAGATGCCCGTGAGCAACTGGTTGAGCGGCACGATGGCCGCGCTGACGGAGAGCTGGGCGAACGCCTGGCCCTCCGGTCCCGTCAGCCAGTAGCCGAGGAACGGGTCGTAGATCGTGGCGCCGACGATCGGGGTCTCGGGCCCGGCGGCAGCACGGAGCGTGGGGAGGATCGCCGGCAGGTTCTGGGTGATCGTGGCGACGCCGGGCGGCAGGCACGAGAGCCCCGGTCTGGCAGGGGAAATCGTTGGAGCCGATATCGATCGAAACGAAGGCGACGAACCTGCCGTGGGCGTGGAGGAAGGCGACGGCCTCGTCGAGCTGGCTTCCGTGGGCGTAGGCACAGATGCCGCCGTCGATCATCGTGCCGGTCGTCTCGCCGGGGCAGCCGAGCTTGACCAGCTTGAGGTTCGGATACCACTCGCGGGCCATCGCGTAGAGCTGGTCTGCGTAGCCTTCGTCCGTCCGGTAGAGGTTCGCGGGATCGCCGATCGGCTGCACGCCCGCGGCGAGCGAGTCACCGAGCGACAGGTAGTAGAGGGGCGCGTTGTCGCCGCTCGAGCCGGGCCCGATCGCCGCGGCGGGCTGGACGACAGCCAGGGTTGACACCAGCGCAAGAGCGCCAAGTCGAATAAGCCGCATCTCCCGTACCTCCAGTGGCTTCGTCCCTCGTGGGACGGCTCCACGATCGGCCTTTGCCGGCGGCGCTTCATCCGCGCGGGATCCCGGATGCCGCGGCCCGGCGCCTCATTTCTCAGGCGCGGCTACCTCAGGGAAGGCGCCCGGTTCGAAATCAGCGGTCGGCGTCGAGCTCCGGGAGAAGCGAGCCCGGGCGCGGCTGACCGACGAGGCCGGCCCGCTGCGCGAGGGCCCCTGCCTCCACGCGATCGACGACCCCGAGCTTCCCGAGAATGTTGGAAACGTGGACGCTCGCCGTCTTGCGACTGATGTAGAGAGCCGACGCGATCTCGCCATTCGACCAGCCTGAGCCGACCAGGGTCAGGATCTCCACCTCGCGAGGGGTGAGGTGGCGGCGTTCGACGAATGCCGCGGCCCGATCGAGCCCCAGCTCCCGGTTGTGGTCGCGTAGAGTGCTCCGGCGCGATCTCGCGGCTGCTCCGGCTCGATCCCCGAGCGGCGTCGCGTCCAGGCGCGCCCGCCGGGCCAGCTGTTCGGCCGCCGTGACGAGCGGTCGAGCGCCGAGATCCCGGGCCGCCACCAGCGCCGCCCGGAGCGGCGCTGCGGCGGCCGATCGCGCCTCGCGCGCCGCACGAGGCGTGCGCGGGGCGGCGGCCTCGAGGAGTGCCTCGGCCTGGCGGAACCGGGCGTACGCGCCGCGTGGACGAGCCCGACGCGCTCGTGAGCGACGGCTGCCCGGTCCCAGGCGGACGGGTCGCCGGCGCCGCCCGCGCGACCCGCCTCGGCCGCGCACAGCGCGTCGGAGGCGTCTCCGGCCACCGGATCCGGGATTGCAGCGTCGGGCGACGCACGGCGGCGGCGCCACTCGATAAGGAGTCCGATCCGCGATCGAGTGCTGGATCGCGCGGGCGTCGTCATCACCCACCGCCCGCGCCGTCTCCGCCCGCTCCGCGGCGATCCTGATCGCGAGGGCGAAGAGCGATCCGGTCGGCTCGTCCAGCATTGTCGGAGGAAGGCCGCCGATCACGGTCGTGGCGAGCTCCTGGGCCCGCCCGGGTCGATCGGCTGCCAGTTCGGCCTGGATGCTCGCCAGCCAGTACCACGTGGCGTGGATGCGGTCGGCTGCCGCCGCGACGAACGGCTGGGCGACCGCGAGGCCTGATCGCGCCAGGTCCTCGTTTCCTGACCCCTCGGCAAGTCGCATTGCGACGGCGCCCGGCCACACAGCCTCGGGTCCCGGCGCGGCGATAGCGAGGGCGTTGGCGCACAGCTCGCCTGCCTCGGCCCAGCGACCCAGGTGAAAGGCGGCCGCTGCCGCCGTGGCCGTCAGCGATGCGCCGTACGCCCGCTCCAGACCGATCGCTCGAACCACGGACAGCCCATCGACCGCCGTCCCCAGCGCCTCCTCGACGCGGCCCGCGAACAACAGGGCGCTCGAGAGGTTCGTGATTCCGAGAGCGTGCCCTTCGGGACGCCCGAGGAACTCCGCCATGGCGAGAGCCTCGCGAAGGTCTGCGATCCCTTCGGCAGCCCGACCGAACGCCGTCCGGCCCCAACCCCGGACGCCCAGGGCGAAGGCCAGCTCGGCCACGGCGCCGGATGCCCGAGCGACGTCGACGGCCTCGTCGGCGAGTGCCAGGGACTCGGCGCCCCGGCCCTGGCGAAATCGCAGGCCGCCGAACTGACCGAGCACGCGGGCACGTATCGCCGACGGCGGATCGGCGGGCACGAGCCGGTAAGCCTCTTCGAGCGCGGCCTCTGCGCCTCCGTGATCACCGGACTCCCAGAGATACCAGCGCAGTCGCTCGTGGATGCCCGCCGCACGGCGCGGATCGGGTTCCGGTCCCAGGCCGGCAAGAGCTCGTCGCGCAAGATCGACGGCCGCCGCCGGGTCCCCTGCCAGCACTGCCGCGTCGGCCGCGCGCTGCAACAGCGCGACCCGGTCCAGGTCGGGCGGCCCGGCAGGGATGGGGATCGTTTCGGAGAGCCGGAACGTCAGCTCGAAGTATCGCCGGGCGTCGGCAAATGCGTAGCGGCGCTCGGCTTCGAGCCCCGCCGTCAGCGCGGCCGGCAAGGCGCAATCAGGACGTTCAGCGAGGAGCCAGTGGCGGGCGACCTCGCCGGCGACGGCTGCCGGCTGGGCACTGCGTTCGAGCGCCTCGGCACAGGCTCCGTGGAGATGGCGCCGCTCCCCGGGCAGCAGGTCTCGTTCGATCGACTCCTGGAGCAGGCGGTGGCGGAAGGCGAACCGAACGGGACCTCGCTCGCTCCGGACCAGGAGGCCGCGTTCGGCGGCCTGCCGGAGTGCCGTGGCGACGTCCGCGGCGGGAAGCCCGGCGGCGTCGGCCACCAGCTCGTCGTCGATCTCCACGCCCACCAGCGCCGCGACCCGCAGGACGCCGCGCGTCGCCTCCGAGACCGTCGCCAGCCGGGCGCGAAGCAGGTCATCCAGCATCCGGGGCACGTCCGCCGGTTCGCCTCGGCGCTCAGCGGCCAGGACCTCTTCGGCGAAGAAGGGGTTCCCGTCGCTGCGGCCCAGCACCCAGTCCACGAGCACAGGGGCCGGGGGCGTCCCGAGGATCCCGGCGATCTGGGCAGCCACCTCCGGGCGAGAGAATCGGGCGAGCTCGATCCGCTCGACCAGCCCCGTCCGCTCGAGGTCGCCGATGGCCGACAACACCCGCTCGTCGGTTTGCAGGTCCTCGGTTCGGACGGTCAGCACGAGGAGGAGCCGACCTTCCCGGATCCCCCTGACGAGGTAGCCGAGAAGGCTCAGCGTGGCCTCATCGGCCCACTGCAGGTCCTCGATCGCGATCACGGCCGGTCGCGTCTCCTGCAGGCGCCGTGCGATGCCGAGGAGGAGCTCGAAGAGGCGCTCCCGCGAGGCCGTCCGAACCTCAATTCCGTCGTCGGGATTCGCGCGAGCGACGGCCGACCCGAGCTCGGGGACGACGAGCCCGAGCTCGGCGCGGGCGGGGCCCAGGATCATCGCAAGGCGGTCTGGCGGCGTCTCGCGAACGAGATCGCGGAACAGGTCTGCGAAGGAACCGTAGGGCGAGTCGTCCGCGGAGTCGGGGAAGCATCTGCCAATGACGACTCCGGCCCCGTCCCGAACTCGCGCCGTGAACTCCTCGAGCAGCCGTGTCTTCCCGATGCCCGCCTCTCCCCCCAACAAGACCACCGAGGGCCGGCCGGCGGCAGCCCGGGCGAGGGCAGCGTCAAGGAGCTCGATCTCGGCAGTGCGGGCAATGAAGACGGGGCTGGAATCGACCGCGACCATCGACTAGATGATACGAGCCCCTGTATGCGCCTCCTGAGGTAGGCGCCCTCGACAATTGAGGCGACGGGGCCCGCTCCCTCTGGGTTCAGCCCGATGGATCGATCCCCGCAGGCGGCCAACCTTGACGAGACCCCGCCTGGGGAGAGATCGAGAGAAGGTCCCGCCATGCCAGCACTCGCACGACAGCGCTGCCGCGGAGTCGGCTCGCGTCTTGTTCGTTTCGTGTCGATCGCGGTCCTGGGAGCTGCGATGGCGTCCTGCGGCGGCGGCGACAGCCGCGACACCGGCGAGGACAGCGGCTTCGACAGCCACGACGACGCTCGTGCCGCCGACCAGCGCATCTCGTTCTGGGCTCACACCGTGACGCCCCTGCCGGGAGACGCGATCCTCATCGCCGGCGGCTATGGAAGCGGCGGTGCCTCGACCAGCTCGGTATGGCTGTACCACCCATCGGATCGATCGTTCGAGCCCGCCGATCCGATGGCCGTGCCGAGGGCAGGTCACACGGCCACCCCGCTGGCCGACGGCAGGGTTCTCGTGGTCGGCGGGTGCGACTTCGGCACGCCCGGCAGCACCTTCACAACGTCGGCCGAGCTGCGTGTCTTCTCGGCCGAGATCTACGACCCCGTCACGGGCCGGTGGTCGCGCACGGGCGATCTCGGGTTTGGCCGCTGCGATCACACCGCGACCCTCCTGCCGTCCGGGAAGGTGCTCGTCACGGGTGGCGACGAGGCCGACCCGTGCGGGATTCCCGAGCTGTTCGATCCAGCCACGGGTCGCTGGGTGACCGCTGGACAGCTCGGAACCCCGCGTTTCGAGCACGCCGCCGTCCTGCTGAGGGACGGCACCGTCATGGTCATTGGCGGGGCCGCCTACTTCGGGGCTCCCATCCCGTTGGACCTGTGCAGTCGCACGGCTGCTTCGCCCGAACCCACTGCGCAGCCTGCCGGGGCGGAGACCGGCACGATGCCCCCGTTCGTCACGTCGTTCGGCGGCCGTCTCGACAGCGTCGAGATCTACGACCCGGTGACGAACGCGTGGCACCTGGGGCCACCGATGAGCTCGGAGCGGGACGGCGCGTCGGCGACGGTGCTCCGCGACGGCCGGGTGCTCGTCGCCGGCGGCTTCGGCAACGGCATGCTCGCGTCGTCGGAGATCCTCGACCCGGCCGACGGACGGTGGCACCCGGCGGCGTCCATGTCGGGCGCGCGGGGCCTCCACTCTGCCACCTTGCTTGCCGACGGATCGGTCCTCGTCGCCGGAGGTTGCTCCTTTCATTGCACCGCGACCGCCGAGCGGTATGACCCCGTCCGTGATGCCTGGAGCCCGACCGGCTCGATGAGCCGCGCGAAGCGCAACGACCCCGGAATCTTGCTGCCCGACGGCCGCCTCCTCGTCATCCACGACCCAGCCGCGGCGGCCGCCGAGACCTACGACCAGGCAACGGGAACGTGGGATGCGGCCGACCAATGAAGACCGGCGGAACTCCTCGATGCAGACCACCCGCGACGAGCTGGAGAAGGACTGTGGCTGGATGCCGCTGGGCCGTGTGGCTCGCCGCCGGCCTCGTCGTAGCGGTGCTGGGCGCGTGCGGGGGTCCTCGCCCCTGCGGCGACGGACGCACCTGCATTCCGGCAGGCCGAGAATCTCGCTGACCCTTGCCGCCCAGTGGAGGCAGATGTCCCCGAAAGACGACGACAACCTGTTCGTGGCCGCCCTCAACGCCTCCGAGGCGGGCCCGGGCCTGATGCTGAAAGACGGCCGAAAGCTCCTCGGCTGGCAGCCCACAGGACTTGATGAGCTCGAGACGACGGCGCTGCAAGCGAACAACGACAACATCTTCGTCACCGGCGATGCGGAGGCCGATCGGCTTGAGCTGCCGATCGGGTCGGCGGTACGCGTCCGATACGTGCGCCAGTTCGCCTGGATGGGGCCCTTTGCGTCGATCGACTACTGGTTCTTCGCGGACGATCGGCTGCTCGTGCTGACCTACATGGAGCTCTCGGCGGGCGGCATCCCGGCTGACAGCCCGGCTGCCCTGGACGCGATGGTCCAGTCCATCAACTTGATCGAGTAGCGCGGACGGTCGCGCGATCCTGTTGTCCCGCGCAGGAGCCTGGGCGGCAGTGCCTCCGCTGGGTGTGTCTTCGGCTACACCACGGCGCTCGTCCTGCCGAAGGCCCCCGGCCGCCCCGTCGCCCGCGGCCCATGGCCCCCGCCCCAGGGGCCTCCGCTCGTGGCCATTGTTCTCGGGCTCGCCGCTCAGGGCCAGTGCTTCGAGCCCGGCGCCCCTGACCGCCTTGCGTTCAACGCACAACCGGGCGAGGGGTCGTGGCCCGATGGCGGGTTCTCGGCGGTTCGACGCAAGAAGCCGGCATCGCCGGAGGCCCCGCCTGGGCCGCTCGCCTGGTCGTGGCAGGAATACCGTCGGCCAACGCACGAATCCTGCCGTCGGGGCCACCACCAGCCCGGTGGCGTGCGCGGTCATGCGTTCGACGCAAGTCGACCGGCGGGGGCCTCCCCGGCGATGACCTGCGCGGTCCGATGCCCCCGTTCAACGCAATGCCGAATGGCGGGCGGGCTACGCCTCGGCGATGACCCCGATCGAGATCCGGAAGCCGGCGCGCCGTTGCAGCAGCGGCATGACGGTGCCCTGGCCGATCGGCGCGTCGCCCGGGAACCAGCGGGCCCACTCCTCGTTGAACGGGTCGGACTCCGCCGAGTCGCGCAGGGACCAGTTGGCCCAGACCACCTTCTCGAGCGAGCTTCCCTCGGCCTCGAGCCCGGCCTTGAGGTTCACCAGGCATTGGCGGGTCTGCTCCCTGATCCCGCCGACGACCACCTGGCCGGTTTCGGGATCGATCGGCCCCATCGACGAGACGTACACCATGCCGCCGGCCTTCACGACCCGGCCATGGCCGACGGCCGGGCGAGAGGCCTCGGACTCCATCGACTCGCCGGGGCCCCATCTCCCCTTGCCCTTGGGCGTCGGGTTTTCGGGGTCCTCGGGCGGGATGCCGAACTCGCCGGGCGGCAGCTCGATCCCGCGTGCGGTGAACCTCCCCATGAAGGTCGGCCGGCTCCCGGTTGGCCTGAGCTGGCCCAGGATCTTCCCGTTGACGAAGTCGGTCTGCTCGAAGACGAAGATGTCCTGCATGAGGATGTCGTCGTCCTCGATCCCGTAGACCTCGGTGATGTTGACGATCTTGCGGGAGCCGTCCTTGAGCCGGGCGGTGTGGACGATCAGGTCGACCGCCGAGGCGACCTGCTCGCGGATCTGCCGGAGTGGAAGGTCGACGCCGGCCATCAGGACCATGGTCTCGAGACGGCGGAGCATGTCCGGCGGGCTGTTGGCATGTCCGGTCGAGAGCGAGCCCTCCTGGCCCACCGTCATGGCCTGGATCATGTCGAGGGCCTCGCCCGAACGGCACTCGCCGACGATGATCCGGTCGGGACGCATGTGGAGGGCGTTGCGCAGGAGGTCCCGGATGGTGATCTCGCCGTGGCCCTCCAGGTTCGGCGGCCGGGCCTCCAGCGTGACGACGTGCCGCTGGCGGAGCTGGAGCTCGGCGGCATCCTCGATCGTGACGATCCGCTCGTCCTCGGGGATGAACGCCGAGACCACGTTGAGCGTCGTCGTCTTGCCCGAGCCCGTGCCGCCGGAGACGAAGATGTTGAGCCGGGCCTCGACGCAGGCCTTCAGGAAGTCGAACATCTCGGCCGTCGCGGTGCCGAAACCGATGAGGTCGTCCACCGTGAACGGGTTGGCGGAGAACTTCCGGATCGTGATGACCGGACCCACGAGGGACAAGGGCGGGATGATCGCGTTGACGCGCGAGCCGTCGGGCAGCCGGGCATCGACCCGCGGGCTCGTCTGGTCGATGCGCCGCCCGATGGGCGTGACGATCCGGTCGATGATCCGGAGGACGTGCTCGTCGTTCAGGAATGCGCGATTGACGCGCTCGATCTTCCCGCGCCGCTCGATGTAGATCTGGTTCGGGCCGTTGACCATGACCTCGGTGATCGTGTCGTCGGCCAGCAGGGGCTCCAGCGGGCCGAGGCCGCCGATCTCGCCGACCAGCTCCTCGATCAGGCGCAGGCGCTCACTGCCCGTGACCGCGAAGCCGTTGGCGCGGACGACCCGGTCGACAATCGTCCCGACCCTGGCCTGGACGTCGGTCGCCGCGGCGGCGTCGAACAGCGCGGTTGAGGCGCGACTGACCTCTTCCTGGAGGCGCTGCCGGATCCCCAGCAGCAGCTCCTCGCGGGCCGCGGTCTGGGCTCGCTGCGTGGCGGCCGGGACGAGGACGGGTACGGATGCGGGCGCAGGCGCCGGCGGTTGGGTCGGGGCCGGTGTGCCGACCTCCGCCACGGCGCCGTTCGCGCCCGCATCCCGGGCGCCGGCCTTCTCGACGGCCTGCTGCTGCGCCCGCTCGACCCGCTTGAGCAACGACAAGATGTGCACCTCCCCCGGCGTGCGACATCATCCACGATGGGGCGATTCGGTACCTTCGCGGATGAGCGCGGCCCGGCGTGCCTGCCGAGCCGCAGCGAGAGTACCGCTCCATTCTCGCCCGAGGATGACCCGGCAGGACCGCAATGAGGCGGACTCATCGTCACCGGGGCCACATCGACCTGCTGCACCGCATCCAGGGAAAGCCTCGCCTCGGCGTCCGAGGCGGATGCCTGACCGGGCACCGTCGGGGCACCCGGCATGGCTACCTCAGCGCGTAGACGCGGGCAGCGATCGGAGGGTAGTGCTCGTACGTTTCCGTAAGTTCGTGCGCACCGTCAGCGGGGACGGCGAGGCGTGACGCCGCCGCCTCCGTGATCAGCGCATAGGCCGGGCCCACGAGCTCGGCGGCGTGGTTCTTCAACAGCCGGTGGGCCATCACCACTTCCGGGCCGACAAGCTCACGGCCTCCCCCGATCGACTGGAGCACGTAGCTGCCGGCGTGGAGCACGAACTTGAGGTCGAGCCCGTCCACGCGAGAGCAGGCGTCGCAGCGGCACGTCCAGACCTGCTCGGCGCCTGCGAGCTGCTCGCGGAAGGACGCGTAGCACGCGGCGAGGCAGCCCAGGAGGGCAGCACCCCGGGGGATGTCGTCCTCGTCGCGGGCAAAGGCGAACACGGCGTCGCCCTCGAGCTTCGAGATGGTGAAGGGAGGGGCAATCCGCTCGATGATGCCGTCGAGCAGGGACGAGACGGATCAGCCCTTCGCGGGCAGGCCCTCCAGCGCATCCCCGAGACGCCGCCACAGGGCGCCCGAGAACGGCGTGGTGAGATGGTGCTCGTCGCGGAGCACCATGAAGTTGCCGATCACGGCAGGGCACGGGCCGGTCGGGCACACCCAGCGCGTGGGATCCACGAAGCCCGCGCCGCCGGCCGCGGCCGCCGCCTCCTCCTCGGCGAGCCAGGTCAGGCTGACCGACTTCGCGAACGGCGTGGCGCAGGCGAGCTTGTCGTCCAGGTGGGCGGACAGGCAGACCGGCACGTCGAACTGCGACCGCGGCGTATCGCCGATCGAGGGCGACCGCGTCGGCGGCCGGGGTGATGCGGGCCAGGGTGTCGGCCATGCCCTGCCGCCAGGCTTCCGTACGTGCCTCGCCTTCGAGCACCGTCGATCCGTCGGGGCCGACCGCGCGGAACATCCGGCTGTTCGCGATCAGGACCAGCTCGGGCTGCTCCGCCTCGATGCGCCGGTACGTGTTCTCCCGCCACCGGTCGCACTCGGTGTAGACGCGCTTGAAGTTCGTGTTCCACTGGGAGACGTCGGCCGACGCGCAGGCCGACTTCGTGAGGTTCACCAGGCGCCACCCGCGGTCGATCGCCAGGCGATTGACGGCCGGGAACCAGCTCAGGGCATGGCTGTCGCCCATGAGGACGACCGTCGTGGACGAGCTCGTGTCCGCGTACTCGCAGGGCCCGGAGACCGTGTCCTCCTGCTTGACGTGGCAGCCGTCCTGGTACGGGAGCGGGTAGTCCGTGCGGGCCTCGCCGATGGACGGGCGGAGTCCGGCGGGGACCGGGCCCCCGGGCGTGGGCGGCAGGTCCGGCAGGCCGGGCGACGCGCTCGGACCGGGCGAGGCCGAAGGCGAGGCCGGAGGTGTCGGGGTCGCGCCCGGACCGGGCGAGGTTCCCGGGCTCGCGGCAGGGATGGTCGCGCCCGGCGATGGTGACGCGGCACCGCCGAGGATCTCGTCGAGCTGCTGCTCGTCGGCGGTGGCGTCCGTCGACGCCGTCCCGGCGAGCGCGTTGGCCGTGCCCACGCCGATGCCCAGCGAGAACGTCGCGACGAGGACCGTGAGCGCCCCCGCCATGGCGAGGTTGCGGCGGGGCAGCGTGCCGATCCCGCGCCCGTGGCGCAACGGATCCTCCACCCAGCGCTGGGTGGCCGCGGCAGCGCCGATGGAAGCCAGGACCAGGAGCCCCCGGGCCCACCACGGCAGCTTCATGTCGAGCGCCACGGCCGGCAGGATCGAGCAGCGGCCAGTGCCACAGGTAGAGCGAGTACGAGATCCGCCCGAGGAAGCGCGGGATCGCCATCGAGAGCCAGCGTCCCGGCGCGAACGGGGCCTGGCGGAAGCCGCCCGCGATCACCAGGGCGCTGCCGACGGTCGGAAGGAGCGCCGCGATTCCCGGGAACGGCGTCCCGGTGCTCAGGACGACGCCGGAGAGGGCAACCATGGCCAGGCCGACCCATGCCAGGATCGCGGCGGGCCGCGCCGGGATCCGGGCAAGCTGGGTTGCCCCGATGGCGAGGAAGGCCCCGAGGCCCAGCTCCCAGGCCCGGGTCGGGAGCGAGAAGAACGCCCACGGCTGGTTCGCCTGGGTGAGGTAGAGCGACAGCAGGAACGAGCCGACCGCGATGAGCCCCGCCACGATCCCGATCCGGCGGGCGGCGTCGCCCCCGCCCCGGGCGACCAGGAGGACGATCGCCGGCCAGAAGATGTAGAACTGCTCCTCCACGCCGAGCGACCAGAAGTGGAGGATCGGCGACGGCGCCATCTCCGCCTGCAGGTAGTCGGTGGCCTGGAAGCGCGAAGCGGATGTTGGAGACGTAGAGGGCCGCGGCCGCCGCGTCGCCCGCGACGTCCGGCACGCGGAGCGGCGGCATCATGAAGAACGAGGCGACGACGGTGACGAGGAGGACGAGCGCCGAGGCGGGCAGGAGGCGCCGGGCCCGCCGGGCGTAGAAGGTCGGCAGCGAGACCGTTCCCGTGCGCCGCACCTCGCGCAGGAGGAGGCCGGTGATCAGGAAGCCGGAGAGGACGAAGAAGACGTCGACGCCGACGTAGCCGCCCGAGAACCCGGGAACGGCGGCGTGGTAGAGGAGGACGAGGACGACCGCGACGGCGCGGAGGCCCTCGAGGTCCGGGCGGAAGCCGTCGCGCGGTTCGGCGGCGGGCCGGACGTCCGAGTCGGTCACGAGGTGCGTCGATCTCCCTGGCGGCGTGGGCGGAACGGCGGCGTTCCCGGCCGCGCGGTCGGCCACGAGTGTAGCCCGATCATGCTCAGAACCCCTCGCGGACCAGGATCGGCGCCATGCGCCGGGCGGCGCGGGCGCGGTGCGAGACGGCCTGCTTCCGCTCGGGCGGCCACTCGGCCACGGTCGCGCCGCCGGGCGGCTCGGAGGCCGGCTCGAAGATGGGGTCGTAGCCGAAGCCGTTGGTCCCTCGCGGCGTCGGTCCCGATCCGGCCCTCGAACGTGCCCCGCGTCAGCGTGACGGGCAGGCCGCCGCGCGGGCCAGCGCGTTCAGGCAGCGCCAGGGCCAGGACGCAGCGGTAGCGCGCGCCCCGGCGCTCCGGCGGAAGGCCCGCCAGCGCCGCCAGCAGCTTCGCGTTGTTCTGCCCGTCGGTCGCCTGCTCGCCGGCGTAGCGCCGCGTCCGCACGCCGGGACCGCCCTCGAGCGCGTCCACCTCCAGGCCCGAGTCGTCGGCGAGGGTCGGGAGCCCGGACCGCCGGGCGTAGAAGCGGGCCTTGAGGGCCGCGTTGGCCGAGAACGTCGTCCCGGTCTCCTCCACCTCGTCGGGGATCCCCACGTCGTCGAGGTCGACGAGCTCGGCCCGGCCGAGGTGGAGCAGGTCGCGCAGCTCGGCCAGCTTGTGGGGCGACCGCGTCGCGACGAGCAGGCGGGGCCGGTCGGTCACCGCTTCACGGTGGCGAGCGCCGCGGCCTGGGCCGCGAAGAGCGAGGCGAGGCCCGTGCCGGCGAGGTCCAGCAGCAGGCCGAGGTCGTCGCGCGAGAAGGGCTTCCCCTCGGCCGTCCCCTGGAGCTCCACGTAGTGCCCGGCGTCCGTGCCCACCACGTTGAAGTCGACCTCGGCCACCTTGTCCTCGGCGTAGTCGAGGTCCAGGACCGGCACGCCGTCGTGGATCCCGACCGAGACCGCGGCCACCTTGCCGACGAGGAGCCGCTCCATGCCGTACGTGATGAGGGCCGCCCCGAGGGCCACGTAGCCGCCCGTGATGCTCGCGGTCCGCGTGCCGCCGTCGGCCTGGAGGACGTCGCAGTCGACCGTGACCGTCCGCTCGCCGAGGCGCCCCAGGTCCACGACGCCCCGCAGCGAGCGGCCGATGAGGCGCTGGATCTCGTGCGTCCGGCCGCCGACCTTGCCGGCCGTCGCCTCGCGCATCGTCCGTTCGGCGGTGGAGCGCGGGAGCATGGAGTACTCGGCGGTGACCCAGCCGCTCCCCTTCCCGCGCAGGTGGGGCGGGACGCGGTCCTCGATCGTGGCCGCGCAGAGCACCTCCGTGTCGCCGACGCGGATCCGGCAGGAGCCCTCGGCCCACTTCTGGACGCCGAGCGTCATCGTCACCGGCCGCAGCTCGTCCGGCCGCCGGCCCGACGGGCGCAGGGCCGGGCCACGGTTCCCGATCGACATCAGCGCACCTCCTCGGGTCCATTCTGGCCCGCCGGGGCCGACTCCGCCGCCACGACCGGCGCCGCTGCGCAGCTCCGCCTTCGCCGCGTCCCACAGCGCGTCGAGCTCCTCGAACGAGAGGTCGCGCAGGGCCACGGCGCGCTCGGCCGCCAGGCGCTCCACGATCCCGAACCGGCGGCGGAACTTCTCGTTGCCGGACCGGAGCGCCGCCTCGGCGTCCACGCCGTGGTGGCGGGCGAGGTTGACGACCACCATCAGCAGGTCGCCGAGCTCCTCGCCGCGGGTCGTCGCGTCGTCGGCGGCGGCGAGCTCGGCCATCTCCTCGGTCACCTTGGCCAGGATCCCGTCGATGCTGGGCCAGTCGTAGCCGAGATGGGCCGCCCGCTCCTGCATCTCCTGGCTGGCCGCCAGGGCGGGCATGGAGCGGCTGACCCCGTCGAGGGCGCTCTTCGGCGCGGGCGCCGCTTCGCCGTCGCGACCGCGGACTCGCCGCCGTCCGCGGCCCGCTCCGCCTGCTTGATGCGCTCCCACTGGCGGTTCACGTCGGTCGCCGTGCGCACCTCGGCGTCGCCGAAGACGTGGGGGTGGCGGCGCACGATCTTGCTCGCGATCGCGGCCTGGACGTCGGCCAGATCGAAGACGCCGGCCTCCGCGGCCAGCTGCGCGTGGAGGACAACCTGGAGCCAGAGGTCGCCGAGCTCGGACGCCAGCTCCGGCGTGGCGCCGTCGGCGAGCGCGTCGTAGACCTCGTACGCCTCCTCGAGCAGGTGGTTGCGCAGCGATTCGTGGGTCTGCTCGCGATCCCACGGGCAGCCGTCGGGCTCCCGGAGACGGCTCGAGATCCAGGGCATGCCCCAGGGTGACGCGGCCGCCAGCTCCGGGGCAACCGGTCCGAGGTAGAGCGGAGTGGCGAGGTCGGCGTCCTCGAGGGCGCCGACGGTCGTGCCCTCGGCCACGCCGAACCGCCCGACCGGATGGTCCGGCGGGTAGAGGCGCTGGAGCACGGCCAGCGCGTCGCGGCCACGCGGACCGTGCCGGCCGGGCAGCGGCGTGGGCGAATCCAGCGGCGCCGTCGTGTGCAGGACGACCAGCGGCACGATCAACGCCGGGCGCGACGGCTCCAGCGGCACGCCGACCAGCCGCTCCGCGGGCACGACCGCGAACCCGTCGGCCGGGTCGAGGTCCCAGCGCAGGCGCGCCTCGGCGAGCAGGGCGTCGAGCACCACGGCCCTCCCGTCAGCCGGTGGCGGTCGTGTCCAGGAGCCGCTCGATCGTCGTCTGGGCCGGGTCGTCCTTGATCCCCTGGTACCAGTTGGAGAAGGCGTTGTCGCGCAGCGTCACCGCCTGGTCCGGGTCCGGCATCCGCGTGGCGATCTCCGGGACCACGTAGAACGTGAGGCTGGTGGTGCTGCCGGTGATGCTGATCACCTCCGACACGCCGTTGGCCTGGGTCGCGAAGATCGCGTCCTCCTGGACCTTCTCACGCTGGTAGCGGGCGATCCACCCGATGTCGCCACCGTCGACGGCGGACGCGGCGATGGACTGGTCGGCGGCGAGCCTGGCGACGTCGGCGCCGGGCGCGCCTGCCTCGGCGACCAGCTTCTGCGAGCGAGCCTGGGGATCGTCGGCCGTCACGTACTCGATCACGTGCCAGCCGAAGGCCGACTTGACCGGCTCGAGCAGCTGGCCGGGCACCAGGCCCTCGGCGAAGATCGCATCGGCGAACGCCGGATCCAGCTGGGCCTGCGGATCGTCCTTCGCGAAGTAGGGCAGGAAGCCGTTCGCGGCGGCCGAGGTGGCGTCATCGCTCCCGGGAGCGAGGTCCACGAAGCGGACCGTTCCGGCCTTCAGGTCGTCGTAGGCCTTCTTCGCCTCCGCTTCGGCGGCCGCCCAGGCCGGGTCGTCGGCGGGCAGGGCCGCAGCGCCGCCCGCATCGTTCTTGGGCGAATAGAGCAGGTGCTTCACCAGGACGGCGCCGGGCAGCAGCGGGGCGCCCTGGTTGTCCTCGAGCGCGATCTCGACCGTGCGGCGCTGCTCGGACGGCTTGTCGACGACCTCGGCCTGGAGCTGGGCGTCGATCTCGTCGCGCGCCACGATGGAGCTCGTGGTGCGGCGGTAGGCCTTCTCGGAGACGCCCGCGTCGGTCGCCCGCTGCATGTAGTTCGGGTCCACGACCTCGGCCGCGATCTCGGTCATGCGACCGATGCGGAACGTGCCGTCCTCGCCTTCGATCACCTCCGTGTAGCCGGGCGCCGCGAGCGCGAAGATCGCCTCCACGAACGGCACGTCGGGGGAGCTGGAGCCCTCGTCGATGAAGAAGAGGTCGCCGTTCGTCTCGGCCGCGTCGGCATCGCCGGACGCCTTGACGACCTCCTCCCAGGTCTTGCCGGCCTTCAGGTCGGCCAGGAGGCCGTCCGCCTTCTTCTCCGCCGCGTCCTTCTGGGCCGCCGTGGGCTCGCGCGCCCCGGCGCTCGTCTCGGGAACCACCTGGATCTGGTACGTGTGGCGGCTCTCCGGGGTGGTGGCGTCCTTCGTGATCTGGGCGTCGATCTCCGCCTCGGTGACCTCGACGTTCCGGTCGGGCGCCAGCTGCAGGAGGAGCGTCGTGTCGATCTCGCGCTCGTAGGCCAGGCTCTCGACCTGGGCCTTGAGGTTGGCGATCTCGTTGAGGTACTGCTGGCCCTGCGAGGGCGACATCCTGCCGGCGTTGACCTTCTCGCGGGTCCGCGCCTCGAGCGTGTCGAGCCGGAACGTCTCCTCGGCGATCCGGTCGGTGAGGGCGTCCTTCGTGATCGTCTCCCCGTTCACGACCGCCACGGCCGCGAGGTGCTGGTCGTACCAGCTGGCGGCACCGGCGCCGACCAGGAGGAGGATCGCGATGACGACGACGGCGCCGAAGCCGACGGTGAAGTAGAGGTTCCGACGGTGATCGGACTCGTAGCCGCTCCGGCGGCCGGTCCGCGTCGTCGGGCGAGCGCGGAAGGTCATGGTTGCTCTCGTATCCGTTCGGGGTTCATGGGTCGGGGCGGCGGGGACGGCCGAGCCCGGCGCATCGTACCGCACCGGGCGTCGAAGGCCGGCCGTGCGGAGCCGCGCTCCGGCTCGTCCGGCGGCTCGCGCGGCGGCTCGCACCGGCGCGCCCGCGCGGCGGCTCGCACCCCGAGTCGCGCGGAACCCACTACCCTTGGCGGCGTGAGCGCACCGCGGGATCTCTCGTCCGGGCCGGATGGCATCCGGGGCCGCCGCATCCTGGTGACCGGCGGCTCCGGGACGATCGGGGCCCGCCTCGTCGACCACCTGCTGGCCCGCGAGCCGGAGGTCGTCCGGGTCTTCGGCCGGGACGAGACGAAGCAGTTCTACCAGCGCCAGCGCTATGGCGGCCGGCGCGATCTCCGCTTCCTGATCGGCGACATCCGCGACCGCGACCGCCTGCTGCGGGCGGCCGAGGGCGTCGACGTGGTCTTCCACTGCGCCGCCCTCAAGCACGTGGAGTCCGGCGAGTACAACCCCTTCGAGGCTGCCCAGACCAACGTCACCGGCACCCAGAACGTCATCGACGCCTGCCTGGCCGCCGAGGTCCGGACGATGATCCTCACCAGCTCGGACAAGGCCGCCAACCCGACCTCGGTGATGGGCGCCAGCAAGCTGCTGGCCGAGAAGCTGGTGACCGCGGCCACGAACTACCGCGGCCACCACAGGACGGTCTTCGCCAGCGTCCGGTTCGGCAACGTGCTCGGCGTCGCGCGGATCGGCGGTCGAGCTGTTCGCGGCCCAGGTGGCGGCCGGCGGGCCGGTGACGGTCACCGACCCGGCGATGACGCGCTTCGTGATGAGCGCCGACCGCGCCGTGGAGCTGGCCCTGGAGGCCGCCCGGGTGGCCCACGGCGGCGAGGTCTTCGTCTTCAAGATGCCGGCCGCCCGCCTGGCCGACCTGGTTGCCGGCGCGATCGCCGTCTTCGCCCCGCGCCACGGCCGTGCCCCGTCCGAGATCGCGGTGACCCGGATCCCCGTCCGGCCCGGCGAGAAGGCCTACGAGGAGCTCATGACCGAGGAGGAGTCGCTCCGCGCGCGCGACGTCGGCGCCATGTACGCCGTCCTGCCGGCCATCGACACGCCGCACGACCTGGTCGAGGCCTATGCCCACGCCCCGCTGGCGCCCGCGGGAGCCTACCGGTCAGACGGGGTCGAGCCGATGGCCGCCGACGAGGTTGCCGCCGTCCTGCGCGAGGCGGTCGACGGCCTGGAACCGTGAGGGTCCGGGAGCCGTGAGGGTCGTCGTCACCGGCGCCGCCGGCTTCATCGGGCGGTGGGTCGTGGGCGAGCTCCTGGGTCGCGGGCACACGGTCCTCCCGGTCGACAACCTGAGCCAGGGCGACCCCGACAACCTCGCGGCGTTCGCCGGCCATCCCGGCCTCGAGGAGCTGGTCGTGGGCGACGTCCGCGACGGCGATGCCTGTCGGCGGTGGCTCTCGGGCGCCGACGCGGTGGCCCACCTCGCCGCGTCCATCTCCGTCCAGGACAGCATCGACGAGCCGGCCGAGACGTTCGACAACGACGTCGTGGGCACCTTCCGCCTCCTCGAGGCGGCCCGCGAGCACGGGACGCGCACCCTCTTCATGAGCACGTGCATGGTCTACGACCTGGCCACGGCCCCGGAGGGGATCGGCGAGGACCACCCGGTCAAGCCGGCCTCGCCCGTACGCCGCCTCGAAGATCGCCGGCGAGGCGCTCACGCTCAGCTACTTCCACGCCTACGGGCTTGCCGGCCACCGTCGTCCGGCCGTTCAACACGTACGGGCCGTTCCAGCGCTCGGTCGGGGAGGGCGGGGTCGTCTCGATCTTCACCCGCCGCTCGCTGACCGGCGAGGAGCTCCGGATCTACGGCGACGGCACGCAGACCCGGGACCTGCTCTACGCCGGCGACTGTGCGCGCTTCGTGTGCGACGCCCTTGTCTCGGACGCGGCGACGGGGCGCATCCTCAACGCCGGGACGGGCGTGGACGTCTCGGTCAACGCGCTCGCCGCGCTCGTGGAGCCCGATCCGGCGCGGATCGTCCACGTGCCCCACATCCACCCCCAGAGCGAGATCGCCGTTCTCCGCTGCGATGCCGGCCTGGCCGGCCGGCTGCTCGGCTGGCGGGCGGAGGTCTCGCTCGCCGACGGGCTGGCGGCGACGCGCGCCTGGATGGCCGAACGCCTGGCAGCCGGCCAGCGGGTGCCGTGAGCGGCAGGCGTGCGTGCGCCGTGAGCGGCGAACGGCTCGCGATCGACGGCGGGTCGCCCGTTCGCGCCTCGTTGCTCCCCTACGCCCGGCAGGACATCTCCGACGACGACGTCGCGGCGGTGGCCGCGGCCCTGCGCTCGGACTGGCTGACGACGGGCCCGCGGGTGCCGGCCTTCGAGGAGGCGCTCGCAGCCGCGACGGGTGCCCGCCATGCGGTCGCGTTCAGCAGCGGGACCGCCGCCCTCCACGGGGCCATGGCGTCGCTCGCCCTCGCCCCCGGGGCCGAGGTGCTGACCACGCCGATGACGTTCGCGGCCACGGCCAACGCCATCGTCTACGTGGGGGCGGAGCCGCGGTTCGCCGACGTGGAGCCCGGCTCGCTCCTGCTCGACCCCGGCGCGGTCGAGGCTGCCCTCACGCCGCGCCACCCGGGCGCTGGCCGCGGTCGACTACGCCGGCCAGCCGGCGGACTACGCCGCGCTGCGAGCCGTCGCCGACGCCGCTCCCGGCGGCCCGATCCCGATCGTCGCCGACGCGGCCCACTCGCTCGGCGCGACGCGCGGCGGCCGTCGCGTGGGAACCCTGGCCGACCTCACGGTCCTCTCGCTTCATCCGGCCAAGATCCTCACGACGGGCGAGGGCGGGGCCGTCCTGACCGACGACGGGAACCGGGCCGCGTTCCTCCGGCGCTTCCGCAACCACGGGATCGGGACCGAGCTGGCGGCGCGGCGCGACTGGACCTACGCCATGGTCGAGCTCGGCTACAACTACCGGCTGACCGACGTGATGGCGGCCCTGGGCACGAGCCAGCTGGCGCGCCTCGATGCGTTCCTGGACGCGCGGCGGCGGCTGGCCGCCCGGTACCGGGCAGCCCTCGCGGGCCACTGGGCGCTCGACCTGCAGGCCGTGGCCGCGGACGCGGATCCCGCCTGGCACCTGTTCGTCGTGCTGCTCCGGCTGGACCGCCTGCGCGTGGACCGGGCGGCGGTCTACCACGCCCTGCGGGCCGAGGGGATCGGGGTGAACGTCCACTACATCCCGGTCCATCGCCACCCGTTCTACCGGCAGCGCTACCCGGACCTCGAGGGTCGCTTCCCGGTGGCCGAGGCCGCCTACGAGCGGCTGCTGACACTGCCGCTGTTCTCGGCCATGACGGACGATGACGTCGACGACGTGGTCGCCGCGCTCGACAAGGTGACCGCCGCGTATCGCGCGGGCTGACGGGGCCGAGGATGCGCGTCATCGCGGTGATCCAGGCGCGGACCGGCTCGACGCGGCTGCCGGGGAAGGTCCTCGCCGTGATCGGTGACCGACCGCTCTTCGCCTGGACGGTGGCGGCGCTGCGGGCCGTGCCGGGCATCGACCTCGTCGTGCTCGCGACCTCCGACGAGCCCGCCGACGACGCCCTGGCGGAAGCCGCAGCGGAGCTTGCGCTCGTCCACCGGGGGTCGGCGCGTGACGTCCTGGCCCGTGTCTGGGACGCGGCGGCCCCTCACGCCCCGGACCTTGTCGTGCGCGGCACGGCCGACAACCCGTTTCCCGACCCCGGGGTGATCGGCGCCCAGATCGCCGCCTGTGCAAGCGGCGGCTTCGACTACGTGGGCACGTCCGGCTACCCGCTCGGGATCGCCGCCGAGGTGGCCCGTGCAGCGGCCCTCGAGACGGCAGCCCGCGAGGCGACCGCGCCGGCCGAGCGCGAGCACGTCATGCCGTTCCTCTACGGCCATCCCGAACGATTCCGGCTGGGGAGCCTGGCCCAGCCAGCGGCGGCGCGCCATTCGCGCTATACCGTGGACACGCCGGAGGATCTCGTGTTCGCGCGGGCCCTCGCGGCACGGGTCGGCCACCCGCCGCCGGTCCGGCTCGCGGAGCTCGAGGCGATCGTCGCGCGGGAGCCGGGCCTCGCCGACCTGAACGTGGACGTGCGCCAGAAGCCCTGGCAGGAGGTGGAACCGTGAACGTCGTGCGGATCGGCGACCGCCCGGTCGGCGAGGGCGCGCCCGTCTACGTCATCGCGGAGGCCGGCTCGAACCACGACCGCGACCTGGACCAGGCGAAGCGGCTCGTCGACGTCGCTGCCGCGGCGGGCGCGGACGCGGTGAAGTTCCAGACCTTCACCTCCGACCGGATCGTGGCCGAGACCCGGACGCGCGCGGCCTACCTCGACGCGATCCTGCCACCCGACGAGACGATGGCCTCCCTCTTCCGCAAGCTCGAGCTGCCCTACGAGTGGCACGCCATCCTCAAGGAGCACGCCGAGGCGGCCGGCCTCGACTTCATCTCGTCGGCCTTCGACGAGCTGGCCGTGGATCTCCTGCACGGGCTCGACGTGAAGGTCTACAAGGTCGCCACGTACGAGCTGTGGCACCTGCCGCTCATCCGCTACATCGCCCGCCTCGGCCGCCCGATGATCTGCTCGACCGGGATGGCGAGCATCGGCGAGGTCCAGGACGCGGTCCGCGCCGTGGAGGCCGAAGGCAACCTCGACAACCTGATCCTCCTGCACTGCACGGTCAACTACCCGCCGCCGTTCTCCGACCTGAACCTGCGGGCGATGGCGACGATGCGGACGGCCTTCCGGGTCCCCGTCGGCTACAGCGACCACAGCCCGGGCTGGACCGCCCCGGTCGTGGCGACGGCCCTGGGTGCCGCCGTCATCGAGAAGCACTTCACGACCTCGCGCGACCGGCCGGGGCCGGACCACCGGTTCGCCCTCGAGCCCGACGAGCTGGCGGCGATGGTGCGGGCGATCCGGGACGCGCAGGCCGCCCTCGGGGACGGCATCAAGCGCATGGCCCCGGCCGAGGCCGACCTCTACGTCACCGCCCGCCGCAGCCTCCACGCCGCGCGCGACATCGAGCCGGGCGAGGTGCTCGATCTCGAGGCGATCGCCATCCTCCGGCCGGGAACGGGGATCGAGGTCCGCGACCTCGATCACGTGATCGGACGCACCGCGCGGCGGCGGATCGAGCGCCACGAGCCGCTCGCGTGGGACGCGCTCTGAGCCGCCCGCCGCTCACGGTCCTCGCGACCGCGGGCCGCGGCGAGGGCCGGGGCCACCTGGCCCGAGCGCTCGCCCTGGCGGAGGCGGCGCAGGAGGCGGGGATCGCGTGCGAGGTCGCGCTGCTCCGGGGCGAGCCATCTGCGGCGGAGCGAGCGCGGGCGGGGGCGGCCGGCGCGACGTTCGCGGGTCCGGAGGCGCTCGCCGCGCTCGCGGGCCCCGAGGCGCGGCCGGGCCTCCTGCAGGGCTCGGCGAGCCGCCCGGCCGGCTCATCGTGGACCTGCCCGACCCGAACGAGGCGGGCCTGGCCCTGCTCGCGCGGGCGACCGCCTTCGACGACCGGCAGCTCCTGGCCTCGCCCGTGCGCGTCGTCGTGCAGCCGTCGCTGCCCGCGTGGTCGCCGGCCCCGGGAGGTCGCGCCGGCCGCGCGCTCGTCGGGTACGCATTCGCGCCGCTCGGGCGCTCGGTCCTCCGCGCCGCCGCGGAGCAGCGGGCGCGCGCCGCCCGGGCGGAGAGCGCCGTTCCCCGGGTGCTCCTCTGCTTCGGCGGCAGCGATCCCGACGACGTCACGGCGCGGCTGGGGGTCGCCCTGGCGGCCGATGCGCGCTGGTCGCTGGAGGTCGCCGCCGGGCCGGACTACCGCGGCGCGGCCCAGGCGCGCGGGCTGGCCGTTCTGCGGGAGCCACCTGACCTCGTCGAGCTCCTCGCGGCGGCCGACGTGGCGATCCTGGGGGCCGGGACGATGAAGTTCGAGGCGGCGGCCCTCGGCACGCCGGCGCTTCTCGTGGCCGTCGCGGACGACCAGCTGCCCGTCGGCCCGCCGTTCGCCGCGACCGGGGCGGCGGCCTGGGCCGGCGACGGGCGGGAGGTCGAACCCGCGCTCGTGGTCGAGCTGGTGGCCGCGCTGGCCCTGGATCCCCGGCGCCGGGCCGCGATGGCGCGTCGCGGCCCCGAGGTCGTGCCGGGCGACGGGGCGCGTCGTATCGTTGCCGCGACCATGTCGGGCAGCGGGACTGAGGAGGCGGAGTGACGAGCGAGGCCGAAGCGGAGCGGGCCGTTGCCGAGGCCGACACCCCGGCCACGAGCGCCGAGGCCGAGGCGCGGCGCCTCGAGGGGCTCTGGCGCGGAGCGTTCGGCGATGACTACGTGCGCCGCAACGCGACGCTCGACGATCGCCGCGGGCTCTTCTGGGCCGACCTGCTCGCCGGACGGGACATCGCGAGCACGCTCGAGGTGGGCTGCGGCCAGGGCGGGAACCTGCGCCACATCGCCGCGATCCTTCCGCCCGAGGCCGTCTGGGGCGTCGACGTCAACGCCGAGGCGCGGGCTCGGGCGCGGGCGAACGCTCCGGGCACGAACGTGGTGGCCGCGCTGGCGCGCGCGCTCCCGTTCCGTGACGGCATGGTCGACCTGGCGTTGACCGTCGGCGTGCTCATCCACCAGCCCGACACGACCCTCCCCCTCGTCATGGCGGAGCTCGTCCGGGTCAGCCGGCGTTACGTCCTGTGGGCCGAGTACCACGCGGACGAGACGACCGAGGTCGCCTATCACGGCGAGCACGGGGCACTCCTCAAGCGGGACTACGGGCGCATCTATCGCGAGCTCTTCCCGGAGCTGGCCGTGGATCGCGAAGGCTTCCTCGGGGAAGACGCCGGCTTCGACCGCGTGACCTGGCAGCTTCTCCGCAAGGCGTAGGCCGACCCCGGGCCCGGGCGCAGCGCTCCAGGCCGTCGAGCGGATGCGCCGGGCCGGCTTGCGTTCAACTCAACACCGCGCAGCACCGCCCCGTCGGTGGTCCCGCCGGCGTTCTCGCAGGTCAGACGCAGGACGTGCCGCCAGGGGTGCCTGCCCGGTCCGCGCAGCGACCGGCGCAGGAAACGGCCGTCCGACGCACAGATCCTGCCTCGGGGCCGCCAGTTGGCCGCGCCGGGGTCGGGTGACCGCGCGGTCGTGCGTTCGATGCAAGGAGGTCGGCCGACGGGCGCACGCGCGGCGATTGGCGGGCCAGCGGCAAGGGCGACGGACGGTCGCAGCCTCCGGGACGGTCAGTCAGCTCCGGCCGCGCTGCCGGCACCGTCCGCCTCGAGCCGGGGCGTCCGGCCGGCCGAGCCGTCCGCCGCGCCACGACGGAAGCCCGCGCCTTCGAAGAGCCGGCGGCTGGCACGTTCGCCGGCATCACGACGGCCCGCACACGCCGGATGCCCAGCTCGCGATCGCCGCGGCGACGCCCAGGCCGAGCACGGCCCGCCCGATGCCCCGACCGCGAGCGCCCGGGGCGAGACCGATCGAGACCACGCCGAAGCCTTCGGGCGCGCGGTCGACGCGGACCTGCCCGAGCGCGACGCCTTCCTCCTCGGCGATCCAGAGCCGCCGGTCCGGGTCGGCCAGCACAGCGGCCAGCCACGCGACGTGCTCCGGCCACGAGATCTCCGCGCGATCGAACGAGGCCGCGCGTGTGGCCGGGTCGTTGGCCCACTCGAGGAGCCGCGGCGCGTCGTCCGGCCGCGCCGGCCGGAGCACGATCCCGCCACGCGTGGTGCTCACGCCGGTGCCCCGAGCGCGGCGCTGACGCGGGCCACGATGCGCTCGCTCGCCGGGCCCGGCTCGAGGTGCGCCGCGAGGAATGCCTGCCGGGCCGCCTCGTCCGGGGGCTGGAGATCGTCGAGGGCGGCCCGGAGGTCGGCCGCGTCGCGGACCGGGCGGGCGACCCCGGCAGCGACGTAGCCGAGCAGGTCCGTGTGGGCCTGGTCGACGGCGATCAGGTTGGGCGTCCGGGCGGCGACCGCGTCGGTCAGCACGGTGGACAGGAGCCCCAGGTGCGCGTCGGCCGCCCGCAGCAGCCGGTACAGGTCCACGTCCCGGACGACGGTGATCGGCGGAGCCGCGAAGCCGCCGGCGCGGGCCAGGCCGACGAGCAGCTCGCGGTAGGGCCCCTCGTCCGACTCGCCCGGATGCTGCTTGAAGACGACGTGAACGCCGGGCACGGGCTCCCCGAAGAGGCGCTCGAGCGACGCCGAGAGCACGAAGCGGCGCTGGAGGGGCAGGAAGCCCGTGGAGACGACCAGCATCCGGCTGCCGTCGGCGACCCCCATCTCGCGACGGACAGCCTCTCGTTCGTCGGCGCCGAGCGGCGCCGGCGGCTCGGAGAATCGTCCAGCTCGAGCCGTGGCGCGCCAACCACGACGACCTCGTCGGGCTGCGTAGCCGCCATGCCCCAGGAGAGCGTCGCGTTCGAACGGCCCCGTGACGAACGTCGCGTCCGGGAGGAGCAGGCGGGGGTCTCGGGGATGGCGATACCCCGGGTGCGTCGGGTAGATCATCCCGTGCTGCACGGCGAAGATCGGGACCGAGCGAGCGCGCGCGACCTGCAGCCACGGGGTCTGGATCGCCTCGTGGGTGAGAACGAGGGCTCGCGGTCGGAGGGCCTCCACGAGGCCGTCGATGCGGGGAAGCTGGCGAAGAATCGTCCCGACGATCGAGGCCGCCTGCTCCGCCAGCCAGGCAGTGAGCGCGGGCGCCAGGTCCACGCCGTGGACGTCGAGGGGCACCGCCGCGGCCGAGCGAACCCGCGCGCGCACGAGATCGGCGGCCTGCGACGCGGATTCCTCCGGGCCGCGCCACCGGCGGAGCACGGACTGGGGCAGGAGCCTCGGGTCGGACTCGATGGCGGGCCAATCCGCGTCCCGTGGTCTCGTCGAGCCCGAGGCCGATCACGACCGGGTCGAGTCCGATCCGGCGCAGCTGCGCGATCACCGGTCCGAGATTCGGGTCCTCCACCCGCCGGGCCCCCGGATCGCCGATCCGCTGCTGCAGCCGGGTGTTCGTGAGAACGAGGATCGGGCCCGGCGGGTCGGCGGCGAGCGTCCGCAGCCGCTCGACCAGGATGTCCGCGCGCACGACGGCGGGCGCGCGGACCGGCGAGTCTCCGACGAGCCGCCGCACCCGGCCGGCAAGCCGCCCGATGTCGAGGCCGCCGGCTCCGGGGCGGCGCGCATCCGGCCCGCCCGGAGCCACCGTCGGAGAGCGGCGACCTCGGAGCTGCGTCCGCCGTTACGGCCGGCAGGGCCGAAGGCGCGACGACCTCGGCGCCGCGGGCGCGCCCGACGGCCGCGGCGACGTCCAGGAGGGCCGTCTCGTGGGCCGGCAGCGCGATCGACGACAGCGCCAGCGACCCATCTGCACCGGCCACACCGTCCGCACCGGTCCCCGTCGCCGCGCTTGTCGCCCCTTTCGCCACCCCAGCGATCACCCGCTCCCAGATGAGCCGTTCGTGCAGCCAGTGCCAGGCGATCTCGCGGAGCCGGTACCAGTAGGTGACGCCATCGATCGCGAGGAGGTCGATCATCTGCACCGCCTCCGCCCAGGTGTCGAGGAGCGTCAGCGCCTCCTCGAACAGGTCCGCGGCGCGGAGTGGCCTCGCCGGCGAGATGGCGCAGCGAGACCAGGTCCCCCCGCTCGCCGCGAGGCGGCGTCCAGGTCGTGTCGAGGACGACAACGGTCGTGCCCGGCTCCGGCGGGACTGCGTCCCCGGCCGTGGGGACGAAGACGAGCCGCGTCCCCATCGCAGGGCGATGGGTCACGGCACGACGGCCGGCGGGCGCGCGGCCTCGAGCGGCGCGACCGCGGCCAGGATCTCCTGCGCGCGGTGTCCGAACGTGTGGCGCGCGAGCACGGCGGCCCGCGCCCGCGCCGCCCGCGCCGCCCGCGCTTCCGGATCCGCGAGGAACGCCTCGACGAGGTCGTGCAGCTCGGCCCGGCCGTGGTAGGCGACGACGCCCCCGTCGAACTCCTCGCGCAGGCCGTCGATGGCATCGCTGATGACGAATGCGCCGGCCGCCGACGCGTCGTAGAGCCGGTTCGAGAGGAAGCCCTCGCGCTGCATGTCCGTCCAGTGATCGTTGAGGACGATCCCGGCCGCCGCGTAGAAGCCGGCGAGATCCTCGTTGGGAACCAGCTCGCCCGCCAGGTACCGGGGGTCCAGCCGCTCCGGTGTCCAGCCGCGTCCATAGACGGCCAGGTCGCGCTCCGTCGGCAGCAGGTCGTCGAGCACGTGCCGGCGAACGCCCCGCGAGTTGGCGACGAAGAGCAGCTCGTGCGCTGGGCCCTCGCGCCCGGGTGCGAAGCGTTCGGGGTCGGACGCCTGGTGCAGGGGCTGCACGGGGACCGACACCTGGTCCTGCATCCAGGCGGTGAACGGGTCCGAGGCCACGAAGACGAGGTCGTGGCGCTCGTAGAGCTCGGGCGACGCCATGTCGGGGTGGCTGATGTGCCACAGGACGTTGACCTGGCCCGGCGCGCAGGGGGGTTCGCTGACCCCGAGCAGGTTGATCGCCACGTCGTCGCGCGCCGCCCAGGGCTGCCGCCACTCGTCCCGGAGCTGGATCCTCGTCGGCCGGCCGCAGCCGGCGGAGCGCCCGCTGCAGGTCCCGGGCGAAGTGGAGATCGCCCCACGAGGCGGCCACGTCCCAGGACGGAGCGGCGCTCCGGATGGTCACTCGGCGCGCACCGACCCAGGCCGTCAGCGCGTCGCGGACGACGGCCGGCTCCAGCGGGTTCGGCGCAACGGTCACGGGGATCGAGGTGGCGGCGCCGATGCGCTCGGCGGACACGGAGTCCGCCGCCACGACGAGGTCCAGGTCGGGGAGCCACGGCGCAGCGAGCCAGGCGTCGGCATCCGCGGTCTCGACGATCCCGACCCGGATCAGCCCGCCGGGATCGAGGCGGAGGTCGTGGGTGGGATCGACAATGAGCAGCACGTCGAGCGGGGGCTCCGACGTGCCGACGGCGACGGAGGCGGGGGCGCACCTCGCCACCGGTCGCCGCATCGGCGCTGGCGACCCGGCTCCGGCGTCGGCGACCTCGCGGACCACCCATCCGAGCGCTCGCAGCGCCTCGGCCCGCTCCCCGACCGTCGGGCCCGACGGCGAGGGTACCAACCCCACCTCCAGCGGCGCCCTCCAGAACGTGCCGCCGGCGATCGCGTCGAGCAGGGTCGTCCGGTACAGGCGACACGCCCACGTCCCCACGAAGCGCTCGCGGTTCGCCGCCGAGCGCTCCCGGCGGGCGGCCCGGTCATCGAGCACGCGCGTCGCCGACTCGTGGTGCCAGAGGACGGCACGTCCGTCGTAGACCAGGCGCCAGCCCGCGGCCCGGAGGCGAAGGGCCAGGTCGACATCCTCCTGCCCGTAGAGGTAGCCCGCGTCGAACCCGCCGACGGCCTCGAACGCGGCCCGCCGCACGAGCAGGCACGCTGCGGTCAACGCCGGGACCTCGCCCACCGCGGCGGCCTCCGGCCCGTCGGGATCGCCGCCGGCCCCGATGGGGCTCGCCTGCGGCGCCCCGTCGACCGGAGCAAACCAGACGCCGCCATGCTGGAGCGTGAGGTCCGCGAATCGGTTCCCCGCCCGGGGGCCTGCCTCGCCGAGCGGGTAGACCAGGCGCGCGCCCACGGCCGCCACATCGGGCGCCTCGAGAGACTCGACAAGGTGGCCGAGCCAGTGCGGCCCGACGGGCTGCACGTCGTTGTTGAGGAAGAGGACCAGGTCCCCGCGACACGCCCGGACGGCGGCGTTGTTGGCGTCCGCGTATGACTCGTTCCGCTCGTTGCGGATCACGGTCACCGGGAAGCCGGGGGCGAACGCGGCCAGCACCGCGGCCGAATCGTCGGTCGACGCGTTGTCCACCACGATCAGCTCCACGTCCTGGTAGGCGCCCGTCGCCAGCGTGGGCAGCGTCCGCCGCAGGTGCGCGGCGCCGTCCCGGGTCAGCATCACGATGGAGACGAGCGGGCCCTCCGTGCGGGCCGGCGCCGCGGCCGCCGCGACGAGGCGGGCGACGGTGGCCGCGGGGTCGCTCACGGGTGGTGGTGGCGCGGGCGGCGCGGGCGGGGCCGGGCGCCGCCCGATGGCCGCACGGAGACGTCGGAGCCGGTCGGCGAGGGCCACGCCGGTCCGCACCGAGCGGCGGGCGCGGAAGGCCGTGTACTCGCGCCGCAGCGCGGTTCGCTCGGCCTCCGTGTCGCGGAGCTGGGCCCGCGTCGCCCGGACGGTGGCCGCGTCGGCCCGCCCGAGCGCCCGCTGCACCTCGACGAGGCGCCGCAGCTCCTCGACCTGCGCCGCCAGCTCCTCCGCGGTCGGCTCCTCGCCGGCACCCGAGGCAGGGCGGGCGCGGCCGTCCATCAGGTCGCCCCGGACGCCGAGCGGCGCAGGATCGACGGCAGCTTCATGGGGTCGACGTCAGCTCCATCCCGCTCCGAGGCGGAGCACCTGGCGCGCCCGCGGCGTGACCCTCCGCGACGCGTTGACCGTGTCGAGGATGAGGTCGGCCCGCTCGTAGACCGCGGCCCAGTCGATCGCCCGGTGGGGCGTGACGATGACGACGAGGTCGGCCCAGCCCAGGAGGTCGTCGAGGCCCACGCCGTCGTCGGTCCGGCCCGCCGCATCCCGGAACCGGGCGATGTGCGGATCGTGGAAGCGGACGTCGGCGCCGCGCTCGCGGAGAAGCGCCAGCACGTCGGCCGCGGGCGCCTCGCGGGCATCCGCGACGTCCGGCTTGAAGGCCACGCCGAGCACGCCGACCCGCGCCCCGCTGAGCGCGCGCGAGCGGTCGTTGAGGGCCTCGGCCGCCAGGTCCACCACGTGGCGCGGCATCCCCACGTTCACGTCGGCCGCGACCTCGATGAAGCGGTCCGTGAAGTCGAACGCGCGGGCCCGCCAGGAGAGGTAGTACGGGTCGACCGGGATGCAGTGCCCGCCGACGCCCGGCCCGGGCGTGAACTTCATGAACCCGAACGGCTTGGTGGCCGCCGCGTCGATGATCTCCCAGACGTCGAGGCCCATCCGTTCGCACAGGAGCGCCAGCTGGTTGACGAAGGCGATGTTGATGTTCCGGAAGACGTTCTCGAGCAGCTTCGCCATCTCGGCCGCGTCGGGCGACGAGAGCTGCGACGACCGTGTCGTTGATGTTGGCCAGCAGCGCGGCCGCCCGTGCCGTGGCCGTCGGGGTGGAGCCGCCCACGAGGCGCGGGACCAGCTTGCCCGAGCTCGCGGGATCGCCGGGGTTGACGCGCTCGGGGGCAAAGGCAAGGTCGAAGTCCTCGCCGGCCCGGAGGCCCGTGTCACGCTCGAGGACCGCCCGGAAGGGGCCGGTCGTGGTGCCCGGGAAGGTGGTCGACTGGAGAACGACCAGGTGCCCCGGGCGGAGGCCGGCGCGGACGAGCTCGGCCGCCGAGCGGACCGGCCCGAGGTCGGGGTCGCGGGTGGCCGTGACCGGCGTCGGGCACGCAGACGAAGATGGCGTCGGCCGCGCGGATGACCTCCGGGTCGGGCGCCACGGCCCGGAACCCGGCCGCGAGGGCGGCGCCCAGGCGCTCGTCGGAGATGTCCTCGATCGGCGAGTGGCCGTCGTTGAGCTCCGCGACCCGCAGCTCGCTGCTGTCGATGCCCGTGACCCGGGCGCCCGCCTCGGTGAACCCGAGGGCGAGCGGAAGCCCGACGTAGCCGAGGCCGATGACCGCGATGGACCGATCCTGTTCCACGACGCCTCCCTGGCGTGATCCCCTCGTTTCGGTCAGGAGGATACCCGGTCGCGGGCGAGCTCCTCGACGATGGCGACGTAGCGCGGCGCCTCGCCGTCCCAGGCCAGCTCGCGCGCGCGCGCCGCCGCCCGATCGGCGACCGCCGCCCGCCAGGCGGGATCGTCCACGACCCGCAGGATCGCCCGGGCCAGGTCGGCCGGGTCGTCCGGGGCGTACCAGGCGAGCATGTCGGCGTCGAACTCGGCGCGTGCGGCGGGGAGGTCGGCGGCGACGACCGGCTTGCCCATGATCGCCCCCTCGAAGACCTTGGTGGAGAGGCTGATCTCCGAGAAGCGGTTCCGCCGGATCGGGCGAGAGCGCGATGTCGCAGCCCGCCAGTGAGGCGGCGACCGCGTCGAGCGCGATCCGGCCGTGGAAGACCACGCGGTCGGCGATCCCGCGCTCGTCGGCGCGGGCGCGGATCTCGTCCTCCGTGTCGCCCCGCCCGTACAGGTGGAGCTCCACCGCGAGCTCGGGGCGCTCGCTCGGCCACGATCGCGACCGCATCGACCACGTCGGGGAGGCCGTAGAGCGGGGTCAGGGCCCCCGCGTAGGCCAGGCGGAGCGTGCCGTCGGCCATGAACGCGCGTCGCGGGTGGGCGTCGGGGTCGAAGCGAGCCAGCACCGGTCCGTTGCGGACCACGCGGAGCTTCCGCTCCGGGATGCCCGAGCGCGATGTGCCGCTCGTGGCGCGCCTGGTTCACGGACAGGACGCGGTCGGCGATCGCCGTCGAGACGCGCTCCACCGCGGTCAGGGCGCCGATCGTCAGCGGGTTCGACGCCCCGGGCCAGCGCGAGCGGAAGAACTCGGGCGTCGCCTCGTGCAGGTCCAGGAGCAGCGGGATCCCCGCCAGGCGGAGGGGCAGCGCCGCGAAGGCGAGGAAGTCGGGCGGGGCGTGGACCTGGACCATGGCGTAGCGGCGGCGCCGGTGGGCGCGGGCCAGGACGAATGCGGCGCGAACCAGGAAGGCCGAGTACTCGGCGAGGTACGTCGCGATCGGCGATCCCTGGTGGCGCTGCACGTCGAGGCGGGTGATCCGGACCCCCGCCAGCGTCCCCTCGGGCGGGTCGTCGGGACGGCGCAGGGAGAAGACGTCGACCGGACGGCCGGTGGCGACCAGCGTCTCGGCCTGGCGGCGGACGCGCGGGTCCTCCTCGTAGTAGCTGTGGACCAGCATCGCGACGGGGCGGCGGCGGGGTCGTTCCGGGGCGACCCGCGGGGGCCCTGATGGGGCGCCCGGTGTGGGCCGTCACGGCGCGCTCACCGCGGGGCGGTCCCGGAGCCACGCGGCGAGCGACTGCCGCGATCCGCTCGCCGGCCCGTCCGTCCCAGAGCGGCGGCCGCTCGCGGGCGCCCAGGGCGAGCCGCCCGGCGCCAGGGCGTCCGCCACGGCCGCGGCCAGCTCGACGGGCTCGATGAGGCGGTTCGTGCCGTGGGTGATCGTCACGGGGCGCTCCGTGTTCGGGCGGACCGTGAGGCACGGGACGCCGAAGATCGTCGTCTCCTCCTGGACGCCGCCCGAATCCGTGACGACCACGGCGGCGCCGGCGAGCAGCGACAGGAAGGCGAGATAGCCGAGCGGCTCGACCAGGTGGAGGCCGGGCACGCCGGCCAGCCCCGCCGCCGCCAGCGCGGCCCGTCCGCGGGGGTGGACCGGGAACACGAGCGGCACCTGGGCGGCCGACGCGGCCAGCCCAGCGACGAGGGCCCGGGTGCGCCCCGGCTCGTCGACGTTGCCGGGCCGGTGAAGCGTGACCACGCCGTACGGGGCGTCCGGGAGGCCGACCGCCGCCCGTGCCGCATCCGGGTCCAGTCGCGGGCGAACCACCTCGAGCGAGTCGATCATCGAGTTGCCGACCAGGTGGATCCGCTCGGCCGGCACGCCTTCGCGCCGGAGGTTGTCGACGGCGTCCGCGCTCGTCGCGAAGCACAGGTCAGCGAGGGCGTCGGCGACCCGCCGGTTGATCTCCTCCGGCATCTCCATGTCGAAGCTGCGGAGGCCCGATTCGACGTGCGCCTGGGGGATCTGCAGCTTCGCGGCGACGAGCGCGGCCGCAAGGGTGGAGTTGACGTCGCCGTAGTCGACCACGAACGCCGGGCCGAGGGACGCGAACGCCTCCTCCAGCGCCACCAGTAGAGCGGCCGTCTGGCGGGCGTGGCTCCCCGATCCGACGCCGAGATTGAGGTCGGGCTCCGGCAGCTCGAGCTCCGCGAAGAAGACGCCGGAGAGGGCGTCGTCGTAGTGCTGTCCCGTGTGGACGACGCGCTGGTCCACGCCGGCCGCGGCCAGGGCGCGGATCACGGGCGCCGCCTTGACGAAGTTCGGGCGCGCCCCGACGACGTGGACGAGGGGGCGAGGGATCGCGGCGCATCACGGTCATGGCGTCGCGCGCTCCGCCGACGAGCCCGGCGTACGCCGCGAGGAGCACCTCGGCCTGGACGCGCCAGTTGTAGCGGTCGTGGGCGGCGGCCAGCGTGCGTGCCCGCATCTCCGCGCGCGCGTCGGCGGAGAGCGCGAGGAGCTCCCTGATCGCCGCAGCGATCGAGGCCGGATCCGTCGCGTCGCACAGCGTCCCGCAGCCCACCTCGCGGACGACCTCGGCCATCCCCGGCAGGTCCGACGCCACGACCGGAACCCCCGCGGCGATCGCCTCCCACAGCTTCTGCGGGGTCGTGTAGCGGTGGTTGAGCGTCGTCGGCTGGATCGCCATGAGCATGACGTCGGCAGACGCGGTCCACGCGAGCAGCTCCTCGGGCGGGACCGGGTCGATGACCGAGACGCGGCCGCGGAACCGGGCCTGCCCTGCGAGCTCGACGAACGCGGCGCGCTGGCTCCCGTACCCCATGACGACATAGTGGGCCCCCGGCACCTCGAGGATCGCCTCCATCCCCTGCTCCACGCCGCGCTCGGTCATCAGGCCGCCCTGGTAGAGGACGATCGCCGTCTCGGGCGCGATCCCCACGAGGGCGCGGATCAGGTCGGGACGCGTCCCGGGCGGGTCGTAGGGATCCGGGCAGTTGCGGACGACGAGCGGGCGGGGAATGCCGAGCAGCGGGACGAGGATGTCCGCGTACGCGTCGTTGACGGTGACCACGAGGTCCGCCGCCCGGGCCCAGCGCTGCTCGAGGCGGACGAAGCGGCGGCGCATGGCGGGCCGCATCCGATCGAAGACCCGGGCGTGGAGGTAGACGTCGCGGCTGTCGTAGATCGTCCGGCCGCCGTACCGCCGGCGGAGCCGCTCCAGGGCGGGGAGCGAGCCCGCCCACATCCCGTGCCAGAGGTCCGCCGGCTCGGCGACGTCCTCGAGGGCTGCCGCCCAGGCCATCGGCCGGAGCGGGAAGAGGACGAACGGGCCGACGAGGCCGCGCACGGCGCGGTAGGGCAGGCGGACGATCCTGGTCGCGACGTGGCGCGAGTATCCGACGGGATCGTCGCGGAGCTCGCGGAGGCGGACCGCGAGGGGGCGCGTGCGGCCGCCCGTCGGCAGCGCGGGGGGTCGACGGCGAGCGTCGCGCTCCGGCGACCGACGCCGGCCTCGCCGGCGCGGGCGCGGCGCCGCGGCGGCGGCGGCCGCAGCGCGCAGCCGGGCGATCTCGCGCCGCCCGCTGCGTCGCAGGCCGGGGATGGCCGTCGCGCAGGACGATCGGGGCGCGGACGATCCGGAGGCCCTCGACCGTCTCCTCGAACGGGAGGCCCGGGCTCCCAGCGGGCATAGGCGACGACGTCGAAGCCGGCCTCGCCGGCCGAGCTGCGCGACGCGGCGCGTCCGGGCGTCGAACCGCCCGTTCGAGTAGGACAGGATGGCGAGCCGCGGGCGAGTCGCTTCGATCACGGACCTCGACGTCAGATGTGGCTCCGCACCTCGGCTCGCGGTCGGCACGTGCGGGTGGCGCGCCGGGGCAATGGGTTCGGCCGCGCGGGCAACCATGCTACCGTACGCGCCGACATGGCGACCCTCTCCGAGCCCGCCACGGGGACGCATCTCACCCCTCCTTCCCGGCGCGGCACCATCCGCCTGACACGTGACGGCTTCGGCGAGATGACGGGCCGCTGGCGCCTGGTGCGCTACCTCGTGGCCGCGGACCTCAAGCGCACCCATGCGGACACGGCGCTCGGCCAGGCCTGGTGGCTCCTGGACCCGATCCTCCAGATGCTCGTCTACTACTTCCTCTTCGCGGTGATCTTCCAGCGCCAGACCGAGGACTTCCTGCTCTTCCTGTTTGCCGCCATCCTGCCCTGGAAGTGGTTCTCGACCACGGTCAACAGCGCGATGAACTCCGTCGTGGGGCGCCAGGGGCTGATCCGCCAGGTGCAGTTCCCCAAGATCGTGCTCCCGACGGCTACCACCATCGCCGAGACCTTCAGCTTCGCGATCGGGCTGATCGCGCTCGGCTTCCTGTTCATCCCCTACCACGACCGGCTGACCCTCTGGGTCCTGACGATCCCGCTGATCGCTGCCGTGCAGTTCGTCTTCGGCCTTGCCGTCGCGATCCTGCTGGCCGCGGCCAACGCCTTCTACCGCGACGTCGCGAACGTCATGGGCCACCTCATCCGCCTGCTCTTCTACGTCTCGCCGGCCCTCTACGCCCTGTGGGAGGTGCCGAACGAGGACCTCCAGAAGCTGATGATGCTCAACCCCTTCGCGATCCTCCTGACCGCCTACCGGACGGTCACCTGGGGCACCGAGACGGTGGACCACGGGACGCAGCCCGACTTCCTCGCCCTCGGGATCCTCCTCGCGGTCTCGGTGGTCCTCCTCGTCGTCGCGATCGCCCTGTTCAAGCGCGTCGAACCCGCCTTCGCCCGCATCCTGTGAGCGAGCAGCCAGCGTCCAGGCCCGTCGCGGTCGACGTCCGCAGCCTGGGGATCCACTACGACCTGCGCCTGACGCGGCGGACCACGATCAAGGGGTCGCTCGTCGGGATGCTCCGGCGCGACCGGAACGCGCCGACCCACTTCTGGGCGCTCCGGCACCTGGACCTCCAGATCTTCCACGGCGAGGCGATCGGCCTGATCGGGCCCAACGGCGCCGGGAAGAGCACGCTCCTGCTGGCGCTGGCCGGCATCCTCCAGCCCAGCGAGGGCTCGATCGCGATCGACGGGCGTGTCTCGACCCTGCTGACGCTCGGCGCCGGCTTCGACCAGGAGCTCACCGGGCGCGACAACATCGCCCTGGCCGGCGCCTTCCTCGGGATCGACCACGGCGAGATGGACCGGCTCACGCCGTCGATCATCGAGTTCGCCGACATCGGCGCCTTCATCGACGCGCCGGTCAAGACCTACTCGATGGGGATGAAGGCCCGCCTGGGCTTCTCGATCGCCACCGCGATCACGCCCGACATCCTCCTGCTCGACGAGGTGCTGGGCACCGGCGACCAGGTCTTCCGGACCCGGAGCCAGGCCCGCGTGCGCGAGCTGATCAGCCGGGCCCGGGTGGTGGTCCTCGTGACCCACGACCTCTCGTACGTCACCGAGTTCTGCGGCCGGGCCATCCTGCTCGAGAAGGGCCAGATCATCCACGATGGCGACCCCGCCGAGACGGTCGAGCTGTACCGGCGCCGCGTCCGCGAGAGCAAGCTCCTCGCGGAGGCCGACGCGGAGCGCTTCGCGAAGCCCCCCGAGCCGAAGCCCGCGACGACGTAGGGGCGCGCGGCGTTCAGCGACGTGCGGCGTTCCGCGGCGCGCGGCGCGTCAGCGGCGCGAGAGGCGGATCAGGGCGAGGAAGGCCCCCAGGGAGGCGCCGAACGCGAGCGCCCCGCGCCAGTCGAGCAGGATCTTGGCGTCGCCGTCGATCCGCCGGGCGACGGCGAAGAGGATCCCGGTCGACGGGCCGGCCTCCACCGTGTTCGCGACGACGGCCCGCACCATCGACTGCTCGACGTGGACGTTCTGGGCCACGACGCCCCGGACCATGCCCTGGCGGACCGTGGCCTCGCGGGCCAGGATGCCGTTGACCGCGCCCTGCTGGACCGAGGCGTGGTTCGCGGCGATCCCACCGACGGCGGCGAGACGGGCGGTGACGTCCGTGGCCCGGACGCCGCCGATGGCGCCGCGCTCGAAGTCGAGGACGTCGACGGCGACGCTGTCGAGCGAGCCGGTCGTGGGCGTGACGACGTCGGCGGGCCCGGCTGGTGCCTCGGACGATGAGGTGGTGAGCTCGGAGATCGGCTTCTCGGACATGGTTCCCTCGGCGGGGGTCGACGCGGGGCGCTGCGCCGGCGGGCGCCGGCCGAACGATCCGCGGGGTTCGCTGTGACCAGCCTACCGCTTCCGGAGTATCCTGCGCCCGGCATGAGACCTCTCATCGACCCTCCCCCCATGGCGGCGCGCCGCGCGGCGCCGGACGCTGGTCCTGCTCGCCATCGCCGTCGTCGTCGCGCTCAGCGTGGCGGCCTGCGGCTCGCCGTCGCTCGCTGCCCCGGGTCGGAGCGCGGTCGCGGTCGTCCCTGCGGCCTCCGAGGCGCCCGGCCAGCCTCGAGCCGACCCCCGCGTCCTCGCCCTCGCCGACCCCGACCCCGACGCCCTCGCCGACCCCCGTCCCCACCCCGGTCCTCGTGCCGGCCCCGCTCACGGGACGCCTCGTCTCGCCTCAGCTCGCGGCCCGCCACCCGATCGCGGTCATGGTCGACGACCACTGGGCGGCCCGGCCGCAGAGCGGCTTCACGGAGGCCTCGGTGGTCTGGCAGGCCCCGGCGGAGGGCGGCATCCCGCGCTACATGATGATCTTCGCCGAAGGGAACCCGACCTCGGTCGGCCCGGTCCGCAGCGCCCGGGTCTACTTCGTCCAATGGGCCGGCGAGTGGAAGGCCGCCTACGTCCACGTCGGCGGCAGCCCGCAGGCGATGGCCCTGCTCAGGGCCAAGGGGCGCGGCCAGCTCGTCTACGACGCGGACCAGTACCGGTGGGGTGCCTACCTGTGGCGCACGAAGGACCGCGCCTCGCCGCACAACGTCTACACCGACGGGAAGCGCCTCCGGGCGCTCGCCGCGAAGGTCGGGGCGGCCCCGCTCGTCGCGCCCAAGCCGGTCTGGCTGTTCCGGCCCGACGCCGCGCTCGAGCTTCGGCCGTCGGGGGCGCGGATCGACGTCGCCTACTCCTACGGCGCGTTCTCCTACCGGTACGACCGCCAGTCCAACACGTGGCGGCGCTCTGTCAACGGCAAGCTCCAGAAGGACCGGGCGACCGGAGCGGTGGTCGCTCCGAAGAACGTGGTGGTCATGGAGGTCGCCTTCGGATCCCTGGGCGCCGGCCAGAAGGGCCGCCTCGAGGCGGCCAACGTCGGGAGCGGCCGGGCGTGGATCGCAACGAACGGGATCGTCGTCCGCGGGACCTGGAAGAAGCTCTCCGCCGCGAGCCCCACCCGGTTCTTCGACGGGGCGGGGAAAGCCGTCCCGCTCACGATCGGCCAGACGTTCGTGCAGGTGATGCCCACGGGCTCGCCCATCAAGGTGGTCAAGGGCACGCCCATCAAGCTCGCCGCCACGCCGTCGCCATCGGTGACACCCGACCCGTCGGCTTCGCTGACCCCCTCGGCGAGCCCCTCGCCGAACCCGTAGATCAGCCCCCGCCGACCCGGCCGAGCCCTGCTCTCGCTCGGCGGAGTCTCGGTCCTGCCTCTCCGCCACCGTCGCGTAGATGGCCCGCGTCTCCCGGGCGACGTCCGACCACCTCCGCCGCCCCGGCCCGGTCCGCGTGGCCGCGGCCGCAGCGATGCCGCGGTGGACGCGATCGTCGGCCCAGGCCGCCCGGAGCGCGTGGGCCAGGCGATCGGCGTCGCGCGGCTCGACGAGCAGGCCGGCCGGCCCGACGACCTCCGGCAGGGCGCCAACGGCGCTCGCGATCACGGGCGTGCCGGCGGCGAGGGCGTCGAGGACCGGCAGGGCGGCCGCCTCGCTCACGACCGGGTGGACGGCGGCACGAGCGCCCGCGACGAGGCTGGCGAGCTGGTCGACGGGAAGCGCCGGCGCATAGTGCAGGAGCTCGCCGACGCCGCTCGAGGACGCGGCCCGGGCCACCGCCGCGCGATCGTCGGGCGTCGTGTCGACCAGCAGGATCCGCGGCGGCCACGGGACGGCCTTCGCGAGGCGGGGCGGCCGCCCGTCGGCGCCGAGGCGGGCCAGAGCGTCGAGCAGCGTGCCCAGGTCGTGGCGGGCATCGTGGCGGCCGGTGTAGACGAAGTAGCGCGCCGGCACGCCATACCGCTCGCGCGTCGGCAGCGAGCGCCGCCCGCTGCGCATCGCCGACCTCGGTGCCCGCCATCGAGAACGGGGCGAAGGCATCGCCTCCTGCGAGCGGCACGACCCGCAGACGCCCCGGCCGGATTCGGAGGAGCCGCGTGGCCGACCGAGCGACCGCGGCACTGCCCACGATCACGACGTCGGCCTCGCGGAGCAGCTGGGCCCGGAGACGCTGCCCGAAGCGCGCCGCCGGCGAGCGCTGGTACTGCTCGGGGAGCTCCCAGGGAGCAACGTCCAGGAGCGTGGCGACCACGGGGAGGCCGGGGGCGATGGGCAGGGCGCCAGCCACGGCATGGGCCACTGCACCGGCAGCGCCGGTCTCACGGGCGAGGCCGCGCCCGGCGCCGAGCGATGCGCCCCGCACGAGGAACGGATCGAGGGTCAGCGCGCCTGAACGGAAGACCCTCGTGATGGGCAGCCGGCGCTTACCGACCACGGGAAGCCCGGGAAAGAGATCGGCAGGATCATCGGCTCCCAGGTCGAGGAGGATGACGAACGACTCGCCGGCGACGGGCTCCGCGGCAAAGGCGCCGAGGAGGCCGCGGAGGTAGGTCGCCGTCGCCGGCGCCCGCTCCGGATCGCCCAGCGGGCGGACGTCGACGAGGACGCGCACGCCCGGGACTGCGGCTGGATCGCTCGCCGTCTCTCCCAGCCTCATGCGGCGCGCCGGGGTCCGCGGCCGCGCAGCTCGTCCCAGCGCAGCTGAAGGACGACCACGAGCGCCTCGACGATGATGCGGCGGCTCATCTTGCTCTGGCCCACGCGACGGTCGCGGAAGGTGATCGGCACCTCGCGGATGCGCGCGCCGCCGCGCTGGGCGCGGTAGGTCATCTCCACCTGGAAGACGTAGCCGCCGGCATGGACGCCGGCGAAGTCGACCCCGGCCAGGGTCGCCGCGCGCCAGGCCTTGAAGCCGCCGGTCAGGTCGTTGGCCGGCAGGCCCAGCACGATGCGGGCGAAGAGGCTCCCGCCGCGGCTCACGACACGCCGGAAGATCCCCCAGTCGACCACCTGCCCGCCGGGCGTGTAGCGCGAGCCGATGACGAGATCGGCGGTGCCGGCGATCAGGGGTGCCAGGAGGGACCGCGTGGCTTCGGGATCGTGGGACCAGTCGGCGTCCATCTGGATGATCCGTTCGGCTCCGCCGTCGAGGGCGACGCGGAAGCCGGCAAGGTAGGCACGGCCGAGGCCCGCCTTGGCCGCCCGGTGGAGCACGCGGACCCGGTGATCGGCCGTGGCCAGGCCGTCGGCGATCTCCCCGGTCCCGTCGGGCGAGCCATCGTCCACGACGAGCAGGGTCGCAGCGGGCAGGGCGGCGAGGATGGCTGCCGCGATGTCGCCCAGGTTCTCCGCCTCGTTGTAGGTGGGCAGGACGACCCAGGCGCCGGCGCCGGCCGGGGCGGCCGCTTCGAGCGGGCCGGCGGTCGGGTGATCGGAGGAGCCTGCGGAGTCGATCATCCCGCCGAGTGTAGCCGGGCCCGGCCTAGGGGACCGTGACGACGAGCGTGACCCGGTTCCGGCCGCCGGCGGTGTCGCGGCCGAGGAGCGTCACGGTGGCTGGCCCGGGCGCACCGGCGGCAACCGTGACGCTGGCGCGCCAGGCACCGCCCGGGAGTCGAGTGACGGACATCCGGATCGCCTCGCCGCCGGCCTGGCGGAAGGCGGCAGTCGGCGGCGCGGCGAGGGGCTCGACGCTGCGGAACGTGACCGTGAGCACCGTGCCCGCGGCCGGCGTCGCCGTCGACGGCGTCGCGACGAAGGCGGCGGCGGCGATCGATCGCCGCAGGACCGTGGTCCCGTACGGGCCGACCGCGGTCAGCTCGGCGACGTAGCGGCCGGGCGGGGCCCACGCCCCGTCGGCCGCCCGGCCGTCCCATCGCCAGGCGGCGGTCCCGGCCGTGAAGGATCGGTCGCGCCACGCGGCGCGGACCTCGGTGCCGGCCGCGTCGAGGACGCGCAGGGTCAGGCGCGCCGCCCGGGCGACCCGTACCGCGACGGTCGCCGTCGGCAGGATGCGATCGCCGTCCTGCGGGGAGAAGGCCGCCCGGTCCCAGCGCAGGGCGCCGACCGTGCGGTCGACGACGAGTGGGACCCTGGCCGTGGCCCGGTTGGCCAGCGCGTCCGCGGCCGAGACGGCAACCGTGTAGCGGCCGTCCGGCACCGTGCGCCCGGCCGCGTCGCGCCCGTTCCAGGTCACGGCGCCGGAGGTACCGTCGACCGGCCACGAGCGGATGACCGCCTTGCCGCGCAGGACCCGCAGCGTGCCGCGCGTGGGCTCGGCGGACGTCCAGCGCAGTCGTGCGGTGTCGGCGACCCCGTCGCCGTCGGGGGAGATCGCCGTGGCGGCGGCCGCCACCGTGAGGGCCGGTGGCGTCGCGTCCACGGTCGCCGGCCAGGACCGCGTCGCCGCATTCCCGGCGGCGTCGAAGAGCCGGAGCGTGACCCGGTAGGCGCCGTCGGCCGCGCGCGCCCCATCGTCGGCAGTCCCCTTCCAGGTCGCGGCGGCGGAGCGGCCCGCTCCCGCGATCCGGCGGATCGGGGCGCCGGCGACGTCGCCCGCCAGGGGCGCGACGACCACGTCCCAGCGGACCACGTCGGGAGAGCCCGTGCCGGAGATCCGCATCGCGTCGTGCTCCCCGTCGCCGTTCGGAGACAGGCGGTTGCCCGAGGCCCTGGCGGCCTGGAGCGTCGGCGGGACGCGATCGATCACGACGGCCGTCCGGGCCGGAAGGTCGCCCGCCGTGGGTCCCGTGGAGGGCCACGTGAACGTGGCCCCGTCGGCCGTGCCGACGAGCTGGAGCAGGTACCTGCCGTCGGGCAGGGCGGCGCCCGGCCGGGCGGCATCGCCGGCGGTTCCGTCCCAGCCGAGCTCCTGCGGCCCGGACCCGGTGGCCGGCACGGGACGTGTCCCGAGGACCGTGCCGTCGGGACCGAGCACGCGAAGCGTGAGCGCGTCGAGCGCCCGGCGGTTGTCCCAGCCGATCACCAGGACGTCGCCGGACCCGTCGCCGTTCGGCGAGAAGCTGCGCTGGCCCACCGCGGCGGCGCTCGCCCCGAGGCTGGCCGGGCCGCCGCCGGAGAACTCGACCGCCCGGATCCCGGCCCGCACCAGGGTGGCGTTCGGCGCCGGGGCGGCAGCCGCATGGGTTCCGCTCGTGCCGCTCGCCGCGACCCAGACGCTGGACTCGACGTCGCCCACCGCGCCCCATGTCGCCAGCGGCCCCGTCACCCGGTACCAGGTGTGGCCATCGGCCGTGCGGGGTCCGCCCGTGATCGCGAAGACGTCGCCCCGCTGGGCCGTGGCAACCTTCGGGGCCGACGTGGCGGGCGCGGAGCGAACGTTCAGGCTGGCGCCGCTGACCCGGAGGAAGCCACCGGGCGCGAGGGTCGGCGATTCGACGTGGACGCTGCTCACGTTCCACGCGGAGAGGTTGCCCTTGCCGTCGCGGGCTCGCACCCGGAACGCGTAGCCGGTGTTGTCCGAGCCGAGGTAGACCGCGCTCGTGGCCTTCGTCCCGGTCAGCCAGGCGCTCCAGGCTCCCCCGCCGGCCGACACCTGGACGTCGTAGCCCGCGATGCCGTTCCAGTCGTCCTCGGCCGTCCAGCGCACGATGAAGCCCGTGTCGGGTTGCGTGGCAGGGAAGGCCACGATCCCTGCGGCCGGTGCCGTCGTGTCCTTGACGAGCTTCGCCGCGAGGGCACGGTAGAGCTCCTTGCGCTTGCCGTCATACCCGAGCGCCCAGATTCCGACCCCGCGGAGCCGGGCCCGGTTGACCAGGTCGTAGCGGGCGCCCAGCGTCGCTGCGTCGTCGTAGTAGAGCTGGCGCCACGTCGTCACGCAGCCGAAGGCCGGGGTGCAGCTCTCCTTCTTGTAGGCCGTCCAGGCCGCGACCTCGCGGCTGTCGTAGCGCCGCCCGTGCTTCGCCGCGTACTCGACGGCGGTCGCGTACTCGACGGCGGCTGAGTAGCCGTACCTGGCACCCGTCTGCGTGCGCGCGTTGACGGCATCCGAGACGGTGGACCACGCCCGGCCGTAGTAGGGGAGACCGAGGATCACCCGCGAGGCCGGCACGCGAGCGGTGTAGGTTCGGACCGTCTCGGCCAGGTCGTAGCCGGGGCCCGCGAGGGGGTCGATCGAGCCTGCAGCCGGGGCACTGGCGGTCCGGTAGTCGTAGCCCATGACGAGGACGGCGTCGGCGCCGCCCTTGGCCAGGGCCCGCTCGAGCGGGTAGTTGCCCGGGCGGCCGAGCGTGTCGAACGAGAGGTGGGCTCGGGGGATCACCGCGTCCAGCTCGGCCCGCATCGCCCGGACGAGTGCGACGAAGTCGTCCTCCGAGCCCGCGACGAGGGGCTCGAAGTCGAGGTTGATCCCGTCGGCGCCGCGGTCGCGGACCGCAGCGGCGGCCTGCCGGGCGAGGTTCTGGCGGGCGCCGGCGCTGCCGAGAAGTGCCTTCTGGACGGCAGCCTGGCCCGATGTCCAGGCGAAGACCGAGAGCGTCAGCGTCACGCGGCGATGCCTGGCGTGGGCCGCGTTGATCACCGAGGTCATCGCCGAGCTCGTCCAGCCCGCCCAGCCGGTCGTGAGCGAGCCATCCGGATCCCGCTTCTTCAGGTTGCCCCGGGCGTCCGCGCCGACGGAGAAGTAGGCGACGTGGGTCAGGACGCTGAAGTCGAGCCGCGTGTCGGGGTCCGCCAGCGTCCAGTACGGCAGGAAGCCGTAGATCACGCGACCCACCGCCGGGGTCGACGGCGCATCCCCGGCCAGCGCGAAGCTCCGCGCGTCGGCCTCGGCGGGTGCCCCCGGCGTGAAGGTGTAGGTGCCGCCGGCATGGGCCATCGCGTCGAGGTAGACCTGGCTGGGTTGGTCGCCGGGCCCGACGGGCGTCGGGATCGGCGGCGAGCGCGCCGACCGGCAGGCCGACCAGGATGAGCACGGCCAGCGCGAGAGCCGGGATCGTGGCGGCGAGGGCACGGCGACCGTGCCCCGGGCGACTCGCAGTCCGGCTCATCATCGGAGCGTCACGTACGTCGCGACCCGGCAGCGGACCACCCGACGATGGTCCCGGGTGCGGGTGGTACGGATGGGTGAAGGGCGGTCCGGTGCGGTCCGGTGCGGTCGGCGCCGCGGCCGCGCCGCGCCGTCAGCCCTGCCACCGGCGCGCAGCGCCCGACTCAGCCGATCCGGAGACGGGCCACCAGCTCCGCGAGGGGTGGGTTCGACCGGTCGCGGTCCGAGAGGATCGGGCGCCCGTCCGGCGTCCCGGCCACGGCCGGCCAGGGGACTGCCGCGAGCGGGTCGTCCCAGGCGAAGCCCAGCTCGTCGGTCCCGTCGAACTCGTTCGTGACGAGGTAGACGAGCTGGAGGGGCTCGAGGGCCAGGAAGCCGTGGGCAACGCCGGCCGGGATCGTGACCGTGGTGTCCCGGGGAGCCTCGCGGACCTCGACGATGGGACGGTCCGCGGTGCCCTCCACGAGCGGCCGCGCGTCGACGAGCGCCACGAGCGCCCGCCCTTCGGTCACGATCCAGTGGTCGAGCTGGCGGCGGTGGAGGTGCAGGCCGCGCAGGACGCCCGGCGACGACGTGGACAGGTTCGCCTGCGTGAAGGCCGGGTCCGGCCGGCCGGCGAGACGCGGGTCCAGCGCGCCGAACGCGCTCGCCCGCCAGAGCTCGCGGAAGCTTCCCCGGAGATCGCCGTGGCGGGCCACGGTCCCCCAGGCGACGTCGGGGATCGGGGACGGCGCGGGGGCGGCCGGCCGAGCTTCCGTCGGTCGCTGGTGGGTCATGGCCGCGCCGCCGATGCACGCCCGCGCAGGAGGGTCGGCAGGTAGTCGGCGAGGGCTGCTTCCCACGGGCGCAGCGGCTCGCCCGACGGCAGGGGGGTCGGGGCGAGGACGGCCCACGGCGGGACGGCGGACGGACGCGTCCAGCTGGACAGGGGGACCTCGGTGACCGGAACGTCCACGCCGACAGCGTCGAGGATGGCCCGCGCCCACGCGGCACGGGAGACGACGCCGCCATTGACGACGTGGTGGAGGCCGGCGAACACGCCGCTCGCGAGGAGCTCCACGATGGCGTCGGCGAGGTCGGGCGCGTAGGTGGGCGAGCCGATCTCGTCGCCGACGACCCGCAGGGGCTCGCCGGCCGCGCGTGCTCGGTCGGCCGCGGCGAGGATCTTCTCCGGGAAGTCATTGCCGGGCGGGCCGAACAGCCAGGCCGTGCGCACGATGGCCAGCTGCGGTCCCGCTGGCGGCGTCGCGCGCGGGGCGCCCGCCTCGGACGCCGGCGATGCCGTCCTGGCGGAGGTACGCGGCCTGCGCGGCAACCTCCCCGGCGCGCTTGCTGGCGCCATACGGGTTGACCGGGCGAGGCTCGTCTCCCGGGCCGTACCCGCGCCCGTCCGTTCGCAGCCCGTCGAAGACCTCGTTGGTCGAGATGCAGACGAGATCGGCCCCGGCCCGCACGCAGGCCGCGGCGAGGTCGCCGACGGCGGCGCCGTTCCGGCGGAGGGCGAGCGCAGGATCCGTGGCGCAGCCGTCGACATCCGTCCACGCCGCCGTGTGCACCACGACGTCGGGTCGATCGCGCCGAACGAGGCGGTCCGAGCTCGCCGGCTCGTCGAGGTCGTGATCCGGGAGGTCCCAGGCGAGGGGGCCGAGCGGCCCCGTGAACGGCGCCTCCTCGAGAGCCGACACCAGGGCGCGGCCGAGGCGGCCGCCGGCTCCCGTGATCGCGACCCGCATCAGCCGGCCCGGCCGATCGCCGGCGTGGTCCGGCCGCTCGTCCGGCGCGGCCGGCCGCTCATCGGTTCGCCTCCGCCGCCGACGACGTCGCGAGGCGCTCCGCGTACTGGCGGTCGTAGTAGGCGTCCCAGTCGCCGCCGCGCGCCGCCCGCCACCACGACTCGTGATCGCGGTACCAGGCCACGGTCGTGGCGAGCCCTTCGTCGAAGCCCACCCGGTTCGCCCAGCCCAGCGCGACGAGACGCCCGCCGTCCATCGCGTAGCGCCGGTCGTGCCCGGGCCGGTCGGCGACCGTCCGGACGAGCGACCAGGGCTTGTCGAGCAGGGCCAGGAGCCGCTCCACCACCTCGCGGTTGGTCAGCTCCACGGACCCCGGGACGTTGTAGACCTCGCCCGCGGTCCCGTGGGCAAGCACGTGGGCGATGGCGCCCGCATGGTCCGCCACGTGGAGCCAGTCTCGTCGCTGCAGGCCGTCGCCGTACAGGGGCAGCGGCAGGTCGTCGAGCGCGTTCGTCACGAAGAGCGGGATCAGCTTCTCGGGGTGGTGGAAGGGGCCGTACGTGTTGGAGCCGCGCGTGGTCACCACGTCGAGCCCGTACGTCACGTGGTACGCCCGCGCCAGCAGCTCGCCCGCGGCCTTCACCGCCGCGTAGGGCGAGCGCGGCGCAAGGGGATCGGACTCGACGGAGCGGCCCTCGTCCACCGACCCGTAGACCTCGTCGGTCGAGACCTGGAGAAGGCGCGGAGCCGTGGCCCGTTCGCCGCGCTGGGCCCGTTCTGTCTCGACCCGCAGGGCCTCCAGCAGGACGTGGACGCCATCCACGCCGGTCCGCAGGAAGGCAGCCGGCTCCAGGATGGAGCGGTCGACGTGGCTCTCGGCGGCGAAGTTCACGATGGCGTCGGCGGTCGCGGCAAGCGGGGCGACGGCGGACGCGTCGGCGATGTCGCCCTGCACGAAGGCGAAGCGGGAGGCCATCTCGGCGTCGGCCTCGACCTCGGCCGAGGTTGGCCCGGTTGCCCGCGTAGGTCAGCTTGTCGAGGACGGTGATCCGGGTCCGGTCGTGCCGGCCCAGGACGTCGCGGACGAAGCAGCTCCCGATGAAGCCGGCGCCGCCGGAGACCAGGAGGTGGGCCCCGGGCCCGGGAGCGGTCACGCGGTGGGCCGCTGCGGCGGTGCGGCCAGCTTCCCCTCGGCATCCGCGGCCGCGGCCAGCTGGGCCGCCCGGAGCAGCGAGGGGACCGTTCCCGCGTCGGCCCAGTGCCCCTCGTAGCGCGGCGCGTAGAGCCCGCCCTGGGGGATGTAGTGGTTGAGAACGTCGGTGATCTCGAACTCCCCGCGGCCGGACGGCGCCAGGGTGTCGATGACGTCGAAGACATCCGGGCGCAGGAAGTAGACGCCGATCGGGATGAGGTTGCTCTTGGGCGCCTCCGGCTTCTCCTCGAATCCGACGACCCGGCCCGCCGCGTCCAGCTCGGCAACGCCGAAGCGCTCGGGATCCGCGACCTGGTAGAGCAGGGTGCCGGCGCCCCACGTGCCCGCGGCGAACTCGCGGGCGAGAGGCTCGAGCGGCGGTCCGCTCAGGATGTTGTCGCCCAGGACGCAGCAGAACGGATCGTCCCCGACGAACTCCCGGGCCAGGCCGATGGCGTGCGCGATCCCGAGGGCGCCGCCCTGGTACCGGTAGGTCAGGGAGAGGCCGAAGTGGGTGCCGTCGCCGAGCAGCTCCACCACGTCGCCCACGCTCTTGCCTCCGACGATCACGAGGACCTCGCGGATCCCCATCCCCGCCAGCGTCTCGAGGGGGTAGTAGATCATCGGCCGGTCATAGATCGGCAGCAGGTGCTTGTTCGTGACGATCGTCAGCGGGAAGAGGCGTGTCGCCGTGCCGCCGGCAAGGATGAGGCCCTTCATCGTCCGGCGATCGTAGCAGCCGAGGCCCGCGTCAGGGCCGCGGCGTCGGGACCGGCGTCGGGACCGGCGTCGGCGCGGCGTGGGCCGCGGCGTGGGGGCGCGCGTCGCGAAGGGCTGCTCCGAGTCGGGCAGCGTCCCGTCGGGGTTGAGGTCGTCGGTCGGCAGGATGTCGCCGCTCGGGATCCCGCCCTCGTAGTCCGTGATGACGAGGAGCGCCTCGAGCCTGACGAGGTCGATCGCCGGGTCGACGAAGGCGGTCTGGACGACCGCGTTCGGGTCCCGCGTCACGTCGATGATCCGCCCGATCACCAGGCCCTTGGGATACGGCGAGCGGACCGCCTCGCCGAGCGTGAGCCCCGCGGTGACGACCTCCTCGCCGAGGACGACCTGCTGGGTCGCGTCGATCTTGTCCATGACCAGGGTCCCACCGAGATCACCCACCACCTCGCCGGTCGCCTTGCTGCCCACGATCTCGCCGATCACGGTGGAGGCCGGATCGTTGATCAGGGTCACGCGCGCGGCAGATGCACCGAGCTCGGTCACCCGGCCGACGAGCGCGCCGCCCGCTCCCAACGACGACGTCGCCGATCTCGATCCCGTCGTCGCTCCCCGCGTCGATCATCACGACCCTGCTCACGTCGGCCAGCTCGCGCGAGATGACCCGGGCGGCCACGGTGGAGTAGTCGAGGGTGTTGCGGATGGCCAGGAGCGCCGTCAGCTCCTCGTTCTCGGCCGCCAGGGCGGCCAGGGTCCGGTTGCGCTGCTCGAGCCGGTCGTTGTCGGACCGGAGGGCGGTGTTCTCGCGGCGGAGCCGGTCGATCTCGGCGGCCGCGTCGATGACTGACCGGACTTCGCGGCCCACGCCGTTCACGGCCTCGGCGAAGGGTGCCAGGGCGAAGGCGAGGCCGCGCTGGACCTCGGCGACCGGAGCGGTGGCGCTGGCGATCATGAGGATCATCGAGACGCCGACGAGCACCGAGAAGACGATCGCGCGGCGGCGGGCGATGCGCGGGGCGCGGTGCCCGTAGCCCGCCAACCGACTCGTCATCTCGGGCCCCCTACCGGAGCGGCCGCGAGTACGTGTCCGCGACGAGCACGCGCTTCATGGTGTCGAGCTCCTGGAGGACGACGCCGGTGCCCCGGGCGACGCAGGTCAGGGGGTCGTCGGCGATGTGGACCGGCATCTGGGTCGCCTCGGCGACGCGCCGGTCGAGGCCCAGGAGGAGGGCGCCGCCGCCGGCGAGCACGATCCCCTGGTCCATGATGTCGGCGACGAGCTCGGGCGGCGTCTCCTCGATCGTGTCCTTGATCGTGTCGACGATCTGCTGGACGGACGGCTCGATCGCCTCGCGGATCTGGTCGGCGCCGACCTCGACGCTGCGCGGGAGGCCGGTGAGGAGGTCGCGACCGCGGAGGTTGACCCGCTGGGCGTCCCAGTCGCCCGGGTAGCCGGACCCGATCGCGATCTTGATGTCCTCGGCGGTGCGCTCGCCGAGGAGCAGGTTGTACTCGCGGCGGGCGAACGAGACGATGTCCATGTCCATCTCGTCGCCGCCGATCCGGATGCTCCGGCTCACGACGATGCCGCCGAGGCTGATCACGGCCACTTCGGTCGTCCCGCCGCCGATGTCGACGATGAGGCTGCCGGTCGGCTCGCTCACGGGCAGGCCGGCCCCGATCGCCGCGGCCATCGGCTCCTCGATCAGGCGGGCCCAGCGGGCGCCGGCGTTGAGGGCCGCGTCGCGAACGGCGCGCTTCTCCACCTCGGTCACGCCGGACGGGATCCCGAGCACCATCCGCGGCCGCGGGATGAGCCCGATCCGGTCGTGGACCCGGTGCACGAAGTACTTGATCATCTGCTCGGTGACGTCGAAGTCGCTGATCACGCCGTCGCGCAGGGGGCGGATGGCGATGATGTTCGCCGGCGTGCGGCCGACCATCCGCTTCGCCTCGGCGCCGATCGCCAGGACCTTCTTCGTCTTGGCGTCGATCGCCACGACGCTGGGCTCGCTGATCACGATCCCCCGGTCGCGGACGTGGACGAGCGTGTTCGCGGTCCCGAGGTCGATCCCGATGTCGCGGGAGAAGATGCTGAGGATGGCGTCGAGCATGTGCGAGGTCGGGATCCTGTTGCCTGGTCGCTCGGGGATCGCCCGCGGCAGGCCCCGTTGTCTCGGGGGCGCGCGGCGGCACGTGCGACCGGTCGGGGTCGCCGGCGGAGTATACCCCGAGGGGCGGGCAGGCCCCGCGAGCACGCCAGCCCGGGGCGCGCGTCGGAGCGCGCGCGAGGGCGGGGCGATGGCTACTCGGCCGCCGCCGCCCCGGGGCGCAGCGCCGGGCCCGCCGCGGTCGAACGAGACGCCCCGGTCACGCAGCGAGACGAAGGTGTCATGGCCCACGACCACGTGGTCGAGCAGCTCGATGTCGAGGAGGCGCCCGGCCGCCAGGGCCTCGGCCGTCAGGTGGAGATCGTCGGGCGACGGCGTGGGGTCGCCCGAGGGGTGGTTGTGGACGAGGATCACGCCCGCCGCGCTGATCCGCACGGCGTCGCGGAAGAGCTCGCCGACCCGGACGAGGGACGCCGAGACGTTCCCCTGGTAGACGGTGACCACCTTCAGGACGGCGTTCTTGGCGTTGAGGAGCACCACGCGCAGCTCCTCGCGCTCCAGGTGGCCCATCTGGGGGATCAGCCGGTCGGCAACGTCCCGGGGAGTGCGGACCGTCCAGCGCCCGGCGGGCCAGTCCGCCAGCAGCCGCCGGCCGAGCTCGAAGGAGGCGGTCAGCTGGGCCGCCTTCGCCGTGCCGACGCCCGGCAAGTCGACGAGCTCGAGCTCGCCCGCCCGGGCGAGACCGGCGAGGCCGTCGTGCCGGGCAAGCGCCTCCTCGGCCAGGTCCACCGCGCCGAGGCCGCGGGCGCCCGAGCCCCAGACCAGGGCGATCAGCTCGGCGGTCGTCAGGCCGGCGACGCCCCGGGCCGCGAGGCGCTCGCGGGGGCGCTCGTCGGCCGGGATCTCGCGGACGCGCCGGGCGGGACGCCGGGGCGCCGGGTCGCCTGGGGTGCGCCACGCGCGGCGAGCCGTCCGCGAGGTCGAAGATGCCGGCATCTGCCACGGGGATTCCCTCCGAGCGATCGCGGGGGTGATGGGTCCCCGAGCCCGGACGACGGAGCCCGCCGATTCCCCCGCCATCCGAACCCGAGGACGCCCCGCATCCTAGGGACGGCCGCTCATCGGTCACTCATCCGGGACTCACCGGCATCGGATCGGCCGAGGCGTCGGCGCCGGGCGGGACGCCGGGGCACGCCCCGATCCGTGCGCCGGCTCGGCCCCGGCGTCAGGTCGGCGTCGCGCCCGCACCCAGGGCGGCGAGGAGCACCGGGATCGCGTTGTACGTGGCATGCAGGGCCATCGGCGCGACGAGCGTCCGGCGGCGCAGGAAGACCCAGCCCAGGACGAGCCCGACGGGCAGGCGGATCACGAAGGCGATGAGGGCGGTGCGGATCGCGGTGTCGAAGTCGCTCCCGGCCAGCGTGATGACATGGATCACGGCGAAGAAGATGGCTCCCCGCACGATGGCCGCCCGCGGCCCGGCGGTGCGCTCCCAGGCCGTCGTGACGAAGCCGCGGAAGAAGACCTCCTCCCAGAACGGCGCCAGGACGGCCGCGACGAGGAGGTTGACGGCGATGCCGGCCGGGTCCTCAGCCGGCGGGAGCGGGGCCGTCGGCGCAACGCCCAGGAGCGCGATGAGGATGACCGCCAGGAACGCGGCGCCGAAGAGGGTCGGAATCGCCAGCGCAATCCCCAGGCCCAGGTCGGCGAGCGGCGAGCCCTCGGTCGGGCCCCGGCAGCCGGAGCCCCATCTCGCGCCAGCTGAGCGCGCCGGACCCGACGACGACGAGCGCCACCACCCCGAGCGACACCCCGGCCGAGACCAGGACCGAGGCGAGGATGGTGGCCGGCCCCTCGGGCAGGACGCTGAGCGCGCCGAGGCCGAAGCCGACGACGAGCGTCAGGAGGAAGGCGGCGACGAAGACGGCGACCGGCGATGGGCCGGCGTACGTCGCGCCGTCAGCGCGGCGCTGGAGCGCCTGGGAGCCGGCGGCCGCGACAAGGCCCAGCCCGACCGCGGCAAGCCCGATGACGAAGGCGACGGTGGCGCCGGAACCTCCTCCCGAGGCGACGGCCACGAAGACCGCACCGAGGCCCGCGACGCCGAGACCCCAGGCCACGAGGTAGAGGCCGGGGGCCGCGCGTCGGTCGAGCTCGAAGACGCCGCGCCGCGGTCGAGGCGAGCGGCCCGCCTCGAGGGGGGCGTCCGGGACGACGTCGGCGCGGCAGCGCGTCGGGCGGCGGCGACGTCGGACGGCGGCGCGTCGGGCGCGTGGTGATCCGGCCGCGCGTCGCGGGTGTCGTCCAGGGTCGTCGCTCAGCCGCGCGGCGTTGGATCCGTCGCGGGCGCGGCGGCGGAGGATCGGGTCGTGCGTGTCGTGCGCACCGTCGGCACGGCCACGGCGGGAGCCGGGGGATCGTCGACGGGTGCCGGGGCCGACGCCTGCAGCGGAGCGGCCGACACGGCCACGCCCGCCGGCACAGGCGACGCGGCGGCCGCGGGAGTCGCGGGCCGCTCGCGGGTCGGGCGAACCGGAACCGAGCCGACCGACGCCAGGGCCTCGCGCCGCTCGAAGTCGCGGCCGCACCAGGCGCACAGCGACCATTCGAGGCCGACCAGCTTCGAGCAATGCGGGCAGACGCGCTTGAGGCGCGTTCGGCAGGTCGGACAGATGATCCAGTCCTCGTGCACCTTGCGCCCACAGGTGGCGCAGTGTTCGATCTGCTCGATCTCGGCGATCAAGGCCTCCTCCGCGAGCCCGCGCTCATAGGCCTCGCCCCGTCGCTCCTGCGGCCGGATGATCCGGTAGACGATGATGCCGAAGATGAAGAAGACGGGCGTGAACCCGACGATGAGCGCCGCGGCGAGGTATGGGAGGACCGGGTTCGAGGTCCGCGCCTGCATGTCGCGGAAAGCCCAGTAGGCCGACGCGAGCCAGATGATCACGATGTAGACGCCGATCGCCTGGAGGCCCGCCTGGACGAGCGGGCTCTCGAAGAACCCAGCGATCGCGTCACCGATTCCGGAAAGGAAGTCCAGGTTCATGCGGTGGGGTCACCCACCTCCATGCGAGGAGCGCGATCTCGCCCGGGCGGCTGGCCGTCGGCTGCGCACGCGGCGCAGTGTAGCAGGGCGCTCAGCGGCGCCTGCGCAGCAGCTCCATCGTGACGAGCGTTGCCCGCCAGGCGGCCGCCCCGGCCGCGAGCACGAGCCCGGCCAGCCAGGCGCGCGGCCATGAGGATCGCCGCCCCGAGGACCGCCAGCGCGTCCAGGTCGCCCCCGAGAGCCTGCCGGGCGGCCTCCCACGCGACGCCGGTCACCCACCACGTCGCGACGAGCGCGACGAGCGTTGCCCCCAGCGCCACGGCCACCGTCAGGGCCGTGGCGAGCGGCGCCCGGAACGGGTCCCCGAGCCCGCCCGCCAGGGCCCGGACCATCGACGACCCCAGCAGCACCGAGCGTCGCACGGCGAACCCGCCCACGACCTCCGCCGCCAGCCACGCCGCGAGCACCGCGACGCTGGCGGCCGGCGCCCCGGCGAGAACGCGCGCCGCGAGGGGGGCGGCCACGTCGCTCGGAACCGTCAGCTCCCGATAGGCAACCCCGACCCATGCCGGGATCGCGACGGCAGACGACGATGGCGACCGGCACGAGGAGGACGAGCCGCACGCCGGCAGCCCGGGCGATGGCCCGGACGGTGCCGGCGTCCCCCGCGTCCCGCGGCCAGGGTCGAGGAGCACCCGTAGCCGGGGCGGTGGCGGCGGCTTCCGCGAAGACTGCGGCTGAGCCCAGGCCGGTCGCGCCGACCGCACGCGCCTCGGGCGTGGCCGCAGATGCCCGGTGGAGCGCAACCTCGGCCGCGGCCGCGACGCAGGCCCCCACGATGACCAGGACGGTGGTCGCCGCCAACCCCACGACGATGAGCGCCACGAGCCGGTGGCCGGGACCCCCTGCCGAGACCGATGCCGGCCCGACGAAGTTGGCGAGCCCGATGAACGTCGGCGCGACCACGATCGGGAGGGCGAGGACAACGATCCCGCCCCGGGCGAGAAACGCGACGAGGGCGTAGACCCACAGGCTCGGGCGGTGGATGGTCATCGCCGTTGCTGCGGCAACGCCCCGCCGCCACGGAACGTCGGGAGCGGGCAGCGCCTCGCCCGGAAGAGACCCCCGAACAGACGGCCGCCCGATCGGGCGGCCGTCCAGCTCCTCCAGGACACCGTCCGCCGGGACGGGCAGGCCCGGGGATGCGACCCCGGGCTCGCTCACGGCGCCGGGGTGGGGCTCCCCGCGACCACGATCTCGAGCCGCGCCAGGGTCTTCTCGACCTCGGCGATCTCGGCTCCGTACGTGGCGAAGTCGCCCTGCCGCAGCGCCGCCTGGGCGAGCTCGAAGTGCAGGTTGGCGTACTGAATGAGCGCCTGCACATCGTCCGGCTGCGGCGTCCCGTCCGGGCCAGGCGTCGGCGACTCACCCGGCGACGGCGTGGGGCCAGGCGTCGGCGACGGACCGGGCGTCGGCTCCGGTCCGCCGGCGAGGAGAAGCCGCAGGGCCTCCTCCAGCGTGTCGCCCCAGACGATCTTCGTCGGGCTTGCCACGACGATCTTGGTGAACTCCGGGATCGCCGAGCCGGTCGACTGGAGGTAGATCGGCTCGAGGTAGATGATCGAATCCTGGACGGGAACGACGATCAGGTTGCCCCGCACGACCTCGCTCCCGGCCTGGCTCCAGAGCGTGACCTGAGAGCTGATCACCGGATCCTGGTCGATCCGGGCCTCGATCTGGACCGGCCCGAAGATGGAGGTGTCGCGGGGGAAGCGGTACACGCGGACCGCACCGTAGTCATCGCCGTCGTTGCGGGCAGCGACCCAGGCGATCATGTTCGGTCGCTTCTGGGGGACCATGGGCTGAAGCAGCAGGAACTCGGGCTCGGCCTCGCCGGGCATGCGCATGTAGACGTAGTACGCCTCCAGCGGCAGCTGGCCACTCTCGCTCGCGGGGTTCTGGGGCACGGTCCAGAGGTCGTCGCCCTGGAAGAACGTCAGGGGATCCGTAACGTGGTAGTTGGCAAAGGCGCGCGTCTGGACGTTGAAGAGCTCCTCGGGCACGCGCAGGTGGGAGCGCAACCCTTCGGGGAGCTCGGCCAGGGGCCTGAAGAGCGTCGGGAACACACCCTGCCACGCCCGGATCAACGCGTCGTCCGGATCGGCGACGTAGAACGTCATCGTGCCGGTGTAGGCGTCCATGACGATCTTGACGCTGTTGCGCAGGTAGTTGAACTGGAGGCCCGCCAGGCCGCTGGTGTCGCCGAGGATCGCGCCGTTGAACATCTGGGCGTTCGGGAAGCGATCGGTCAACGTGTAGGCGTCCTGGATCCAGATGAGGCGGCCTTCGTCGTTGACCACCGAATACGGGTCCTTGTCGTAGGCAAGGAAGGGCGCGATCCGGCCCAGGCGATCGCCCAGGTCGCGGTGCATGAGCAGCTGGCTGTCAGCCGTCACCTGGTCCGAGATGAGGAGGTTCAGGTCCCGGAAGCGGGCGGCGAAGAGCAGGCGTGACAGGAAGCTGTCCAGTCGAATCCCGGTCGTGCCTTCCCAGCGGGTCTCCTCCTGGCGTGCCGCTGCCATCGGTCCCGTCCCCGCTGCCGAGCGGGTAGTCGAACTCGGCCTGCCGCGCTCCGACAACGACCCAGTCGCTGGGCCGCTCGCCGAAGTAGATCCGCGGCTGGGTCACCTGCGGCGCCCCTGACGCGGACTGCGGCGGCATGTCGCGGATGAAGAACTGGGGCAGGCCCTGCGAATCCACCTCGTTGACCGGGACCATCGTGAGCCCGAACCCGTGGGTGAAGACGATCCGCTGGTTGACCCAGGACCCGGCCTGGGGGTTGCGCTCGGGGGCCAGCTCGCGTGCGCTCAGCATCACCTGTCGGGTCTCGCCGTTGACGATGTAGCGGTCCACGTCGACGTCGTAGAAGTCGTAGTACTGGCGAACCGTCTGAAGCTGGTCCAGGGTCGTCTGGAGCGGCCGGTAGTCCCACAGGCGGGCGTTCTGGAACGTCTCCTTCTCGTCGATGAGGTCCGCTGCCGTGAGCGGTTGGTCGCCCCGGTAGCTCCGGTCCTCCCAGCCCGTGAGGTCGAAGGCGAGCCGCGTCATCGCGATGTTGTTGGCGATGTAGGGCTGCTCCTGGGCGTACTGGTTCGGCTCCACCGTGAAGCGCTGGATCACCTCCGGGTAGACCCGACCAAGGAGGAGCGACAGGCCGAACCAGACGGCGATCGCCGCACCCAGCGGCCAGATCCAGCGTGTGAACGCGCCGGCGACGAGGAGCGCGGCGACGACCCCGGACACGATCGTGAGGGCGTCGAAGGCGAAGACTGGGCGGCCTGGTCGGTGTAGCTGACGCCTGTCGCGAATCCGCGCGCGCTGTAGACGAGCTCGAGCTTGTCCAGCTCGGTATCCGGCCGCCACGGTCAGGAGGTAGAGGCCACCCAGCACGCCCAGGTGGACGCGGACCGGTGTCGGGAACCCGCCCCCGCGCGCTCCTGCGAGGAGGTAGCGCCCGCCGACGACGACGAGTGTCGCGACGAAGGGAGCCCCCAGATGACGGCCTGGGCGAGAGGAAGGACGCCGAACAGGTAGAAGGAGACGTCCTCGCCGAAGACCGGGTCGACGACGCCGTGGCGCCGGCCGCGGCGAACGGCGCGCGTTCCGCCAGCGGACGTGCCCAGCTGCTGGACAGTGCGCCGGCCGTTCCGACGGCGGCGAGCACGGCGATGACGGTCAGGCCACTGGTGACGAGGGGCGAGAGGGTCCGGCATGTCGTCGGCCTCGGCGTGATCGTGGGGCGCGGGGGCGGTGCGCCTTCGGCAGGCCGCCCGCCGGGGCCGCGACGCTGGAAGCCGAACTGATCGGTCCGGCCGAGCTGGCCCTCCGTGGAGGCCCGGGCCGCGTCGCCAAGGCGACCGACGAAGCCGCGCACGCGCTGTCCGCCGCAGCGTCGGGCGGTGGGGAAGCCGACCGGCGAGCCAGGTTGGCGAAGAGAAAGAGAGCGCCACCAGGACGCCGCCCGCGAACAGGCCGACCTGAAACCGAGGCGGGTCCAGAAGACGAATTCGACGCGACGCTGTCGAACGAGATCGCGTCGGTCACAGGTCGAGGCCGACGCCGACGAGGAACACGGCGGCGAAGAGGACGAGGCCGACGATCGTCAGCAGCACCTGCGGGCCGAGGGACCGAGGCGCTGGCGGAACGAGCCGCCGTCGTCCGGGCCGCCCGGCGCGCGCGCGGCGGCTTCCCTCCTCTGCGCGAGCCTCCCCCGCCGCTCGCCCCGCGATCGACCGCCGAATCATGATCGGCTCGTCGTCGGGCGCGGCGTCGGCCCCGGTGTCGGCGTCTGTGTCGACCGCCGCGGCGTCCGTGTCGACCGGCGCGGCGTCCGCGTCGGCTTCGGCACCGTCCCCGCCATCGGCCGCCTCGACGTGCGCGTCGGGGACGTCCGCGTCGGGGATGTCCGCCTCAGCGCCGGCGCTCCTCGTGTCGGCGTCCGGGGCCTCCGGGCCGTCGTCGTCAGCCGGGTCGGTCCCCCCGGAGCTGGGCTTGGTCGGTCGGCCCTGCGCAGCGGCCTGACGCTCGTTCAACTCACGCAGGAAGTCGTCGAATAGGTTCTTCATGAGGCTGTGAGTCTACCCCGCGACCCTGCGCAAGCGTCGAGGGGCGAACCCAGGCGGCCACCCTCAGGGCCGGCTGATGGCCTCCACGGCCCGCCGGAACGCCGCCAGCGCGACGTCCGCCAGCTTGCTCGACGTCATGGCCGCGGCCCGGGCCGGCTCCCACCGGACCGCCAGCTGGACGACCAGCGGGGCGCTCCAGGGGCGATCGGCCTCATCGGGCGGCACCGGCAGGCGCAGGCGCAGCTGCTGGCGCCCGTCGTCCTGCAGGACGAAGCCGGACAGGCCGCCCGAGATGAGCGGTCCCAATCGAGCGTGCGGGGGATCCGGCGGCGGTCCGGCGGCAGGCGCCACCAGTCGGCAGGGCACGATGCCCTCGTCGTCGGCGACCCAGAGGACAGCCAGCCACCAGCCCTCGATCTCCGTCGGCCGATCCATGCCGGCGCGCAGGCGCAGGTCGCCGATGCGCACCTCGTGCTCACGGATGAACGAGGCGGCGGGCGGGGAGAGGCGGGGCGGCATCCCGGGAAGGATACGGGCGCGGCGTCAGGCCGGGTCGCGCGGCTCCCCGGACTCCGTCGACGCTGGCGGCTTGTCGACCGTGGCCGGGTCGAGCGCGTCCCCGCCCTCCGTCGACCCCGGCGACTCGACCGGCCGACCGCTCGCGACCGCGCCGTCCGCTTCCCACGAGGCGACCTCGGCCTTGAGCGCGACGAGGCGCGCATCCATCTCGAGGCGCAGGATCTCGCGGCGCACCTCGGCATGGGTGGCGCCGAGGGCCGGCATCTCGGCCTCCGACGGTGGAGGGATCTCGTTGTCTTCACCCACGAGGAGCGAGCCGAACGTGCGCTTGACCTTGCGCGGCGCGGCCGCCGCCGCAAGGAGCGCCGGGTCCACGGCCGTCACGCCGGGGATCTCGACGTCGAGCGGCTCGACGAAGCGGGCCTGGCACAACGGGCAGTAGGCGAGGTCGGCCTCCGGCAGGGCTGCGGAGCACCAGGGGCAGTTCGGGGCGCGTTCCCACTCGTAGGCGGGCGTCACGGGTCCGGCGTCGTCGGCCATTGGGGCATGCTACTCGTGGGAACCGTGCTTCGCACCTGTCGCCGTGCGCCTCCGGTGCGCGGCGCCACCGGTTGCCCGTCGCTCGTGTCGCGAGCGCTCACGCCCGCTCGATCGTCCTCACTCCCATTCGATCGTGGCCGGCGGCTTGCTCCTGATGTCGTACACCACCCGGTTGACTCCCCGACACCTCGTTGATGATCCGCGGTTGGAGATCTTCGCCAGCACCTCGTACGGGGCTTCTCGCCCAGTCCGCCGTCATGCCGTCCTCGGCGCTCCACGGCCCGGATGCGCCGCCACGTTCTCGTAGGTCCGCCCATCGCCCATCACGCCCACCGAGCTGGACCGGGGCGCAGCACCGCGAAGCACTGCCAGAGCGGTCCGGTAGATGCCCCAGCCGCCTCGATCTCCTCGCTGCGATCCGAGTCCGCCTCGCGGCAGCAGGCCGAGCCGCTCGGCGGTGACCTCGCCGAGCATCCGCACGCCAGGCCCGGGCCCGGGAACGGCTGGCGGAAGACGATCCGGCCTCCGGCAGCCCCAGCTGCCGCGCCCACGAGTTCGCGCACCTCGTCCTTGAACAGGTCCCGGAGCGGCTCGATGAGCTTGAACCCGAGGTCCTTCGGCAGCCCGCCGACATTATGATGGCTCTTGATCTTCTGGGCCGCCTTCGTCTCCGGCGCGGTCGACTCGATGACGTCCGGGTAGAGCGTCCCCTGGGTCAGGAAGTCGATCCGGCCGATCTTCGCCGCTTCCTCCTCGAAGACCCGGATGAAGGCGTCGCCGATGATCCGGCGCTTCTGCTCCGGGTCGGTCACACCCGCCAGGCGCTGGAGGAACCGCTCGCGGGCGTCGACCATGACCAGGTTCATGCCCAGGTTCTGCTCGAAGGTGACCCGCAGCAGCTCCGACTCACGCTTCCGCATGAGGCCATGGTCGACGTAGATGCCGGTCAGCCGGTCGCCGACGGCGCGATGGACGAGCGCGGCGGCCACCGCCGTCCACGCCGCCCGACAGGGCGCAGATGACCTTCCCATCGCCGCCCGTCTCGCGGGCGTGCGTGTCGACGCGCGAGCGGATCTCGTAGGCAGGTGGAATTCGATGAAGTTGGCGGGCGTCCACGTGGGCCGCGCC
>CAVUAG010000001.1:0-39417 GCA_963739365.1 uncultured Chloroflexia bacterium | reverse complement strand
CGGGGTCGATCCCGCTCGTCGTGCCCCGGGCGCACGACTGCATCACGCTCGTTCCTCGGCTCACGCGACCGGTACACGGCCGAGTTCACGGGCAACCCCGGCACCTACTGGTACGTCCAGGAGTTCGTCGAGCGATCGGACGATGAGGGCCAGTTCGCAGGGATGGGTGCCGTCTCCGACGCCGAGGCCCGCGCCACCTACCAGGAGTACGTCGCGAAGTACGGCGAGGACAACGCCGCCTACCTCATGGAGGCGCTGGGCGGCTGGCGCTCACACTACGACCGCGCCGCGTACGTGGACATGGCAGTTGCCGACCCGAGCGCTGCGGCCGCCGTCGAGGCATTCGCGCGCGACGACGCGACCCGTCGGGGCTGGACCTTCGAGAAGCTGGCCGGCGAGCTGATCCTGGTGCGCCGCCTGATCGACGCGGACTGGGGTGCCGAGGACTTCCTCGTCCTCCAGCCCGGCGAGCGTCTCGCGATGTCCTATGACGAGGCCGTCATCCGGGCCGAGCCGGCGAGCTGACGGCGCTGGCTGACTGACCCAGGCCTGCCCTGCCGCCAGCGGGCGGAAGGGCGCCCCGTGCGCCTATGCCATCCCAACGGCCGTCTTGGCGACCTCGACCGCGCTTGCTGCGTCGGGGGCGTAGCCGTCGGCGCCGATGGACCTCGCGTACTCGGCGGTGACCGGAGCCCCGCCGACGATGATCTTGACGTCGGGGAGGTCCGCGGCCCGGACGGCTGCGACCACGTCCTTCATGCCCACCATCGTGGTCGTCAGGAGGGCGGAGACCCCGACCAGGGATGCTCCGTGCTCCTTCGCGGCGACCACGAAGGCCTCCGGAGCGACGTTCGTGCCGAGGTCCACGACCTCGATGTTCGCCCCTTTCCACATCATCGCGACGAGGTTCTTGCCGATGTCGTGGAGGTCGCCCTTGATCGTCCCGATCACCGCGGTGTGCTCGGGGCGGATGCCAGCGGCCGTGAGGACCGGCTCGAGGACGGCAGTGGCCTCCTTCATGGCCCGGGCGCTGATGAGCATCTCCGGGACGTAGATCTCGTTGCAGGCGAACCTGGTGCCGATGACCTCCATGGCCCCAGTCATCGCATCGAGGACGGACTTGGGATCCATCCCCTCGTCCACGGCCGCTTGGGTGATCGCCTTCGCAGTCGCCCGGTCGCCGGCCTCGATCGCCGCTGCGAGGGCTGCGAGATCTGCCATCGGATGCTCCTTCGTGGTCCTCGTTCGGCGGCGGCTCAGGCGAGCTCGCCGGCGCGGTAGGCGGTGAGGAACTCCATCCCGAACGCGTCGCGTCCGGTGAGGAAATTCGACGCGAGCGTCTGCGCCCGGGCCCCGCGGTCCTGGGCGAAGATCTGGCGAAGGTCGCTCGCCACGGGGTCGATGATGCCGCTGTCGGCACCGGCCTCGGAGGCCAGGTCGATGAAGACGTCGTTGAGGAGCTTGCGCAGGGGCATTCCGAAGCTGACGTTGGAGAGCCCGCCCGTCAGGTGGATCTCCGGTCCGTAGGTCGCGCGCAGTGTCCGCACGGCCTCCAGGAACCAGGCGCCGACCTCCGGCTCGACCGCGACCGGCAGGACGAGCGGGTCGACGTGCAGCGCCGAGAGCGCCATCCCGCGGCGCGTCGCCTCCTCGACGATTCGGGTCGCGTTCGCTACCCGCTCGGCAGCCGACCCGGGCATGCCGTGCTCGCCGCTGGCGCCCAGGATGACGGCGCACTCCTCGGCGGCGGCGAGGTCCAGGACATCAAGCCGCTCGAGTGATGCGGAGTTGAGGAGCGGCGCCCCGGCGGACCGGGCTGCGGCCGCAAGACCGGCGTGGAGCACCTCGGGCGCGGAGGAGTCGAACGCGAGCGCCGCCGGCGTGGCGTCCTCGACCGCCCCGACGAGCCAGCGGATCGCTGCGACCCGCCCGTCCAGGTCGTTGCTGACCTCGTCGACGTTGAGGTCCAGGTAGTCGGCTCCCGCCTCGGCCTGCCGACGGGCGAGGAACCGGACGTAGCCGCGCCCCAGGGTCGCCTCGGCTCCGCCGGCCAGGCCGGCGAGGACCGCCGCCTTGACGTGCTTGACCTTCTGCTTCGCACCCTCGCCGTCGAGGGCAGCATCGGGCACGGGCAGGAGCCGTGGGGTCGCGCCGTCGTCGGTGAAGGGGAGAGCCGCCCGACCGTCCGGCAGCGACGTGACCCGCGCGCCATTCCGGAGCAGGACCCGGGTGGCGTGGATGTTCTCGCCGATGACGATGAACGGGCCGCGGACGGTGTCGGTCATGCTCGGGGCTCCTTGGAGGTGTCGGCGGTCGTCGCGGCCGGGATGGCGGTGGTTGCGAGCGGTGGCGCGGTTGCCGCCAGGGCGGCGGCGCGCCCGTAATGATCGCGTCCCAGGTACGTGTTCGCCCAGGCGCTCGTGCGTTCGAGGGCGTGGTCGACGAGGACGGGCGCCCGGTCGAGCATCGCGAGCTCCTCGCCGTGGGGCTTGAGGCGGTCGTAGGCGCGGACCCAGACGCAGGGCCGGGGGAGCACCTCGCAGATCCCGTCGTGGCTCCCGCCGCAAGGCCCGTTCCGCTCGCTCTTGGGGCACTGCGAGACCGGGCACAGATAGGCGACGTCGGGCAGCGAGCAGTCGCCACAGTCCCGGCAGTCGAAGAGCGGGACCTTGACGGCGTGCTCCAGGACGTGCGCCGGGCGGGCGAGGTGATAGCGCTCGATGGCCCGGTACACGCGGGCCAGGGCTCGGTACCCGGGCGTCCCGGGGGTGAAGGCCACGTCGTGGGTGAGCCGGTTCACCTTGTAGACCAGCGAGCCGCGCCGGCGGGCTCGGGCCCGCGCGGCGGGCTTCAGAGACCGGGCATAGCGCGGGTCGAGCTCGTCGGTGTTGAGGCCCGTGAGGGTGTCGCGGCGGTAGACGAAGAAGGTGTCCTTCGGTGAGTGCTGGACCTCGCGGGCCAGGTCGGGCCACGATGGGGCGAACGTCTCGGCAAGCGTCAGGATCCGGTCCACATCGGTCGCAGGGAGGGTGTGACCCGCCACGTAGGCGCCCCGGAAGCCCATGCCGCGGGCGATCGCGACCTGCTTCGCGGCGAGCTCGAGGAAGAAGGCCTTGCCCTTGTCGGGCCCGGCGGCCGCCTTCTCGATCGTGGCAAGCAGGTCGTCCGAGACGACGCAGCCGGGGATCGCGTTCGCGTTGAAGAGGCGCGCGACTGTCCGGGTGAGGACGTAGACGTTGGCGAGGACCGGGAGCCGGACGTCGTGGAGCCCCATCCAGCGCAGGAGCTCGTCCCACTTGCGGCTGTCATACCCGAGCTGGGGGATCACGAAATCGGCCCCCGCCCGTGACTTGAGCTCGAGCTTGAGGTACTGCAGGATCACTTCGGACTCGAGCCGCTTGAACGGGGATACGGCCGTCCCGATGAAGAGGCCCGGGGCATGGTCCGCGCCGTCGGGCCCGGGCTCGTTGACCAGGGCGTGGTAGAGCGCGATCAGCCCCACGGAATCGAGGTCGAAGACCGGCTGGGAGAGGCCACCGGTCCCCTCGACCGGGTGATCGCCGGAGACGGCAAGGACGTTGCGGATCCCCCGGGCCTCGAGCTCCCACGCGAGCGTGCGGAGCGCGTTGCGACTCCGGTCGCGGCAGGCGACGTGAACGATCACATCCTGGCCTCGGGCGAGCAGCTCCTCGGCCAGGAGGATGGGACTGGCCATGGCGTGGCCGCCGGCGTTGTCGGTGATCGAGATGGCGGCGATCCGCGGGTCACCGGCGAGAGCCCGGGCGGCCTCGAGGCTGCGGCGGGCGGGCGGGTCGAGGGCGAGGCCCCGGGCGGGCACGATCTCGGTGACGGTCGACGAACTCGTCGGTGGTGGTCAGGCGGTCGCGCAGGGTCAGCTTGGCGGCGGTCATGTGGGTGGTGTCTCCACGTTGGACGGCAGGGGGTCGAAGCGGAGGCCGTCGACGAACAGGTCGAAGAAGTCGGGCTCGGCCTCGAGCTCCACGTGCTCGATCCGGCCGACGAACGCCCTGAGTCGGGCGCGGCTCCGCCGGGAGAGGAGGAGGGCGGCCGCGCCCCGGACCGAGGCGTTGCCGTGCTGGACGACGCGGTCCGCCGCGACGGGGGGGAGGAACCCGATCCGCTGGGCGTTGGGGACGTCCAGGTGCGAGGCGAACCCGCCGGCCAGGTGCAGGGCGGAGAGGTCGCCGGGCGCCAGCCCGAGGTGGCGCAGGAGGACGCGCATGCCGACGGCATTGGCCGCCTTCGCCTGGGCGAGCTGGGCGGCGTCGCGCACGCGAGAACGTGATCCCCTGGCCGGGGACGAGGGTCACCTGTGAGCTGCCGCCGGTGAATGCGCCGGTCGGCGTCATCGCCTCGATCCGCCGGAGCTCAGCGAGCACGTCGACGAGGCCGGAGCCGCAGATTCCCTCGGGCTCCACGTCGCCGATCGTCCGCACCACCCAGGCCCCCTCCTCGTGGCGGGCAGCCTCGATGGCTCCCTCGGAGCCGGGCATCCCGAAGCGGATCAGGCCGCCCTCGAACGCGGGACCGGCCGGGCACGACGCTGCGAGGACACGCGTCCCGTTCGTGATCACGACCTCCGTGTTCGTGCCCACGTCGACCAGCATCGCCGGCCCACGCGACGTTGCCGGATCCGCAGCCTCCAGCATCCCGGCCGGCAGCAGGTCGGCCGCCGCGTCCGCGCCGACGTGACAGGCGATGAGCGGCGCTCCCCAGACCCTGGCCCGGGGATGGACGAGGATGCCGAGCTCATGGGCGAGCCGGACGATGCTCGAATCCGGGGTGACGCCAATTCGCCAGGCCGTCTCGGTGACACTCCGGAACGGTGAGTGCCCGATCGGGGCGACGTCGAGGCCGAAGAACAGGTCGCGCATGGTTGCGTTGCCGACGACCACGATCTCGAGGACGTCGTGGCGCTCGATCCCACTCTCGGCGTAGAGCCGCGACAGCTCATGGTTGAGGGCCCGCCGCATCGCCCGGCGCAGCTCGCCCGGCCGCTCCGCCTCGTACGAGATCCGGCCGATGACGTCGCTGCCCCCGAATCGCTGGGGATTCTCGAAGGCACCGACGGCGAGCGCCTCGCCGGACCGCAGGTCGAACAGCTGGAGGACGACCGTCGTCGTTCCCACGTCGAGTGCGATCCCGAGGAGCCGCTCGCGCGCGGCGTCTACGTCCTCGTCATACCAGCGGACACGGCCGTCCCGGATCGTGATGGCCGGATCGACCTCCAGGGGCGGGCCGGACGGTGGCATCAGGATCTTCAGGCGGCGGCGGAGGACGATGAACTCGAGGTTCCCCTCGGCGGGCTGGCCGACGATCGTCGCACGGCATGCGAGCCTGTAGCCGGGGCGCAGGAACCTCTCCTGCTCGTCGGTTGCCGACAGCGCGTCGCCACCCCGGAGGATCTCCACGATGCACTCGTGGCACCGGCCGGAGCGCCGGCACGAGGCCGGGACGACCATGTCCAGCTCGTCCGCGGCGTCGAACAGCGTTCCGCCCATGACGAGCGGAACGTGGTGACCGGCGTGGACGAGGTCGGGGGCCACGAGCGCAGCATACGGGTGCCGCGGGCATCCATGCCGGGGGTGCAACGGATCCGTCGGGCCGGGCCGAAAGGACCCGGGACGACACTCGAGGCGAGGCTGGGACTTGACATCGCGGGCGCTGAGCGGCAGATTACGGTTCGTGAACGCTTACCGAGATCCCACCGACCCCCTCGAAGCTCTGGGCGACGCCACGCGGCGGGCCATCGTGGAGGGCCTCCGCGACGGCGAGCGGACCGTCGGCGACCTGGCGTCGGACCTGCCCGTCAGCCGGCCTGCGGTCTCCCAGCACCTCGGCGTGCTGAAGGCGGCCGGGCTCGTCCTGGAGCGGCCCCTGGGGACGCGTCGCTACTACCGCCTGGACCCCATCGGGTTGGTCCGGCTCCAGAGCCGGCTCGACACGATGTGGGGACTCGAGGAGATCGGCTCGGCGGACGCCGCCCCTCCGGCCGAAGCGTCCGCTGCTGCGACTGCGCCACAAGCGGCCCCGGCTTCATCCCCGACTGCAGACGCGGCTCCCAGCCCGGCCGGCGGCGACGAGAAGGCCGGCAAGGGCAAGGGCAAGAAGCACAAGAAGAAGCACGGCCGCAAGTAACGGCCGAGCTCCATGCGGTGGTTGCCGGTGCTGCGGCGCTGGCAGCGCGGGTGCGACCCCGGCCGGGCATCGTGCCCGAGGTCAGTGGGTGACGACCCTCGGAAGCGTCTTCGCCTGCTCGATCCAGCCCTTCACGGTCTCCTCGGTCGGGAGTCGCCGGACCAGCGACCGGGCCGCGTTGGCCTCGGCCATCGTCGTGGCGAGGCTCGCCGCGTTCCGCTGCGCCAGCTCCGGGCACGAGTCCACCCCGCTCGCCTCGAGCAGGTCGGCATACTCGGAGCCGATTCCCGAGATCCGGTACAGGTCGGCGTGATTCGTCCAGCGCAGGAGGAGATCGGCACTGATCCCGGTGCTCGTCGCGAGCGCCTTGCGGCCGGCCGCCGGACCGGCCTGGGCGAGGAGATCGTCCGTGGTCAGGACGCCCGCGTCACGAAGCTTGGCACCGAAGGCCGGGCCGACGCCCTCGAGATCCTCGATCTTCATGGTCTTCTCCTCACGGCGGTGGGGTGGGCACGGACGATCATGCCACCCGATCGCCGGTGCTCACGGCGCGCCAGTCAGGCCGGCGCCAGCTCCCGGACGAGCCAGGCAGCCAGGACGCGGGCGCAGGCGACCACCTCGTCGAGCGCGACGTGCTCGTCCGCCGCATGGGCGTCGTTGACATCACCCGGCCCGAACATGACCGTCGGTGTCGCGCCCTGCCGGATCAGGAGCCGCATGTCAGACCCGTACGGCACGCCGACGAGCGCTGGACGCCGGCCGAGGACGCTCTCCGCGGCGCCGCCAGTCCCAGCGGCAGCGGGTGATCGGCCGGGATCTCGGCCGAGGAGAAGCGGCCGCCGTCGATCGTGACCGTCGCCGGGTGCTCGCGCAGCCACGGATCCGCCGCACAGGCAGCCGCGATCGACCGTGCGCAGCTCGTCGGCCGCTTCGTCGGCAACCTGGCCGACCCGCACCCCGTAGCGCCCTTCGGCGACCACGAGGTCGGGCACGGTGCTGGCCCAGTCGCCGCCGTGGACCGTTCCGATGATCGTGGGGTAGGGGAGGCCCAGCGCCCGCATCTCGGGGCGCGTCTCGGCGGCGTTGCGAGCGGCCTCGTCGGCCCGAAGCGCGCGGTGGAGCACCTCGAGCTTCTCGAGCGCCGAGACGCCCTCGCGCCGGACCGACGCGTGGGTAGCGCGGCCCGGGACGGAGAGGCGGAACGTGATCGCGCCGGCCTGCACCGTCACGATCTCCAGGCGCGTCGGCTCGGTGATGATCGCGGCGTCGGCCACGAAGCCGGCGCGGATCGCGGCGAGCATGCCGGCCCCGCCGTCCTCCTCGGCCGGGACGGCCAGGCACGACCGCCTCTCCCCGCGAGGTCGGCCGGGTCGACGGCTCGCGCGGACCGCGACGAGAGCCGCGAGCACGGCGACGAGGCCCCCCTTCATGTCGCAGGCACCGCGTCCGTAGACGTGGCCGTCCGCGCAGCTCCGGGCCGAAGGGATCCAGCGACCAGCTGCCGAGATCGCCGGGCGGGACCACGTCCATGTGGCCGACCAGGAGCAGGCGGGGGCCTGGTCGTGTGCCAGCGAAGCGTGCCCGCGACGAGCGGCAGGCTGCGGCGCGGCATCTCCGAGCCAGGGTGGTCGGGGTCGGCCGCGAGGGCGACAGGATCGACGTCCCACGAGCGGATCGCGAGGCCGAGGTAGGCCATCTGCCTCGCCACGGCGTCGCGTGCGGCGCCCTCGTCGCCGGTGATGGACGGGATTGCCACGAGCGCGAGAAGGTCGGCCTCGATCGCCGTCGGGTCCACCGCCGCCGCGGCACGGGCGGCCCGCTCCGCCGTCGCGGCGGGGATGGGGCGCGCGACGCCGGCGGGGCTGACCTGGCGTGGCGATTTGCTCATGCTTGCCGCAGCAGCGGGCGGGTGAGGCACGTGGGACCGCCGGAGCCGTTGATCCCGATCTCGAACGCCGGGTACGGGTGGACCTCGCACCCGGCCGCTTCGAGGGCGCGGCGCGTGGCCGGGTTCCCGTCGGCGACGACGCAGACCCCGGGTCGCACCGCGAGGACATTGCAGCCCAGTGTCGCGAACTCCTCGTCGGGCACGGGAATCATCCGGATCCCGAGGTCACCGAGCAGCTCCCAGAGCCCGACCGGCAGCAGGGGCAGGAAGACGACGGCCAGGTCGTCCGCCACCGGCGAGATCACGGAGAGGAGGTGGATCAGCTCAGCGTCGCCCCGCCAGTACGGGACGTCGAAGACGCGCACGTCGCCGCCCACGAGGCTGGCCAGCTGGCGGGTGCCGTCGGCGTTGGTGCGGAGCGTTCGCCCGATGCAGAGCAGATCCGGCCGGAGCCAGAACGTGTCGCCGCCGTCGACGGTGCCGGGCGACGTGATCCGCCCCCGCGATCGGACGCCGCGCGCGGTCAGCCAGGCCTCCATCTCCGCTCTCCTCGCCGCGGCGAGTCGGCTTGCCGGAGCGGAGGATGATCGACCCGCTGTCCGTCACCAGGAGCGGGTCGTACGTGTAGACGAGGTCCGGGTGGGGCGTGTCGACCGCCCCGAGCTCATGGACCCGGACCCCGAGGCGCGTGAGAAGGTCCGTGAAGGCATCGTGCTCGCGACGGGCCAGCTCCAGGTCGACCGGGTGGAGGAAGCCGTGGGCCGGCTCGTCGAAGGCGGCGCCGAACGCGGCGCCGGGCCGCTGGACGAGAACCTCGCGGAGAGGCGCCGTCATCGACTGCGCTCCGAAGGCCGGGAGCGACGAGCCCGAGGGCGCGTCGGCGAGGGCTCGGGAGTCATGGTCGAGCAGGATACCGGCACCGGGACCTCCGGGGGATGGCTCCTGTTCCGCCACGGGCCGAGAGACTCTGCCGACAGCCCGACCATGACAGCACCGCCCTTCGCCCTCCCTGTCCCGGAACCGCGCGACACACCGCCCGGCGCATCGCCGGTCGTCGCCGGTGCGGGGGAGCGCGCCGTCGATGTGCCGCGCTGGCGGCCCTGGGTGCCGCGGCAGCAGCGGCCACGCTGGCAGTCGGGGCGGCGGTCGCGGTCTTCGAGACCGACGTGGTCGAGGTCCTGGCGCGTCCGGCAACGATCGCGGAGGGTCTCTCGCCCGCGGACCTGCGGGAGCTCGCCGGTCTCCCGGGGCCGTCGCTCGTCCTCGTCGCTGCGCTGCTGCCGGCTGTCGCCCTCCTGCTGACCGCCGCCGTCCTCCGCCGCCTGGGACGCGGCGCGCCGCCGACGCCCGGCGCCTCCCCGGAGGCCCTGGCGGCGGCCGAACGAACGATGGCCTTGGCGGTTCGCGTCGTCGCGGCCGGGGCGCTCGTGGTGTTCGTGGTGCCGGTGCTCCTCGAGCTCGGAGGACTCCGGCCCATCTCGCTCACGACGGGTTCGATGGCTCCCGTCCACCCGGCCGGATCCCTGCTCCTCGTCACCCGGCCGGCCGATCCTGCCGCGATTCCCGTCGGCGCCGTCGCGGTGATCGGAAGTCCGGGAGGGTCGCTCGTCACGCACCGGGTCGCAGCCGTCGCGCGCGACGAGTCCGGTGCGGTGGTCGGCTACAGGACCCGCGGCGACGCCGTGGCAGTCGTGGATCGCCGGATTGGTCACCCCGGACGAGATCATCGGGGTGGTGGCCGGCGGCGTCCCGGTCGTCGGGGCGTTGCGCGCCTGGATGGCGAGCCCGCTGGGCATCGCGATCGCCCTCGTCATGGCCTGGGCGTTTGCCGCGCTCAGCGCGCTCCTCGGAGACGACGCGCGGCGGGTGGCCGCGGCGCGCACAACGAGCCCGACGGGCACCCGGACGGAGCCGCGGGAGGATCCCGGGGCGACGCCGACGCCAGGACGTCAGGCGGTGGCCAGATCCACGAGCTGCCCCACCTCGTAGCCGGCGGCCTCGGCGTCCGCGGCGAGTCGCAGCGCGAGCGCGTGGGCGCCGGCCAGGCGAGCCTCGGTCCCGACGCCCTCCGCTTGCGCGAGCGGGCCGTCAACGGCGACGAGCACCACCATCCAGCGCAGGGCAGCCTCGAACGACTCGCGGTTGAGATAGGCGATTCCCTCGTGGCGATTGACGCCCAGCCATCGGCCGAGATCGTCGTCGGCGAACCAGGCCCGGACGAGGCGGCCGGCCCGCTCGCCGGCCGGCGCGACGAGCGCGGCGGCGCCGGGTCGCGCGACGAGGTGGCGGACGGTCTCGACGGTCCACCAGGCTGCGCGTTCGTCCAGGCCGCGCCAGCGGTACGCGTCGGCGAAGACACGGCCCAGGCGTGCGCGATCGAACCAGCCGCGCGCCACGCGCGCGTCCGGGTCGGGTTCGACGACGACGGCAATCGCGTCGGCCGCGAGCCAGCCCAGAAGCGCGCCCCAGGTCGCCGCGTCCGGGGGCAGCGCCGCCGCCACGAACGCGCGCGGGACGTCCGGCGCGGCGCCCAGGGCCGGCAGGGCGAGGGCAGCGTCCAGGGCCGCGCGCAGGCGTGTCCCGAACTTGGCTGCCTGCTCCTCGAGGGCGCCGTCCGGGACCGTGGGCCGGGCAGCGGCGCGGACCGCGCGCAGGGCGTCGAGCGCGCGCCCGCGCCAGGCGTCGACGAGGGCGTCCAGGTCCGGCGCGAGGGCGGGCAGGATCGATGGCACGTTCGGGGCTGTCGCGGCCGGCGCGGCGGCCGCGGCGGCTGCAGCGGCGGCGTCGCCCGGGACGGCCGCCCGGGCCGCCTCGCGCGCCGCCGCGGCCAGGTGCGCCGTCAGCGTCTCGGTCACCTCCCGCACGAGGGCATCGTTCACGAGGATGGCCACGGCGTCGTGGAGCGGGCGCAGCCGGCGTTCGGCCAGGGCTGCCTCGACGCTCGGGACGCCGGCCCCGCCCAGGTCCGCCGCCAGGGCGCGGTACTCGGCCGCCGCCTCGCCGCCGATCTCGCGCCAGTCGAGGAGGACGCGCGCTCCGTAGGCCTCCAGCTCGACGCGGAGCCCGCGGTCGCGCAGGTCGCCCGTCTCCCGGATGTACTCCATCCCGTCGAGTGTGTCCCGGAAGATGACAACCGCCCCCGGGTCCTCCGAGAGGCCCAGGCCGTCGGCCAGCGAGGTCCGCGCGAGGTGCTTCGCCCCCGCATCGTCCTTCGCGGCGAAGGCGACCGAATCGCGGATCCGTCCGCGCATCGACCCGAAGCGGTTGTGGTAGATCACGAGGGACCGCTCGCCCGCCGCTCCGGTTCGAATAGGCGAGGACGTCTTCGTTCACGTGACCCGCGTCGTCGACGACGTCGTAGAAGCGGAAGTCCCGGACTTCGGCGAAGAGGCGCCGGCGATGCAGGAGCGGGAAGAGCTGCCATTCGTGGCGGGCGACCAGCCCCTCGTTCGGCCGCTCGTCCCAGTAGGCGCGCCGGAACTCCATGCCGTACTTCTCGGCATACCCCTCCACCTGGCCGTGCCCGAACATCGGCAGGCCGGGCATCGTCGCGAGGACGGTCGCAACCCCGAAGTACTTGTCGCCGGTCCCGAACTGCTCGATCGCCGTCTTCTCGTCGGGGTTGTTCATGAAGTTGACGTAGCGCTTGAGGATCTCCGGGTCGAACTCCAGGGTGTTCTTCACCAACAGCCGGTAGTCCGCGTTCTTCTCGTCGCGGAGCATGTGCATGAAGGCGCTGTTGTAGACCCGGTGCATGCCGAGAGTGCGGACGAAGTAGCCCTCCATCAGCCAGAAGGCCTCGGCCAGCAGGAGTGTGTCGGGCACCTCCGCGGCGACCCGGTCCACGACCTCCCGCCAGAACTCCTCCGGGATGGCCGCGTCGAAGGCATCCCGGGTCATGGCGTACTCGGCGCGCGACGGGATCGCGCCGCCCTGCCCGGGCTCCGGGTACCACAGCCGGGCGATGTGCTTCTTGGCCAGCGTCATCGCGGCGTCGAAGCGGATGATCGGGAAGCGCCGGGCGACGGCGAGGATCGTCTGGATGACGGCCTCGCGGACCTCGGGCTTGAGGTAGTCCAGCTGGGCCGTGTCGTTCCACGGCATGCTCGTGCCGTCATTGCCGTGGTAGAGGTAGCGGACCTCGCCCGTCCAGCGGTCCTCGCGCCGGAAGACGACGGCGGCGTCGGTCGAATCCCAGTAGTGGTCCTCGATCTGGATCGCGACCCGCGGGTCGTCCGACAAGTCGGCGCCGCCGAACGTGTAGCCGGGGTAGGGGCTGTCGGGGCGCGCCAGGAACCAGTCGGGGTGCTCGACGACCCAGCGCGAGTCGATCCCCATGTGGTTGGGCACCATGTCCGAGGCCAGGCGAATGCCCCGGGCCGAGGCCTGTTCGCGCAGGACGTCCCAAGCAGCCTCGCCGCCGAGGTCCTCGGCGATGGCATAGTCGCGCAGCGAGTAGGCGGACGCGACCGCGTCCGGGTTGCCGCGCCACTGCTTGATGACGGCGGCTGGCCCTGCTCCGCTCCCAGAGGCCGATCAGCCAGAGGCCCGTGAACCCCCAGCGCGCCAGGCGGTCGAGCTCCTCGTCGGGGACCTGGTCGAGGCGACGGATGTCGCGCCCGTACGTGCGGCTGAGCTGGTCGAGCCAGACGTACGTGCTCTTGGCCATGATCACGACGCGCGGCATCCAGTCGCGGTCCACGGAGAAGCGCTCCGGCTCGGCGTCGAGACCGCCGAACGAAGGGGCGTGACCGGTCCCACCGCCACCCGGGCCCGGATGATGACGCATCCAGAGGGCACGCTCCTCCTCCGCCACCACGTCGAGTCCCGTCACGAGCCGATCCATCAGGGCGCCAAACCGCTCGCCCAGGTAGGTCGCCAGGAAGCTGCCCCAGTGCGCCCGGATCCAGCGGAGCTGCCCGACCAGCGAGCCGGGCTCGGCCAGGGCCGGGGCGCGCAGCATCGTGACGAGGTCCTGCTGGTCCGGTCCGAATGGGGCTCGGCCGGCGAAGAAGCGCCCGAGCTCGTCGATCACGGGGTCGTAGGCGGTCGCGGCCGCCAGGTCGCGGTCGTCGAACAGCTCGCGATAGGGGGCGAACGCCGGGTTGGCGTTCTCGAGCCAGCAGGCCGCCAGCTCCTCGAGCGCCACCTCGCGATTCGGGATCCCCTCGGTCTCCCCGGCGAGATAGGCCTCGGGTGTCAGCTCGCCGAGGTGGACGGCGAGGGGCGGAAAGCCGGTCGTGAAGCGCAGGAGCACCTCGTCGGTGGCCGCCGTGCCGAGGACCTCGTCGAGATGATCGAGGGCGTCATCGACCGCCTCGGGATCCTCGTGCTCGCGGTAGACGGCCACCACGGCGTGGAGGATCTCGTCGATGAGGCCCATCGCGTTGAGCGAGCCGGCAGTGACCGTGGGATCCGTGGCCCCCGTCGCGCGACGCTCCGCGGTCATGGCGGCGGCCAGGGCGCGCACGGCCCGCAGGTCCGAGAGGATGGCGTTACCCGACAATGTGAAGAGGGCGGTGTCCACGCCGTAGCGGGCCCGCGCCTCCCGCCGGACGTGCAGCTCGCGGACCTGGTGAATCACGCTCTCCGTCCTCCCACCGGACGTGTGACAGTCCGGGGTCGCCTGTGTCGTGCCCCGGTCTGCACCTCTCGGGTGGTTCTGTCGGGCCGATCGTAGCCCACGTGGACCCGGCCGCGAGCAGATCGATGGTGCAGGCCGGCGCACCGGCCACGGTCGACGTCGGCCCGGGTGCGATCGCAGGCTGCGCGGTCGCTCCGGCAGGGCCGCGGGGTGGGCCTCGGCGCGGTCGCCGGAACCGGTCCAGACGCGGTACCGTCAGGGGGCCATGAACGACCGTCGTCGCCTGCCGCAGATCCGCGAACCGCTTGCCGCGTTGCCCATGCTCGCGCTCCTGGCCGCGATCAGCGTCGCCGGATGTGGCGGCGCGGCGGCCCCTGCGTCGACGCCCCCGGCCGCGTCCACGCCCCGGCCGCAACGCCGGCCGCGTCGGCGACGCCGGGCGGGGCGGTGCTCACCGAGGCCGAGGCCGTGGCGCGCGTCCTCGCCCAGGACCCCCGCTTCTCCGGGATTCGCCCAACGGACCCGGACCTCATCGGCCAGTCCGCCTGGTACGAGGTGTCGCCCGCCGTGGTGGGCTGGCGGGTCGTGGTGACGATCGGCTGGGGCGACTGCCAGGCCGGCTGCATCAACCGCCACAGCTGGGTCTACGACGTCGATCCCACCGGGGTCGTGACCCTGGTCGAGGAGCGGGGAGATCCGGTCGGCGACGGGCAGGGCGACGGCTCGGCGGGCGGCTGGGATGGCGAGAGCACCGGAAGACCCGCCGGTGGCGATTCCCGCGGAGGGCGGCCCGTGGATCGCGGGCCGGGCCTTCGCTGGTCCTGTCTGCCCCGTGGAGCGGATCCCCCCCGACCCGGCCTGCGCGGACCGCCCCGTCGCCGGTGCCGTGATCGTGATCCGTGACGCGAGCCGTGCCGAAGTCGCGCGCGCCGCGACCGCCGAAGATGGCACCTTCCTCGTCGCCGTTCCCGGCGGCGGCTCCTGGACCGTTGAGCCGCAGCCCGTCGAGGGCCTGCTCGGCACCGCGGCGGCAGTCGTGGTCGAGGTCGGGGACGCGCCGTCGGCCTGGGCCGCGGTGGACGTCGCGTACGACACCGGCATCCGGTAGGCAGGCGCGGTGGCTCGCTCGATCATCCCGCTCATGATCGGCCTCGCCCTGATCGCGGGCGGGTGCGGCGATCCGGGAAAGGCAGCCGCCGGGATCGTCATCGCGGTGGACGCGCCGACGGGCGAGGTGACCGGCTTCACGCTGCGGACCCAGCAGGGCGAGATCATGCGCTTCGACATCGGCGAGCTCGAGGTCGACGGCGCGGCCTTCGCCGCGGCGCATCTCGTCGAGCACGCGGTCACGCTCCAGCCGATCTCAGTCGGGTACCGCACGCAGGACGGGCGGAACATCGCGCACCGCCTGGTCGATGCGCCGTGGGCTGCGCCATCGCCATGAGGGCGCCGCCTCCGTGACGCCACGCTCCCCGTGACGACGCCGACAGACTAGACTCGACCGCGATGGCCCTCGTCACGACCCAGGCACTCTCCTTCCGATACCCGGGTGCCGGCGGGGGAGTCCTTGCCCTCGACGACCTCACCGTCGCGATCCAGCCGGGGATCGTCGGGCTCGTCGGTGCCAACGGCGCCGGCAAGAGCACGCTCCTGAGGATCCTCCTCGGGCTCCTCGCACCGACCACCGGCTCGGCCGCCGTGCTGGACCTCGACGTCCGACGCGACGGCTCGCGGATCCGTGAGCAGGTCGGGTACATGCCCGAGCACGACGTCCTGCCGCCCGACGTCTCCGCGACGGACCTCGTGACGCACCTCGCCGAGATGTCCGGCCTGCCGAGGGCCGCGGCGCGCGAGCGGGCGGCAGAGGTCCTGCGCCACGTGGGGCTGTTCGAGGAACGCTACCGCGCCATCGGCGGCTACTCCACGGGGATGCGGCAGCGGGTCAAGCTCGCCCAGGCCCTGGTGCACGACCCGCAGCTCCTCCTGCTCGACGAGCCCACGAATGGCCTGGACCCGGCAGGGCGCGACGAGATGCTCGACCTGGTCCGTCGGACCGGCACCGAGTTCGGCATGGCGGTCATCGTCAGCTCGCACCTGCTGGGCGAGATCGAGCAGGTCTGCGACCACGTCATCGCGATCGATGCGGGCCGGCTCCTGCGGGACGCCCCGCTCGCCAGCTTCACCAGGCGGACCGGGACGCTCGTCGTCGAGCTCGACGAGGGGGCGGCGGAGGTTGCCGCCGACCTGGTCGCCGCGGGCGTCGCGGCCCGCGCCGACGGGCCCCGACGGCTCCTGGTGACGGTCGCTGACGCTCGGCCCTTCGACCTCGTGCGCGACGCGGTCGCCGACCGCGGGCTGGCCCTGACGCGCATGGAGCCCGCTCGGCATCGAGTCGAGGACATGTTTCGCGACGTGACCGAGGGAGACGCCGATGGCGACGCCGCCTGACGTCCTGGCCGGCTCCGCCACGGGGAGCATCTACGACCTCGGCTACCGCCGGTACGATGGCCCGCGGCTGGGCCGGCGCCACGCCGTCGCGGCGCTCTTCGTCTACAGCCTGCGGGCCGTCTTCGGGCTGGGCCGGAGCGGCCGGGCCAAGATCGCGCCGCTCGTCCTCGGCGGGCTGATCGCGCTCCCCGCGGTCTTCAGCGTGGGGATCGGGGCGCTCGCCGGCGGGCCGCCGCCGGTTCAACCCGATCGACCTCGAGGGCTACCTCCGCTTCGTCCAGGTCGTTGCTCGTCTTCTTCGTGGCCGCGCAGGCGCCGGAGCTCCTGGTCCGCGACCACCGCCACCGCGTCCTGACGCTCTACTTCAGCCGCGCCCTCGAGCGGATCGACTACGTCGCTGCGAAGTACCTCGCGCTGCTGACCGCGCTGGCGCTCGTGCTCGCGCTGCCCCAGGTCGATCCTGCTGGCCGGGCTGCTCTTCGCGACGCCGAGCCTCTCGACGGTCTCGCCTACGTCGTTCCCCTCCTGGCGCCCACCGCGGTCGCCCGGACGATCGTCGACGCCGCGCTGCTCGCCGGCATCGGGCCTGGTCGCCAGCGCCTTCACGGTTCGGCGAGCCTTCGCCGCCGGCGCGATCATCGCGGCCATCCTCGTCCTGAGCGGCGTTGTCGGCCTCCTCGTCGAACCGGATCGGCTTCGACGGCCCGCTGGCGCTCGTCGCGCTGCTGGACCCCTTCGCCCTCATGGACGGCGTCTCCGCCCTGCTGTTCGGCGTGGAGCCGACCATGCCCGCCATCCTCCGCTCGGACCTGCCGGTCTGGGCCTTCGCGGGCACCGCCGTTCGTCGTGTCGCTGGCGTGTCCGCTGATCCTGCTCCTGCGCTACCGGCGGATCGCGGCATGACCGTCGACGTCGTCGAGCTGCGGGACGTCTCGCGCTGGTATGGCAACGTCGTCGCCGTGAACGGGGTGTCGTTCTCGCTGGGGGCCGGTGTCACCGGGCTGCTCGGGCCCAATGGCGCGGGCAAGTCGACGCTTCTCCACATGATCGCGGGCCTGCTGCATCCGTCCGCGGGGTCGGTGACCGTGGACGGGCGCGCGACGTACGGCGACCCGGAGGTCTTTCGACGGGTCGGGCTCGTGCCCGAGCGCGAGGCCGTCTTCGGCTTCCTGACGGGCCGGGCGTTCGTGCGCCTCAACGCCGATCTCCAGGGCGTCGCGGCCCCGGCGGACGCGGTCGAGCGCGCGCTCGCGACGGTCGAGCTCACCGGTGCCGCCGACCGCGCGCTCGCCACGTACTCGAAAGGGATGCGCCAGCGGGCCAAGGTGGCCGCGGCGCTCGTCCACGACCCGGGGGTGCTGGTCCTCGACGAGCCGTTCAACGGCATGGATCCCCGGCAGCGGCTCCACATGATGGACCTGCTCCGGTCGCTCGCCGCCGGCGGTGCCACAATCCTGGTCTCGTCGCACATCCTCGAGGAGGTGGAGCGCGTCGCCGAGCGCGTCCTCGTCGTCGTGGCCGGGCGCCTGGCCGCCTCCGGCGAGTTTCGCGAGATCCGCCGCCTCATGACCGATCGACCCCATGCCTTCGAGCTGCGCACGTCCGACGATCGGGCCCTGGCCGCCGCGATCGTCGCTCGCCCGACCGTGGCCGGGGTGGCCGTCGAGAACGACCGCCTGGTCGTCCACGCGGCGGACTACGCGGCCTTCACCGGCGAGCTGGCCGGGATCGCCCGGGCCGCGGGCATCTCGATCTTCGAGCTGATCCCGGCCGACGAATCCCTCGAGTCGGTCTTCTCCTACCTGGTCCGCGGATGAGCACGTCCACGGGTCCCGGGCCTGCTCCCGCGGGCGCGCGGCGCCGGTCGCCCGGCGGACGTCCCGCCGCGCTCGGGCCGCTCTGGCGGCTGATGACCCGGGCCCTGCTCGGCCGGCGGCGGTCGCTGGGCGTCGTGCTTCTCGCTCTCGTGCCGGTTCTCGTGGCGCTGATCCTGGCCGTGGCCGGCGGCCTGGGCTCGCCCGCCTCCATGGCGGTCGACGTGTTCGAAGGGCTCAACCTCGCGCTGACGATCCCGCTGACCGCGCTGATCCTCGGCACCGGCGCCCTCGGGACCCAGATCGACGACGGCACGATCGTCTACCTGCTCGTGAAGCCGGTGCCGCGCCGCACGGTGGTCCTTGGTGCGATGCTCGTCGCTGCCCCTGCGACAGCTGCGCTCGCGGTCACCTCGACACTCGTCTCGGGGTTCCTGGTGCTGGGTCCGACCGAGCTCGATCTCCAGGCCGGGATGGCGCTCGGGGCGCTCCTGGCGTCCGTCCTCTACGGCGCCGTCTTCGTCACCCTCTCGGTCATGACCGGGCGGGCCCTGGTGATCGGGCTCGGCTACGTGCTTGTCTGGGAGGGGCTGCTCACGTCGCTTCTGCCCGGAACGCAGATCCTCTCGATCCGCGAGTACGCGATGGCGGTCGTGAGCGCGGTCGCCGGGATCGGCGAGGCGGGGCCGGGAACCGGTGTCGATCCGCTCGTCGCCCTGGTCGCCGCGGCAGCAGTGTTGACCGTGGCCGTGCTCCTCGGCGTCTGGCGCCTGGGCCGCTTCGAGGTGTCCGAGGCGGGCTGAGCCGCGGGAGCTCCGGCGTGCGTGACGCCGGCTGTCGCCCCGTCGGCCGCAGCCCGTTCGCGCGGCGCATGCACGCCGGGGAGTGCTCGGTACAATCCGGCCCATGCCAGAGCCGCGCATCCGACGATCCAAGCCTCGCGTTCCACGCGCCGGGCAGTCGCGCGCGGCCACGCCCGACGTCGAGACGCAGGACGCCGCCACGCCCGACGTCGAGATCCAGGACGCCGTCACCGCGCCCGCATCCCTCGCACCGGCTGACGCCGCGTCGGCCGAGGCCGAGGCGGAGCTCGAGGCCGCCGCCAGCATCGCCGCCGCCGGCGGTGCAGTCGCCGTCGGCGCAGACTCCGGTCCCGACGTGGAGATGGCCCCAGGTGATCTCGCCGCCCCGGGTCTCGAGCCAGGCCCCGAGCCGGACGCCGCCGCGGACGGCGACGTCGATGCCGAGTCCGCAGGCTGGTTCCGGGATGAGCCGCTCGGCGAGGACGGGTCGGCTTCGGGAGACGTCACCGGAGTGGGGCCGGAGGGCGACGGCGAGGGTGAGCTCGAGCCCGGCCCTGGGCCCGAGCCGGAGTCGGAGCCGGACGTCGCGCCCGTCGTCCGCGAGCGCGACCGCCCCGTCGTGACGGCCGCCCCGATTGCCGAGGGGCCGCCGCGCCCGGGTCGACTTCGGCGGTTCCTGATTGGAGTCGCCACGATCGCGATCGTGGCGGCCGCGGGATTCGTGGCGGGCCTCATGCTGCCCGTCGTGCTGCCCGGCCCCGGCATCTCGACCGGGTCGCCGTCGCCGAGCGCAGCCGCGACCCCCGTCGCGACGGCGGCCGGAGGGCCGACCACCGAGCCGAGCATCGCGCCCAGCGCCACGCCGTCCCCGCAGCCCACGCCGGAGCCGACCCCGGCGCCCACTCCGGTCGTCTACGTGGTGAAGAGCGGCGACCAGCTGAGTCGGATCGCCACGCACGTACGGCGTGACGGTGGCCGCGATCCAGGCGGCGAACAACATCGAGAACCCGAATCTCATCCGGGTCGGCCAGAAGCTGATCATCCCCCTCCCGGTGGTGTCGCCGGCGCCCTAGGGCGGAGATCGGCCGGACCCGCCGCCGGCCGATCAGGGTCGCTCGAGCCCGTGCGCCTCCAGGAAGGTGTCGTCGGCCAGCAGGCGGGCGGTCGGTCCATCGCCGACGATCTCCCCACCGTCCATCACGACCGTCCGCGGAAAGACCTCGGCGACCAGCCGCATGTCGTGGGTCGACACGAGAAGCGTCTGGTCGAGGGTGCGGAGGAGCTGGATCAGCTCGCGCCGGCCGCGCGGGTCGAGGCCCGCCGACGGCTCGTCGAAGACCAGGATGCTCGGATCCATCGACAGGACGGTCGCGAGGGCCACGCGCTTGCGCTGGCCGAGCGAGAGGCGATGGGGGAGCCGACGCTCGAACCCGGTCATGCCCACGGCCGCCAGGGCGCGCTCGACCCGCTCATGGATCTCGACCTCGGGCACGCCCATGTGGAGTGGGCCGAAGGCGACGTCCTCGAAGACGGTCGGGCTGAAGAGCTGGTCGTCGGGATCCTGGAAGACGAGGCCGACCTCGGCCCGGATTCGCTTCACGCTCTTCCTGTCGATCGCCGTCCCGCCGATCCGGACCTCGCCGTGCGTCGGGGTGTTGATCCCGTTGAGGTGGAGCATGAGGGTGCTCTTGCCGGCCCCGTTCGGCCCCACCAGCGCCACCTTCTCGCCCCGGGCGATCCGGAGGTAGATCCCCCGAAGCGCCTCGAAGCCGTCCGGATAGACGAAGTGGACATGCTCGACGTCGATCCAGCGGGCGACGACGTCGTCGGGCACGGCCGGCGCCACGACGGGTCGACCGTGAAGCGCCCCGGGAGGATGGGCGTGCTCGTGGACCTCGCCAGGCCCCGTGCCGTCGCCGTGCTCGTGGGCGTGGTCGTGGACATGCGCGCGGGTGTCGGGCGTGGCCGGGCTCACGTCGCTGGTCGCTCCGTTCATGGGCGGGGAAGGAGGACTTGGCCGGCGATGACGAAGGCGACGATCGCCGTGGCGCCGACCGCGAACGCCGTCCAGTCGCTGGCCGTCAGGGCCCGACCGCCCATCGAGCGGAACTCGCCGTCGAAGCCGCGGGCCTGCATGGCCGCGTAGACGCGCTCGCTGCGCTCGTACGAGCGGAGGAAGAGCGAGCCGACCATCCCGCCCACGACCGTGGCCCGCCATCGAACGCCGCCGCCGCCGCGACCCTCGACGACCGCGGAGCGGCTCTGGCGGGCCCGATTGAGGCGGCTCGCCTCGCCCGTCAGGACCGCGATGTAGCGGTACATGAAGCCGATGATCGCGACGAGGAGCCGGGGCACGTGAAGCCTCCGGAGAGCCTCCACGAGGTCCGGGAACGGGGTCGTGAACGAGAGCAGGAGTGCTGCCTGCACGCTCACCCAGCTCTTCAGGGCGATCGTCGCGAACTCGCGCAGGCCCTGCCCGCTGATGGTCAGGACGATCGGCCCGATCTCGATCGTCGCCAGGGGATCTCCGGGGCGGGTGAAGACGAGCGGCAGGGCGGCAAGAACGAACGGCAGCGCGAAGAAGGAGGACTTGGCCAGCCGCAGGGGCCCCAGGCGGGCCAGGGTCGACAGCGCAGCGAGCCCCAGCCAGGCGATCCCCAGGGCCGCGAAGGACCCGACGGGCAGCAGGCTGATCGAGAGGATGAACCCGACGGTCAGGACGAACTTGAGGCGCGCGTCGAGGCGGTGGACGACGCTGTCGCGGGCGAGGTAGCGGTCGAGGTTCAGGGTCGGGCCGCCGCGCGGTTTCGGCGCCGGGCAAGGAGGCGGCCGAGCAGCAGCATCAGCGCGAATACCACGACGATCCCGACGATGCCGGCGATGATCGTGGACGCCGTCCCGTCGAGCCCCGGGATCGTGTAGTCGGGGAGGATCTCGAAGCCGGGCTCCTGCCCCGCCTCCTCGAAGCCCTGCTCGATGGCGACGGAGTCGAGGCCGTCGGGGTCGCCCGAAGCGAAGGCCGAGGCGAGGATCGCGACGACGGCGGCGATCGCGAGCCCGGCGACCCACCAGTAGCGGGTCAGCAGGCCCTTCGGCGCGCGCAGCCGGCGTCTGCTCCGCGGTCGTGCCGGCGGGAGTGGGGGAGAGGTCGCTCATGACGTCATCCTCCTCAGGCGGCCGCGCTCGCGCGCGCGTCGCGGAGCGTGAGCAGGTCCGGCCGCGTCACCTTCACGAAGGCCAGCGCGGCCATCGTGATCAGCGCCTCGCCGATCCCGATCAGGGCATGGATCGAGAGCATCGCCGTGAGGGCCAGCACGAGGTCGGTGGTGCCCGACAGGGCGAGCTCGATCGCCATCGCGCCGGCGGCCAGGAAGACCGAGAGCCACGCGGCGATCCCGGCGGCTGGGATCCGGCCCCGCTCCTCGCCGCGGAAGAGGCCGCAGAGGGCCCGGTAGACCGCGTACCCGCCGAGCGTCCCGATGATCCCCATGTTGAAGATGTTCGCGCCCATGACGACGAGCCCGCCGTCCTGGAAGACCAGGCCCTGGACTGCCACCACGGCGACCATCACGAGAGTGCCGGCCCACGGGCCGAGCAGCACCGCCGCGAGCACGCCGCCGAGGAGGTGCCCGGAGGTCCCGCCGATCACCTGGAAGTTGAACATCTGGGCCGCGAAGATGAAGGCGGCGGTGACGCCCATCAGGGGGATGGCGCGCTCGTCGAAGCGTCTCGTTGGTCTTCTTCACGGCGATGGCGGTCACGGCGATCGTGATGACCCACATGAGCGCCGCGATCGGCAGGCTGAGGAAGCCATCCGGTGCGTGGAGCGCCAGCGGTCCCGGCCCCCCGCCCTGGGCGGCACGCTCCGGCGATCGATGCGAACACGAAGATCCCCCTCCGATCCGGTCGTGGCTGCGCGTCCGCCTCGGACGATTGTAGACGCGACCCGTCTCTCCTGCAACCGGATTGCAACAAGTGCTGGAGTCGCGGCGTGATGCCTATACTCCGGGCCATGAGCCGTGCTGGATTGCCCCCGCCGGTGCGTCGCGACGATTCCCGCGTCTGGGAGGCGGTCCGCGAGCGCCTGCACGACCGCGGGCTGCGCTGGACGCCCCAGCGCCGGACGCTGGTCGCGGTGCTCACCGAGACCCACGGGCATGTCACCGGCGTGGAGCTGATCGAGCGGTGTCGGCAGCGCGACCCGGCGACCATCCCGTCCACGGTCTACCGCACGCTCGACGTCCTCGAGGACCTCGGGATCGTCCGTCACGGTCACGGGCCGGACGGCCGCGAGGAGTACCACGTGCTGCCCGGCGCGGTGCACGGTCATCTCCACTGCCGGATCTGCGGCGGCTGCTGGGAGCTCGACGCCGGGGATGCCGCGTCGATCGTGCGCCTCGCTGGAATCCGAGCGCGGGTTCGAGGTCGACCTGTCCCACGTCACGATCGTCGGCCGCTGCCGCGCCTGCCGCGGCTGACCTGACGCGACGCGGGGCTGCCTCCATCCGCCGGGCGACGACGCACGAAATCCAGGCGAGGTCCGCCGCCATGAACCGCCCTGCGCGCATCGTCCCCGCTCCCGGCCAGGAGTCGACCTGGGACTACCCCCGCCCGCCCCGTGTCGAGCCCGTCCCGGAGCGGATCCGCGTCGTCGTCGACGGCATCGTGATCGCCGACACGGTCAAGGCGCTCCGGGTCCTCGAGACCAGCCATCCGCCGACCTACTACCTGCCCCTCGCCGACGGCCGCGCCGACCTCCTCGTCGCGTCGTCCAGCTCGTCGATCTGCGAGTTCAAGGGGCGCGCGTCGTACCTGACGCTCGTCCTGCCGTCCGGCCGGCGGATCGAGGACGTCGCGTGGGTCTACCCGGCGCCGTCGCCCGGCTTCGAGGCCATCGCCGGCCACCTCGCGTTCTACGTGTCGAAGGTCGACGAAGCCTGGGTTGGGGACGAGCAGGCTCGCCCGCAAGCCGGCGGCTTCTACGGCGGCTGGGTCACGTCGCGGGTCGTCGGTCCCTTCAAGGGCGAGCCAGGCACCGGGGGCTGGTGAGCGGGGCGACATCGCGGCGAGCGCCGCGGGTTCCCCCACGGCATCTTCCGGCGCGGGTTCGACGGCGCGGCCGACCGGCGCGGCTGCGGCATCATGGCCCGCATGCCCGACCGGTTCCGCCTCGCCCACCTGCCCACTCCGCTCGAGCCCGCCGACCGCCTCGGTGCAGGGCTCGGGCTGGCCGCGGGGCGCCTGTGGGTCAAACGCGACGACTGCACCGGCCTGGCGATGGGCGGCAACAAGGCTCGGAAGCTGGAGCTGCTCGTTGCCGATGCCCTCGCGATGGGCGCCGATACGCTGGTCTCGGCAGGCGGCCTCCAGAGCAACCACGCCCGGATGACGGCGGCGGCTGCGTCTCGGGCCGGACTCCGGTGTGTCCTTGCCTTCAACGCCCCGCCTCCCGACCGGCTGGAGGCGAACCAGGTGCTCGACGTCCTGCTGGGGTCCGAGCGGCGCTTCCTCGGCCCGATCGCGATGGACGAGCTCAATGAGGCCCTCGAGCAGATCGCGGACGACCTGCGTCGGGATGGTCGCCGGCCGTACGTCATCCCCATCGGCGGCTCGTCGCCTCTCGGCGCGAGCGCCTACGTCGCAGCGGCCGACGAGATCCTCGAGGACCTGGGGCACGAGGATGTCGTGGTCGTCACCGCCACCGGCTCGGGCGGGACGCACGCCGGGCTGTCGGCGCGCCTGGGCCACGAGCGGGTGATGGGAGTCGACGTCGGGGCGATCGTCGATCCGGCGTCGACCGTGCGAGTGCTGGCCGTCGAGGTCGCCGCGGCGGTCGGCCTGCCGCGGCCATCGGGCGAACCGTGGCTGGTGCGCGACCAGGTCGGCGAGCGCTATGGGGCGCCGACCGGCGCCTGTCGCGACGCGCTGCTCCTGGCGGCTCGCCTCGAGGGTCTTCTGCTCGATCCGGTCTACTCCGGGAAGGCGCTGGCCGGACTGGTGGCGCTGCCGCCCCGCTCGGTTCCACACCGGGCGATCGTCTTCCTCGCGACGGGCGGCGCCCCGGCCCTGTTCGCCTCGCGCTACGAGGCGTGGCTGGCGGGAGATCCGGACGCGGGACCGGCCTGACGCTCGCCGGCAGGACTCGTTCGCAGCGCGAATGCGGCACGGTCACTGGCGCCTGGCGATCACGCCTCCGGCGTTGGCACCCCCAGGACGCTGAAGCCGCCGTCCACGTAGATGGTCTCGCCGGTGACCTGGCGCGAGAGGTCGCTGGCCAGCCAGACTGCGGTCCCCGCGACGTCCTCGATCGTGATGCTCGAGCGCAAAGGCGCCACGTCGCGAAACGCGTCGTGCATCGTTCGGAAGCCGCGGATCCCATGAGCGGCGAGGGTTCGGACCGGCCCTGCCGAGATCGCGTTGACCCGCACGCCTGCGGGTCCGAGGTCCACCGCGAGGTAGCGGACGCACGCCTCGAGGGCGGCTTTCGCCACGCCCATCACGTTGTAGTGGGCGACGACCTTCTCGGCCCCGTAGTAGGTGAGCGTCAGGATGCTCGCGCCCGGGCGCAGGTGCGGGCGGGCCTCTCGGGCGAGCGCGACGAGCGAGTACGCCGACACGTCCAGGGCCAGCGCAAAGCCGTCCCGGGACGTGTCAACGAACGCGCCCTCGAGGTCCTCGCGGTTCGCGAACGCGAGGGCGTGGACCAGGATGTCGAGCTTCCCCACCTCGGCGCCCCAGCGATCGAAGACCGCCTTCACCGCCGCGTCGTCGCGGACGTCGCAGGGCTCCACGAACGTGCTGCCGAGGCTCGCCGCCAGGCGGGCAACGCGCCTCTCGATGAGGCTCTCGAGCGAGCTGAACCCGACCGTCGCCCCGTGCTCGCGGAGCGCCCGCGCGATCCCCCAGGCGATCGAGTGGTCGTTGGCAACCCCGAAGATGAGTGCGTTCTTGCCGTCCAGCAGCCCCAAGTGGTCCTCCCTCGGCAGGGTGGTCCCGCGCGGTGTCCGAGGGCGAATCCTAGCGGTTCGCGGTCCCGGGCCCCGCGGGCTCGGGCAACTCTCGGTCGCCGGCTGCATCGCGCTCGCCTGCGGCTAGGATTGGGTGCGTGAGCCCCACGCCTGGCCGGCCGACCTCCCGGCTCCCGTTAGCGGGTGCAGGTCCGGTTCGCGCCGTCTTCTTCGCGCTCGGGACGGTCTTCCTGGGCCTCGCGGCGCTGGGCGTCGTCGTCCCGGTCCTGCCGACGACGCCGTTCGTGCTCCTCGCCGCGGCCTGCTACCTGCGGGCCTCGACGAGAGCCCACGACCGGCTGGTCCGGAGCCGCACCTTCGGCCCCACGATCGTGGCGTGGCAGGAGCACCGCGCGATCCCCCCGCGGGCGAAGGCCGTGGCCATCGTGATGGTGACGGTGACCTTCGTCGTCTCGGTCGTGTACGTCGTCGACTCTCTCGCCGCGCGGGCCGGGCTCGCGACGCTCGGGCTGATCCTCGTCATCTGGCTCGCCCGGCGGCCGTCGTGGACGCCGCCACCTGCGGCCGGCGAGCCGGGCGGGGAGTGACGGCCAGCCCGGGAGCCGACGGCGCTCCGGCCGCTCGCTGGAGGGCGAACCTCGGTACACTCGAGCGATGAGTCCATCGACACAGACCGGGCTGCGGGACGCGCTTCGCGGCGTCCGGGCCGTCATCTTCGACGCCGACGGGGTCCTCGTTTCGCCGGGCGCTGCCCTGCCCGGCGTGGCCGAGGCGCTCGGCCGTCTCGACGCGCGCGGCATCCCGTGGCGGGTGGCGACGAACGTCTCCGCCAAGCACCGCGAGACCGTGGCCGCGCGATTTGCGGGGCTGGGGCTGCCGATCCCGGCCGAGCGGATCGTGACTTCCCTCTCGACGACGGTCGACCACGTGCGGCGCACGTTTCCGGGGCAGCCGGTCTTCGTGCTGACCCATCGAGACGGGCTGCGGGAGTTCGCCGACGATCCCCTCATGGCCTTGGAGGCCGCCGATGCCGACGACGCCCGCGCGGCCGCCGTGGTCATCGGCGACGCCGCCGAGGACCTGAGCTACCAGAACATGGACCGCGCGTTCCGCCTGGTCCGCCGCGGCGCCGAGCTGATCGCGATGCACCGCAACCCGTGGTGGCTCACGGCACGGGGTGAGACGATCGACTCGGGTGCCTTCGTTGCGGCCCTCGAGTACGCGACGGGGACGCGCGCCCGCCTCACGGGCAAGCCCGGCCCCCTGATGTTCCGGACCGCGTTCCGCGGTCTCGCGGCCGATGTCGCCGCCGCCGGCGGCAAGGCCCTCCGGCATCGCGAGGTGGCGATGGTGGGAGATCACAGCATCCAGGACATCACCGGGGCCCGGCGCGTCGGCCTGCGCCCGATCCTGGTCCTCACGGGGCGGACAGCCGCCGAGGACGTCCCGGGGCTGCGCGGGCGGGCCGTCCCGGACGCGGTCGCGGCGGCCATGAGCGACGTCGTCGCGGCACTGGACTGATCCGGGGCGGGAGGGCCATTCTTCCCGGGATCAGAGCCTCCATTCCACTTGCCGGGAACGCCACACCCGCCTACGGTCGACCCGACAACCCACTTGCGAGGATGAGCTGACGATGGATGGCTGGACCGGACAGATCCTCAGGGTCGACCTGACCACCAGGACGAGCCGCGTGGAGACGTTCTCGGAGGAGTTCGCCAACACCTGGATCGGCGGCCGCGGCTTCGCCGTCAAGATCCTGTACGACGAGCTCGCCCCCGGCATCGACCCGCTTGGGCCCGAGAACAAGCTGGTGGTTGCCGTCGGCCCGATCTCCGGCATCCCGGCCCCCAACACCGGCAAGACGATCGTGGCGGCGAAGTCGCCCGCGACCGGCGGCTACGGCGACGGCAACCTCGGGACGCGCATGACCGACCAGCTGCGCAAGGCCGGCTACGACGCCCTGATCATCGAAGGCCGCGCGGAGCGCCCGACGATGCTCGTCGTCGACGACGACACGGTGGAGTTCCTGCCCGCCGACGAGCTGTGGGGCAAGGGCACGATCGAGACGAACGACTGGATCTACGCCCGCTACAGCAAGGGCGCCGGCGTCCTCAACATCGGGCAGGGCGGCGAGAACATGGTCCGCTACGCGACCGTCCGGAGCCTCGAGGGGCGTTCGGGCGGCCGGCCCGGCATGGGCGCGGTGATGGGCTCCAAGCTGCTCAAGGCGATCGTGGTGACGGGCTCGAAGCCGATCCCGCAGGCCTTCCCGGCGAAGATGAAGGAGCTCGGCCGGGACGACCTGCGCGAGGTCCACCGCATCGACAAGGAGGCCGGCTGGTCTCTCCAGGGCACGACCGGCGTCCTGCCCTGGTGCAACGAGGTCGCCGCGCTCCCGGTCCACAACTTCCGGGGCACGCACCACCCGGATGCCTGGATGGTCGACGGCGAGCGGGTCCACGCGGCGCGCGTCGCCACATATGGCTGCCCGAACTGCACGATGCGCTGCGGGATCGCCGTCCTCGACGACGAGGGTCGCGAGGCAGAGGTCGACTACGAGAACATCGGCCTGCTGGGGCCGAACCTCGACCTCTACGACCTCGCCGAGGTCGGCGCCCTCAACTACCTGTGCGACGACTACGGGCTCGACACGATCTCGGCCGGCGGCGTGCTCGGCTTCTACGCCGACGCCATCGAGCAGGGAGCGACGGAGGGCGACCTGCGCTTCGGGGACATCGCGGGCTTCAAGAAGGTCCTGGGCATGATCGCCCGGCGCGAGGGCGTCGGCGACATCCTCGCCAACGGGACGCGCGAGGCGGCCCGCGCCTTCGGCCACGGGTCCGAGGCCTATGCCATGCAGGTGAAGGGCCTGGAGATCTCGGCCTACAACTGCAAGTTCATCCCGGGCATGGCCCTCGCCTTCGGCGTGAGCCCGATCGGCGCCCACCACAAGGAGTCGTGGATCATCACCTACGAGGTGAACCAGACGCCGCGCGAGTCGTACGGCCGCGACAAGGCCCAGAAGATCGTCGATCTCCAGCGGATCCGGGGCGGCCTCTTCGAGTCGATCATCACCTGCCGCTTCCCGTGGGTGGAGGTGGGCTGGGGCGTGGAGCACTATCCGATCTACTTCAACACCGTCACCGGCAAGGACTGGAAGCTCGAGGACTTCTGGCCGATCTCCGACCGGATCTACGCGCTGATCAAGCTGTTCTGGCTGCGCGAGTTCCCCGACACCGACCGGACCGCCGACTACGTGCCCGCGGCCTGGTTCGATCCGGCGTTCGCCGACCAGGAGGGGCCGATCGCGGGGCGGATCCTGGAGCTGGACAAGTACGACTCGCTCCTCCAGCACTACTACGACATCCGGGGCTACGACGACCGCGGCATCCCGACCCGGGCCACCCTCGAGAGCCTGGGGCTCGGCACCGAGGCGGCGGCCGCGGAGGCATACGCGACGATCCGCTGAGATGAAGGTCACCCTCAAGCTGGCTGGCGGGTTCGTCCACACGGTCGGGTTCAGCCGCAGAGAGCTGGACGTCGAGCCCGGGGCGACGATCGCCGACCTCCTCGACGCCGTGGCCGTTGATCGGGCCCGACCGATGATCATCGCCAGGAACGGGCACGGTGCCAGCGCGGACGAGGAGGTGCGCGAGGGCGACAGGATCCTCGTCTCGCCCATCTTCTCGGGGGGCTGAACACCCCGCTGATCGCGCGCTGGACACGCGCTGGACCGAATTCCGCCGGACCGGTACGCTCCCGGTCCCGTTTGCCCGCGCCCGCGTCCCCGTGCACGGAGGATCCCGATGAGCAGCCTGGCACCGCGCCCCAAGATCACCTACGCGACCCTGCGCAACGACAACGAAGAGCTCCACGCGCTCTACGACGCAGGCATCGAGAAGGCGCGCTCCCGCCTGGGCGCCCACCACCAGAACTGGATCGCCGGCGCCGGTCGCGACGGCGAGGGCTCGTTCAACCTCCGCTCGCCGATCGATCGCGAGATCCTCGTCGGGACGTTCGCCCGGGGAACGCGCCAGGACGCCAGGGACGCGGTGGCCGCGGCTCGGGCCGCGCAGCCGGCGTGGCGCGCCGTGCCGTGGCAGGAGCGCCTTGCGATCCTCCGCCGGGCCGCGGACCTCATCTCCGAGCGCCAGATGGAGTACGCAGCCCTGATGGCCATCGAGGTCGGGAAGAGCCGGCTCGAGGCCCTGGGCGAGGTGGAGGAGTCCGCCGACCTGATCCGCTACTACGCGGACGTCTACGAACGCAACGACGGGTACGTCCACGCGATGGACAATCTCGGTGACCCGACGGTTCGCACGCGCTCCGTCCTGCGCCCGTTTGGCGTCTTCGCGGTCATCAGCCCCTTCAACTTCCCGATGGCTCTCGCGGCGGGCCCCAGCTCGGGCGCCCTGATGGCGGGCAACGCCGTCGTCTTCAAGCCCGCGTCGGCGAGCGCGATGAGCGGCACCCTCCTGGCCGAGGCCTATCGCCACGCTGGCCTGCCCGACGGCGTCTTCAACCTCGTGATGGGACCCGGCGAGAGTGTCGGGCAGGAGATCCAGGAGAGTCCGGACGTCGACGGAATCGTCTTCACCGGCTCGTACGAGGTCGGGATGGCCCTCTTCCGGACCTTCTCGAAGCGGTGGCCCAAGCCGTGCATCGTGGAGATGGGCGGCAAGAACCCGGCGATCGTCACGGCGAAGGCGGACCTGGAGGAGGCGGCCGACGGGATCGTCCGCAGTGCCTTCGGCTTCGGGGGGCAGAAGTGCTCCGCGAACAGTCGTGTCTACGTCGAGCGCCGCGTGCACGACGAGCTGGTCCGCCTGTTGGTCCAGAAGACCGAGAAGATCACGATCGGCGATCCGCTGGCCCGCGACAACTGGCTCGGCCCGATCATCGACGAGCGCGCCGTCGAGCGCTACCTCGCGGCCGCGGCCGACGCACGGCGTGACGGCCGCGTCCTCATCGGCGGCAGGCGCCTCTCGGATGGTGATCTCGCCCGCGGCACGTTCGTGGAGCCAACCATCGTCGGGCACCTCTCCGCCGACCACCGCCTCCTCCAGGACGAGCTCTTCGTGCCCTTCACGGCCGTCCACGCCGTGGACTCGCTCGAAGAGGCCGTGCGTCTCGCGAACGACAGCACCTATGGCCTCACGGCCGGTGTCTACAGCGAGGACCCGTCCGAGATCGACCGCTTCCTCGACACGATCGAGGCGGGGGTCCTCTACGTGAACCGCGCTGCGGGGGCCACGACCGGTGCCTGGCCCGGCGTCCAGGCCTTCGGTGGTTGGAAGGGCTCGGGCTCGACCGGCAAGGCGGGGCTGAGCATCTACTACCCCGCCCATTTCATGCGCGAGCAGAGCCACACCATCGTCGACTGACGGTCGGCACCGTCTGACGCTTGACGGTGAGCCGCGACTGACGAAGGGGGCTCGCGCTCGGCAGGCCTTTCCCGCAGCGGCGTCTGCGTGCCAATAGGCTCTCTCCGACCAGCCCGTTCGGCTATACTGGCGACATATCCAGTCTGCATAATCTCTATGCGTTCGCGGCGTGCGCCGCACGCACCCCGGGCCTGTGCCACACAGCAGGAGGACCCCGCGTGAGCTCGACGCTTCAGGTGCGATCCGTGCCGAACATCGTGACGGAGCTGCCAGGCCCCAAGGCCCGCGCCCACATCGAGTACGACCATGCCTGGACGAGCCCGAGCCTGCCGAGGGCCTACCCGATCGTCCCCATGCGCGGCGAGGGCTGCGCGATCGAGGACATCGACGGCAACGTCTTCCTGGACTTCGCGGCCGGGATCGCGGTGAACTCGACCGGCCACGCCCACCCGCGCGTGGTCGAGGCGATCGCGGCGCAGGCGGCGGAGCTCATCCACTTCAGCGCGTCCGACTTCTACCTGCCGATCTACGCGAGGGCGGCCGAGCGGCTCGCCCGGATTGCCCCGATGCGCGGGCCCAACCGCGTCTTCATTGCCAACTCCGGGGCCGAGGTCGTGGAGGCAGGGCTCAAGCTGGCCCGCTACCACACCCGCCGCCCCAACGTCGTCGCCTTCCTGGGTGCCTTCCACGGGCGGACCATGGGCGCGGTCAGCCTCACCGCGTCGAAGGCGAAGTACCACGCCCGCTTCGGGCCGCTCCTGTCCGGCGTCTATCACGTGCCCTTCGGCAGCGCCGGGCTCGACGAGCTCGAGCAGCGGGTCTTTCGGCGCCTGATGCCGGCTGACGAGTTTGCGGCCGTCATCGTCGAGCCGATCCAGGGCGAGGGCGGCTACGTCGTCCCCGACGCGGCCTTCCTGCCGCGGCTTCGCGAGATCTGCGACCGGCACGGGATCCTGCTCATCGCGGACGAGGTCCAGTCGGGGGCCGGGCGGACCGGGAAGATGTGGGCGATCGAGCACTTCGGCGTCGAGCCCGACATCCTCCTGACGGCCAAGGGGATTGCGTCCGGGATGCCGATCGGGGCGATGGTCGCGCGGGCCGAGGTGATGGACTGGGCCACCGGCGCGCACGGTTCCACGTACGGGGGCAACCCCGTCGCGCTGGCCGCGATGATGGCGACGATCGACCTCCTCGAGGACGGCCTCATGGTGAACGCGGCGGAGCGCGGCGAGCAGGGGCTGCGTGACCTGCGGCCGCTGCTCGAGCGCTTCCCGGACCTCGTCCGGGACGTGCGGGGCAAGGGCCTCATGATCGGGATCCAGTTCGACTCGGGCGAGACCGCGGAGGCGGTCCAGATGCAGGCCTTCGGGCGGGGGCTGCTCGTGCTCGAGGCCGGCGACGACTGCGTGCGGATGTCACCGCCGCTGGTCGTGACCGCCGACGAGATGGCCACCGCGATCCGGCTCTTCACGGAGTCGGTCGCCCACGTGGCCACCAACCGCGCGGCGGCCGTGGAGGAGGTCGAGGCGGCGAGTCGGTCCGGCATCATTCGCGAGGACTTCGGCTCCTCGATGTAGGGTGACGGGCGCGGCGACGCGAGCAGCACGTCACCGGGGCTGGGCGAGGCTGGCAACACGGAGGGCGCGCGGTTGAGCTCCAAGGTCGCCACGATGCACGACGCCGTCGCCGAGCTCGTACGGGACGGCGACACGGTCGCGATCGAGGGCTTCACGCACCTCATCTCCTTCGCCGCCGGTCACGAGATCATTCGCCAGCGCCGGCGCGACCTGGTCCTCGCCCGGATGACGCCGGATGTCATCTACGACCAGATGGTGGCGGCGGGAGTGGCCCGGAAGCTGATCTTCAGCTGGCTCGGCAACCCGGGCGTGGGCGGCCTCAATGCCATCCGTCGCGTCACCGAGGGCCCGGAAGCCAGCCTCGAGCTGGAGGAGTACAGCCACTTCGGGATGGTCGCCCGCTACGCGGCCGGGGCGGCGAAGCTCCCCTTCATGCCCCTCCGCTCCTACTTCGAGACCGACCTCCCGGTGGTGAACCCGCTGATCCGGCCCATCGAGAGCCCGTACGGCGACGGGATCGTCTACGCGGTGCCGCCGCTCCGCCCCGACGTGACCGTGATCCATGCCCAGCGCGCCGACGTCGCCGGGAACACCCAGGTCTGGGGCCTGCTGGGCTGCCAGAAGGAAGCCGCGTTCGCGGCGGAGCGGGTCATCGTCGTCGTGGAGGAGCTTGTCGACGAGGCGGTCATCCGCGCCGATCCGAACCGGACGATCGTGCCGGGCATCGTCGTGGACGCCGTCGTCGTCGAGCCGTGGGGCGCCCACCCGTCGTATGTCCAGGGCTTCTACGACCGCGACAACCGCTTCTATCGCGACTGGGACCCGATCAGTCGCGATGCCGGGGCCACGGACGCGTGGCTCCGGGCCTGGGTGCACGATCTCGACGGCCGGGCCGCCTACCTCGAGAAGCTCGGGACAGAGCGGCTCGCATCCCTGCGTCCGTCCGGCACCGCCCTTTCCGGCGTCGTCGACTACGGGGAGTACCGCTGATGGCCGAGCCGATGCCCAGCCCCGCGACGGCCGCCCTCGGGCCTGCCCCGGAGCCCGCCTTCTCCAAGTCCGAGATGATGATCGTGGCCGCGGCGCGCGAGCTGGCCGGCCAGCGCATCTGCTTCGTCGGCGTGGGCCTGCCCAACATCGCGGTGAACCTGGCGAAGCGGACCGTCGCCCCGGAGATGGAGCTGGTCTACGAGGCCGGTGCCTTCGGCGCCCAGCCGGCCCGCCTGCCGCTGTCGATCGGCGACCCCACCATCGTCACGGGTGCCACCGCCGTCGTGAGCATGTGGGAGCTCTTCGCCTTCTACCTCCAGGGCGGGCTCGTCGACGTCGGCTTCCTCGGGGCAGCCCAGATCGACCGCTTCGGGAACATCAACACGACCGTCATCGGCGACTACGCGACCCCGAAGACCCGCCTGCCGGGTTCCGGCGGGGCCTGCGAGATCGCCATCAACGCCCGCCAGATCTTCGTGATCATGCGCCAGTCGGCCCGCTCGTTCGTGGAGCGGATCGACTTCCGGACCTCGCCCGGCAACCTCGGGGGCGCCGAGAAGGCAGATCGGATCCGGCGCGAGCAGGGCTGGCTGGGACGCGGGCCATCCGTGGTGGTGACCGACCTCGGCATCTGGCACTTCGACGAGGACGGCGAGATGCGCCTGGACTTCCTCCACCCGGGCGCCACCCTGGACGAGGTGCGGGCGACGATCGGCTGGGACCCGAAGATCTCGCCCGCGCTCGCCGCCACGCCCGCGCCCACGTCCGCCGAGCTCAGTCTCATCCGCGACGAGCTCGACCCCGAGGGCATGTACACGAAGTAGGCGGCGCTCAGGCCGGCGCGGTCGTCCGCGTGGGCCGCACCACCATGACTGGACATCGCGCGTGGCGCACCACGTGGTCCGACACGCTGCCCAGGAAGAGCCGTCCGACGGCGCCCCGCCCGTGCGTGCCGACCACGATCAGGTCAGCCGTCTCCGCCTCGGAGGCGTCGACGATCGACTCGCCGGCGTCGCCCTCCCAGGTGAGGCCGCTGGCCGTCGCGCCGCCGGCGCGGGCACGTTGCACGAGTGCCTCGACCGCGAGCTGGCGCGCCGACCGCGCGGACGGGGCGCCCGAGACGACCGAGAACACGACCAGCCGGGCGCCGAGACTCGCGGCGAGGTCGACCGCCTGGTCCTCTGCGGCCCGGGACGCCGTCGACGTGTCGGTGGCGAGCAGGATGGTCTCGATGTGCGCCATGCCTGAGATCCCGGGTGGGACGCCCCGGACCTTTCCTCGTGTGGGGCTAGCCGACTCCGAGAGCCTTGTAGATGGCGTCGATGTCCGATTTCTCGGGCACGACGATCAGCGCCGTGACCATGCCGAACATGCCGTCCAGGCCCTCGACGTGGGGCAGGATGTGGCAGTGGAACGCCCACAGCCCGGGTCGCTCGGCCTTGATGGTCACGTCGGCGCGCTCACCGGGGTTCACGCCCAACGTGTCGCAGTCGTACTCGGCTGGGCCCAGCGGGCGCCCGTCGCGGGCGACCACCCGCTGGGTGTACCCGTGGCTGTGCCACGGGTGCATCATGATCCCCTCGTTCATGTACCGGACGAGGACCGTCTCGCCCACTGCGGCGAGGACCGGCACGACGGCTGGGAAGCCGTGGCCGTTGATCGTGAAGCCGGTGCCTCCCGTGTCGTTCGAGATCCAGATGTACTCGCGGTCGTACTTCACCGTCGGCTCTTTCGGGTCGATGATGAAGGCCCCCAGGAGCCCGCGGCCCACCTGGTCGGTCGCATTGTGGTGGGAGTGGTACATCATCGAGCCGTGGGGCTTCGCCACGAACTCGTAGGCGAAGGACTCGCCGGGCACGATCGGCAGCTGGGTGATGAACGGGACGCCGTCCATGAAGAAGTTGTCGAAGTCGACGCCGTGGAAGTGGACGCTGGTCGTCTCGCTCAGGTTGTTCTTGAAGATCGCCCGGACCTTGTCGCCCTCGGTGACCCGGATCGTGGGGCCCGGCCACTGGCCGTTGTAGCCGAACAGCGGCTTGGCGGGGGACTTCTCGTCGACCTGGTGCTCGAACTCGTCGACCGTCAGCTCGAACACCTTGACGTCGCCGTCGAGCTTCGGCGTGAGGGGTGCGACGATGTCGCTGATCACGAGCTGGGGAACCTGGGCCCAGGCCGGCGGCTGGGACAGCTCGGGGTAGTTGTCGGCCGCGCCGAGGATCTCGGCGAGCTGAGCAAAGACCTCGTCGCCGTAGATGCCCTGGAGGGCGGGCGCCAGGTTGCCCACGTAGCGTCGCACGACATCACGAGCCTTGACGTCGTGCTCGCTCCAGCCGGCCGGGATGTTGCCGACGGGCGCGGACGGGGCGGGCGTCGCGCTCGGGGCGGCCGACATCCCGGGCATGCCGGTCGGCACGGGGGTCGCGGGCGGCGTCGACGGGAGCGGCGCGGGCTTCGAGGTGGCGTAGTTCCAGCTGGGCGCGGCGGCCGGCGCGCAGGCAGCCACGGTCGCGGCCACCAGGCCCGTGCCGGCCAGCGCGGCGCCCCGGAGGAAGCCGCGGCGCGTCAAGGAGGCGTCGAGCACGGTCGGCTCAGTCGCTTCGGAGCCTTGTGGAGTGGGCGAGGGAGTGCCCGGGGGCGTCGTGGATTCCATGATCCGGGATGGTACGGCGTCGCGGACATGCCTGGCGTGACCTTCGGCCCCTTGCGGGGGTGCCGAGCGTACGGATGTACGCACGTGCGCATGGGAGCGCGCGCGCATGGAAGGGTGCACGCGCGCGGTGCCCCTGCTACGCTCGAGCCGATGACCGGCGCGTCCCGTCCGCAGTCCGATCCCTCGGAGCTGATCGCTGCCCTGGTGGCCCTGCAGGAGTGGGCCGCGCAGCCAGCGCTGCCCGGGCGCCTGCTCGTGCTCGGCCTGGAGGCGGTGGCGCGCGCCTGCGGCGCATCCGGCGCCCATCTCGAGGCCGTGATGGAGTCATCCGCGCCAGTCGCGGCGGGGTGGGGGACCCTGGCCCGCCGGCCCGGCCGCACCGCGCGCCGCTCGGTGGTGGCCGTGCCGCTCCTCGGGGAGGGCGAGGGCGCCGGCGGCAGCGCCGGCTCCGACGCGGCCCGGCCGGCCACGGGGACGCTCTGGCTCGACGACCCCCAGCGTCACGTCGAGGACGCCGTGCGCCTGGTCGAGATCGCTGTTGCGCGCGCCCGGGACCGTGCCGAGACTGCTCGCGCTGAGCGCCGGCTCGCGGCGGTCGACGAGGCGATCCGCGCCATGGCCGGGGTGCTGGCCGTGGACCGGGTCCTCCAGGTGATCGTCGACCGGGTCAGGATCCTGACCGGCGCCCGGTACGCCGCGCTCGGCGTCCACGATCAGTCCGGTGCCATCGAGCAGTTCATCACGAGTGGGATCGGCCGCCCGGAGCGCGCCCGGATCGGCGCTCCCCCGCGCGGCCATGGGATCCTCGGCGTGATCATCCGGGAGAACAGGACGATTCGTCTCGATGACCTGATGGCGGATCCACGCCGCGTCGGCTTCCCGCCGAACCATCCCGAGATGCACTCGTTCCTCGGGGTTCCGGTCGTCGTTCGCGGCCGGACGATCGGGAACCTCTACCTGACGGAGAAAGACGGCGGGTTCACCAGCGAAGACCAGCGCGAGATCGAGACATTCGCCCGCCACGCGGCGATTGCGATGGACAACGCCCGGCTCCACGACCAGGTGCAGCGCCTGGCCATCGTCGAGGAGCGCGAGCGCATCGGCAAGGACCTCCATGACGGCGTGATCCAGGCGATCTACGCGGTGGGCCTCTCGCTCGACGACGTGCCCGAGATGATGGATGACGAGCCCGACGAAGCCCGGCGCCGGGTCGAGCGGGCCATCGACGGCCTCGACCAGACCATCCGCGACATCCGCAACTTCATCTTCGGTCTGCGGCCGGCGCTCGTCGACGGCGTCGACGTGGTGGAGGGCCTTGCAGCTCTGGCCGACGAGTTCCGGGTCAACACGATGATCGACGTTGAGCTGCGCGCCGGGCCAACGGCCACGACCCCGGTCATCGGGCCGGACCGGACCGTGGAGCTGCTCGCGATCGCACGGGAGGCTCTCAGCAACATCGCCCGCCACGCCCGCGCCAGCCGCGCCGCGATCAGCGTGGAGCCCGATCCTGAGATTGCCGGCCTCGAGGTCGTGATCGCCGACAACGGATCCGGCTTCGACCCTGGCGCGCCGCGCGCCATCGGGCACCAGGGGCTCCGCAACATCCGTACCCGTGCGATCTCGATCGGCGCCACGCTCCTGATCGATAGTCATCCGGGCAGTGGGACGCGTATCATCGTCCGGGTGCCCGGCGCCCGGACCGCTGATGAGAACGAGCTCGCCGGCGGCCCGCCGGAGGGCTGAACAGCGCGTCGCACGTCGGCCGTGGCGGGGCGCGGCCAGGGAGGTAGCAAGCACGACATGTCGGAGCAGTCCGAGCCGCGTCCCCTCCGCCTGCTCATCGTCGACGACCACGAGGTCGTTCGCCAGGGCCTGGTCTCACTCCTCGAGCGGCGGGAGAAGTTCCAGGTCGTCGCTGAAGCTGCCAACGTCGAGGAAGCGATCGACGGGGCCCGCCGCCACCAGCCGGATATCGTCGTCATGGATGTCCGGCTGCCCGACGGATCGGGCATCGAGGCCTGCCGGGAGATTCGCTCGGAGCTCCCGGGAACCCGGGTCATCATGCTCACGAGCTATCCCGACGAAGAGGCGGTCCTCTCCGCGATCATCGCCGGTGCGTCGGGCTACCTCCTCAAGCAGATCCGTTCGCGGGATCTCATCGCGGCCCTCGAGGCCGTCGGGCGGGGCGAGTCCCTGCTGGATCCGGCGGTCACCGAGAAGGTGCTCGAGCGGGTGCGGCGGATCGCCTCCGGGACCTACACGGATGAGCTCGCCCAGCTGACCGCCCAGGAGCAGAAGATCCTCCAGCTCGTCGCGGAGGGGAAGACGAACAAGGAGATCGCCTCGGAGGTCTTCCTGTCCGACAAGACGGTCAAGAACTACGTCAGCTCCATCCTCTCGAAGCTGAACCTCCAGCGCCGCGCCCAGGCCGCGGCCTTTGTAGCCAAGCACCGCCTGCCCGGCTCCGGCACGTAGTCGCAGCAGGGAGCCGGGCGGCGCGAGCGCGCGGTGCGGTCGCGGCCGAGGGGCCTGCCTCTGCCCGCCCCGGTGGCGTGACTCCCGGTCACCTTCCGGGAGCACACGAGGCCCGAGGGGCCGCCAATCGCCCGTGCCGTCCCATGTCAGCGTCCGGAGGGTGGCTCGGCGGGTCGGTTCGGTGCCGAACGGCGACCGGGAGTGGTCCGGACGGCCGGTACGGACGGCTGTCGGCCGTTCCTACACTGCGGGCATGAAGATCGTCAGCGCCGAGGAGGCCGTGGCCGATATCCGGTCAGGCGACCAGGTCTACCTCCAGTGCGCCGCGGCCACGCCGTCGGCCCTCCTCGATGCCCTGGTGGCACGAGCTCCCGAGCTCCACAACGTGAGCATGGTGCACCTCCACACGGAGGGCCCGGGTCCCCACCTCGCGCCCGAGATGGCGCCTCACTTCCGCCATCGCGCGCTCTTCATCGGGCCGAACGCCCGGGCGGCGGTGAACGAGGGCCGCGCCGAGTTCATCCCCGTCTTCCTGTCGGACGTGCCGAGCCTCTTCTCTGGCGGGCTGATCCCGCTCGACGTGGTCCTGTGCAACGTCTCGCCTCCGGATGCGCACGGGTTCTGCTCCCTCGGCACGTCCGTGGAGGCGATGCAGGCGGCCATGCAGGCTGCTGGTC